>NZ_JBHRZT010000067.1:131458-193201 GCF_042649685.1 Bacillus songklensis | reverse complement strand
CTCGTTTGTGGCAGTCCCCTTATTGTTTGAGCAACCTGAAACGATGAATAAAGCCAGGATGAAAATGAATAGTCCAACCATAAATTGTTTGATTCTGGAATAAAACATGCGCTCCTCCACTCCTTTTTCCCTTTTTTAAAAGTATTTACCCAAGGAAACTTTTTGCCCGAAAAAAGAAAGGATTTCATAAGAAAATCTTCTTTACACATTATGGTTTGAGAAAAGATATGTGCTTGTATATCACCTTAATTTCGAAAGAGACAATAATTTTTTACCGATAAAAACTTGTTTCCTCAGGTAAACTTTTTTCACTTATTATAAATTACTCACCTGAATCGTTCAATATGATTATTTTCCCTTTTTGATGCTTACATTCGGCGGGAATCTTAGGGCAGGTTAAACATGAAGGTGTGGGATTTTACACATACTAGGAGAAAAAGGAGGAAGCGATGGTAAATACGATTCGATTTCATGTGGCATCGGATATTTTGGGATTAAGAACCTTTATTGCCAATGTTTATTTTATCGGAAAAAAAGGCGCAAAATCTGGTGAATGGGTACTTGTGGATGGGGGGATTTCACTTGGAGCTTCCCGCATCCTAAGAACGGCCCGTGAGCGCTTCGGCAAAAAAAGCCGACCGAAAGCCATCATTTTAACACATGGACATTTCGATCATGTCGGGGCATTAAGTGCTCTTGTAAAAGAGTGGAAGGTTCCCATTTATGCGCATGAACTTGAAATTCCTTATCTCACGGAAAAAAAGGATTATTTTCCGCCTGACCCGAGTGTAGGCGGTGGCTTGATGTCGCTTCTTTCCCCTTTCTTTCCGCGCCGTGCTGTGAATTTAAGTGATCATATTAAACCGCTGCCGCGTGAAGGCTCCATTCCGTTCTTGCATGAGTGGCGCTATATTCATACGCCTGGACATACAGAAGGACATCTCTCCCTTTTTCGGGAGTATGACCGCATCCTGCTTCCGGGTGATGCCTTCATTACGGTCAAGCAAGAATCTTTCTGGGCGGTTCTTTCCCAATCAAAACAAGTCCATGGGCCGCCTGCCTACTTTACGACGGACTGGGACAAAGCAAGGGAATCGGTGAAACGTCTCGCCTCCTTGCACCCTGCCATTGCAGCACCAGGGCATGGACTGCCAATGAGCGGTGCCGAATTGAAAAATCAACTAAATGATTTAGCCGAATATTTTAATGAACTGGCCGTTCCCGAACAAGGAAGATATGTCCACTAAGAAAAGCGAAGAAAGCCCGTTTAAACCGATAGGATGTTGGAGCTTCTGAGAAGGAGTCGCTTTTTGACTCCGCAGGAAGAAGTGAAACAGCCGTACGGTTTGGCTTTCGCAGCTGGACACCAAGAAAAGCGAAGAAAGCCCGTTTAAACCGATAGGATGTTGGAGCTTCTGAGAAGGAGTCGCTTTTTGACTCCGCAGGAAGAAGTGAAACAGCCGTACGGTTTGGCTTTCGCAGCTGGACACTAAGAAAAGCGAAGAAAGCCCGTTTAAACCGATAGGATGTTGGAGCTTCTGAGAAGGAGTCGCATAGACAGCTAAAGACGTTTTTACTGAAAGGACCCGGCAAGAGAAATCCCACAAAACCAAGGATTTTTCGGCCGGGTCCTTTCAGTGGGATGGCTCAAGCGGTATGCCCTTTATATCGTTTGAGCCATCCTCTTTTTCTTGCTTTGCTGCCTCTTAATCGAGAAGCAGGAATCTCATCTTTTTATTCCGCTCTTCTCTTTCTTCCTCTTCTGCTAAGTCATATTTTTTTAATAAATGGAACATTTCATTTAAATCTTCTTGCGTTCGCTCCCGATTCAAAAAGTCGTCAAACAATGCACAAACGTCTTCTGGCAGCCACTCCATTTGGGACTCGAATTTTTTTCGAACGTCTTCTTTTGAATGATCAATATTACATTTTCCCATGTTAGGTCACCTTCCCGTTACTAGATATCCCATATTATATATAAAAATCTACCTATTTTCGACCAAATTTAATTTTTTAACCTCTGTCACCGGTCCTTCGCCTTTCTATTTTTTCAGCTTGAACGAGCTTACAAAGGTTCTCTCGTATAAGCGGCTGACAAGAACCCGTAAGGGAGATTGTCAGCCGCTTATGCGTAAAAAATTGAACATGAGAGCGTTTTTTCTCAGGTTCAATTCTTTATGTGGATTCATATAGATAAATGGTTTAAAGATGGGAACTTTTGTTTCAGCCAATCTCTTTCCGGGTAAAGCCTCCATACAAAGATTTTTTTAATTTCCATTCTATTTTACGAGTGATCACTGACTGATTCTTTTAAATCGCTTGAACATTTAAAGCAAAAATAAATATCCCTATGCCTGACAAATACTTTATTACTTTAACATAAGGAGAGGAAAATGAATGGCTGAAAAAATATTATATATCATCGCAGATCCAAATAATCGGGAAAACTCTTTTACTTCAGCTATTGGACGAGCTTTTTTGGATGAATACAGAGCGACGAGCCTAGAAAGCGATATCGTAGAAATTGATATTTATCAAATGGATGTTCCTTTTATAGACTTAGACGTCTTAAAAGCCCGGGAAAAAATGCAATTGGACGAGACCTCTGACACATTAACGGACAATGAGAGAGAGAAAGTTTCAACCATTCATGACTTAAGAAAGCAATTTCTCTCTGCCGATAAGTATATTTTTGTCACTCCTCTTTGGAATTGGACTCTTCCTCCAAAACTAAAGGCCTATATCGATATCATCCTGATGAACGAAAAAGCTTTTGACTGTCATGAGGGGGAACTCGCTGACCTGCTAAAAGGAAAAAAAGCAATTCATATTCAAGCAAGGTGTGGACTGACTCTTGAAGGATCAGATGCAGAGGTCGAATTTGGGGATCGTTATTTAAGATTCATCATGAACCTTATGGGTGTTCACATGTCTAATTCAATCATTATAGAGGGTGAATCGTACCTGCCTGGTGAAGTTAATGACGGAATACTTGCAGCCGTTGAACAGGCCAGAGAGTCTGGCAGAGAGTTTGCTGAAGAAAACTCTGAAGGATAAACGAAAGTAAATGAATCGGGAAGGCTGCCTTTTTCTAAACAGCCTTCCCGATTTTTTGCTAGCTTGCGCATGCATGATATGAGTGACATCGCAAATTGTATTGCTCCATTGCCCTTTATTCAAAATACTTCCCGCCATGTATGGAGTCTGTCTTACGTTGCGTGCTTAGAAAGTTTTTGCCAATTCTTGTGCCTGGGCGATTGCCTTCTCTTTAATCTCCTGTGCCCGGTCCGGAAATTGGTTATGTCCCTCAACAAACAGTCCTTCAAAAGAAGGAATACCGAAAAACTGCATGATAATTCCCAAATAACGGTGACCCATTTCCATGTCAGCTGCCGGTCCTTCGGAATATATGCCGCCTCGTGCTTGAATGTGCAATGCTTTTTTATCCGTTAAAAGGCCGACTGGACCTTGTTCTGTGTATTTGAACGTTTTTCCGGCCGTACAGATGGAGTCAATATATGCTTTCATAATCGGCGGGAACGAAAAATTCCACATTGGTGTGACAAATACATACTTGTCAGCAGCAACAAACTGATCCGTCAATTGTGACAGGCGGCCAACTTTTTCTTTTTCTTGTGCAGACAGCTGATCAAATGCTGTTCCTGAGCGAAGCTTCCCCCATCCGCTGAATACGTCGGCATCAATGTGCGGGATGTTTTCTTTATATAAATCAAGGTAAATCACTTCGTCATTCGGATGTGATTCTCTGTATGACTCTATAAAAGCTTTCCCCGCTGCCATACTATAGGACTGAGTTTCATCGTGCGGATGGGCCGTAATATAAAGAACAGTTGCCATGATTTAAATCCTTCCTTTCTTTCTCTCTTCACATAATCATACTACCTTTTTAGGTTGCGTTCGTTTTTTCTTGCTATTCATGTTAATTACAAGCAGGAAAGAATGGCTTATGATTATTTGTCCGTTCTTTAAGACCGTTCGAAAAAGACAGGAAAGATTTACACTCGCTCAAAACGATATGACATTCTAAAGACAAATAATATGTGATTCTATACATTTAACCCCGTTAATTTAACAAAAAAATCAACAATATTCTTTAAACGAGCTAATAAAAAAGAGCATCCGGCTGCTCTTTCTTCACCTTGTATACGTCATTTCCTCATACTTCCTCTCATTTTTCTTCACAACCCTCACAATATAATGATGGAGGTGGTATTTATGCCAGACAACGATTTTAACGCACCCAGAGATACTGAACAAGATATTACCAACTATCCCGATTACCCTAATTTGGGCAATGCAAGAAGGATAAACGAATATTACCCGGGTTTGGATAATTTGCAACCTATAAGAGAGTTAAATATGCCTGATATAACAAGCGAACGGAAGTGATTTTTTATGCCAAATCAAGATCATAAACCACCAAGAATATCTGATAATTATGCTGGCGGCAGTTCTTGGAATGACGCAGATTATTTAGATACAGGTGCAGTTCCGCCAGCACAGGCTAGAGAAAGTTTACAAAGACCAAATTCAATATTAAATCGTGGTATGGAAATAGCCGGCAATTCAATTGCAAACCGTGAAGGACTGAGCAATAGGATTTAATAAAAGGCTCTGTTCTTAGTTGATTTTTTATCAAAGAAAAAAGATCGATTAGCGGTCTTTTTTTATGCCTTCTTCAACGCTCCCGTTAGCCAATCATGCCACACTCCGAAGCACCACAGATGATGGAATATAACCCGGTCAATTTCATCAGGATTGTCTACAGGTGCTCGACCCTCCGTTTTCACAGGTTTTCCTTCTAAGTTTTCTGGAAGATAGGATACAAGAAAATCAACATCATTAACAGAGCGATTAAAATAAATGTGGCGTTAAACATGTAGTGATAAAAGTAATCATAAAACCATAAAAAAAGGTACATCAAGCATATTGTTGATGTACCAACAAATTAATTTGTTTACCAACATATTGTCGTCGTTTAAAAACCCACTAAATATCCAGGAAATCTAAAATGAGTTCTTGTCCCTTATAGATTCAGTGTTACATATTATCGCCTGTTTTTATTATGCTGTTTTTGCTCCAAGCTGAACTTCCGGCTTATTCCAAAGCTTGATCCACTTATTGATGGCTGTAACCATTATGACAACTCCCAGGATCAGCATGATAATGGATAAAGCAGCATTTAAGACGCTGTAACCGGCAGCTTCCGGATTTAAATAAACGTTTTTGACCATCCAATAACCTGCATAGTTTACCGTTACATATAAGTAAGCGAGAGGTACAAGGCAGGTTAGGACATACCGGCGCTTATCAGCAATCTTCAAGATAACAGTTGCTCCGATAATCAATCCGATGGATGCCATTAATTGGTTCGATACACCAAAGAGTGCCCATACAGAGCCAATGTCTCCTGAGAATAGTAAATATCCCCACATGAAACATGCCAGTGCACTAGCGAAAATGGATCCCGGCAGCCAATCGACTTGTTTCAGCGGTTTATAAAATTCGCCGAAGAAATCTTGAATAAGATAACGGGAAACACGTGTACCTGCATCGATGGCCGTTAAAATGAAGACGGCTTCAAACATGATGACAAATTGGAAAAAGTAGGATGCCAGCTTACTGAACCAAGGAATCTCTGTAAAAATATACGTCATTCCAACAGCAAGGGTAACGGCTCCTCCTGTTCTTCCCTCTAAATCCAATCCGATTTCTTTACTTAGCTGTGGAAGATGCTCTACGTTCATTCCTAACGTTTTGAATACTTCCGGAGTGGAGTTGATGGCGAAATAATCACCAGGCTGCAATGCTGTTGCAGCAATAAGGGCCATAATGGCAACTAAACATTCGACAAGCATGGCTCCAAAGCCAACAGCCTTAATGTCGCTCCAGCGATCAAGCATTTTTGGCGTTGTTCCCGAACCGACAAAAGCATGGAATCCGGAAATCGCACCGCACGCAATCGTAATGGAAATGAACGGCCAAACAGGACCCGCTAAAATGGGACCGCCGCCATTGATAAATTCCGTTACAGCAGGGAATGGAATGGCAGGGTTTACAATAAATACACCAACAATGAGCGCAATGAAAACACCAATTTTCATGAAACTGCTTAAATAATCACGAGGTGCGAGCAACAACCACACCGGCAGGGCCGCTGCAAAGAATGCATAAATCGGCAATATAAGTGCGAGCGTTTTCATATCAAGCGTTAACCAATCACCGATAACGGTATTTTGAATAGACGGACCAGCGATGATCGCAATCATAATAAGGATAAATCCAACGATGGAAGCCGCTTTTAAATTTCCCGTCTTTTTATGATACAGGCCAACTCCCATTGCAATCGGGATGGTAATTCCTACTGCAAATGTTCCCCATGGGTTATGTTCCAGGGCGTGTAATACAACCATGGATAAACCCGCCATCGTAATGGTAATAATGAATAACATCGCTAAGCCTGTACAAAAACCTGCTACAGGGCCCAATTCTTCTTTTGCTACTTCTGATAATGATTGACCGTTTTTGCGCATAGAAGCGAACAACACGACCGCATCATGGACAGCGCCTCCAATAACGGCCCCTATCAATAGCCATAATAAACCTGGCAAATACCCGAATTGCGCCGCTAAAATCGGTCCTACAAGGGGACCCGCTGCAGCGATGGCAGCAAAATGGTGACCGAATGAAACCCAACGGTTTGTCGGTACATAATCTTTGCCGTCTTCTAAAGTATGAGCAGGCGTTGGTTTTGAATCATCTAATTTCAATACTTTGGCTGCCATAAACGTTCCGTATAAACGGTAGGCAATCATTAGTATACACATAGCCCCAATCACAATTGTAACCGCATTCATTTTTGTGACCTCCCATAACCTTCTATTTTGTAACATCATCATACTAAATGAAAACGCCATCATTCAGTTTTCAAGATAGAATGCAAAATTCAAATGATGAGTTACAAGAATACGAGGGTGAAATACATCTGGCAATACCTCTATGAAAAAACGTTAGACATGTAAAATGGGGATGACTCAAAAGGCAGAAAACCATACCTTTTGAGTCATCCCCCTGAAAGGATCCGATACGTGAAATCACGTACAACCAAATATTTTTCTGCCGGTTCCCTTTTAGCAAAAACGTTTCTGGCTATCTATTCTAAGCCTATGCGACAGCCCGATTGAACTTAAAATCCAAGCAGTTGTTTCAACTCTTTAACATATGTCCGACTGACCGGAACCTTCGATTTGTCTGTCATGATTAAATTATATGTTGAATTAAACCATGGCTGGACTTCCGAAATATGATTGATATTTACGAGAAAGCTCCGATGAACCCGCATAAAACTGGCACTATTCAACTTCTTTTCGATCGTGACAAGGGATTCCCCAATCTTATATTCAGAGTCCCCCGTTTTAATGACAGTCTTTCCTTCTACAGAGCCTACAAAAATAATAGACGGTATATCTACTAACACGATCCGTTCTTCTACCATTACCGCTATTTTACCAGTTTGTTCAATCGGGATTCTGACAGATACAGGAGCTGCTGCAGCTTCTTTTTCGCCAATCGTTTGCATCCTTGTAATTTTCTCCAAGGTTTGCCGGATGCGCCTTTCATCAAACGGTTTTAAAATATAATCAATGGCATTCAGTTCGAATGCTTGCAAGGCATATTCATCATAAGCCGTTGCAAAGATGATGGCAGGTGTATGGTCAAATGACAGCAATTGTTCTGCCAGCTTCAATCCGCTGTCTTCAGCAAGTTCGATATCTAAAAAAACCAAATCCGGAGCGGAAGAACGGATATCATCCAATGCATCTTCTATACATTCCGCCTCTCCCACCACTTCCACCTGCTTCGTTCTAAGCAGGAGATATTTCAATTCATCCCTTGCCAATGGTTCATCATCAACGATGAAAGCTTTCAACATCATTCTCATTGACTCCTTTTTCACCTAGAGGTATGGTAATTTGCACTTTCGTTCCTTCTCCTTCCTTACTTTCAATAGAGAAGCGGGCTTTTGAACCATAAATTCCTTCCAGGCGTTCTCGTATATTATAGAGGGAGGTTCCCGTTCCTTCTTTGGATTGTACCGTTTCCCGTCCCAGTGTCTCGAGCTTTTCGTTTACAACTCCCTTTCCGTTATCTTCCACCGCTATACAGAGGCTTTCTCCCTTTTTACAGGCACTGATCAGTATGTCGCCTTGTTTTTTAGTACGCAAAAAGGCATGGCGAACGGCATTTTCTACGAGCGGCTGCAATGTAAACGGCGGAATACACACCCTTTCAAGTCCTGGCTCAATCTGAAAAACAACATGATACTTATTTGGAAAGCGGGCTTGTTCTAAATGTAAATAAGCCCTGACATGTTCCAATTCTTTTTCAAGCGGAATGACCATTTGACGAGCCCCTTGTAAATTACTGCGGAAAAATACGCTGAGTTCTAATAAAAGCTTTCTTGCCTTCTCGACATCTGTCCGGCACAAGGCTGAAATCGTATTAATCGCGTTAAACAAAAAATGGGGGTGAACCTGGGCTTGTAATGCCTTGATTTCCGCATCCTTAAGCAGCTTGCTTTGCAACTCTGCTTCTGCCAGTTCCAACTGAGTGGAAAACAGCTTTGCCAATCCTTCAGCCAGTTCTTGCTGAACATGACTCAAACGACTCGAGTTTGTAAAATAGAGCTTTAGTGTTCCAACCGTTTTTTGGTGCACTTGTAACGGAAGAACGACGGCCGCCTGCAAAGGACAATGTTCATGAAAGCAAAAGATCTCGTCCTTTGATCTAGCTGTAATGACTTTCCCCTGCTCCAGCACTTTTTTCGTTAACCCTGTCGCTAACCCTTGCATCGGAATATGATGATCGGAAGCGGCCCCAACATGGGCTAACACTTGCCGGTGATCCGTGATCGCCACTGCATCCGCTTCTGTTAGCCTTAACATAATGTCCGCTACCTTTTTACAGGATTCGGGGTTTAGCCCCTGACGGAAAAAGGGAAGTGTTTGATCGGCAATGAAGAAGGCTTTATGCGTTTGTAAAGCACGTGTTCGCTCTTCTTCCCTTAAAATCGTTTGAATGATAAGCATAAATAACAGCGTACCAAAACCATTGATGACAATCATGGGAATACCGATTATCTTCACGAGCTCCCATGCTATTGCAAACGGTTTCGTCACCAGCAAAATAATTCCCATTTGCACCATTTCCATCAATACACCGACAGCAACGGCAAACCATGGAGTAATCGGCCTTTGCTTTCTATACCATCTGCCGATATACCCCGCCGCTGCTCCAGCCAGAATAGAGGAGATGGCACAAGCGCCTGCCGTGAAACCTCCCAGCGTATAGCGGTGCAGTCCTGCAATCATGCCGACCCCAAATCCGACAAGCGGCCCTCCAAGCAGTCCGCCAATGCCAACTCCCATAATTCTCGTATTGGCAATCGCGCTGTCCGGACCGACGGCCATCAGCCATGTTTGCTCAACAATCGACCTATGATGAATTTCAATCCCGGTATAGTTGCTAATGACTCCAAATATTCCGAAAACGGCAATCAGCAGCACTTTCCCTGTTAATCCATGCTCAGTTTGGACGATTTGCCGAAAAGATTTCGACTGTGAAAGCAGGAAGGCCACAATGACAAGTATTCCAACTCTTTCTAACATTAATGGCAATAATGAAATCACTGACTTCACCCTTTATTTTAATCTTGTTCCATATTACTACAAGAAAGAAAACGCTGTCTAATCTTGTTTCATCAACTTCTTCATTTGCTATACCCATGAAAGCCCCCTCCCTATCGATGGCTGCACCTGCACGTGCTTGAGGCAGGGGTTCGTTAAAATAAAAAAAGGGGGTGACCCAAAGGGGAAAAATCGCCCCTTTTGAGTCACCCCTCACACCTTTATCTTTCCCTTTCCCCCCCTGCATTTCCAGCAGGACTGATTGTAACGGTGTTCCTCTTACTTGGCCTTATACTATTTTCACATAAAACGTACGAGTACGCGGACCGTCAAACTCACAAAAATAAATTCCCTGCCACGTCCCCAAAAGCAAGCGTCCATCTGTTACAATCACATGCTGGGACGCTCCCACCGTACTTGCCTTCATATGTGCAGCGGTATTGCCTTCCATATGACGATCCAGCTCATGGTGCCACGGATACACTTCGTCAAAACGGCGAATCATATCGCGCTTCACATCCGGATCGGCGTTTTCATTAATCGTAATGCCTGCCGTTGTATGCGGGCAATACACGAGGACCGCTCCATCTTGTATTTCTCTTTCCTTGATGAAAGCTTGAACTTGTTCTGTCACGTCTATCATTTGATTGCGGTTGTTCGTTTGTAATGTAAATTTTTTCAGCATCATTTTCTTCCTTTCATTATTCTACCTTCACACAAATTTTATCTGCCGCGTTATAGCCATACCCTTTTCGGTTCCAAACGGCTTGTAACGGCTGGGTCCTTCCCGCCGAATCAGCCGCACGGGACAAAATGGTATACTCTCCTTTTTCGTACACATTCCACTCATATGTCCACCATACCCAAGAGTAGGGATGCTTCGGCTTTTGCTCGATGTTCGCCCCCTCCCATGTTAATCCATTATCAAAACTAACTTCCACCCTTTTGATCTTCCCTTCCCCAGTCCAGGCTATTCCATAAATAAAGTGGGTTCCGGTTTGAAGAATATCCATATTTAACGGCTGTTGGATAGTTGAATTAACATTCATGGTCGTAACAGGGAATTTTCCGACATCACTTTTTGGATTGGGAAAATATACGTAATCAATTGTTTGAAATGGTCCTTGAAACGGCTTTCCTACAACGGTGATTTGCTTGATCCACTTAACGGAAGCCATCCCATACCACCCTGGAACGATCAATCTAAATGGGAACCCGTGCTTGAACGGAATGGGTTGATCATTATACTCGTAAGCGATGAGGGTATCCCCGTGCAGAGCCTTTCTAAGGGGCAGGCTGCGCTTGTAAGGCACTACTTGGATTAGATCTTTTCTTTCCCCAAAATCATATCCTTCAACCACTACTTCGACGGCTTGATCCGATAGCCCTGTATATTGCAATACTGTTTTTAAGGACACCCCTTTCCAGTATCCTTGACTGATTGCCCCTTTTTCCCACTGCTCCCCGAATACTTTCGGCTTAAACAAGCTCCGTTTGTCTCCTGAGCATTCCAGTGTCATCTTTAATCTTTTTGCCGGCAGGGACATAATCTCCTGTATCGAAAATATTCTCGGAGTTTTCACTAAACCGTTAACCGGAAGAAAGTAAGCGGAAACCGTAAGATGAGGATAGTCAAAATGGTTGCGTAGATAGAAAAGATGAGCAGGAGTTTTATCTCCTCCCACAAATGAAATGGGTGTTTCTTGATTTTCAGGCTTCAGTTTACGAGTATGTAAAAAAGGCTCGATAAACCAATCTGCTCGATTGTTCATTTTCTCCCCCCATATATTTATCCCGCGTTAACGGGCAGTAAGACTCCCACTGATTATAGAAAGTCACCCTTAAAATAAAATATATGAAGGTTCGCCATCTTGTATCCTTATCATTCCATTTGCTCCTGCAGGCACTATAAATCCACATCATTAATTGGATATGGACGTACCACTTAAAACTGCATATTGGTTGTTCAGATAGGTAGATACAATCTTTCCACCAGGTGCGACTGCATCTAAATGGGCATTCGGTTTATAAACATCTGAACTGTTTCTGTTCTCTTTTTATGTCACGAGGTAAATTAATATAATGGGAATTGGATAAAAACAAAACACACTTGATGAAACCTTTGATCGTGTCCAAAAAGCAATGGAAAATGAATTAGTAAGCAAATCGCTTAAAGAGGTAATGGATCATCTCTTTTCATAATACAAGATTAATCGCAGTAGCAGGTGGAGGAAGTTTATTTGTAGACGAGGAAAAGGCAATACGAGTAATGGGTACACCGGAATTCCCTAAAGAAGTTCTCCCAACTCCACAAAACCAAGGGAAAAGTTTAGAGATTTTACAACAAACGGATTCTATTCGATGGACCTTTAATTGAAGAAGTAAATCAACACCAAACAACAACAGGACCAAGAAAAAAGGGGATGTGACCCATAAGTTCAAAAAATGATGCGTTTTATGTTTGACTCAAAAGGGGCGATTCCCCCCTTTTTTTGAGTCACCCCCCCTTCTTGCTCCCCATGTTCTGAACCTACACGATCCAACGATAATGGTGATGCCTGTTTCTTTTAGTAATACGGAGAAATCATTAAATAAACAAGCACGCCTGTAAAACTTACATATAACCAGATCGGCATACTCCAGCGGACGATTTTGCGATGTTTGTCCAATTGATTTGTCCAACCCCAAATAAGAGAGAACAATGCAAGAGGAACAATGATGGCCGCCAAAACACTGTGCGTGATTAAGATGAAGAAGTACAAAGATCGAAGGAACCCTTCACCGCCGTAGCGTGTTGTTTCCGCCGACAAATAATGATATGTCAAATAGGAAACGCAAAACAGCAATGTAGTCGTAAAAGCGGCAAGAACAAATCGTTTATGGACTTTGACATTCCCCTTTTTAATCGCATACAACGCCGCAAGTAAAAAGATAAAGGTAAAGCTGTTAAACACTGCATTCAAGCGCGGAAAAATTTTAATATCGAAATTCACTTCTCCAGAATACCCGATCGGAGAAAAGAACAATAAAAGAATGATGGCATTTACGACGATTGAAAGAATGACGACAAGTGGTGTAAAATTACGATCTTTCTTTGAAGAATCGGTCATGCTGCTCATCAATTCGCCTCCTTTATAGAGTTACAACCTTATTATATCAACATTCACTTATGCTATATAATAAAATGTTCGGCTCCATTAAACAAGCATTTCAGTCAATTGAGATAAAATGTTCACAATTTCATATGATTTTTACAGAAGCCAGCATCCCTTGCTCTCCATATCGTCCTTTCTGCCATTAATTTTTTCTTTCGCTGTTGGTTATCATTTTAAGAAAAAAATCGCATAATCTTTTCCACCATGAATCTCGTTGAGGAACGGATACGTGTTGTTCCGTCTCTGTTGCATCATTCGTTTGCTCCATGAAGAATTCCCACATGATTCGGCTTGCATCCGGCCCTTGAGAGTCCGTATAACTACCTTCAGGACTTCCCCCTGACCATGCATGTTCCATTCCTTCCACGACAATCTTCTCCATTAATATTTTACCATCTGCATTCTGATATTTATGGTGCTTATACTTTCTGCCTGAAGGGACATGACCATCGACCGTTTCATCCGGCTGATCATTGATCCAGCCCGTCACTTTTCCGTTTTTCGCCAAATCATTTGTTATGCTCCATTGGGTAATCAATTGGTTGGCATTCTTTAATGCTACCGTTTGGTCATTTGTTCCGTGAAAAACAATGATGGGCATGACAGCGGCGTTTTGCCCCATTTTTTCATAAGCCAGCATTCCTTGCCTGACAGGATTCGGTCCCCCGTTTTCCATGGCGGCATACGCCCTCCAGACACTGCGGGCTGCTTTATATTCAAGCCCTGCACTCACCCCGACAGCCGAAAAAAGGTCGGGATATGCAACCGCCATAATGACGCTCATCGCACCGCCGGCCGAGAGTCCCGCTATGAAAACCCGATTATCATCAATCGAGTAATGAGACTTCACTTCATTCACCATCCCGGCAATGACCGCTGGTTCCCCCTTCCCTCTTTCCTGATGGGACCAATAAAACCAATTCCAGCATTTATTGGAATTCGCAGTAAACGATTGTTCGGGATATAGGACAAAAAAGTTTTGGTCTTCAGCCAATTCGTTCATCTTTGTACCTGCCGCAAAGTCATCGGCATCCTGTGTGCATCCGTGCAGCATCACGACTAACGGGGCAGGCTGGTTCGGGTTATACCCGCCCGGTACAAACAATTTATATCGGTTTCCTTGATGGGAATGATGAAGAAACCTGCCAGGTGCACGATCGATCCCATTCAAACTTTCTAACCTATTAAACTTCACCATAACTCTCTCCTTTTAAAAAACTCTCAAAACAAAATACTCTGCGAACCAAACAGAACCCTGCTTGAAATATGACATTCCAACCCTTTTCCTATATTCGTAATGAAATATTAACTTGTTTTTACTTGGCTGCAAACTCAACATAATAAACGTAAAGCCTGGTCCTTTTATAAATAGAATATCCCGGGAGCCATCGCATTTCGGCTCCCGGGATATTTTTGCACGATCACCTTTCATTGATTAGACCGCTTATTTTATCCTTTTTCATGACCGTCTTCCTATAGAAATTACTTCCCTATTTCCGGAATGAAACCAATGTAATTGGATTGCGGTCGATAAATTCGGTTATCTTCTGATTGCTCAAGCACATGAGCCGTCCAGCCTACCATTCTGCTTGCCGTGAAAGTAGGAGTAAATAATTCAGCCGACAGATTAATAGACTTCATGACAGCGGCAGCGAAATATTCAACATTCGTATAAATTTCTCTGCCTGGTTTATATTCGTTTAAAAGCTTTAATGTTTCTTTCTCGATTTGCAAAATCAACTTGAACCAATCATCGCTCCCGGCAATTTGTTCAGAAACGACTTTAAGTGCTTCTGCGCGTGGATCATGGGTTTTGTAAACACGATGACCAAATCCCATAATTTTTTCTCCGCTCTCCAATTTCGTTCTCACCCATGTCTCAATGTTGTCTTCAGAGCCAATTTCCTCTAACATTTCGATGACACCCGAAGGAGCACCACCGTGAAGAGGACCCTTCATGGCACCGATGGCTGCACAGATGGCCGATACCATATCGGACTCTGTGGAAGAAACAACCCTTGATGAGAATGTCGAAGCATTCATGCCGTGCTCGATTGTTAAAATAAAGTAAGCGCTTAGCGCCTTAACAGAGTTTTCACTCGGAATCTCGCCTGTGATCATATACATGTAATTCGCTACATGGTCGAGATTTTGGTTTGGTTTGATATACTCTAAACCGTTCTGCTTTCGGAACCAATAAGCAATGATCGTCGGTGTAATGGAAGTAAGCCTGATCGCCTGATCGATGGTAGGAGGCCACGAATAGGTTGAATCTCCAAGGGCTGATATGCATGTTCTCAATACACTCATCATTTCCGTATTATTAGGCAGATGATCCATGATCGTAAGGATATAGGAAGGCAGGTCTCTCTCGTTCTTCATCTGTTCCTCTAACCCAGCCAGTTCCGTACTGTTTGGCAAACTATTATGCCAGATTAAATGAGCCACTTCCTCAAAAGAATAATGGATCGCTAAATCTTTTGCCCAGTACCCTCTGTAAATGAGCTGCCCCTTTTCTCCGTCCACGTGGCCAACTTTTGTTTCAGCCGCCACAATTCCTTCTAACCCTTTTGCATAGGTCATATTTTCCACTCCTTATCATCATTAACGGGATTTTTTCCAGTCTGGATAAAATGGTGAACATAGCTGAATGGGATTTATAAATGATCCTGAGGAAAATCCCTGCTTAATCGATTTATCTTTTTATATAAATCCAACTTCATGAGTGAACATCAGTTTTTGCCGTTTATGCTATTCATGGCCTTTCTGTTCCTGCCTCTTGAATAGGCTTATGCGTAAAGAATTTGACATAGGCGCTTATGGCTCATGTCAAATTCTTTATGTGGATTTATATCATTCAAAACAATCATGCAAGGCTTTTAAAAAAATGAAGTGATGAAATTATGTCCAGGGTTAATACGCATCCAGTTTTACACCGTCTTTCACGGTTAAGTTCGCCTCGGTTGCGTTCAATACGTCTTCTACCGTATACCCTGCTGCGACCTCCGCAAGCTCCAGTCCCTCATTTGTCACATCAATGACGGCCATGTCTGTAATGATTCTGTTTACGACTGCTTTACCTGTAAGAGGAAGTGTACATTCCTTTAAAATTTTGGATTCGCCATTTTTATTGACATGATCCATGATGACAATGATTTTTCGGGCACCATGAACAAGATCCATCGCTCCGCCCATTCCTTTAATCATTTTGCCTGGAATCATCCAGTTGGCTAAGTCGCCTTTCTCGGATACTTCCATTCCTCCTAAGATGGCGATGTCTATATGACCGCCGCGAATCATGGCAAAAGATTCGGCGCTGCTGAAATAAGCGGCTCCCGGAATAGCTGTCACTGTTTCTTTTCCGGCATTGATTAAATCGGCATCTACTGCATCTTTTGTCGGATAAGGCCCAATCCCAAGAAGACCGTTTTCAGATTGCAAGACAACTTGTTTGTTCTCACTGATATAGTTGGCGACAAGAGTCGGCATTCCAATTCCGAGGTTGACATAAAAACCATCCTGAATTTCTTTTTCTGCCCTTTTGGCTATCTTTTCGCGCACAAGTCCTTTATCATTCAGTTTCACTGACATTTACATCACCCCTGCTTCACGAGTTGTTAGACGTTCAATTCTTTTCTTTTGTTCCCCGACGATCAAACGTTGAACATAAACGCTCGGGGTATGGATGTATTGCGGATCAAGGGACCCGATTTCCACTAATTCTTCCACTTCGGCGATGGTAATCTTTCCTGCCGCTGCGATCATCGGATTGAAATTTTGAGCTGTTTTGTTATAAATGAGATTTCCCATTTTATCCCCTTTAGCGGCTCTGACTAAGCTAAAATCCGCTTTTAGTGCATGCTCCAAAACATACTCTTTTCCGTTAAAAACACGCACTTCTTTTCCTTCTGCAATTGGCGTTCCTACCCCGGCAGGAGTATAAAAAGCTGGTATTCCCGCACCTCCTGCACGAATTCTTTCCGCCAATGTTCCCTGGGGTACGAGTTCTACTTCAATCTCGCCTTGCAATACTTGACGTTCAAACTCTTTGTTTTCCCCCACATAAGAACTGATCATTTTCTTAATTTGCTTGTTGGCAAGCAACAACCCCAATCCCCAATCATCAACACCGCAGTTATTGGAAATAACGGTTAAATCTTTTACCCCCGTCTCGGCAAGAGCAAGAATGAGATTTTCTGGAATACCGCATAACCCGAATCCTCCAACCATAAGGGTGGATCCATCTTGAATATCTTTTACTGCTTCGATAAAAGAAGAATAAATTGTTTTCATTGGAATCTCCTTTCATTCTCCAAAAATGGTCATGTATCTAAATTGGTGTTAACGCTTACAATCGCCGTGATTAAAAATCTCTGCTACGCAGAGGTTAAGAGTATTTCCCCTATTCATGCTAGCTTGCGGCAATGCAAAGAGATGTAAATGTTACTCAAGCAATTAAACAATCCTGAATAAAACAGACGAGAAATTTTTTCATCTTGCTTTGAAGAACATTTTTCGATTCATCTCTTCATTTAAAGTTTACAGAACATTCTAATATAAGTAAAATGAATAAATGGAATAAATATCATGAATGAAAGGAATAGAAAGGAATATTGAAATGGATATTAGAGATTTAAGACATTTCATGGAAGTTGCAAATCAGAAAAATTTCACGAAAGCCTCCTCTACCATTCATTTATCACAGCCGGCTTTAAGCAAAGCCGTAAAAAGATTGGAAGAGGAACTGAAAGTGGAGCTGTTTGATCGCTCGACACGCATGCTGGAGTTGACGGATGCAGGAAAAATCGTTTATAACCAAGGGGTTAAAGTGTTTAATACGTTAAGTGATCTTACAGCACTGTTAGACGATTTAATGAATCTTCCGACCGGAGAAATAAAAATCGGCATACCTCCCCTTATTGGAACATTGTTTTTTCCATTCATCGCAAAAGAATTCCATAAACATTACCCTAAAGTTGCATTGGAATTGGTAGAGCATGGAGCAAAACAGATTATTGCTACAGTAGAAGAAGGAAAAGTGGATTTAGGCATCATTGTATTGCCTGCCGATGAGAAAAAGTTTACGGTTTATCCATTCATAAAAGAGGAATTTGTTTTTTATACCCACACCAGTCACCACCTTGCCCATCGGGAATCCGTATCTCTAAACGAGCTGCAGGATGAGAAGTTCATTTTGTTCAGCAATAGTTTTACTTTGCACGATCGAATCATTCAGGAATGCCGCAATGCCGGATTTGATCCGACCATTTCCTATAAAAGCTCCCAATGGGATTTGATTATAGAACTTGTGGCAGCCGAGCTGGGCATTACGATTCTTCCAAAATCGATTTTTAATAAGCTGAATCATGCCAATATCAAAACAATCCCTCTCGTAAACCCCACTCCGATGTGGGAACTAGGTATTATTACGAAAAAAGACGGGTACAATTCTTTTGCCGTGAGAAAATTATTGGAGTTTCTTACTTCAACCGAAAAAAATCCATACGCATTATTCGGTGAATAACCATTTATGAGTGAATGAAGAGATGTTACCTTATCTTGTGGATGGTTCCGGCCGCTTAACCATCTGCAAAATGTAGGATGCCATTATATATTTATCGAAAAATTCAGAAATTATTTCCCGGTCAATAAAAAAATCACTCCATTCACTTCTTTCCTTTTAAATGCACGAGTCTTGCAAAGAGGAGGATCTATGACGAAGCGCGATGATAGCTATAAGTTTAAGTTTCATATTCTTGACAACTATCCATCTGTAATCGATGAAGCGGGCACCAAAGAGATCAGGGTAGCGACGACCATAAAAGACATGGAACAACACACCCTTTATGAAGGCAACATAAAGGTAAAGTTTAACCAATTCGGCGTATTCCCGTCCATTCAAGATGTAGCAAAGGCTGTGTCGAACTCGACTGTAAGAAGATTGTTAATGTCCGAACTAAAGCGGTATGTAAAACCACATAGAAAATTTTTATAGTCCTGGAGACTTTGTTGGTAAAGCTTTGGTTTGGCCATCATTTGCAGCAGAAAAAAACCGGGTACAGACTGTTTTTTCTCCATTAAGCGGCTGACAAGAACCCGTAAGGGAGATTGGCAGCCGCTTGTGCGTAAATCATTTGCGTGGATGTTTTGTATCCACGTCAAATGATTTATGTGGATTCATATCTTCATGATGAAAGCGCCACTTCAAAATCTCCTTTTAACTTCACTTCACCTTCTTCGTTTTTTACAATCAGCTCTCCTTTTGTTCGACGCTCACCGTAATGAATGGTTTGTTCCAAACAGCGCCCCTCGATGACCAGAGATTCTCCGGGACGTGTCATCGCAGAAAATCGCACTTTAAACGAGCGAAGCTGCTTATGCGAAAACCATTTTGTGAGCGCTTCGCCCGCCATTCCCATAATAAGCATGCCATGGGCAATCACTCCTCCCAATCCCGCTTGTTCTGCTGCTGGAACAACCGTATGAATTGGGTTAAAGTCACCTGAGGCACCCGCATAACGAACAAGCTGGGTATGGGTGACGGGTGGCTTAACAATTGTCTGTAATGTCGTCATATTCTTTTCCCCCTTCATCAAGGTCTCTCAATAATGGTCGAACGGGCAACCATGACCGTATCGCCGTCCCGTTTATACTCCGTCTCAAGCTTGATCATTTTCATCCCTTTCTTCTCAAGTTGTTTCACAACCCTTGCTTGAGCCGTAATGACATCACCTGCACAAACGATGTCTTCATATTGATACTCTTGTTCTCCGTGCAGTACTTTTAACGGGTTTAATTGCAGCGTTTGGACAAGGGTATCAAAATCGAGACCTCCCCAAAAATCCATGACCGTTCCAAAAGTAGGCGGCACCGGAATATCACGATACCCTTCCTTTTTTGCTTCCTCCACATGATAGTAAACCCGATTTTGATCACCAATGGCCATCGCCAATTCTTTAATTTTTCCGCGTTCAACCGTGAAGGTAAACGGCTGAAAAACAACGGCTGTTTCATCCACCCGGCTTTTCATCAAATCCCCTCCTCTCTCCCTAAGTTTTTATGATGATAGTTTCTGCCTAATCAGCACAAATCCAAATGTCTTTTATCCTTCCCGCCTTATAATCTGCCATAACCATGAAATGTTTCTAGCGGAAAAATAATCATGGGCTCCTGCCATATCCATTTCTTTCCTTTTCCTGAAAATTCCTGCCTTCCGAAAACAGATCATTGTATTTTTTATTAATGGAATATGATCGAAGGGTTGATGTACATGTAAAAGGTTTGACGTACCATATGTATACTCCTCAATCAATTTGTGAACCGTTCACTATTTTTATGATAAATCTCAGCATTGATTAGTCCACCGGTAAGCAGTACGACCGCTGTCAGATAGAACCATGTCATCAGCACTATGATGCTTCCGAGTTGTCCATAAAATTTCGAGTAATTTCCTAAATTGACGTAATAGGAAAAGATGACGGAAACCCACTGCCAGCCTAATGTAGCAAAAAGTGCGCCGGGAATTACTTTGATCCAGGCCAATTTTATACTCGGAACGATTTTATATAGGAATAGAAAGAATATAAATAAAAAACCTGTACCCATCCCCCACTTAATCATATTCCACATTTTGAACCAAAAACCGGGAACATCCATCTGTGACATGACAAAAGTATGGGCAATTCTTTCGACAATCGGAACAAACAAGGACAACGATAAAATAATCATAAAGCCAAATGTTAAAAAGAGATCATTTAAGAGTGCATGAATAAAAGGCTCCTGACGTTTGAATCGATATGCATAGTTTAATGACCGGACCAGTGATTGTACAGCCATAGAGGCCAGCCAGAATGTAGCGATAAAACTAATCGGGAGCCATTGTCCTTGCCCTTCATCAAGAATGCTGTGAAGAGTATGGTGAATAATCCCATATGTGTTGGCAGGAGCAAAGGGCTCAATCATCATCAACACGTTATCTGCATTAAAAGGCAAGAAGCCAATCACTGAAAACATAAAAATCAAAAAAGGAATCATGGAAAGCATAAAATAATAGGCCATCTGAGCACAAAGATCATAAAAGTCCTCTGCAAAGAAGCGATAAAAAATGTTCCCTATGCCGTTAATCAGCTTCAATCGATCACCCCCTAAAAATTATTCTACTTTTATATCCCCTTTGTCATACATAAATAAAAGCCCCCCGCATGCAAGCGGGGGACCTCCCTGTTTTATCATTCAAAAGATTGTTTTTACCCCTTCTTCATTTCATTTGCAATAAATTCTACATCGGTTCCAACAATAACTTGAAGATCCGTTTTATTTAACTTAATAACCCCTTTAGCCCCTAATTTTTTCAAGGCCGCTTCGTCAACATTGTTCATATCTTTTACCTTTAAGCGTAAGCGGGTAATACAGTTATCAAGGTTGTCAAGATTCTCTTTTCCGCCAAGGGCCGTTAAATATTGTTTGGCAAGTTCCACATGCTGCATATTTCCAGGTTGGCCTGCAGCATCTTCCGCTTCCATAACGATGTCTTCGCGACCCGGTGTTTTGATATCCAGCTTTATTATTAAGAAATAGAAAATGACAAAGTAAAGAACTGCATACACAACACCGATAAGCGCTAACAGAAGCGGCTTTTGTGCAATCCCGAAGTTGAGGAAATAATCAATAGCACCGGCTGAGAAACCAAAGCCATGATGGATGCCCAAGGCTACAGAAAGCGCCATCGAAATACCCGTTAGAACTGCATGAATTCCGTATAATACAGGTGCGATGAACATGAACAAGAATTCGATCGGTTCTGTAATCCCTGTTAAGAAAGAAGTGAAGGCAAGACCGATTAACATACCTGCCACCGCTTTTCTTCTCTCTTTTTTCGCTGCTGCAATCATCGCAAATGCTGCTGCCGGCAAGCCGAACATCATCACAGGAAAGAATCCCGTCATAAATGTTCCCGCTGTCGGATCTCCGGCGAAGAAGCGCTTCAAGTCCCCTGTTGCCCCGTTGTATTCACCGAACACGAACCATACTAAGCTGTTCAATACATGATGTAAACCGACCGGAATAAGCAATCGGTTCAAGAATCCAAATACCCCGGCTCCTAATGCACCCGCTCCTGTAATCCAGTCACCCACATTATTGATACCTTCTTGAATAGGCGGCCAAATTACTCCGAACAAACCGGCCAGAATCAACATAGCCAGGGATGTAACAATCGGGACAAAACGCTTTCCGGCAAAGAAACCAAGCCATTCCGGAAGTTTAATATTATGAAAACGATTATATAAAAGACCTGCAACTACCCCTGAAATAATTCCTCCGAGAATCGCCATATCGATTTCTTTATTAATGGCAGCCGTTCCTTTTGTCAACACAAAATACCCGATAGCCCCGGCGAGTCCCGCTGCGCCGTTTCCGTCTTTCGCCAGTCCGACGGAAATCCCGATGGCAAACAACAATGCCAGGTTGGCAAATATCGCATCCCCGGCAGCCGCCATAAACGGGATTTTCAATAAATCATCTTGACCTAATCGAAGCAATAATGCGGCTGCCGGCAATACCGCGATCGGCAGCATTAACGCTTTCCCAATTCGTTGTAGAAACCCTAACATCGTAAGGAATCCCCCTTTTCTTCATCTTGATTAGTATCTGTCTTAAAAAATAACTTAAGCGCTTTCTTTAAATGGCCGTTTTCTTTTTGTAAATAATGTCCCGCTTCCTCATAAGAAGCATTCGTCAATGCCATAAAAAGTGCTTCTTTCAGCTGAAATTGACTATCCTGTAAAATGCGCCCGGCTTCTTGTTCTGACAAACCGGCCACGTTTTGGATCATGCCAGCGGCCCGCTTAACACGATCGTTTCAGCATTATTGCTGATTGCGATTGTTAAAGCCCCCATCCGCTTTGCGTACTTCAAACCAGATACAACGAACGGTGTACTTCCGCTTGCCGTTATACCGATAACTGTATCTTGTTTGCTGATGCCATGGGTCTTTAACTCTGTTTGGATGATCATTTCATCATCTTCATTTTCTTCGAGCGGTTTCCACATGGCTTCGTTTCCGCCCGCTACTATCGCCAGCCAGCGATCACTTTCAACCGAAAAGGTAGGTCCCAATTCCACTGCATCCAGCATTCCTAATCGACCGCTTGTCCCGGCACCGATCACAAAAACTCGTCCACCTTCTTCCCACCGTGTGACGATTTCATCAATGGCTTTAGCAATCTTAGGAATATTCGGCATAATACAGGATGATAAGTGCTGATCTTCCTCCAGCATAAGCGAAACGATTTCTTGTGACGTCATTTCATCCAATTTAAGACTGCGTGGATTTCTCTCTTCCGTCTTTTTGACCATTGTTAACGCCGCTCCATCTCAATCTTAAATTTATATCGGTCTCCGCGATAAACGGATTGAACGAATTCAAGCGGCTTTTGATTGTCCATGTAACTCGTTCTCTCAATGAGAAGTACAGGTGCTCCTTCATTAATTTGAAGAATAGCCGCTTCATTTTTTCTCGCAATGGACGCTTCCAATGTTTGCTCACCTTTTACAATGTTGATGTTCAGCGTGTTTTCAATATATTCATACATGGAAGAGCTAACGATTTCTTCCGTTAAATCGGGAACGAGCTTCCTGGAAATATACAACCTTTCATAAGCCATCGGAATATCATCAGCAAGCCTTACCCTTTTGATTTCGCAAATGAATTCGCCCTCATTAATCGCTAGCTTTGAAGCGATCGTGACAGGTGCTTGTATAAGATTGAACTCCAGCAGTTTTGAGCTTGGATTCATGCCCCGCGCTCGCATATCCTCCGAAAAACTCGTTAAGCCCTGCAGTCCTTGCTCAATTTTGCTGTTTGCGACAAATGTGCCTTTCCCCCGCTGCCTCACCAAATATCCATCATTCACAAGGTTGTTAATCGCTTGGCGGACGGTCATGCGGCTTACATTGTATCGCTCCGCCAATTCCCGCTCGGAAGGAACGATATCCCCTGCCTTTAATTCCTCTCGTGCAATGAGCTCCTTAAGCCCCTCCTCGATTTGATAGTAAATGGGCAAAAGGGAGTCCTTATCTACTTTAAACACTCATTCTCACCTTCATTTCCGTGTCAGCCAAAAAACTAAGCGCCTCTTTATCTGCGATGATTGTCACATTCGGATGCTTCTTTAAAGCAGTGGCAGGAATGGACTCGGTTATGTCGCATGTAAGCAGCTTCTGTAGAATTTCCGCTTTCCCTTTACCTGACACCAGCAATAAAATTTTTTTGCTTTTTAAAATGGTGGCGATGCCCATTGTTATGGCCTGTGTCGGCACTTCATTCAGATCTTCAAAGAAACGGGCATTAGCTTTTCGTGTTGATTCAGCCAGCTCCACGACTTGCGTTTTGGAATCAAATGAAGTCCCCGGTTCATTGAACCCGATATGTCCATTATGGCCAATCCCTAAAATTTGCAAATCGACTCCGCCCAGCGCCTCGATTGCCTCTTCATAGCGCTTGCATTCCGCTTCAAGATTTTTCGCGTTTCCGTTTGGAATATATTGATGATTTTTCGGTAAATCAATGTGCTGGAATAAATGGTTGTCCATATACGTGTGATAGCTTTGTTCATGTTCCGGATCTATTCCAATGTATTCGTCTAAGTTAACGGTATAAGCCTGTTTATAACTTGTCTTGTTTTGATTAAAATCCTGGATGAGGCACTTATATGTTCCGACAGCTGTCCCGCCTGTTGCCATTCCCAATACCGCATTTGGTTTGGTTTTAACGGTGTCGATAATGAACTCCGCTGCCTTTTTACTCATTTCTTCATAATTTTTTACTGCAATGATGTTCATCTTCATCCCTCCAAAGTTGAATAAGCGATACGCCCTCGACAGAATGTCATGCACACATCATCATTCTCATCTAAAACAACTAAATCAGCGTCTTTCCCTCTTTCAATGCTTCCTTTGCGATCATATATGTTTAACTGTTTGGCCGGATTTGCGCTTGCCATTTGAATAACCGCCTCAAGTCCGCAATCCGTGAATGCTTGCATATTTTTTGCTGCATCCTTCAGTTTAATAATGCTTCCTGCCAGTGTTCCGTCTTCCAAAGTCGCTTTTTGATTTTTCACCGTCACTGCCTGTCCACCTAAATCATACATTCCTTCCCCGAGACATTTCGCTCTCATGGCGTCGGTGATCAGGATCATGCCGTCCTTCCCTTTATTCTTAAAGGCAAGACGGACCATCTCCGGACGGACGTGAATGCCATCTGCGATGATTTCGCACTTGATTTCATCATGCAGAAGAGCCGCTCCCACGACACCCGGCTCCCTGTGATGGAGCGGTCTCATTTGATTAAATAAATGAGTCGCATGATTGACACCTGCTTCAATGCTTTGAATAACTTGCTCATATGTTGCGTCGGAATGGCCGATGGAAGCGACAACCCCTTCCTTCCGTAAATATCGCACAAGCTCCAGCCCGTTCGGCTGCTCAGGTGCCATCGTGACCAGTTTAATATGGCCTTCAGCAATTTCCTGCCAGTTACGAAACAACTCAACGCTAGGCAATATTACATGATCGGGATGTTGAGCCCCTATTCTCTTTGGCGAAATAAACGGACCTTCAAGGTGGACTCCGATCACTTCTGCTTTTCCTTTCTCATTATGCTCATTCATATAGGAGGCCGCGTTTTTTAAAGCTCTTTCAATATCACTTTGCGCCGTCGTCATGGTAGTAGCAAGAAAACTAGTTGTTCCCTCCTTCGGCAAAGCGATCGCCATCGTCTCAAGCGCTTCTTTCGTGCCATCCATCGTGTCAGCACCGGCCGCGCCATGAATATGAAGATCAATGAATCCCGGTATAAGTTTGTACTTATTAGATAACTCTATCGATGTATATGAATCCGGCACGGTTGGACATTTTTCCATGGGTCCTATCTCTGCGATCACATCCTCTTCTATCAGCAGGTAACCGGTTTCAATCTTTTGCGCATTCATATAAATTTGGACATTTTTTATGAGAGTTTTCATATTGAAATCTCATCCTTTCTTCGATTTCGACCTCATCTTATCATATATACAACTAGTTGTCTATACCAATTTGAACAATTTTCTATAGGTTCAGTATCCTCCTATCCCTTTTCCTATATGTAAACGATTTAATTGACAATTAAGACCATTCAATGCTACAACTAACACTTGAGGAGGGATACATATGGAAAGAATTCAACTAGCAAACGATTTATCATTTTCAAGAATTATTCACGGGCTTTGGCGTCTAGCTGATTGGAAGCAATCAAAAGAAGAAACACTCGCCTTGATCGAACATTGTTTGGAAAAAGGCATCACGACATTTGATCATGCGGATATTTACGGGAGCTATACATGCGAAAAATTATTTGGTGAAGCGCTCGCACTAAAACCTGAGCTTCGTTCCAAAATGGAAATCGTCACAAAATGCGGGATTGTACTGAAGTCTCCAAATCGTCCGGAACATAAGTCCCATCATTACAATACAAGCAAAGAACATATTTTAAAATCGGTGAAGCAATCACTGGAAAACTTGCAAACAGACTACATTGATGTATTGCTCATCCATCGTCCTGACCCGTTTATGGATCCTGCTCAAGTAGCGGAAGCATTTACTCAATTAAAAGAAGAAGGAAAAGTGAGATATTTCGGCGTCTCTAACTTTAAGCATCACCAATTTAACATGTTACAATCTTACTTGGACTTCCCGATCGTCACAAATCAAATTGAACTGTCTGCTTATAACCTGGAGAATTTCGATGACGGAACGCTTAACTTATGCCTCGAAAAGCGCATCCCTCCGATGGCCTGGTCCCCTCTTGCAGGAGGCGAAATCTTTTCTGCCGGCAATGAAAAAGCGAAGAGACTTCGTGATACACTGGAGAAAGTGGCAGAAGAAATCGGAGCGCCGGGAATGGATACCGTATTGTACGCATGGCTGTTGAATCATCCGGCAAACATCATGCCGATTGTCGGTTCCGGAAAAAGAGAACGCATTGACGCTGCGATTGATGCGCTTCAATACAAACTAACACTTGATCAATGGTTTGAGATTTTACATAGCTCCATGGGACATGAAGTACCTTAATGTGCCGTAAAGCTTTTTGCTTTCATTCTTCCTATTTTTTCCCTGAAGCCAGTAATTTCAAGCGAAGAACGAAAAAAGGGCAAGTACTGCCCTTTTTTCGCATATGTACTTTATCCGTTCGGCTTTTTATAAAGCAACATAATCTCACCCATGTTATATTGATAAATTCTCCTCCAACAAAAAATACGCAAATCTATCAATCCATCTGTCCAATCTTTTTTTATTAGAAAAAATAGAATAGATTAGGACATACTATATGTTTTCTTTACCATTAGGGGGAAGAGATTTGAATAATCTTCCAGCTTTCCAGAAAGTGAAATCCGTTCTTTCCTATTTACACAAATCAAGCCTGTCTGGGGATTAAAAGACCCTGGGACCACCTTAACATTTGATATTTCGAAACTTCATCTAGAGGGAATCACCGATATTACCTATGTGTTTGTTTGGCGTCCCTTGGAAGAGTCCATTCGTTCGCTTGCTCACAGGAATAAAGTCGATTTGGACACGGCAAGAGCGATTTTGGCGCCTTACCTTGCTAACCTAAAGCTTTATCGAGAACAGCTTGATAAACAATTAAAACATTTATAAATGTTCTTAGTAATCATCCTGTTTGCCTAACTTACGTCCGGAACATACTTTTT
Source organism: Bacillus songklensis (assembly GCF_042649685.1). Lineage (NCBI taxonomy): Bacteria > Bacillati > Bacillota > Bacilli > Caryophanales > Bacillaceae > Bacillus > Bacillus songklensis. Next base: position 165,586 of record NZ_JBHRZT010000067.1, on the reverse strand, counting down.
TGTTTTACATGATATAGATGATTAAAGTTTAGTCAAAATAATGATTTACAAATAATTCTAAATATATACGAAAAAAATAGCTAACAAAAAGAAGGCTAGGAAGGGGGATTTTGTTGACTGGAGCATTAGAGCTGTGGCGCGTTACTAAAAAACTTTGTAGATGAGGAACCAAAATCAGTTAGGAGGTATAACATGCAGCGAGTAATGGAAGTTGAAGACCGCCCGTCGATTTTACAAAGCATTCCCCTTAGCCTGCAGCATTTGTTTGCGATGTTTGGCTCAAACATACTTGTGCCTATATTGTTTGGGATTAATCCAGCGACTGTTTTATTGATGAATGGGATTGGAACATTGCTGTATTTATTTATTTGCAAATGGAGAATCCCATCTTATCTCGGCTCCAGTTTTGCATTTATTTCCCCGGTGTTTGTGGTTCTTTCCACCTCTAGTTATCATGATGCTTTAGGTGGCTTTATCATCGTTGGACTCATTTTTTGTTAGTCGGTATGATTGTTCATCTTGCAGGCACGAGTTGGATAGATGTGGTGTTTCCTCCTGCTGCCATGGGTGCCATTGTCGCTGTCATCGGGTTGGAACTTGTCCCTGTAGCAGCGGAAATGGCCGGACTGATTAAACCTTTGAATAATCCTCCCGAAAATTGGATGTATGATCCAAAAACCATTATCGCCTCAATGACCCCTTGATTAGTGACCATCTTAGGCACCGTCATGTTTCGCGGGTTCCTGAAGATTATCCCCATCCTTTTTGGAGTGGTATCTGGATACATAGTTGCGTCTATAATGGGGATGATCGATTGGAATAAAGTGGCGGAAGCCAAATGGTTCGCCATTCCCGATTTTTACGCGCCGCGTTTCGATTTAGCAAGTATTGCCGTTATCGCACCCGCCGCTCTTGTGGTCATCGCTGAGCATATCGGTCATTTGATCGTAACTGGAAATATTGTGAACAGGAATCTTTCGAAAGACCCCGGCCTATCCCGTTCACTTATAGGAAACGGGTTATCCACCATCATTTCGGGGGCTGCAGGTTCGACGCCCAATACAACTTACGGAGAAAATATAGGGGTGATGGCCATCACAAAAGTTTATTCAACCTGGGTGATTGGCGGGGCTGCGATTTTTTCCATCATTTTATCCTTTTTCGGCAAACTGGCGGCCATTATTTCAACCATTCCTGCTCCGGTCATGGGCGGTATATCACTGCTTTTGTTTGGAGTCATTGCTTCTTCCGGCATCAGAATACTGGTCGACTCAAAAATTGATTATTCGAAACCCGTTAATCTTATATTGACGACTGTCGTGTTGGTCATTGGCATCAGCGGCGCCACTCTCACAATAGGAGCCGTCTCCTTAAAAGGAATGGCACTTGCAACCGTGGTTGGTATCCTTTTAAGCCTTTTCTTTAAAATCCTTGAAAAGCTCCACTTATTGAATGAATAAAAGAGGCTGATCCGAAAGCATAAAGAACATGCTTTCGGATCAGCCTCTTTTACTGTTTGGATCTTAATTCAATGAAGCAAAAATCATGGATAAATCCTCAATTGGAAATGCCCAATGAGATATACTTCACTTCTAAAAACTCGTCGATGCCGTAGTGACCGCCTTCACGCCCTAATCCACTTTCTTTAAAGCCCCCAAACGGTGCTTGGGCAACCGATGGCAGACCATCATTGACACCAACAATGCCATACTCGAGTCCTTCGCTTATGCGAAAAGCACGGCCTAAGTTTTCGGTAAAGACATATGCTGCAAGGCCGAATGGAGAGTTGTTCGCACGCTCAATGGCCTCTTCCTCCGTATTAAATGTGGTAATCGGCGCCAGCGGCCCAAACGTTTCCTCATTCATGCATATCATCTCGTCTGTTACCCCGCTTAATACGGTTGGTTCAAAATAAAAGCCGCCTTTTTCACTTAATTCCTTGCCGCCCGTTAGAACTTTGGCTCCTTTATTGATTGCATCAGAAATATGTTGTTGAACTTTTTCCAGGGCTTTGTCATTGATAAGCGGCCCGATGTCTGTTCCTTCTTCTAATCCGCTTCCTACTTGCAGTTTACCGACAGCTTTTACAAATTCCTCAGTAAATTTCTCCGCAATTCCCTCTTCCACATAAATGCGGTTAGCGCAAACACACGTTTGACCGGCATTGCGGAATTTTGATTGAATAACGCCTTCTACGGCTTTCTTCACATCAGCATCATCCATAACGATGAACGGGGCATGTCCGCCCAGTTCAAGCGACACTTTTTTCACTGTATCCGCTGCACGTCTCATTAAATATTTCCCGACTTCCGTAGAACCTGTAAATGTGATTTTCTTGACGCGGGAATCATCGAGCCATACGTTGCCGATTTCTTTCGGGTCGCCTGTCACCACATTGACGACCCCTTTTGGGATGCCCGCTTCTTGCGCATATTTAGCCAGCAACAAAGCTGTCAGCGGTGTTGATTCCGCGGGTTTAATGACGACCGTACATCCAGCCGCCAATGCAGGAGCGACTTTACGGGTAATCATGGCTGCAGGAAAGTTCCAGGGTGTAATTGCCGCCACTACACCTACTGCCTGTTTTTGAACAAGAATTCGTTTATTTGGAGCACTTGCTGGAATGGTCTCTCCATAAACACGTTTTCCTTCTTCCGCATACCATGTTAAGAAGCTGTTTGCATATTGAACTTCACCCATCGCTTCTTTTAACGGCTTTCCTTGCTCCATCGTCATGGTCTTTGCAATTTCTTCTTTATGTTGATCAATCAAATCAAACCACTTTTTCAAATACTCGCTTCGCTCATAGGCTGTCGTCTTGGACCATGTTTTAAAAGCTTCATGTGCCGCATCGACGGCTGCTTTCGCCTCTTCTTTCCCGCCGTTTGGGACTGTAGCGATCATCTCTTTTGTTGCCGGATTGTTCACTTCAATGACACCCCCGGCATCCATCCACTCTCCGTTTATAAACATACTGTAATGTTTCATCCCGCTTTTTGCTCCTTCCCACTTTCAAATAATTGCTCCGATTCTTCATCCTTGAAGAAGTTTTTCCCATAAATGAGCAAGCATCCGGTCCCAACATGCTCATGATGGTAGTGCGTCCCCCAAAAATAAGATGGGCTCTATTTGGATTATAATCCATTTTTTCATCTTGGCGCACGTCATCTGCTTCACTGACAATTGTCTTGTTTTGCAGAACATCCCCGAATAAACAATATATGTTGCCAGTGCCATCGGAACGGACTGAACGAACAGGGAAAGATGCGGGAACCCTAAGCCCTTTTCCATAACATATATTTCTTCCCCCATTATCCCCTGTATTTTGTTTAATACGCAGCCCTGTAGATTTCTTCAATATCACGGACGGTCAATACTCTCGGATTATTTTTCAATAATCTTGTCACTTTGCTTGCATCCACTGCCATATCCGGGATTGCCTCTTCAGGAATGTCAAACTCCCGCAGCGAGGAAGGGATTCTGACGTAACGGCACAAACGAACCATCTCCTCTATCGCTTTATCCGCAGCTTCGTCCAGCGAATGGTTACGTACATCCTGTCCTAAAGCTGCTGCCATATCCGAAAATCTCTCCAGGCAAGCCACTTTATTCCACTCCATCACATAAGGAAGAAGCAGGGCATTGCTCACCCCATGCGGCATGTGATAACGGCCACCCAGCGGATAGGCAAGTGCATGAACGGCCCCCACTCCCGCATTACCAAACGCCATTCCTGCCATTAGGCTTGCTGTAACCATTTGCTCCCTTGCTGTTACATCGTTTGGATTTGCATACGCTTTTGGTAAATATTTAGCAATCATCTCCATTGCTTTTATGGCTAAAGCATCTGTAATGGGCGAAGCATAAACCGAAATATAGGCTTCTACAGCATGGACCAGTGCATCAATTCCACTTGCCGCCGTCACGGATTGAGGGCATGTTAACGTCATTTCTGGTGAAACGAGCGCCACATCCGGTAATAAATAAGGACTTACGACGCCTTTTTTTAACTGTTCGTTTTTGTCTGATAAAATCGCAATGTTTGTTACCTCTGAACCGGTTCCCGCTGTTGTCGGTATAGCAATAAGAGGAAGGCCTTTCTCTTTTATTAAGTCGACTCCAAAAAATTGTTCGATCGAATCTTCCGTATGGGCAATAGCTGCTGCACATTTAGCGATGTCCATTGCACTTCCTCCCCCAACAGCAATGACGCCATCATGTTTTCCGGCTTTTATGGCCTTCACACAGTCAGCAACAATTTCTACCTCTGGTTCAGGTTTGACTTTATTAAAAATTCCGACGGCAAGCCCATCTAACTGCTCTTCCACTTTTGCCACAGCGCCTGCTTTTTGCAGGATTTCATCTGTGACAATGATGGGGCGATTCATCCCGAGTTTTACTGCCTCCTCATAAAGAGAAACAAGTGCGTCTTTTCCTGTAATCAATTTATTGGCTATGGTAAATTGTGAAATATTCATTATACATTTCCCCTTTCGCTGTTTATAGACTTGCAAAATCCATGCCAACTTTTAAAATCAATGTGAAAGGTTCATGAACCATTGAAAAAAGCGCCTATCATTTTAAACGCTTTCAATAATAGTGGAATTTATCGATTATATTTCTAATCAACAACAACCACTATGATTATTTATTTAATGGTATATGAAATTTTTTCATTTTCTGTACAATGGTGCCTGGCTGACTTGCAAGACTTCGGCCGCTTTTCTTGTCGTTTCATATTGTTCCATCGCACGCATGACCATTTTCTTTTCTACGAGTTCCACAGCTTTTTTCAGCGGGATAATATCATGGTCAGGCAAACTCTCTTCTTTTGAAATCTTAATTCTTCCGGCAAATCTTGAACATGGATTTCTTCCTGGAATGTTGTCACAACAAGACGTTCTAAATGCCCCTGGTTCATACCCGAATAATTCTGCCTCTATTAAATTCTCGGGAATGGCAGCACAATTTAATTCCATGAATACTTGATTATGCCGGTAGCTCTGGTCGTGAATGAACTTCGCCAGGATGCTTTTACCAACACCTGTTTCTCCTTGCAGCAATACCTTCACATCGGTTTTTGCTACTTTTGCCGCAAGTTTGTATAAAAGACTCGTTTTTTCGCTTGTCACCAAATCTGCTAAGTTCTCTTGTTCTGAAACAGACTCAACCGTAGTTTGCCTGAACCAAAATTGCAGACCATCTAACTCATGTTTAAGCTTCAACAACTCCGTAATATCTCTTACGCTGCTGATCACTTGAACTACTCCCACTTAACACCCTTACGAGTTGTTTGAAGTGAGAGATTCCTGCGAACACCAACGTAACCGTCAGTTTCTTAACCAGACAAGTTCTATTTACGCAACTAGCACCATACTAGAATTCGTTCAGGAATATTATACCAAAAACTCAGGCTAACGCCTATCGAAATCCATCTCCCACTTACTCATTGGGTTATGCCCTGCACATTCCTTGAAGTGGGAGTATTCTTTCGGAAAATAATAAAAGACTGCTATCGCCTCTTGAACGGTCTGGGTGTGATATAGTTTCATATTGATTCTCCTTATTCCACTATATAGTTAACATAATATAATTATGGTTTATTGATTGATCTTATCCTATTATTTTCTATTTTTCCGAATCGTTTCGTCAACTAAAAGTAAAAAAGACGTCTTTATTTCCAATCTTTTGTTATCAACTTTTCTTGGTAATCGTCTATAATGTAGGAATGGGGATAAGTCTTATCATCATACCGAGCGGGATATTTTACCGATCGTACATGATTTTTATAACCATTTTAAAGAGAGGAGTGAGGAATTGAGAGATATCATTTTGTTTCTCACTGAAGTTGTCAACAATATTCATGATGTTTTAATTGCAATTACTGAAACATTTGGTTTTCAGATGACAGATAAAGATTTGCACTTTTGGATTATTGGCATTATTGGCATGGTGACCTTTTTTCCTGTTTACATCTTTTTTAAAATTTTATCCAAATGGCGCTGGAGCGTTGCCGCGATTTCCTTTGTTTACACCTTTACCATCATGACGGTTTTGGTCTTTGCCATCGAAATCCAACAAGCTATCACGGACCGCGGACATATGGAGTTTTCCGATGCTGTAATCGGTTTGTGGGGGTTTCTTGTCTTTTTCATGGTATACGCTTGCTTTGCTCTCATCCTGCTGGCTATTAAAAACCTATTTAAACAGAAGAAAAAGAAAATATCGGAAAACACCTCGACTCGCACCGGGCGTCATCGATCAATGTAATGCAAAAAGGGGCTGACCCAAAAGCCTCCAGCTGGCGGTAATCATCCATTTTTTCTTTGATGGGCCGTCACCGCCATGCTTGATTTTCCCGAATTTTACTACATCATTCATATTCCTTACTACCATATGCAGTCATTCTCTCCATACAAAAAAGAGCATTGAATCTCAATGCTCTTTTTTGTACATATATATGCCTTTATCTAGAAGTGGGCCTAAATGGACTCGAACCATCTATAATCGGTTCATTCTCTTTGCTGCTTCCACCGTATTGTTCAGTAACATCGTAATCGTCATAGGACCCACTCCGCCGGGAACAGGTGTAATGTAGCTTGCCACTTCTTTCGCGGCATCGAAATCTACATCCCCGACAAGTTTTCCGTTTTCATCAACGCCATTGCCTACATCAATGACAATGGCACCCGGCTTAATATCCTCCGCTTTGATAAAACGAGGATTTCCAACTGCTGAGACGAGAATGTCTGCTTGTCTTGTTAATCCAGGCAAATCTTGTGTACGTGAGTGAGCAATCGAAACCGTTGCATTTTCTTGTAAAAGAAGAAGTGCCACAGGTTTACCAACAATATTGCTTCGGCCAACCACCACTGCATGTTTGCCCGCAATTTCTTCCCCGGAACGCTTGATTAATTCGATAATACCGTATGGAGTGCATGGCAAAAAGCATTCATCCCCAATAACCAAGTTTCCGACACTCATCGGATGAAACCCATCTACGTCTTTTGCGAGACTAATTCGGTTTAATACCGATTTTTCGTTAATGTGCTTCGGTAACGGCAGTTGTACGAGAATGCCATGAACATTCGGATTTTCGTTCAAACCATCAATTTCCCTTAACAATTCTTCTTCGGTAATATCCGCATCCCGGCGAATGACCTCTGATACAATCCCGATTTCCTCACACGCTTTCGCTTTAGACTTTACATATGACTGAGATGCTGGGTTGTCCCCTACCAAAATAACCGATAAACCCGGGGCGATCCCCTTCTCTTTCAGTGCAGCTACTTCCTCTTTTAATGCTGCTCTCATTTCAGCTGCCACTTCTTTTCCCTTAATAATGGTTGCACTCATCATCAAAAACCTCTCTTTCTAAAAAACGAACATTATTACCACTTTTATTATAATGGTTCGGAAAAATAAAATAAACCTATAATTGTTGAAAGACACCAATTTAATTCGATTTTTTTTATCATTTTAGGCGAGAAGACTCCCACTTCAAATTTTGTGCAGGGCAACGCCCAAAAATAAGTGGGAGGTAGTTCAATTTAACACAAATAGAACGATGTACAGATTTCATTCGGAATAATGCTGTTCAAACAAAAGATAAACGATTCAAAATATCTTTATCATAAATTGTTACATCGTATAATGTTTGTTACAGTATCTCCAATTGATCGTGAAGAAGTCCATTCTATCATTGGGCTTTTTTTTGTCGTTTACGCCTAACCGAAATATATGTATAAAATGGACCGTCCTAAACAAGCGGAGAAGGAGAACCTTCTTCTAACCAATGTCCCCTCAAAACGAAAAAAAATCACGGATAAAAAAACAAATTGAACAAACAATAAACGTTGTGGTTTAGAGTCACAGTTGCAAAAGGAGTCAATCATGAATTTTTCGTCGATAAGGAGGACAATGATGGGTATTTTAAGCGGAAATCCAAAAAATGAACCAATGCATTACGGAGAAGTATTTGGCGCATGGAATTACTTAATGACAGCTCAAGGAAAGATTGCCGGGTATCAGGTACTGATCAATCATACCGGTGATGAAGATTTAAAGTCGTTCCTTGAAGACGTCATCAAAAATGAATTAAAACCGGAAGTAGAACAGCTGCAAGAATTGTTAAAAGCAAACGGCATTGCCTTGCCGCCGGCTCCGCCGGAACGCCCTTCGGCAACCATTGAAAGCATACCTCCGGGAGCTCGTATCACCGATCCCGAGGTGGCTGCAAAAGTATCAATGGACATTGCTGCCGGATTAGTGGCTTGCAGCACAATCATGGGAACGAGCATTCGTGAAGACATTGGTGCTATGTTCGGCCAATTTCATATGAAAAAAGCACAGTTTGGTGCAACTTTACTTAGATTGAACAAAGAAAAAGGATGGCTTATCCCGCCGCCGCTTCATGTGCAGCAATCTGAGCAAGCGTAAAGTCTGTCGAAAAACGGAGAACACATTCATCAAAGGACATAAAAAGTTGGCAATGAAAAATTGCCAGCTTTTTTTATAATGGGTACTTTACGTCCCTGTAATGGCTCCACGAATGCCGCTGTCCCCTCCTTTTCATGTGCCGTCATATTATTTACCTATAGTCAGGTCAGTGCCTTTGAATTGGTTTTTCAAGTCGTATCATTGGATTTGTTTCCGAAAATTCCGATATAATAAAGAAAAAGGCGGCGATAAGAGGCATATACATAGTAAAACGATTCTTATTTTTTCTTACCGGATTGATCCAATCATCTACATTCGTCTTATACAGCCTGGATTTTGTGAAGTATTTCACGTTTAGCCTCGTCTTTATTATTTCCCTAATCTAGTTTTTTACCGGCTTATCTTCTTTACGACTCTTCCCTCTTGCCACCATATACAGAAAATATCTTTCTTCATCTTTATTACGTTTTTCTATTGAACGAGTATGGATTGGCATCCAATTGATGACACCACATGTGACTATGGGCAAAGGAGACACTAGCCACCTGATGAACTTCTTAATCAGCTATTTCAATATCTAACAAAGATAGGAGACAATTATGGAATTAACTTCACAGTTAAAAGAAAAAACAGAGCACCGAAAGCTAAGCAAAAAAGCGCTCTTCAAACGCATATTTTTAATCACGATCGGAGCTATTTTAATGTCCGTCGGACTGGAGATTTTTTTAGTACCGAATAATGTTATTGACGGCGGTATCGTAGGGATTTCGATCATCCTCTCCCACTTAACGGGAGTGAAACTTGGAATTTTTATTTTCATTTTAAACTTACCGTTCTTTTTTATAGGTTATAAGCAAATTGGAAAAACATTCGCCCTTTCGACTTTGTATGGGATCACGATGTTATCGATTGGGACAGCTTTGTTGCATCCTGTTCCTGGACTAACAGATGATATATTGCTTGCCACTGTATTTGGAGGACTGATTCTTGGCATCGGGGTAGGAATTGTCATTCGCTACGGCGGGTCACTTGATGGCACTGAAATTTTAGCCATTTTACTCAATAACAAAACACCGTTTTCGGTTGGAGAAGTTGTCATGTTTTTCAACATTTTCATTCTTGGAAGCGCTGGTTTTGTCTTTGGATGGGACCGCAGCATGTATTCATTGATAGCTTATTTCATTGCTTTTAAAACGATTGATATCGTTATAGAAGGGCTGGAACAGTCGAAAACAGCCTGGATCATCAGTGACCAGCATAAAGAAATCGGAGATGCCATCCTTGCGCGTTTGGGCCGCGGCGTCACATACCTGCAAGGAGAAGGTGCTTACACAGGGGATGATAAAAAAGTGATCTTCTGTGTCATCACACGAATTGAAGAAGCAAAACTCAAATCCATTGTAGAAGATTTAGATCCAACTGCGTTTCTGGCCGTTGGGGATATCGCAGAAGTGCGCGGGGGACGATTCAAAAAGAAAGGGATTCACTAAGAGAAAAGCGGAGCGGGAGCGTGCTTTTAACTATGCACCTCCCATTTTTAATGTCGGCTGTACCATTTTTCGAATTTTTCTTTCAGCTCACGATAATTCAATTTGCCGGTAGACATAACATGCCAATCGGCTTTTTCCATCGCTTGATGAGCCCCTACCCCGATGGAAAACATTCCTGCCTTTTGAATGCCTGACAATCCTGCTTCCCCATCCTCAATCGCTGCACAGTTTTTATACCGTATCCCTAATTCATCAGCGGCTTTCATAAAAATTTCAGGATGAGGTTTTCCGTTTTGAATGGTTTTTACATCGACTACGTAATCAAACCAATGTATCAACTCCAACTTTTCAAGAACGGTAAATGCATTGGAACTTGAGGAGGCAACAGCAGTCTTGACCTTGTTTTCTTTTAGCTCCATGAGCAAGGGTAAAATACCAGGGAGCATGTCTTTCGGTGACATGTTTTGAATAAGCTTTTTATAATGCTCGTTTTTCTCCTCAGCCAGACTTCTCTTTTTCTCATCTGAAAACGTTTGGCCGCTTAGCTCGACTAAACACTCGACTGTTTTCATTCGATTAATTCCCTGGAGCCGTTGATTGAGATCCCGGTCAAACGGTGCACCAATTTGGTCAGCAATGTGTTTATTGGCAAAATAATAAAGCTGGACCGTATCAGCAATGACTCCATCCATGTCAAAAATGACAGCTTTTAACATCGACATTTTTTTCATCCTTTTTCAATTCTCGTAATTTCAATATGTCTTAATTATATGATAAACTATTAAAGAAGTCGTATGTTGAAGGTGATGCCGTGAACAAACGAAAATTTAGTTTTATTATCATTGTGTTAACGTTTTGTTACTCACTATTAATGGCGCTTGCAGCGGTTGGGAATTATATCAATGCCAGGCCCACCACTTATTTTTACTTGGGTTGTGCGATTGTGTCATTTATTATAGGGATTATCAGTTTCATAGAATATAAAAAGAAACAAATGTGAAAGGACTTGAACATATCTTGGTTTAAAGTCCTTTTTTATTTTTCTATAGAAAAACACCTTCCACGTGTATCCGGAAGGTGTTTTTTTGATTTATTGTAACTGTTAGTGCATATTCGTCATAACCCAAACAGAACCGTACACAATGACGATTGCAATAAACCCGGCAGACGCCATCTTACCAACCTGCCATGCACCTTCTCCTTCTTTGATGTGCATGAACATGAATAGCTGAATAGCTGCCTGTAAAAAAGCAAGACCGAATATAAGGATGACAATCGTCTTGATCGCTAAATCTGTATAGAGGGCTAATCCGGCTGCCAACAACGTTAGCGCAATAGATAAAATTAAGCCCATGATGTGTCCCCACGGGAAGCCATGATGAGTATTTGTTTTATTTGCCATTTATCCCACCAACCCTAATAGGTAAACACCAGTATAAACGAAGATCCATACAAAGTCTAAAAAGTGCCAATATAAGCTGGCAATAAAGACTTTCTTGGCTGTATCCGGTGTTAAACCTCGTTTTGATATTTGGAAAAGAAGTAAAAGCATCCAGCAAATACCAACAGATACGTGAAGTCCATGCGTTCCGGTCAAGAAATAGAAGGCAGACCAGTAAGCATTTGTACTAAGTGCAGCACCTTCATGTACAAGGTGAGTGAACTCAGTGATTTCCAAGTAAAGGAATGTTAGACCGAACAATAATGTAATGACCAGCCAAACATTCATTGCTTTTACGTTTCTTTTTCTCATTTCATGAATTGCTAAACCACAAGTGAAACTACTTACCAGCAACACGATTGTCATTAACAATGTGTTATGGAGATCAAAAACTTCCATAGGCATTGGGGCGCCGCCGGCATGTTCATGCATATGCATATGGCTCCCCACTGTCATTTTATAAATCGTAAAATACGTTGCAAAAATGGTAGCAAATAAAGCCACTTCCGCACCCAAGAAAATCCAGAATCCAAATATATTCAGTCTGCCTATTCCAGACTGGTATTCCAAGGGCGTGTTAGGACTTATATTTTCGTTTGCATGTGCCATAACTTACGCCTCCTTACGAAACGGTTGTTCCGTTTTTATGATTTCTTCTACGCTGACATAATATCCTTCATCTTCTCTATGGGAGACAAGTGAGCGTCTTGCCATGCATCCTAATACACCGATGCCGCCAAGTATAGCCATCCACCATAAATCAAATACTAATCCGAAACCTGCAATAAAGAAGAATACTGACATAACAAACGGCGTACCCGCATTGCTAGGCATATGAATCGGTTTGTATTCTACTTTTTCTGCTTTCTTGCTTTCTTTTTGCTCTTGCTTCATAAGCCAGAATGCATCAAGGCCTTTTACTACAGGAGTAACGGCAAAGTTATAGTGAGGAGCAACGGCAGATGATGTTGCCCATTCAAGTGTACGTCCGTTCCATGCATCTCCTGTTTGCTCTCTTTCAGCGTGACGGAAGCTGTAGTATACGTTATATACAAGCATAAGGAAGGCAATACCCATTCCTAAAGCTCCAACAGTTGAAAGAACGTTTAAAGAAGTCCAGCCTTCTTCTGCACCATACGTGTAAATACGTCTTGGCATACCGTCGAATCCTAATAGGAATTGCGGCAAGAAGCAGACATTAAATCCAATTGTAAAGAACCAGAATGTCCATTTTCCAATTCGCTCATTTAATTTATGACCAAACATTTTTGGATACCAGAACACAAAACCTGCGAAACATGCAAATACAGTTCCGGCAATTAATGTGTAATGGAAGTGGGCAATAAGGAAATAACTATTATGATATTGGAAATCGGCTGATGCCATTCCAAGCATAACCCCTGTTACCCCACCGATTAGGAAAGTTGGAATAAATCCGACAGCCCAAAGCATCGGTACAGTATATTCAATCCGGCCTTTATAAAGAGTAAGCAGCCAGTTAAAGATCTTCATCCCTGTCGGTATGGCAATCGCCATTGTTGTGATCGAGAATACAGAGTTAACTGCCGCAGATCCACCCATTGTAAAGAAGTGGTGAACCCAAACCAAGAAACTAAGGAAAGAGATAGTCACAATGGAGATAACCATTGATTTATAACCAAACAATGTTTTCTTGGCGAACGTCGAAATAATTTCAGAGAAAATACCGAACGCCGGCAAAATAACAATATATACTTCAGGATGTCCCCAAACCCAGAACAAGTTCGCCCAAAGCATCGGCATTCCACCGTCGGCTAATGTAAAGAAGTGAGTGCCAAATGAACGGTCAAATGTCATTAATGCTAACGTAACTGTTAATACCGGGAACGCGAACACGATAATAAACGCAGTAACAAGCGTTGTCCATGTAAACATAGGCATACGCATTAATGTCATGCCAGGTGCGCGCATTTTAATGATTGTTACGATAAAGTTAACACCTGTCATAAGTGTACCGATCCCTGAAATCTGAAGACCAAGTAAATAATAGTTGATTCCAGGTCCAGTACTTCCTTCAATTGCTAACGGAGCATAGTTCGTCCAACCTGCATCCGGCGATCCGCCAAATACAAAGGAAATGTTGAAAAGAATAGCTCCAAAGAAGAATGCCCAAAAACTTAATGCATTCAAATATGGAAACGCTACGTCCCTTGCTCCAATTTGCAATGGAACAACAACGTTCATTAATCCAATTATGAACGGCATAGCCATGAAAATAATCATGATCGTACCGTGTGTTGTGAAAATTTCATTATAGTGCTGAGATGTCAAAAATCCATTATTAGGCACTGTTAATTGCGCTCTCATCAATAATGCGTCCACGCCGCCGCGGAAAAGCATCAAGATGGCCGCAATGATATACATGATTCCGATTCTTTTGTGGTCAACGCTTGTTAGCCACTCAGTCCAAAGCCATTTCCACTTTTTGAAATAAGTAAGAACGAAGATAATGGCAACCGTTGTTAACAAAATGGAAATATTCGCTCCAATAATCATTGGATCATTAAGGATTAAATTGTCCTTTATAAACTCAAACATTCTGTGCTCCCCCTTTCTTATTCGTGATGTTCGTGATGTTCGTGATGAGCATGAGAGCCGCCATGGGAAGACTCTGCATTATGGCTGTTTCCTTCATCACCATGAGGGTTTGTTTCAACCCCATATTTTTCACGAATTTTCATCGCATATGTTCCTGAATCGATACCATGGTCGACAATACCCAGGTGAGTGTTTGAGAATGTCATTTCTTTAACTGTTTCAGGCAACATTAATTTTTCGTATGTTTCTTCTGTTAATTTTGGTGCTGTTTTTTGGGTTTCTTTTACCCAATTTTCATAGTTCGCTTCTTTCATAGCGACAAAGTTAAACTTTTGATGTGCCATGCCTTTACCTGTAAAGTTGGAATTCATTCCGTCATATGTTCCAGGTTCGTCAGCCTGTAGAAACAATTCATTAGTCATTCCAGGCATTCCGTATTCCTGACCGCCAATCTGCGGAACCCAGAAAGAAGTCATAGAATCTGCAGAAGTGATTTTGAAAAGAATCGGGCGATCTTCCGGCACATTTACGTAATTCACCGTTTCGATATTTTCTTCCGGATAACTGAAGATCCATTTCCAGTCAACAGAAGTAGCATGGATAACAAGCGGCTCTTTATGTGCAGTCGCTTTTGGCGCTTTCTCCAATTCATAAAGCGATTTAACCGTCGGAATGGATAAAGCGATAACAATGATCAAAGGAATGATCGTCCAAAGAACTTCCAGCTTCGTGCTGTGGTGGAAATTAGGATCATAATCCTTTTCATTGAAATTCTTACGGTCACGGTATTTTGCAATAACAAAGGTAAATAAGACGTACACAACAACCATAATAAAGATCATAAAGTAGATCGAATACATGATCAGGTCTTTTTGTGTTTCAGCAACAGGACCTTTTGGGTCGAATATAGCATATTGGCTGCAGCCGCTTAAAACGAATAAAAAAAGTGCCCCAACCATCATACTTAAAAATGGTTTAAGTTTTTTCATCACCTTTGTTCACCTTCCTTTCTAATAACTCATAAGTAAATAAGTTCATACTACTATTAGATTAAATGTTCACGTACATATAGTATCAGAAGCTGTAAAAAACGGAACACTATATCTGTGATTTTTATCACTTTTTGACGTTTTTTCGAAAAGTAGACAAATTTTTTTCACATTTTCGTAACAAAATTGGAAATTTTTTTATATGCTGCTATATTAATAAACTTTCTTTTTATCATCCTTCATATTTATCAACCCCTGGAAATCAAAAAACAGAGAGTAGATAGGACCTTTAAAAAGGCTAAATCAATAAGAAAAAACACATAAGGAGAATTTTCCATGTATGCATATGGAATTTATACGTTTCATGTCCCGCCAGCCTGTTTCTATGTTTTACCACTGTACATCCATCCGCCTTATTCTTTCTCCCTCTTTAACACACTGTCAATACCAAAGATTGCTTCCTCGTTTGGGAAAGAGACCATGTTCCACAATTCACCATAATACGAAATAAAAGCCTAAATCAGTGTGTATTTACCCGAATGTCGACTCTTTCAATCCATATCCGCATTATTTATCCAAAAATGGATGAACAAGAATTCATCGATGCCCTTGAACGATGCGTCAAGGTCTCCATCACCGCAGCGGCAGGTATTGCGGCCGCTGAAATTATGGCCATGGAGGCGTTTCCCCCTTCTATACCGGCTATACTACCCGGCCTCTTCTATTCGGCCTACGCGGCAGGTAAAAAAACGTTCTTTACAGCGATGAAAGTAAACCCGACTCTAGGGAAAATGAACCCCTCTAATTTTAAATTTTTCTTATTTCATGAACAGAGCAGCACCGATGAGTGGCATCCCCTTACCAGAAAAGAAGCACTTGACTTTCTAAAAACACTTTTTACGCACAGTACAGGTTTTGTCCTTCTCGATCAAGTCGTTCCTCTTGCAGCGGTCCAGAAAAAATGAAATCATGTCTCGGAGGAAGTAAAAGATATTATGCAATTCACGGGTGATGCGATGGAGAAATGGGGACAAAAAGTCAAGCAAGAAATGCTCGAAGAATGGGAGTACTTAACAGACAGTCACCAACATGGGGGAAAACCAAAGTAAACAGGTTTTAAAACTGAAAGGAACGAGCCGCTCTCCCATGTACTTGATATTTTGGGGAGTTATGATAAGGTAAAACCGTTGCAGTGAAAAGTTTTTAAAGAAAGTTGCACTTAGGGCCGTTTCTTATGTGATGCCTGTTTAACAGAAAGATTGTTAGATCCTGTTTTTATATTACTTGAAATACGGCTATAATAGATGTTGCCGCAGTCGTTGGCGTGCGTAACAATGAAAGGATGAGATCATGTTAACCATTTTAGGTCATACAGTCGAATTATTGGATGATCCGTTTGGAATCTTATCAGGAAACCGGTATGAATTCTTTTTAAACATAGCTGTTCCTGAAGATGATGAGCTTCATACAGAAAATGAATTAGGCATCAAAGTCATTTATGTAGTCGATGAACAAGGCTCCCATATTAATCAGTACCATGTGTTCGAAAGGAACGAAAAAGGAGAAGAAAAATACATCGACATTTGGCTTGACGAGGAAGAAGAAGAAATAATCGCCGCGTATTGTAAGGAAAATCTGCCTTCGGAATAATATGAAAGGATGACTTCAAGACTGTAACAGTCCACTACGAAGCCATCCTTTTTTATAGCAATCCTTTCATATTATTTAAGTAACATCAAACGACTATGTAGAAGTCGTGTTGTGATCAGTTCACGCTATCCCCCTTCTCCTGATTTTTTTGGTCTTCATGAAAAAAAATCGAGATAAGCTAGTCTAATATTTTCGAAGTTTGACTATAATGCTACTAATAAAGGTTCGTGAAGGAGGGAGATTCGGGATGATGTTATACGATTTGAAAAATAGATTATACTATAAAGCCATCAATACATCGGAACCAAAAATGGGAGGGTCTCATCAAGGGCGGACATGGGGCTATGTGCCAAAAAGGTTGAACGGAAAAGCAGTGAAATTTTGGATTGATTATACATGGGGACGTTATATGTATTTTCAGCATGAAGAGAAATGGTATCGCGTTCAATATTTGCAATCCAACTACAAAAAAACAAATCATGACATCTTTAATGGTGTATTAATAAACCTCATTATAGAGGGACAAGACTTAAAGCTCGTCCGGGGAAACTTCGAGAAAAAGCGCATGCTCGCATGACTCAATCATGAATGATGATAAAAAGTTAAAAATAGGATATACTAAAATTGTTACCCTATCCCCTCAATTTCGCGATCGTTGCGGGACACTTAACCAGAACGGATTGGATGGGGTGACAAAGGACAAGGAGCCCCTGGTTCCTTGTCCTTTTCTATATAAATCCACATAAAGAATTTGACATGGACAAAACGCCCATGTCAAATTCTTTACGCATAAGCGGCTGCCAATCGACATTAAGGGCTCTTGCCAGCCGCTTATACGAAGACCTTTGTAAGCTCATCTAAGATAAAAAAAACAGAAAGGCGCAAATAGAAGAAGGACCGGTGACAGAGGTTAAAAAATTAAATTGGATTTATATATTAAGACTATTTTTGGCTTTTATACTCCTGGATCACTTCGTTGAAACGATCTGGGAAATTGGTGAACACACCCGTAACTCCCCACTCCAATGCTTTTCTCATCTCTTCTTTTTCATTGATAGTATAAGGATGGATCAATAAGTGATGATCTCTTACTTTTTGGACATATGCCTGATCGATTTTGGCAAAGTTCGGTCCTACCCCAATGGCATATTGTTTAATGTCTTCCAACTCTACATCAGAGATAGAAGCCGGAGCATCGTACCAAAGAAGTTGTACAAGAGGTAGCGATGGATTCATTTCATGAACTTTTTTCAAACTTTCCGGACTGAACGATTGAATCAATACATGGCTTGAACAGCCATTTTCCCCTGTTAGCTTGTACTTTTCAAGCAGTTCCAGTAACTTCTCTTCCATGCCCGGATATACTCCCGGAGATTTCGTTTCTATGTAGTATTGCGCTCCCCGTCCGAATTTCTTGAATATTTCTTCCAGCGTCGGTACCTGAAGTCCTGCATATTCAGGCTTTGCATATTGCGGATATCTTTCATTAAACCATGAGCCTGCATCAAGCTTTTTGATCTCTTCTAACGTCATATCCTTAACCAGGCCTGTTCCGTTTGTCGTACGGTCTACCGTTTCATCATGCATGGCAATCAATTCGCCGTCTTTTGTCATTTGCAGGTCAACTTCAATGTAGTCACCTTTCATTTTCTCTCCCATTTCATATGAAAGAAGTGTGTGCTCAGGCGCATAACCCGAGGCACCGCGATGAGCGGCTGTAATAATTTTCGTTTCAGGTGAAGACAGTTCAGGTTGTGCAGATGTCGTACCTGCCGCCATGGAAACCGGTGCCGTTGTTTGCATGACAACCCCGGCGCTTAACAGAACGAATGCTGATTTTTTTACCCAATTTTTCATAGAACATTTCTCCTCTCATTTATTACAACATTTACTGTAAAAGAGAAATGTAAAGACAATTCTAATAGATTGTAAAACTTACATTCACAAACAAAAAACAGGTAAAATAACCCATTATATTCTAGTTCTTTATAGGGCGAAATGAAGAAACCTATAACTTTGGATTCATAGAAAGTAGCTTAATCTCCTTTCCCCCGTAAAAAATGTCTGCAGCCCTTTGAAAATATGAACTTTTTTCAAGGACTGCAGACATTTTTTAAATCATTACGAAGCTTTTTTCATAGCTGATTGTTGCACAGTACGTTTTTGGTATGCCATAAAGTACGCAAACCCGACAAACAGCGCTCCTCCAATTGCATTGCCGATAAAGACAGGAACGAAATTTTGGAAGTATTCGGCCCATGTCACTTTTCCAGCGAAGATGGCTGCTGGAATGACGAACATATTTGCGACAACGTGCTGGAAACCGATGGCAACGAACGCCATGATTGGGAACCAGATACCTAAAATTTTGCCGGCTAAATCTTGTGCGCCAAATGCCAACCAAATGGCAAGACAAACAAGCCAGTTACAGCCGATTGCTGAGACTAGGGCTTTTCCAAAAGGTTCTTCCACTTTTGCCTGTGCAATCGCCGCTGTTTTATCAAGAAATGGCCCCATTTCTGTCAGCCCGACAATATGTCCAAAAAAGTAAGCCACAAATAAAGCTCCAACAAAATTGCTGACAGTCACCCAAAACCAGTTCCTCGCTAAATCCGCAGCGGCAATCCGGCGGGAATAAAGAGCCATTGACACAGACATCATATTCCCTGTAATCAACTCTCCCCCCGCAAGTACAACCAGCATAAGCCCAACCGGGAATACAGCTCCTCCTAACAGGCTGGCCAGGCTTCCCCATTCCGGCGGTAAATTACCAATCACACGAATGTCGAGTAAAAAACCCAATGAAATGAAGGCCCCTGCCATAAACCCAAGGATAAGCAGTGCAGGAAGCGGCAGTTTTGTTTTTTGCACCCCTGCCTCAACCACCGCCTCGGCAATTTGATTTGGTTTAAAAAATGCCATATAAAATTCCTCCAAATTATTAAAATAAAGGCTTTTAAAAAAAACGATGTCGATTTTTCTCTATTTTGCCTCATTTATGCGGAATGGCCATTTCGCACGAATGAGGCAACCATCACCAGTAGTAGCCCTTAACATGGCTGTAACAAAAAAAGCAACATCCAACAAACCTTGCCGATCGACAAGATTTACTTGGATGTTGCTTAATATCCCTACACGTTTTTAGTATAGAAAAATCAATCATCACCTATATGTATCGAATAGAGAATACACAGAACTTGCATATTTTCCATTTCACACATTCGAGCGATCTCATTATAGCAAGAGGAATTTTAAACATCAACATTTTTTTGAACTTTTTTTGAATTTTTTTCGAATTTTTTTTGAATCTTTTTTGAATCTTTTTCGAACTTTTTTTGAATTCTTTTTGAACTTCGTTAAGAATGAACGCGAATCCGTTCCGGCCGCGTATACACATTCAACGAATCATTCCGGATAAATCCTACGGTCGTAATGCCTAGTTGTTCCGCCAATTGCAGCGCTAATTCGGTTGGAGCGGATTTTGACAATACAACTTCACAACCAATTTTAGCGACTTTCAATAAAATCTCTGATGAAATGCGGCCGCTAAACACAATGACTTTATCACGGATCGAAATATCATGTTTTAAACAATGGCCGTAAATTTTATCAAGTGCATTATGGCGCCCAATGTCCATTCTGCTTAACACAATACCATTCGCATCACATAATGCGGCATTGTGCACGCCTCCTGTTGCTTGAAAGGTTGTCGCCGAACTTTGCATCTCCTTCATCAACCGGAAGCAATCTTGTACAGACAGGGTGACATGAACGTCTTCCATTGTTTTCGCTGTCATCGCATCGTTTACAAACACAAAGCCTTGTCGGCTCATGCCGCAGCAGGACGTGATATAACGCTTGCTTTGGAAGTTTTGATAATATGGATTGATGCCTTTCGTTTTCACATGGGCAAATCCTTCCTTTTCCTGCACCCATATTTCTTCAATATCCTCATATTTTCGAATAACACCCTCAGATGCCAAAAATCCTACTACCATATCCTCAATATATTCCGGTGTACAAACCATCGTAGCAAATTCTTGTTCGTTAATCTTGATGGTCACCGGATGTTCCGTCACAATCGTATCCTCAACCGGATTCATGTGACCGTTTTCAAAACGAAGAATCTTTCGTTTCATTTCTGCCGGCTTCATGGTGAATCCTCTCCTCATATTATGTTTTTCTCAAAAATAAACACGGAAACAGCGACGTCTTCTTCCACCTTCATGTCGGAAAACAAATGAACAAGCTTGGCACCCATCAACTCTTCCATCCCTTCCGGCGTTTTTTGGGCATACACTTCTTGGATCATTTTCGTTCTCGCGTTGTGTACGGCATCTCTCCCATCCGGAGTTCCCGCGATAAATTTTTCCGTCGGGGTTAAATTCCCATATAAAGTAGAAACGGCCATATTTTCTACAAACACGGTGTGAATGCGTTCAGGCCCTTTGCCAAATAGGTCTTTCCGAAGTTTTCGAATAATATCGTTAAATTCATGTACTTTTTTTGACACGTTTACAATCCCCTATCCTCCAAATGAATATTTTTGTTTTATATTCTTTTTCTTTCTCAATTTCATAATCATAAATCAACAATTACAAAAAAAAAAGTAATATGATGGATTTTTTTTGTCTAGCTTCGCAAGCCAAACCGTACGGCTGGTTCGCTTCTTCCTGCGGAGTCAAAGAGCGACTCCTTCTCTGAAGCTCCAACATCCTATCGGTTTAAACGGGCTTGCTCCGCTTTTCTTTTTTGTCCAGCTTCGCAAGCCAAACCGTACGGCTGGTTCGCTTCTTCCTGCGGAGTCAAAGAGCGACTCCTTCTCTGAAGCTCCAACACCCTATCGGTAAGAGCCATGGATGGCGAGAATTTCGACGTTAGCCACAGGACGTGGCTGTTCTTAGTCGAAATGTGGCTTGCTTCCGCTTTTCTTTTTTAAAACTTCTTGAATTTTCATCTTTGGTTCTTGCCATTTCAATGGTTCTACGTTAATCTTTTTAGTTTTTGTTGTATCTTTACAAAGTTAGCGCTATAATGTTACATGGCTAAGATGGAATCGTGATAGAGGTCCTGTTATGGTTCTATCGGTCTACAAATTGAATTGATGGATTGGTAGATTAGTAAGGTCTGCTAATGAACTATTCCACCATAAGAACAACAAGCCTTCCTATATTAAGTATTAAGGTTTGTGTACTTATGGTGGTTTTTTATGGTTTATAAAGGAGGTTTCTAGATTGAGTGACAAAATGATGAATGTCATCATCGATGGCAAAGAATATGAGGCTAAAGAAGGGTCGACGATTTTAGAGGTCATCAACCAACACGGTATCGCGCATCCGCAAATTTGTTACGTGCCTGAAGTCGATCCGATTCAAACATGTGACACCTGTATCGTCGAAGTGGACGGAAAATTGGTTCGTTCCTGTTCCACAAAAGCCTGCAGCGGCATGAATGTCGAGCTATCATCAACTCGTGCAAAAGAAGCGCAGCATGAAGCGATGGATCGTTTATTAGAAAACCACTTATTGTACTGTACGGTTTGTGACAATAACAATGGAAATTGTACGTTACATAATACGGCCGAGCTCATGGAGATTGAGCATCAAAAATATCCGTACAGACCGAAAGTGGACCCGACGGAAGTCGACATGTCCCATCCGTTCTACCGCTATGATCCGAACCAATGTATCGCATGCGGTCAATGTGTGGAAGTGTGCCAAAACCTTCAAGTAAATGAAACATTATCGATCGACTGGGAAGCAGAACGTCCTCGTGTTATCTGGGATGATGGCGTTTCCATCAACGATTCTTCCTGTGTGAGCTGTGGCCAATGTGTGACTGTTTGTCCATGTAATGCCTTGATGGAAAAATCAATGCTTGGCGAAGCCGGTTTCATGTCAGGACTGGAAAAAGACATGCTAAACCCAATGATTGATCTTGTAAAAGAAGTAGAGCCAAGCTACAGCGGCATTTTTGCCATTTCTGAAGTGGAAGCAGCGATGCGTGACACACGCACAAGAAAAACAAAAACGGTCTGTACGTTCTGCGGCGTAGGATGTTCATTTGAAGTTTGGACAAAAGGACGCAAGATTCTTAAAGTTCAACCTTCCGATGGACCGGTTAACGCCATTTCTACTTGTGTAAAAGGAAAATTCGGCTGGGATTTCGTCAACAGCAGCGAACGTATTACAACACCATTGATCCGTAAAGGCGATGCGTTTGTTGAAGCAACTTGGGACGAAGCATTAGACCTTGTTGCCAGCAAATTAGGTGCCATCAAAGAAGAGCATGGAAGCAATGCGCTCGGTTTTATTTCTTCTTCCAAAATGACAAATGAAGAAAACTACTTAATGCAGAAAATGGCCCGCCAAGTATTTGGAACAAATAACGTGGATAACTGCTCTCGTTATTGTCAATCACCGGCTTCATGGGGATTACAGCAAACAGGAGGAATCGGCGGCGACTCTGGAACGATTAAAGATATTGCGGCTGCCGGCCTTGTCATTTTAGTCGGCTGTGCGCCTGCGGAAGGACATCCGGTTTTAGCGACACGCATTAAACGTGCACATAAATTGCACGGCCAAAAATTAATCTCTGTTGACTTGCGCAGACATGAAATGGCCGATCGTGCGGATCTATTCATCCGTCCTAAGCAAGGAACAGATTATGTATGGCTTGCAGCGGTAGCTAAATACATGATTGACCAGGGATGGCATGACCAGAAGTTCATTGATGAAAAAGTGAATTTCTTCGATGAGTACGTTAAAATCCTTGAACGTTATACATTAGAATTTGCAGAAAAAGAAACAGGAATTAAAAAGGAAACATTGATTCAAGTAGCCGAAATGATCCGTGATGCAGACGGCACAGCTATCTGCTGGGGAATGGGTGTTACACAAAACATTGCCGGTTCCTATACATCTGCTGCTATCGCTAACTTGCTTCTTATTACCGGGAATATGGCCCGCCCTGGTGCAGGTGCTTTCCCATTGCGCGGACATAACAATGTACAAGGTGCTTCTGACATGGGAACAATGCCAAATATTTTCCCTGGTTATCAGCAAGTTGCCGATGATGAAGCCCGTGCGAAATTCGAAAAAGCATATGGTGTCAGCATTTCACCGAAACCAGGTCTTGATAACATTGAGATGCTTGCAGCGATTGACCGCGGTGATCTAAAAGGTATGTATATTGCCGGTGAAGAAATGGCATGGGTTGATGCCGATTCCAACCATACACAGGAAATGCTTTCAAAACTTGATTTCTTAGTTGTACAGGAAATTTTCTTTTCAACAACTGCCCAATTTGCAGATGTTATTTTGCCTGGTGCACCTTCATTGGAGAAAGATGGAACATTCACAAACACAGAACGCCGTGTTCAGCGTTTATATAAAGCTCTGGATCCGCTTGGCAACAGCAAGCCGGACTGGCAGATTTTCATGGAGGTTGCTAAACGTTTCGGCTATGAATGGAACTACACGCATCCGAGCGAAATCTTTGCGGAAATGGCCAGCTTGACACCATTCTTCAGCCAATGTAATTACGACGTATTGGAAGGATGGAACAGCTTTAACTGGGGTTCACCAGATGGATCAAACACACCTGTGTTGTTCCTGGACGGCTTTAACTTCCCGGATAAAAAAGCACGCCTGGCGCTGTTTGAATATGTTCCGCCTGTGGAATATCCGGCTGAGTTTGACTTAACGCTCAACAACGGACGTTTACTTGAACAGTTCCATGAAGGAAATTTGACCACAAAATCAGATGGAATCAACAAAAAGCTCCCTCAAGTATTTGTGGAAATTTCACCGGAATTAGCGCGTGAGCGCGGTGTGAAAGACGGTTCTCTTGTCCGTCTATCATCTCCATATGGTTCCATTAAGCTCAATGCGTTAATAACTGACCGCGTTCATGGAAAAGACATTTATGTACCAATGCACTCCACGAGCCATGAGACAGCGGTCAACCTGCTTACAGGAAATGGATTCGATGTTGTGACGCACACACCTGCTTATAAACAGACAAAGGTACGGATGGAAGTAATTCGTGAAGACGGCCAGATTCCATTGCCAAAAACAAGCCCAAGAAATAAAAAGCGCCATCCGCAAAACGGTGTAGAAGTACAGCGTAAGTGGCAGCGCCCGGATTATGTATCATTAGTCGATTAATAGAGGAGGTGTGAACATGGCAAAACCGATTACAATGATTCAAAAAAATGCACTGACAGAAGAAGAAATGAAACAACAAAAGCTGGAAGAGCTAAAAGCTCTTCTAGCCGACAACGATCAGGCACTCAACCAAACGCTTGAAATTGTCCGGGAGCTCCATAACAGCGGCATACTCGAAGCCGCAAATTCGATGCTTCAGGCAAAAGACAAAATCGCCAAAATCGCCCTTGGTCAGGTTTCACGTAAACCAATCACCAATCTAATCAACAATGCAATGGGCGCGGCAGGCGCGTTAACGAATATTGACCCTGAAATGACGACAAAACTGGTCAATAGCGTTGTTACAGGAATGAACGAAGCAAACCAACATGTACAAAGCAAGAAACAAGTCGGACTTTTTGATTTGATGAAAGCCATGAAAGATCCGGATATAAACCGTGCAATCGGTTTCGGTATGCATTTCCTTAAAGGCATGGGCAAAGGATTAAAAGACTAAACAAAGAGTGCTTAAAAGGACAAGCTATCCTTTTGACTTCTCTTCATAAATCACCGTTCACTTTAGCTTGTTGACGAAACATGAATAAGGAGGAACGGTGATTTCTTTTCTTAAAATTTTTGAAGGAATGCTGTTTAGACTATTTCCATTTAGGAAATAACTTCTCCTATCAATAGATTGACCTGCCCTTTCGTGAAAGGGCCCATTTCATTTATAGATAAATCCTTAAAGTATAGGGGACAGCTGACAAGTCCCCTTCCTTTTTAAAATTTTAATAGAGCTAGAAAGCGAGTGTTATCATGTTAACAAAGGAACAAGTATTAGAAGCTCTTAAACCCATCCAGGATCCAGAGCTTCATAAAAGCCTTGTAGATTTAAATATGGTAAAAAATATTCAAATAATAGATGGCGTTCATGTTCAACTAGAGGTCGTATTGACGATTCAAGGATGTCCTCTGAAAGCCAAAATCCAACAAGATATCGAAGATGCCCTTCGAAAACTTGGCGCTGCCTCTGTTATGCTAAAGTTTGGAGTGATGTCAAAAGAAGAACTTGCCGCTTTAACACAGTCTCTTAAAAAAGAAGTAACGACTGACACGGGGGTGCCGAAAATGCTGCGTCCTGATTCCGGCGTAACATTCATTGCGATCACAAGCGGTAAAGGCGGCGTAGGTAAATCAACAGTCACCATCAATCTCGCGGCAGCATTGGCCCGTGCAGGAAAGCGTGTCGGCATTATTGACGCGGACATCTATGGATTCAGTATCCCGGCCATGATGAAAATTGATCAAAAACCGACGATGATCGATCAAACTGCGATTCCGATTGAAAGTTATGGTGTGAAAGTCATGTCGATGGGCTTTTTCGCTCCTGACAATAACCCTGTCATGTGGCGCGGCCCAATGCTTAACAAATGGATTCGGAATTTCTTGGTCAACACCCACTGGGGAGAATTGGATTACCTTCTCCTTGATTTACCTCCTGGGACAGGTGATGTCGCGATTGATGTGGCAGCCATGATTCCTCAAGCAAAAGAAATTATCGTCACCACTCCGCATAATGTAGCCTCTTTTGTCGCTTCAAGAGCAGGTGCGATGGCGGTTCATACAAAACATGAGATCATTGGTGTCGTGGAAAACATGGCCTATTATGAAGAAAAAGACGGAACGAAAAAATATTTATTCGGCCAAGGCGGTGGAGATGCGCTTGCAGAGCAGTTAAAAACAAATGTAATTGCCCGAGTTCCATTTGCTCAGCCGGAAGAAAACACCGGATCTTCTGTATATGATGAGGACTCATTAATCGGTGAAGTGTTTACGAGCTTAGCAGAAGATATCATTTATAATGGATGATATAAAAGAAGGGGATGTCCTCCCCTCTTTTAAAGAAAAATACAGGTATTCCAGTGGAAACATAAAAAACTTGGCATTTGCCAAGTTTTTATTTTATTGGGATATAAATGTCCACGATTACTGCTTCCTCTTAAACATCCCTCTTCTTTTATTTTTTAAATCTGCGATAAAATCGGTATGAATGGCGTGCCACATCCAACAACCAATACGGCACGCGAAGCCGATATTTGTAAATGAACGGCAAATAAACGCGATAATAAGCTTTCACTAAGTCTTTCCATTTCCGGTCTCGCCCTTTTTTGTAAAAGTCCGATACATCGACCACATATCCTCTGCCTTCATTCATTATGATATTTTTCCCATGAACATCTATCGGGTTCAATCCTCTCTTTTTCGCATACTCGAGCGCTTTGTTGATGTCTTTAATGACACTTTCGGGAATTGGAATTCCCTTGTGAACCGCTTCATATAATGTTACGCCGTTTAGGCGTTGTAAAATCAAGTATGTTGGCCCGCTTGCGATAAGCTTTGAATAGGCAGGGTGAACCCCTAACCGATGGTACACGCTCACTTCTTTTTCCACACTTTCGTAATGATGGGCATACACTTTCACGACCCAACCTTTAAACTGGCGATGCACAAATACTGCCGCATAATTCCCTCTTCCGATGCATTCCCATCCATCCGGGACTTCCTGCACGACAATGGGGTTATTCAAAACGGGGGCTTGCAATTTCACATTCGGTAAAAGTTCTTGTTCCACTAACTGAATTAATCGTTCTCGCATGTTACCATCCTTACAAATGTCAGGCTTCTAGTTATTCCAAACCTCTTCATCATCCATTATGATTTTCTTTAATTGTCTCTAATCATAAATTTTATCGTCTACTAAATCAATAGCTGGATGAACATTGTTCATTATTTTTCATATTGAACAGCTGCTCCTATCATGGTCATTCTCCTTCGTTATATTTTCCTTAACCTATTTACAATAAAAGGTAAATTGTGTTATTTTTAATTCAACGTTATATACTCAACATTGAATAAACAATCTTAATGAAAAGGTGGCTTTTTTATGATGAAAAAATTCATCGAGAAACAGTATTTTAAAGGATTAAGTAAAAAGGTAGACGGTGACATTGTTCAAGAGATACAACAACGCTATAAAATCATTCTTCAAGAAAATCAATCATGGATAGTGGATAAACCGACGGAACTGAATATTATCTTCACATCAATGGTACTTTCTACATTCCAAACCTTAAAGGATCGTTCCATCAAAGACTGGGAATCCATCATTCGATACAGTTTAGTTGAACACAGCCAGGAAAAGCAGCGTTTCTTCATGAAACTGTTTTTAAGGCTCGATCCGACTCCCTTTAAACGAATCGTGAACATCTCCAAATGGAAACAAGTGAATCATTATGGGGATCAACATTTCCAATATGATATTTTGACGGATACTGATCGGAACTATCACTTTCATATAAAGAAATGCTTCTTCTTTGATTTTTTCCGCTCACATGATGCATTGGAAATGATGCCTCTCTTTTGCAGCCTTGATAATATATGGGGGGATTTATTGAAAAACCCAAAGTACGGCGTTCGCTTTGAGCGTCCTCAGCTTTTGTCAAAAGGCGATCCTCACTGCTCCTTTCAATTCGAAAATTTAAGACATAAATCTTTACATTAATAGTTAAATTATGTTATTTTTATCTCAATATACTCAACGTTGACTAATGTAGATTGGGGAGGCTTTATGACAAGATTAATGGTATTAGGTCTTTTACGAATGAAGCCGATGTCCGGCTATGAAATCCAGCAACTTTTGCAAACTAGCCAGACCGATAAATGGGCAGGCATTCTCCCTGGTTCCATTTACCACGCGTTAAAAAAGATGGAAAAAGAAGGATTGGTGGAAATCGAATCGGTCGAAACGACAGGCCACCGCTCAAAAGCCATTTACAAAGTGACCGAAAAAGGCGTAGACGAATATGATCAACTATTGATTGATTCGTTTAAACAATCTTCGGTTGTCCTGCCTACCGTTTTTTATACCGGTCTGTCTATGCTGAGCATGCCGAATAACCGTGTAAACGTGAATGAACTGATGAACGCTGTGGAAGAACAAAAACGAATTCTCCAACAGGAACGACAAGCACTTGAGACCGGGATGCACACCAAAGCCCGCCATATGAAAGCGGGAAAACTGACAGAACTCACTTTCACCAATATACTCGGCCAGTACGATTTGCAGCTGCGGTTTTTAGATGAAGTGATCGAAGAGCTTCAATTCATGAAAAATGATACCCATTAAAAGAGGCCGCTGTTTTTTTAACGGCCTCTTTTTCATTATGTAGTTTGCAATACATTCGGAATGTAAGGCTGTTTTACATCTTCTTTTCGGCTGACCTCATCGATTTTGTTCACAAACATTTGGAATACCTTTCGTTTTTCTTCCAAATCTTTTATTTCTTCCTTCAATTCGTTGTATTTCTCCTCAAAAGGCTTATGATATAATTCCCGAATGTTATTGATGATTTCATCATTTACCGTTGATTGAATCACTTGCTTTGTAATCCCGTATTTATAGGAATAGAGTTTTAACTCTTGTTTCACTTTTTCATACTCCTCATCGATTGCACCTAATAGTTCGGAGATTTCTTCTTTCCATTCCTCTAACGATTTTTTAATGTATGAATCCATAAGGCTCCCCTTCCTTGCCGCGTTCTTCTAAATCACTTAAGGTAATATAGGTACTAGTTACCTCTTTCATTATACCAAGGCTGTTTTACAGCTGCTTTTCTAGAGCATTACATTGTTTTACAATTTTTCTTGTTTTGTCATAGAGTTGATATATTTTAGCCCTTCCCTTTTTCCTTTTCTATCAACTTACGGACCGTCTCTGTCGGACTCCAGCAATTGAATTGATACTTTGGATCTGTTTCATATCCTAAGCGGGAACAAAAATACGTCATACCCCTTTCTGTTTTAACTGGTTTAAAATGGATGCAAGTCGCACAGCAGTGAAATCGTTTCATCCATAACATCTCCTATTCTATTAAAATCGGGCAGTGAGCAAAACAACAGCATCTTCTTAAAAATATATTATCTAACGAAGGTATTGGACAAGCTTGATTCAGACAAAATAAAGGATGTACTTTCCATTTAGCTAAAGCAGCATTTACGGATTTTAAAGTACCAGGACCGGCACGATATTTAATCCATTACTATATATACCACCATTTCTCATTTTTGTTTATGTTTTTCATGACAAAAAAAGTCCTTCGTATGACAAAACGAAGAACTTTTACAGAAAGGCGGTGCTGAGGATGGACAGCAATACAGTTACGGCTGTATGTGCCATTTTTTCAGTAGTCATTGGATTAAGTACACTCTTATTCAATGTCCTGCTGAGCAAGTCCGATAAAGACAGGAACTAAACAGACCTGGTGTAGAGCGTATCAAGTGCAAGTGTGCTTGACACGCTTTTTTCATGTATGGGTAATGCTTGTTCCCGTAGCCGTCTTGCTCGTTGCCGAAAACAAGAAAAAATAGTGTCCCGCTTATTCTAAAATGCCCTTTTGTATAATCTTAACATCAACATTGACTCGAAAGTCCGTTGAAGGGTATTGTCCCTCCCATTTTTCTTCGCTCCAGTTTCTGGTTACATATTTAACTCTGCTCCCGAATCGAAGAGGATCTATGCCCTTTTCTTGGAATTTGCGAATCATGTTAAGTGATTTCTTTTCAAGGTCCTTTGCTGTTTTCTTTTCTATTTCTTGTAAATTTCGGTTTCCCTTTAAATTTACCCCTATTTCATCTTCAATAAATCCCTGCATCTTTACATAGATGGAAATACGAGGATGATCATTTCCATTCTTGATCTCATATTTTACTTTAGACTTGATCGTTTCAATCTCCAAATAACCATCTTCTCCCGCTTCTACCTCATACAAGCCATTCTGAAAGTTTTCCAGTAACATTTTAAAAACGAAGCTGTCCCGAAAAGAGATCGAATCAACATATTTATCATCATCAAATAACGCCAACCCTGTTATCTCAATTTTATCTTTATTTTTTTTAATTAAAGGAAGAAAAGGGTCCATCCCTTTCCCGTCATAAGTGTAAAAAAAATCATGTATGTTAAAATGGGGAACATTTTGCTTCATGTTATGCTCCATCATTTCCAGCAAATATTCCGAAACATTTGAACTGGACGGATAGTTCCCTTCCAATAACTTTTTCGTGTCTTCCTCAACGATCAAAAGATAGAGAAGTCTTCCAATTCTTGGATCCCTTCCTAATGCATCAACAAATGGAAACAGTCCCCGGCGTGCTAATTCTTCATCAAAAAGGACGACCTTCATTTTCCCAAGCCGAATCGGTTTAGGCGATTGCCCCTGTAAAATTCTTTGAACATCTTTCATTATATGTGAAACAGACGTAAACGTCTCCGTTTTAGAACTTGCGCCTTGCTGTCCTTGAGTGAAAATAGTTGTAGCAGCCGTTGCCCTCACTTTATTCTCACCGGCTTCATCCACCCCAAGCGTTTGGACGAGCTGGATATTTTCAATGCTTGCGGAAGGGGTGCAGCCTGCCAGTACAATGACAATGAATAATAGGAGACTCCTTTTTTTAATCATTGGTTCCTCCTTACTTTCAATACAATGAGTTGAGTAATAAAAAGAAACGGTATGTAGCCGTAAAGAACATAAAATCCCGCTTTCGATACAAGGGTATTCAATAAGTCAATCTGAGCACGCGTTACCAACAGCCCGCACCCTAGTAAAGTGATAACCCCGAGGGCGAACATGATCATCTTGGAATTCAAGGAAAATAAGCGGTTGATTCCTTGATAAGCTGCCCACAAACTCAAGCAAATATTGGACAAAACAACCGTCTCCCAAATGCCGAGACCAGCATACTCAAATCGTTCAATAAAAGGCAAATCAACAATTTTCCACAAAGTTAAAGTAGCCCAAGTAATGCGCTGTAATTGCCCTTCACTAAAATAAACGTAAGAAACGAGTGCCGTGATCAAGTAAACGGCGGTCGTGAAAAGAACCCCATAGTGAGCCCATTTTTGAGAGCTTTTTGCATGTTTGATAAAAGGATAATATAAAAACAAAAGCTCAATCCCAATAAAATTAAGAGTCATCGTTTGTGCGGCTTTCATGATGTCTCCAGGAGAATGATCGAAAATCGGCAGTAAATGTTCAAAATGGCCGTACTTTAATGGAAAATATTTGACGGCAAGAAGCGGCAGCCCGTAGAGCACGCTAAAAAAACAAATACCCGTCACGACGCGGAATCCTCCCGCTACAAAAGAGAGGGCCAGCAAAATAAACACACCGCTGTAAATCCAGGTGGACAACTCTGGAAATATCCATACTTGTACGATTTCCGTAAATGTCCGTAAAACGGTGATCGCAAGCACAAGGCAATAAAGGACAAATAAAAAGGACAAAAATCCGCCTATCCATTTCCCGAACAACTGGGCATGCGTTTCAATAAGATCTCCATTGCTCTTATCAAGAATTTTGTAAGACAGCCAGAGCGCGACATGCATCCCAATTCCCGCGAGAATAATGGAGATCCAGGCATCATACCCGGCATCCTTGGCAATATAGCGTTCAAATCCGAGAATGCCCACTCCTATTTGCATGGAATGGATAAGATAAAAAGTTAAAAATGAAGAAACTTGTTCTTTTTCAGTTATTACAGGCTGCATAAGCCACCATCTTTCCCACACTTTTTATTACTTATTGTCTTTTTTGGCAAGAGCGCGACCTTTGTCAAATCGTGCCGAATCCTCCGGGCGCATCTGAATCGGCCGCTTTGCCTGCCAGCTGAACGGCAATCGAAACAAAGCGTCCCTTAAATCCTTTATGCGAAGAGGATAGATAGGCGCTAAATATGGACGTCCGATTGATGTAAGCTTTAGCAGATGGGCTAGAAAAAAGCTAAAGCACATCGAAACACCTATAATTCCCCAGAGTTGGGCAAATAAAAGAAATGGAAAGCGGATAAGCCGGATCGTATTACTCATCTGATAAATAGGTGTTGTAAAGGAAGCGAGTGCTGCCAATGCAATAATGATAAGAAGTACATTGCTTGTTAATCCTGCTTGCACTGACGCTGTCCCGATTACGATACCGCCTACGATACCAATCGTCTGGCCGACCTTCGTCGGAAGGCGCGCCCCGGCTTCCCGCAGCAATTCAATGGTAAGCTCTAATATAACGGCCTCTATAATGGGCGGAAACGGAATTGCGGCTCTGGATGAAACGAGCGTAGCCAGCAATCTAGTTGGGATCATTTCGTAATGGTATGTTAGGACCGCTACATACAGGGGCGTTGATAAGACCGAGAACATAACGGCCCCAAGTCGAATTAAACGAAAGCTTGAGGCAATGTGCCACGGTAAAAAATAATCTTCAAAAGCCGAAAAGAATTCTACTAATGTGATCGGCACGGTAAAGGCGTGTGGAGAACCGTCAACGATAATGGCGATTTTCCCCTCTGACAACACGCTTGTTACCCGATCGGGCCTTTCCGTATCAACAAACTGGGGAAAAGGCGAGTTGCTGTTATCGGCAATCATTTGAGTAATAAAGGAACTATCCGAAATCTGGTCATATTCCAAGTCTTGAATCCGCTGCATAACGGTGTTGATATTCTCCTGATTGGCAATTCCATCAATATATAGAACGACTACCCTGGTCTTTGAAATTTTCCCTACCCGAACTTCTTTTACTTGCAATTGAGGAAGAGGCAGTCTTTTTCGAATTAAATTGATATTCGTATCCAATGACTCTACAAAAGCCTCTTTCGGACCAACAACGCTAAACTCAACCTCGGGAGTGGTTACCTGCCTTGTTTCATTAGCGACAGCCGATATAAGAACCCCTTTGCGGTCCTTCTCTTTCATTTGAATAAAAATATGACCACTCATGATTTTATTCTGAATTTCTTCAACACAATCCGTGATAACTATGTTTTCGATTGGCAGCAGCTCCCCAATATCTTCAAGGTTTCTGAAGTCTTTTTTACTTAGGGGAGATAAAATATGAGTATGTATAAAATCTGGATTTACAAGCGTCTTAATATATGTAACCTGGCATGACTTCCCGTCTGTTTCAAAAGTGAAATGAAGAAAATCGCTGGAACCTGACAACGTATCAAATAAACCGGATAGAGTAGGAGCAGGCTTGCTTGTTTGAGCTTTTTTCTTTTTTTTGGACTGAAGCCAGTTAAACATCTTCATTCACCCCCACCATATCAAGGCCGTTAGAAAGGAGCCTTTACCTTCTTGAAAGCCCGTTCGATTTGTTTTTGGCTTTCTAGTACATAAACGGATAATAGAGAGAAATTGTCCCTTTCCTTCAAAAATAATAAGGAAATAGATTTCTCCATTCCCAAAAATTATGATCGATTGTCACGATTTGCAAATGATACTTCTATTATCTATAAATGAAACCATCTTTATACAAAAAGACGAAGATTTATAAAAGGGGGAGAAG
>NZ_JBHRZT010000067.1:93569-131448 GCF_042649685.1 Bacillus songklensis | reverse complement strand
GCACCATATGTATTAACGATTTTAGCGCTGGCCGGTTTTGTAGGCCGTGCCGAAGCTCCAAAAGCATTGGGAACACCATATGAGAAAGGAAAACGTTAAATTTCGGGCAGGATTCATCTGTTGTAGATGAACCTGCCCTTTTTCCTTTTATCCCGCATTAACGGGCAGTAAGACCCCCACTGATGGATATATGCTTCATTCACTTTCTTTGCACCGGAATTAGATAAAAGAGCAAGCCTATTACATAATAGAAAACTTTAAGCCGGGTGATGGATAAAATTTTTCAGTATACAAACAATAGACTTGTATTTCCCAATACAATCCGGTTCATAAAAAAAGACATATCAAACCGAATTACTGCAGGAATGATATGTCATCATTAAACCTTACTTCCAAACATCTTGGGCAATTTCAACCACATGCCGCAGTTTCGCCCACTGCTGTTCTTCCGTCAGTAAATTGCCTTCCTCTGTTGAGGCAAAGCCGCACTGCGGGCTTAGGCCCAACTGGTTCAAATCGACAAAACGGGAAGCTTCGTCAATGCGACGTTTTATATCTTCGGGATTTTCCAATTCCCCAAATTTAGAAGTAACCAGGCCAAGTACGATCTGCAAATCTGGCCGTTTTACGAAGCGAAGCGGTTCAAAGCCGCCAGCCCGGTCACTGTCATATTCCAGGAAGAACCCATCGATATTAAGGCCTTCAAATAGTGTTTCCGCCACCGGCTCATAACCGCCGGAAGAAATCCATGTCGAGCGGAAATTGCCCCGGCAAATGTGCATGGTGATTTTCAGGTCATCCGGACGGTCCGCTACCGCTTCATTAATCGTTTTCGCATACAACGCGCTCAGTTCCGCAGGGTCTAATCCCCGGGCCCGTATTTGCTCTTTCTGTTCTTCGGAACAAAGATAGGCCCATGACGTGTCATCCAGCTGCAGGTATCGGCAACCGGCATCATAGAAAGCTTGGATCGCCTTTTTATATGTATGGGCCAAATCATGGAAAAATTCTTCTTTATCGCTGTAAGCACTCGTTTCGATTTCCCCTCTGAAATGCAGCATACTCGGGCTTGGAATCGTCATTTTAGCCGTATGCGCACCGGCGACGCCGTGCAGAAACTTGTAATCCTCCAGCATCGGATGATTGGTGAAATCTAGTTTGCTTATCACCTTGACGGCGTGAGACTTGGTTTGTTTTTGATGGAATTGAATGCCGCTTTCTGTGTCATAGCCTTCCACGCCATCAAGGTTTTCAAGAAAATCAAAATGCCACCAGGCCCGTCGAAATTCTCCGTCTGTCACGGCCTGAAGCCCAACCTCTTTTTGCTTTTCAACGATGCGAGTGATCTCTTCGTTTTCAATCAGCCGTAATTGTTCCGCAGTGAGATCGCCGGCAGCCTTTTGCAAACGCGCCTTTTTAATCCGTTCCGATCTTAATAAACTGCCCACCTGATCTGCCCGAAACGGCGCTTCTGTACGTTGTAATGATTGATTTGAATGTTGTTGTATCATTTGTTCCATCATTTGTTTCCTTCTTTCTATTGAATATTGAAAATAGTAACAAATATTCTGATAAAAGTAAATCTATATAAATCCACATAAATAATTGGACATAAATAAAAAGCATTTATGTCCAATTATTTACGCGTAAGCGGCTGATAATCTCCCTTACGGGTTCTTGTCAGCCGCTTATACGAGAACCTTTGTAAGCTCGTCGATGTTTATTTACTTGTTCGCTATCGCTATCGGCATGGGAACGGCCATTATTGTAGGCAGATTAGTGGGCGGCAACCGGAAAGACGAGGCTTATCATCAGGTTTGGAAAAGTGTGCGGTGGGCGAGTGCGGTTACGTTTCTGATGGTTGTACTTGTCATCCTGTTCCGCGAGCCGTTGATGAGGTTATTTACCGATGACCCGGAAATTATCCGAATGGGTGCGAACGTTTTAATATTAAGCATCATTTTGAAGACGGGGCGTACCATGAATATCGTACTCATTAATTCCTTGCGAGCAGCAGGGGATGCTAAGTACCCCGTATGGATCGGTTTATTTTCCATGGTTGCGATGAGCTTGCCATTAGGGTATCTCCTTGTCTTTCAGCTGGTACTGGGTTTGGCCGGAATTTGGCTGGCTATCGCGGCCGATGAATGGTTACGCGCGGTTATTATGTTTTTCCGATGGAAGAGCAGGGCGTGGGAGAATCATGCTCTCGTAAAGCATGGTTTTCCGGAACAAACGGCTACGGCACAATCATGATTCTTTAACTATAGAAGTCAATGTCAATTGAAGCGGAGACTTTTTCCCATTATCGTACAGGGGAAGGGCCTCCGCGTTTTTCTATCTTTCTTTTAATGCATCAATGGCGACCAGTCGTTTTTCATCATGAGTTCCTCTGGCATGGATTGTTGCCATACTTGAAGTTTCATCAATGCTTTCAATCCAGACAGGAACACCATGATAGTACACAGGTATTTCTTCCGGAGAAGAAAGGATTTCTTTGACACGATTTAGTTCCATTCTATCACCTCAAGTACTATTATTTCCAAATACAATCCGAATCATAAAAATAAAAAGACCGGCGGCTGCTAACACTTTATAGGGCATGGCCGTTGATAACTCTTGCTTTTCCTTTGGAATCATGCTTTCCAATTGTTTGGCTTTTTGCCTATTGCCCAAACTGATGTTAACATGTGGAGGGATAATAGAAGGGGGTGCTCTTGTGGAATCCCCTTACTTCTAAAATATCTAAAGAACATTCCATAGAAAAAATGGTGAAAAACATATAAAATGAATACTGGTGACAAAAAGCTGAATTTATCAAGAAAGGTGTTGGAAATGGAACAGTTTAAAGCATCCTCCCTTCTAGATGTTATTAGTGAGTTATTCTCAGACGAAGCATCCATTGCCGTATCGGATACAGATAAATATATCTATTATCGACCAAGTAAACGGATCAATCTAAAAATTAAGCCAGGAGACTCCATAAAGGAAGGAACGATTGCCTATAAAGCGTTAGTCAGTAAACAAAAGGTCTCTGAATTTATCCAACGTGATGTGTTCGGGGTTCCTTATTACGGCATGGCTGTTCCCCTTCTAGACGAAGGAAAACTCGAGGGATGCGTTACCGCGATTTTTCCCGCTCTGACGAATGGTAAATCAGTGGTAACCGTGAAAATCAATGATGGGTGGGTTCCCATTCCTTTTTCAAAAGTGATGTATTTAGAAGCAAGTGATCGAAAGACCTACGTGTTTGCCGAAGATTATTCCGGCACCCATAAATATACGTTGAACGAATTTGATTTTCTTTTACCGAAAGATTACTTTGTGCGATGTCATCGATCCTATATTGTCAACGTCAATCACATCCAGGAGATTTATCCCGATACGCATTCGACGTTTTTGTTAGTCATGAAAAATCGGTCCAAGATTCCTGTCAGTCAGTCATATGCCAGTTATTTCAGAAAATTACTCGGATTTTGAAAATTTATTCTGTTTTAGGATAAAATAATCTGTTTTATCCTATTTTTTTTTAATTTCATTCCAAAATTCCTTCCTCATAAAATTTGTCGGGTAAAATAATAAAAAAAGATGTATAATGAGGAGTGGAAAAATGGAGAGCGTTTACAATCGTATTCAAGATCATCGTTTGCAAGACCGTGTGGTTTCGGCAGAAGAAGCCGCATCTTGGATTCAAGATGGCATGACACTAGGATTAAGCGGTTTTACTCGAGCAGGAGATGTAAAAGCAGTTCCTTTTGCGTTAGCAAAGCGTGCGGAACAAGAACCACTTAAAGTCAATGTGTATACGGGAGCGTCCCTCGGATCGGATGTTGATAAATTATTCGCTGAGGTTGGCATGCTCAATAAGCGTTTGCCTTTCCAAGCAGATCCTACCATGCGAAAAAAGATTAACCAAGGGGAATTTTATTTCATCGATCAACATCTATCCCATACGTCAGAATGGGTACGTGCCAATGTATTGGACCCGATTGATTTCGCTATTTTGGAAGCGGTTTCTATCAGAGAAGACGGCGTGATCATCCCGACCACATCTGTAGGAAACTCGATGGTGTTCGCTCAACATGCAAAGTCCATCATTGTTGAAATTAATTTAGCCCAACCTGAATTGTTAGAAGGAATTCATGATTTATATGAACCGGGTAAGCAGGGAGAACGTTCTCCGATTCCATTAACCAAACCAGATGATCGTATCGGATCTATGGGAATAAAGGTTGACATAGAGAAAATTAAAGGTATTGTCTTTACAAACCAGCTCGACTCTCCATCAACGATCGTGGCGCCAGACGAAGAAACTGTGATTATGGCACAACATTTAATTACATTTCTACGCCAGGAGATTAAAGCTGGACGATTGACCAATCGTCTTGCTCCTCTGCAATCTGGAATAGGTTCAGTAGCTAACGCAGTCTTTCATGGTCTTCTAGATTCTGAGTTCACAGATTTAGAGGTATATTCAGAAGTACTGCAAGATGCGGTCTTCGATTTATTGGATGCCGGAAAAGTTCGTTTTGCATCTTGTTGTTCGATTACCTTGTCGTCCTCGAAGATGGAGCAAGTATTCTCGAATTTTGGGCAATATCGTGACAGACTCATCTTGAGACCGCAAGAGATTTCTAACCATCCTGAAGTGATTCGCCGAATGGGGCTGATTTCCATTAATACGGCCTTGGAATTAGATATTTATGGAAATGTGAACTCAACCCATGTAATGGGTACACAGATGATGAATGGAATCGGCGGTTCTGGCGATTTTGCACGAAATGCCCGTCTTGGAATTTTCGTCACGAAATCGATTGCAAAAGACGGGAAAATATCAAGCATTGTTCCTTTTGTCTCGCATGTGGATCATACGGAACATGATGTGGATGTCATTGTTACCGAACAAGGGTATGCTGACTTGCGCGGATTAGCTCCGAGAGAACGTGCCGAACTCATTATTGAACGCTGCGCTCACCCGATGTACCGTGAACAATTAAGGGAGTATTATCAAGAAGCTCTTCAAAGAGGCGGACAAACTCCGCATGTCTTGGAAAAAGCCCATTCCTGGCATGTGAATTATGCAAAGAATGGAACCATGTTACAAAAAGTTGTACAACATGTGTAAGAAAAATGGATCAAACATGATATAGCGAAGACTTACATGGCATACACAACAGCTAGTTATATCATAATATCCAATTATATTTAGCACGATTCCTATGAAAATAGATGGAGAATAACGTTAGAATCAACGGTGGTAACTGTATATTCTAAAAATATAAAATACTGCAATCTTAACTATCTATTTCAAGAGCTGCTACAAGAGGAGAAGAAAGCTCAAAATACAAAAGGATGGGAGAAATCATGATGACGACTGCTGGACTGGAAGGAATCACTGCCACTCAATCTGCTGTTAGTTCGATTATTGACGGAACACTAACATACCGGGGAATTGATATTGATGAATTAGCGGATAACGCAAGTTTTGAAGAAGTTGTCTATTTATTGTGGAACGGCGAGCTTCCAAAAGCTGAAGCATTGGCACGGCTAAAAAAGGACCTCGTTTATTATGGAGTGTTACCTGATGAAATTCTTTCCTTGTTGAAATCTTTGCCTCGCAACGTCCATCCTATGGACACGCTTAGAACCGTTGTATCCGCTTTGGCCTTAGTGGATCCGGAGACGAAAGATCTGTCTCCGGAAGCAAATCGAAAAAAGGCATTGAAAATTCAGGCTCAGATGTCAACAATTGTAGCCGCTATTCAAAGAGTACGTGAAGGGCAAGAAATCCTCATGCCTAAATCGGAGTATAGCTTTGCACAAAATTTTCTATATATGTTAAAAGGCGAGGAACCTGATCAAGTGGCTGTTGAAGCTTTCAATAAGGCACTGATCTTGCATGCTGATCATGAATTGAATGCCTCTACTTTCTCTGCGCGGGTTACGGTAGCTACTCTTGCTGATATTTATGCAGGGATCGTTTCCGCTATCGGAACTTTAAGCGGCCCTCTCCATGGCGGGGCAAACGAAGCAGTGATGGGGATGCTTGAAGAAATCGGTGATGTAGATAACGTTGAACCATATATTCGTCAGGCTTTAGCAGAAAAGAGAAAAATAATGGGATTCGGCCATCGCGTATATAAAACAGGAGATCCTCGTGCCAAGCATTTAAAGGAAATGTCTGAAAAATTGACTCATTTGACAGGGCAGAGAAAGCTTTATGAAATGTCTATCAAAATAGATGAAATCATTACAAGAGAAAAAGGATTATTACCGAATGTTGATTTTTATTCAGCTTCTGTTTATCAAAGTTTAGGCATCAAAAGGGAGTTGTTTACACCGATTTTTGCGGTTAGCCGCACCTCCGGATGGACAGCCCAGATATTAGAGCAATATGAGAATAATCGCTTAATTCGTCCGCGTGCTGAATATATCGGTCCGCAAAAGAGAGGTTACACCCCTATCGAAATGAGATAGAATGATAATGTAAGCAAAAAAGAAACCATAAAGTACCATTGAGGTGAGTTTGAATGGCAATCGATGAAAACAACGAAAACCCGTGGAGAGGGTTTCATGGTCCAAACCTTGGCTATGTGATGGAACAATATGAACGGTATATGGACAATGCAGATTCTGTTGACGAACAATTAAAAGAGCTTTTTCTAAAATGGGGATCCCCTCTATCTGTTGAGACGGAACTGGTTAAAGAAGGCAGTGAAGCTTCATCTGTGGTTTCAGCCAACAAAGCGAATGTTAAAAAAGTGCTCCAAGCAGCGAAATTACTGGAAGACATTCGCTCAAACGGCCATTTGGCAGCAAGCATTAATCCTTTAGAGAAGAACAATCAAGGAGAAGAGTTGTTTAATCCAGGAAAATACGGGCTGCATGATGCTGACTTGAAAGCGATTTCGGCTGAAGATGTCTGGGAAGATGCACCAGAAGAGATCAAAACAGCGGCTGATGCCGTTCAACGTTTGAAAGATGTCTACACCAATACGTTGGCTTACGAGTTTGCTCATGTGCATGATCACACAGAACGAGCGTGGTTAGCCCAAATGGCGGAGGCGGGTGCTTTACACCGTTCGTTATCAAAAGAAGAACGAGCCCGCCTTTTGAAACGGTTGACAGAAGTAGAAGGCTTTGAACAATTTTTACATAAAACATTTGTTGGCCAAAAACGATTTTCCATCGAAGGAGTGGATATGCTCGTACCGATGCTCGATGAAGTGGTTCGTGAAGGTGCCGGAGATGGCGTACACAACATCATGATCGGGATGGCCCATAGGGGACGCTTAAGCGTACTGGCACATGTATTAGAAAAGCCATACAGCAACATGTTTGCGGAATTTCTTCATGTTTCAGCGAAGCCGCATTCCTCACCGGATAGCTTAATGGAAATAAGCACTGGCTGGACAGGGGATGTGAAATATCATTTAGGCCGAGATCGATTGATTGGAGCGTCTGGCAAAAATTCGACGCG
Source organism: Bacillus songklensis (assembly GCF_042649685.1). NCBI lineage: Bacteria > Bacillati > Bacillota > Bacilli > Caryophanales > Bacillaceae > Bacillus > Bacillus songklensis. Next base: position 123,968 of record NZ_JBHRZT010000067.1, on the reverse strand, counting down.
TGTCACACTGGCGAATAATCCGAGTCACCTTGAATTTGTGGATCCTGTTGTGGAAGGGTTCGCTAGGGCTGCTCAGGAAGAGCGACATAAAGCCGGTCATCCTGAACAAGATGTTTCGAAATCGTTTGCTGTTTTAGTCCACGGCGATGCGGCGTTTCCAGGTCAAGGGATTGTCTCTGAAACACTGAATTTAGGAAGATTGAAGGGCTATCAAACAGGGGGAACCATTCATATCATCACCAACAATTTAGTAGGATTCACGACAGATAGTTCCGATTCCCGTTCAACGAGATATGCAAGCGACCTTGCCAAAGGGTTTGACATTCCGATTGTGCATGTAAATGCAGATGACCCGGAAGCTTGTCTTGCTGCAACCTATCTTGCTTATCAGTATCGCAAACGTTTCAAGAAAGATTTTCTTATCGACTTGGTCGGATATCGCCGCTTTGGACATAATGAAATGGATGATCCAACGGTTACCCAGCCTCACGTTTACAAAAAAATAAATCAACATCCAACCGTAAAAGCGCTGTACGCTGCTCAACTGCAAACGAAAGGCATTCTAAGCCTGGAGGAAGTAGAAAAAATTGATCAGGATGTTCAAACAACATTACAGGCTGAATATGACAAAGTTTCAGGCAACAAAAAGCATGACAAGAAAGCAGGAGCAGAAGTGCCGGAAGTGATTCAAAAAGGAATTCCGGACATGAACACAGGGGTTGCAACGGAAACGCTCCGTGAATTAAATCGTGAGTTATTAAAATGGCCGGAAGGGTTTAACGTTTATCCAAAACTAAAACGAATTTTGGAACGACGCGAAAGTGCATTTGCAGATGGCGGAAAAGTGGAATGGGCAGTAGCGGAAGCGCTGGCATTTGCTGCGATTTTAGAGGATGGCACACCGATCCGTTTAACGGGCCAGGATGTTGAACGTGGAACATTCGCGCAGCGCCACCTTGTTTTACACGATGCGGAAACGAATAAGACGTTTTCACCATTACAACATTTACCGCAAGCCCAGGCCTCATTTGCGGTTCATAATAGCCCGCTTTCGGAAGCGGCTGTTGTGGGCTTTGAGTACGGTTATAATGTTTTTGCACCTGAAACGCTTGTGATATGGGAAGCGCAGTATGGCGACTTTGCCAATACGGCACAAGCTCTTTTTGATCAATTTGTGTCAGCGGGACGCGCGAAATGGGGACAAAGATCAGGACTTGTCTTGCTGTTGCCTCACGGGTATGAGGGACAAGGTCCGGAGCATTCAAGTGCCCGTCCGGAACGCTTTTTACAGCTGGCAGCCGAAAACAACTGGACGGTCGCCAACTTGACAAGCGCGGCACAGTATTTCCATATTTTACGTCGCCAGGCAGCATCTTTAGGAACTGAATATGTTCGGCCGTTGGTCATAATGACGCCGAAAAGCTTGCTGCGTAATACGCTTACCGCTTCACCTTATCTATCACTTAGCGAAGGCGGTTTCCAAACGGTGCTGGAACAGCCGCAGCTCGGAAAAGAAGTTGATAAAGTTAAGCGATTAATCTTAACAACCGGTAAGATGGCGATTGATTTAGCAGCGGAAGTGGAATTAGGGAAAGAACACCAAAACTTAGATGGGCTGCACATTGTTCGTATCGAACAATTATATCCATTCCCTAAGGAAAAAATCGAAGCGCTTATTCAACGTTATCCAAACTTGGAAGAGATCGTGTGGGTCCAAGAAGAACCAAAAAATATGGGTGCATGGCACTATGTAGTACCCATTCTTTTTGAACTTGCGGCTGGTCGTGTAACAGTAGGCTACATCGGACGTCCGGACCGTTCAAGCCCTTCAGGAGGCGACCCAACGGTTCATAAAAAAGAACAAGAGCGAATCATCCATCAAGCGTTGAAACATGAACGTATACTTGATACTGATTCACAAGGAAAAGTACTGATGAACAGTTAACAAACGTCATAAAAAGATGCCCATTGAAAAAGAAACGAATTTGACATGAACTTTGAGAAGACTAGGAAGGAAGTTGAACATGATTGAAATCAAAGTACCTGAACTTGCAGAATCCATTTCAGAAGGAACCATCTCACAATGGCTCATTAATGTCGGCGAAAAAGTGAACAAAGGGCAGAGTGTGGTCGAGCTCGAAACGGACAAAGTTAATTTAGAAGTAAATGCAGAATACACAGGTGTGTTATCGAAAGTATTAAAACAACCAGGTGACACAGTTGAAGTGGGCGATGTTATTGCTATTTTGGACGAGAATGCAGGAGGGGAAACAGCTCCGGCTCAATTAGTGAATGAGGAAAAACCAACAGGGGAAGCCGCAAACCAACCGAGTGCTCAATCAGTGCCGGAACCTCAACAAATGACACGTCCTGTTGCTTCACCTGCGGCACGAAAGCTTGCAAGAGAACTGGGAATTGACTTAAATGAAGTAAAAAGCAGTGATTTGCTTGGCAGAATTAGACCGAATGATGTGAAGGCACACGCACAAGCGCCCGCAGCAAAAGAAGAGCCAAAAGTGGAGAAGGTTAATAAGCCTGCAGTCAAGCAAACCGAAACAGAGTTTGATAAGCCTGTAGAACGCGTGAAAATGTCACGCCGCCGCCAAACGATTGCGAAACGCCTTGTAGAAGTCCAGCATACGGCTGCCATGTTAACAACGTTTAACGAAGTCGATATGTCAGCCATCATGAACTTACGAAAAAAACGGAAAGATGCATTCTTTGAAAAACATGATGTTCGTCTTGGTTTTATGTCTTTCTTTACAAAAGCCGTCGTTGCCGCTCTCAAACAATTTCCGCTATTAAATGCTGAAATTCAAGGGGACGAGCTTGTCTTGAAGAAGTTTTACGACATCGGAATCGCAGTGGCAGCGCCGGAAGGGTTGGTCGTACCTGTTGTGCGCGATGCGAATCAGAAGAGCTTTGCCGAGATTGAACGAGAAATCAGCAGCCTTGGCAAAAAAGCCCGCGACAATGCCCTTACATTAAAAGAGCTGCAAGGCGGAACATTTACGATCACAAATGGCGGGGTCTTTGGTTCCTTAATGTCAACACCGATTTTAAACGGTCCTCAAGTGGGGATTCTCGGCATGCATAAAATCCAAACGCGGCCAATAGCGATTGATGAAGAACGGATGGAAAATCGCCCGATGATGTATATTGCTCTATCCTACGACCATCGAATTGTAGACGGAAAAGAAGCGGTCAGCTTCCTGGCTACAGTAAAAGAACTGTTGGAAGATCCGGAATCTTTATTATTGGAAGGTTAATAAAATAAAACTATATTATTTGGATGAATATGGTTTTTTAGGATACAGCCTCAATTCCTTTAAGGAGTTGAGGCTGTTTTTATTTTAGAAGGAATTTTGATGAGTGATCAATCATCAAAGATGAACAGCGCTTCTAAAATAAAGATCCTGATTGTCATTCGAATTAATGGAAATAATATACGTGCTTAGCGGTGAGAAAGAAACGCTGTAACGTATTACTTGAGAAAAACCGTTTATACTCATCCTTCATAAATAACTGCATTATTAAGGAGAAAAAACAGACAATGATTAATATTAGGAATGGGTGTCGGCATCATTATTTGCTTCGGTGGTTCTATAGATGGAACAGAGGTCGTGGCAATCTTATTAAGCGGACGAACCCGTTTTTCCATTGGTCAATATGTGATGTTATTTAATTTTTTTATTTTTGGGAGTGCCATTTTCGTATTGGGTATCAAGGAAGCCATTTATTCTTTGGCGACCTATTTTGTAGCGTATAATATAATGGATTTGACAATTAAAAGTTATTAACATGAATGGATTGAACTACCTACCACTTAATTTTCTAACGAAAATTTGAAGTGGGAGTCTTCTCGCCTAAAATGATAAAAAATATAGATCGGTATTAGTTTTATGTTCTTTTGAAAAAAGAGTAAATCCATATCGAGAAAGAACGAATACAAAATAATCATTATTCATGAGAAACGCTCTGGGGGTTGATTTTCCAGAGCGTTTTCAATTAATAGAAATCCCGGGATGTAACCCCTTTCATCATTGCTTGAATCAGCACTGTGAATGAGTGTGTATCTGTTAATGGCGTAAGTTTATAAATCAAAACCCGAGAGTCCGCCTTACACTATGTACATAGGTTTGACTAACCATCAGGTCAGTGCGATCGGGTGTTTTCAGCCTAAGAATTAAATTAGAAGACAAGTCACGAGACATCTGCTGTATAAACGAGATATTTACGATATAGGAACGATGAATACGGAGAAAGGAGATCGGTAACCTTTGTTCGAGAGCTTTGAGTGTGAAAATTGTGCTGTACTGACCGTCTGCCGTATAAAACCATGTTTTCTTTTGATTACTTTCGATATAGGCAATTTGATCAATAGGTATCGGGCTCCAAATTTCCCCTTTTTTGCCGGTTATAAAAGAAAAGGGCGATTGCTTTTTAAATGAATACGAGGGGGGAAGAATCACGGTTAAAGCACCGCTGAACCTATCCCGATCCTCTATAGGGTATCCTATCCCGTAATATGGAATGCCGAATACAGATTCATCAATCAAAGATTCTACTCGACATTTCCGACGGTAAACACGATCTGTAATGCTCCCTGAAGGGACAGATTGTCCGGGACGAATCCGAATGTCGTGAATACCGGAAACATAATCTATGTATTGATCTCTACCCGCGATTGCTACAGAGGCTTCCGTAGGAACCCAGTCTTCAATAAATGTTGTAATTTGACGAATGTCCATTGTTTCTGAATTTTCACCTCTTTCGTAATATTCACTATCATTATAACACTAAAATCTGGATTTAGATCCCTATATTCCTTTCTGTCTATAAATAAACCGTTATATCCAATATCAAGGACACCCAAAAAAAGTTTTTATATAATAAAAAACAACTAAAAGTTTTATCGTTAAACAGATTGGCGGTGAGAGAATCCAGAGAGTTGAATTCCGGATGTGTTAAAACAAAATTCAAACGGAGATTCATACAGGAATTAATCATTTAGAAGAGAGGGATAGCCATGCTAAAAACAAAAGGTTTAGAAGGAGTAGTTGCCACAACGTCTTCTGTTAGTTCTATTATTGATGATGTTTTAACGTATAGAGGATTCAATGTTGATGATTTAGCCAATTATTCGGATTTTGAAGAAGTGATTTATTTACTGTGGTTTAAAAGGCTTCCTACATCCCAGCAATTAGCTGAATTTCGAAACGAATTAATTGAAAGCGCTTCCTTAAATCGTGAATTGACTGCAATGATAGAAAAACTCCCCATCGAGAACGCCCACCCAATGTCTGTCTTAATGACTTGTGTATCTTCACTCGCAATGTATGACGCAGAGGCTGATGAAATATCCCAAGAAGCTAATTATCGTAAAGCAATCCGTTTGCAAGCACAATTATCGTCCATCGTAGCGGCCTATGCGCGTATTCGTGAAGGAAAAGAACCGCTTATGCCGAAATCAGACCTAAGTTTTGCCGCTAACTTTTTATATATGTTAAATGGGGAAATTCCGGATAAAACCTCAGAGCGGGCTTTTAACAAAGCGCTTGTTCTTCACGCTGACCATGAATTAAACGCATCGACATTCACTGCGCGTGTTTGTGTCGCCACGCTATCGGATATGTATTCCGGGATAACGGCTGCACTCGGAGCGTTAAAAGGGCCGCTTCACGGCGGTGCAAATGAACGTGTGATGAAAATGCTGAATGAAATTAATGATATCGATTATGTTGAGCCATATCTTCAAAGATCATTTAAAAACAAAGAGAAAATTATGGGCTTCGGCCATCGTGTTTATAAAGACGGGGACCCTCGTGCGAAACACTTGCGGGAAATGTCGAGACAATTAGCAGAAGTAACAGGGGAAGACAAGTGGTATAATATGTCGCTTACCATGGAACAAATTGTTCGAAAAGAAAAAGGCTTGCTTCCAAACGTCGACTTCTATTCGGCTTCCGTTTATCACAGCTTGGGGATTCAACATGACCTCTTTACACCGATTTTTGCGATCAGCCGCGTGTCGGGTTGGGTTGCGCATATTTTGGAGCAGTACGAGAATAATCGTTTGATTCGTCCACGTGCAGATTATGTCGGGGCTAAACATCAAACCTATATACCTATTAACCTGCGTTAATGCTTCGGGAGTTGTAAGCATGCAGATAACATAAAAAGCCGTAAGGAGATGAAAAATATGAGTGAAAAGAATATAACAATTGCAGATCCTGGACCGTTGGGATTAGCGGCTTTTGCCCTGACGACATTTGTTTTAAGTTGTGTGAATGCTCATCTTGTTCCCGCATCTGTTGCCGATGTATTTCTAACGTTGGGATTATTCTACGGGGGATTGGCGCAATTGCTGGCAGGAATGTGGGAGTTCAAGAAAGACAATACATTTGGCGCAACAGCCTTCACATCCTATGGTGCGTTTTGGATTGCCTTGTCTTCCATGGTTTATCTGCAATTAAACGGGGTTTTGTCATTTGGTGCTGATAAGAATATTGCCGTCGGTTTGTTTTTGGTTGCTTGGACGATTTTTACATTCTATATGTGGATTGGGACTTTTCGTTTAAATCTTGCTTTAAATCTCGTTTTTAGCTTATTATTGGCTACTTTTATATTATTGGATTTAACGGAATTCAAAATTATTTCTGGTCCGGCTGCCGGTTACGTCGGAATTGCCACTGCTTTTGCCGCCTGGTACGCATCAGCAGCAGGTATATTAAATCCTTTATATGGAAGGGATATTTTGCCTGTTGGCCCGTTTAAAGCGAAGATACAACAAACACAACGTGTAGAAAAAAGTGCGTAACCTTTAAAAATAAGTTTTATAGAATTTGTTCTTCTAGCAGGAGGGGCCTTGTAAACCATTTCATCCTTAAAAAGGAAATTAAGTGAGCTCTTCCGGGGTTTCTCATGTGACTTGAATACAACATTCCCATGTCCCGATTTCTTTACAAGATTTATGAACAGAAAGGTGTTCGGGGTTATAGGAAAGGGAGGTATTTTTAGATGTACTTTGTTATGTACTGTCAAACAGAAGAAATCGTTTGTGAAGATATTGATCATGTGACTGAAAGGTTAATACGTGGTTGGAAATTATACGGTTACACGACTAGTAAAAAGTTGTCTGAGTCCTTATTGCATGAGTGTAAACATTACTAATATATGAATCCACATAAATCATTTGACGTGGATAAAAAACATCCACGCAAATGATTTCCGTATAAGTGTCTGACAAGCGACATTAAGGGTTCTTGTCAGCCGCTTATACAAGAACCCTTGTAAGCCTGCTCAAGGTGAGAGAACAGAAAAGCGCAAATAGAAGAAGGCTCGATGACAGAGGGTAAAAAATGAAATGGAACTTATATAGAAACTAATGTCTTTAAGTGTAAAGAAGCGCGGTCGGAGGTGTTGCCTGATGGTAATCGGGAATGTAAATCAAGAAAATCCATGGCAGAGGTTTCATGGTCACAACCTCGGCTATGTAATGGAGCAGTACGAACAGTATCAAAATAATCCAGATGCGGTCCCTGGCGAATTAAGAGCATTTTTTGATGAATGGGGTGCTCCTTCGCTTGAGGAATCGGAGTTTGGCAAGGAAGCTTCCGAAGGCGTGCTTCCGGTGGTCAGTAACGCAGGTAATATGGAGAATGCTATAAAAGCAGTTCATCTTGTAGAAACCATCCGTTCCTACGGTCATTTGGCTGCCAAAATTAACCCTTTACAAGAGAGTGTAGATGAAGCTTATGTATTGAATCCTGAAAAATTCGGTTTAACGGAAGAAGATTTGAAAGCGATTCCGGCCAAAGCGATATGGGAACATGCTCCGGATGGGGTTCAGACGGCAGGCGAAGCCATTAAACGATTAAAAGAGATACATAAAGGTTCGTTAGCTTACGAGTTTGATCACGTACACGATCTTGAAGAACGCACGTGGCTAACCAAAATGATAGAGACAGGTGCCATTCACCGCTCCTTATCAAAAGAGGAACAAGCAGGGCTTTTGAAAAGGCTGACGGAAGTGGAAGGTTTTGAGCAATTTTTACATCGGACGTTTGTCGGACAGAAGCGATTCTCTATTGAGGGAGTAGACATGCTTGTCCCGATGCTTGATGAACTGATTAAAGAGGGCGTGCACGATGGGGTACACAACGTCATGATCGGGATGGCGCACAGAGGACGTTTAAATGTGCTGGTGCATGTATTAGGAAAGCCGTACGGCAATATCTTTTCAGAATTTCAGCATTCTCCGAATAAAGATCTTTTCCCTTCTGAAGGGTCGCGGGGGATTAACAATGGCTGGACAGGAGATGTAAAGTATCATTTAGGCGGAGACCGCTCGATTGAAGAATCGGAGACGATCCATGCACGTATTACATTGGCGAACAATCCAAGCCACCTTGAATTTGTAGATCCTGTTGTGGCCGGGTTTGCCAGAGCCGCTCAAGAGGAAAGAGGCAAAGCGGGGTATCCGGAACAAGACGTGTCCAAATCGTTTGCGATATTAATCCACGGGGATGCAGCATTCCCGGGACAAGGAATTGTAGCGGAAACCTTGAACTTAGGGGGCTTAAAAGGCTACCAAACGGGAGGAACGATTCATATTATTGCCAACAATATGGTCGGCTTTACGACGGACAGCCCGGATTCCCGTTCGACCAAATATGCGAGTGACCTTGCGAAAGGATATGAAATTCCCATTATCCACGTCAATGCAGATGATCCACAGGCTTGCCTGGCCGCGATCGATCTTGCTTACCAATACCGTTCACTCTTTAAAAAAGATTTCTTGATTGACTTAGTGGGCTATCGACGTTTCGGCCATAACGAGATGGATGACCCGGCCGTTACCCAGCCGCAGCTCTACAAAAAGATCGGCACCCATCCAACCGTCAAAACCTTATATGCGAAACAATTGCAAGACAAGGGAATCTTGAGTGCAGAAGAAATCGAGAAAATCAATCAAGATGTTCAAGAGAAACTGCAGACTGAATATGAAAAAGTCTCTGAAAAAGGTAAGAATGATTATGTAGAAGAAGTGGAAGTACCGGAACTCATCACCAAAGGAATTCCGGAGATGGACACAAAAGTACCGCTTGATACGCTTCGCGAACTAAACAGTGAGTTATTGAAGTGGCCTGAAGGCTTTAATGTGTACCCGAAATTAAAACGTATTTTAGAGCGACGTATCCATTCGCTTGAAGGGGACGGCAAAGTTGAATGGGCGCTTGCGGAAACACTTGCCTTCGCTTCTATTTTACAAGACGGGACACCGATTCGTTTAACCGGACAGGATTCTGAGCGCGGCACCTTCGCCCATCGCCATGTTGTATTAAATGATGCAGAAACGGGAGAAAAGTTCTCGCCGCTTCATCGTTTGCCTCAGGCAAAGGCTTCGTTTGCGATTCATAACAGTCCGCTCTCTGAAGCAGCTGTTGTCGGATTTGAATACGGGTATAACGTCTTTGCGCCGGAAACGCTCGTTCTTTGGGAAGCTCAGTACGGGGACTTTGCCAATACAGCTCAGGCCTTATTTGATCAATTCGTTTCGGCGGGCCGTGCAAAGTGGGGACAAAAATCGAGCCTTGTGCTGCTGTTGCCTCACGGCTATGAAGGCCAGGGGCCGGAGCATTCAAGTGCCAGATTGGAACGATTTCTGCAGCTTGCTGCTGAAAATAACTGGACGGTAGCCAACCTGACAAGTGCAGCCCAGTATTTCCATATTTTGCGTCGCCAAGCGGCGATTACAGGCACGGATTACGCTCAGCCGCTAGTCATAATGGCACCGAAAAGCTTGCTGCGCCATCCGCTTACAGCTTCACCTTATACGTCGCTTAGCGAGGGAAGCTTCCAGCTGGTTGTGGAACAGCCGCAGCTTGGAAAACAGCCGGAAAAAGTGGAGCGTTTAATTTTGACTACAGGGAAAGTGGCGATTGATCTTGCCGGAGAAATCGACCGAGTGAAAGAAAACCAGGATTTGGATTGGGTGCATATAGTACGCGTCGAACAATTGTATCCGTTCCCGATGGGACAAATCGATGAGATTCTTCGCCGTTATGAAAACCTAAAAGAAATCGTATGGGTTCAGGAAGAGCCGAAGAACATGGGAGCGTGGCACTATCTTGCGCCGACTCTGTATGATCTTTCCGCTGACAGCGTAAAAGTACGCTATATCGGACGCCCTGACCGCTCAAGTCCTGCAGGCGGCGATCCGAATATTCACAAGCAGGAACAGGAACGCATTCTTCGTGAAGCCTTAACAGATCGCGGCGATGCACGGGATGGGCTTCAGGCAAAAGAGAAAAATCTAGTCAAAAGTTAGGGAGGATTTTGGGGATGATCGAAATCAAAGTACCAGAGCTGGCAGAATCGATCTCAGAAGGAACCGTTGCACAGTGGCTTGTTAAAGTAGGGGATAAGGTTCAAAAAGGCGATCATATTGTTGAACTTGAAACAGATAAAGTGAACGTAGAGGTGAGCACAGACAGCGATGGGATTATTAAGGAGATCTTGAAAAAAGAAGGGGATAATGTTGAAGTTGACGAGGTTATTGCGGTTATAGTCGGAGGTACTGAAAAAGATAGTGGGTCATCAAGTGAAAAAGCGGCCGCACAAAAGGAGTATTCAACAGTTGAAAGCCCGAAAGTTCAAGAAGCCCAAAAAGAAGAAACAGTTGAAAATTTGAAAAAACCTCAACGTCCTGTAGCTTCCCCGGCAGTAAGGAAGCTGGCAAGGGAACTTAACATCGATTTAAACGAAGTCAGGACCCATGATTTACTGGGACGGATCAGAAAGGAAGACGTAAGAGCACACATCGATCAGCCGGCACCTAAGGAAAGGGATGAAACAGTACATCAGGGCGGTAAAGCGGAAAGCGAAAAAGTAAAGCAGCCCGTAAATACTTCAAATGATTTGGACAAACCAGTCGAACGGGTCAAAATGTCGCGTCGCCGTCAAACCATCGCCAAACGGCTTGTCGAAGTACAGCATACAGCAGCGATGTTAACAACCTTCAATGAAGTGGATATGACAGCGATCATGGATGTAAGAAAGCGGCGAAATGAGGCCTTCCTCAAGAAACATGGTGTCAAAATCGGCTTTATGTCGTTTTTTACAAAAGCCGTTGTCGGTGCGCTGAAAGAGTTTCCGGAATTGAACGGAGAAATTCAAGGAGACGAAGTGCTTTATAAAAAATATTATGATATCGGGATTGCCGTTGGCGCTGAAGGAGGGCTTGTTGTCCCGGTCGTTCGGGATGCGGATCGACTCGGTTTTGCGGGAATTGAAAAAGAAATCGCACGGTTAGCCGAAAAAGCGCGAAGCAACAAATTAACGCTCCAAGAGCTGCAGGGAGGGACCTTCACGATCACAAACGGGGGCATTTATGGATCCATGATGTCCACACCGATTCTAAATAGTCCGCAGGTGGGTATTCTCGGGATGCATAAAATCCAGTGGCGTCCGATTGCTATCGATCAGGCTAGGATGGAGAACCGGCCGATGATGTATATCGCCCTTTCCTATGACCATCGTATTGTAGACGGACGGGAAGCGGTAAGCTTTCTTGCAAAAGTAAAAGAATTGCTTGAAGATCCGGAGTCACTGCTATTAGAAGGGTAATAAATCCACATAAATCATTGAATATGGATAAAAAGCCATCCATATTCAATGATTTACGCATAAGCGGCCGCCAATCTCCCTTCGGGTTCTTGTCAGCTGCTTATACGAAGACCTTTGTAAGCCCGTTCAAAAGGAAGACAAAAACAAGGAGAGATGCCGGATGAATTTATTATTAATGGGACTGCCAGGAGCAGGTAAGGGAACTCAAGCTGAACGAATTGCGGAAAAATATGACATCCCTCATATATCAACTGGAGATATGTTCCGCGCGGCCATAAAAGAAGGAACACCTCTTGGAAAGAAAGCAAAAGAATATATGGATTCTGGTCATTTAGTGCCAGATGAAGTAACCATTGGGATTGTCCGTGAACGTTTGGGCAAAGATGATTGTAAAAAAGGTTTTTTACTAGACGGTTTCCCTAGAACGGTAGCCCAAGCTGAGGCTCTTGAACAAATGTTAGCTGAAACGGAGCGAGCCATTCACTTTGTTCTTAACATTGATGCTGCTCGTGAAGAGTTAATGGCCAGATTAACTGGACGCCGTCTTTGCCGTGATTGTGGTGCGACCTATCATGTCATCTTTAACCCAACTAATGTTGAAGGTGTATGTGATAAATGCAGCGGAGAACTCTATCAACGTGATGATGACAATGAAAAAACGGTAGGAACACGACTGGAAGTCAATATTAATCAGCAGCAGCCGCTTCTTGACTTTTATCGGGAAAAAGGATATTTGCGTAACATTGACGGTTCCCAACAAATCGACATGGTATTTGAAAGTATCGACGACATTCTCGGTAATCTTTCCAATTCAGCCGTGAAAGAAATCTATCAAACTTGAACATACTCATACTATGAATCTATAAAAGATCCGTCGCTTACACAACCAATATGTGTTGGGTTCACCAATATGGTGCTCTGACTTGCGTATAATCTCTTAATGAGAGACTAGTTATATAAATCTGCCTTCATTTTTTAACATAAAAACTCGCCTTTTATTCTCTTCTATCTCTTTTGATTTTCTCATCTTGAATAAGCGAAAAAGGTTCTCATATAAGGCTTTGTCAAGAGAGCGTAAGGTAGATTGGCAAAGCCTTATGCGTAAATAAATGGACATGGATGCTCTTTATCCATGTCCATTTATTTATGTGGATTTATATATTCAGTTTATGTTAAAAAATTCAGAGGATGACTCAAAAGGTATAAAAAGACATACCTTTTGAGTCATCCTCCTGAAAGGGACCCGTCATGAAAATCCTGGAAAATCAAAGAATTCCGTGACGGGTCCTTTCAGTAAAGATCAACTTTTGCCATTGATTAGAGACTTATGGGACAGCCTCTGTTGTTTGGGCTGGTTTAACCTTAAGTCATTCGTATTATGACCTAATTTTCAGAATTATCATTGAATGATTCTTTGGATTGTGGTACTTTATTAACGATTATTTTTTTATGAAGTTTAAGCTTCAATTTATCGAAAATCAAAGTGTACACTTCATTTTATAACTATAAAGGTGAAATTGATGAATCTAAAAGAAATTATTCAAAAGGAGTACAATCAGCTCTCAAAGGGTCAACGGAAAGTTGCGAAATATTTATTAGAAAACCCTAGAGATTTTGCAGTTAAATCAGCAAATTTATCAATATAAAAATTGGACGTGTTGGAGGATTAACGGAGTCAAAACGAATTCACGATCTATGCCAGGAGCACGATATTCCAGTTTGGTGTGGAGGTATGCTTGAATCGGGGATAGGAAGGGCCCATAATATCGCATTAACAACCTTATTCAACTTTGTTATGCCAGGTGATACGGCTGGATCTTCTCGCTACTGGGAACGCGATATTATTGATCCTGAGGTAGTTGTTAAAAATGGAATGATCACTGTTCCTGATAAACCGGGGATTGGTTATGAACCGAATCATGAAACGATTCAACAATTTACTGTTAATGAAAAATCCTATTCTTGATGCATTAAAGAGAGCCTGCTGTTGAGGCCATTTTTACCTTACTTCCTGATCTTTAATACACGGTCCGGCTCCCGGCCATAGCCGCCGATCTCCAGGCGGTCTTTGTACACACGGATAATGGAGTATGCGTTGGAGTGTCCTTTTCCATGATACGCATTAAAAAGATAAAGACGGATTATTTACCAACCCTTTATTATTTCTTGAAAAATTTACAAAACGGTTCTAAAAAGAAAAGCATGGGGGCAGTGCAATTCTTCTGTTTAGGGGAAGTTCCCGGTTACGTGATGGATCACCCAATAACTTCTTGCTCCAAAAGCAAAATAGAAGAAGCCGTGTGGGGTGCGGTTGTATTAAGTGAAGATTCTAAAGGCAACGGAAGCCTGTCCTGCGATTTAAGGACAGTCGGAACAGGTGGACAGCCTTTATATCATGATGATAAGATTTTCATAATTGGGACAAATAACTTCTCGTACATCATAAAATAATAAGTTAGGAGGCAGCCATCCATGAAAAAACGCGTTGTGATAACGGGAATAGGTGCGATCACACCTTTAGGTCTCACGGCTAAAAGTACATGGGATAATATTAAAAAAGGAAAAAGCGGTGTGGGTTTTTTAACTCAAGTCGATTCAAGTATTTATAACGTAAAGGCAGCTGCGGAAGTAAAAGGGTTTAAACCAGAAGAGTACATGGATGTAAAGGAAGCAAGAAGAATGGGCAGGTTTACACAGTTTGCTGTGGCTGCAAGTAAAATGGCGGTGGAAGATGCCCGGCTCGTGATCAATGATTCCAATGCTAATAGGGTCGGCGTTTGGATCGGTTCGGGCATCGGCGGTTTAGGTGAATTCGAAGAACAGCATATAAAGTTCTTAGATAAAGGTGTGAGAAGGGTAAGTCCGTTCATCATCCCTATGTTAATCCCTGACTTGGCTTCCGGCAGAGTTTCTATCGAACTAGGAGCAAAAGGAATCAACTCCTGTACCGTGACCGCTTGTGCAAGCGGAGCCAACTCAATCGGCGATGCCTTTAAAGTGATTCAACGCGGTGAAGCCGATGTGATGATTGCAGGAGGAACAGAAGCGTCCATCACACCCATGACTATTGCGGGTTTCCAAAACATGACGGCTTTATCAATCAATCCAGATCCGCAAACTGCCTCAAGGCCATTTGATAAAAATCGTGATGGTTTTGTTATCGGAGAAGGTGCCGGTATTTTAGTTTTAGAAGACTTGGATCATGCCTTATCCCGGGGAGCTAAAATTTACGGTGAAATTGCAGGATATGGTGCGACCGCTGATGCGTATCACATTACAACACCAGCCCCGAATGGAGAGGGCGGGCAACGTTCAATGTCCATGGCTTTACAGGACGCTGGCTTAAATCCCGCAGAGGTTGATTATATCAATGCCCACGGAACAAGCACTTACTATAATGATCTATACGAAACTCAGGCTATTAAGGCTCTTTTCGGAGAACATGCCTACAAATTGGCCGTATCTTCCACTAAATCGATGACGGGCCATCTGTTGGGCGGAGCAGGCGGAATTGAAGCTGTTTTTTCTGTTTTAGCTATCAATGACGGCATTGTACCTCCAACCATCAATTATGAAACACCTGACGAGGAGCTGGATCTTGACTATGTTCCAAACGAAGCAAGACACCAAGAAGTTAATGTAGTTTTAAGCAACTCCTTAGGATTTGGCGGCCACAACGCAACACTGATATTTAAAAAGTTAAACACTCCTATGTAGCTTAGCTGCAATATCGATCATATTCAATTGTTCAGGTGTAGAAATGGACAGAAAGAGGATGACTCAAAAGGTATAAAAAGCCATACCTTTTGAGTTAGCCTCCTGAAAGGACCCGTCGTGAAAATCCAGCAAAATCAGAGGATTCCGTGACGGGTCCTTTCAGTAAAGATCAATTTTTATCATTAATTCGAGACTTACGGGACAGCCTCTTTTGTGACTGCTGATAACAGATCTTATGTCAACTAAATTGTTTTTAAAACCTACCTAGAGATACAGGAACTTGCAGTCCAAATCCCATTAATCCTGGTACCGTCATATGTTGATACCCTCCATATCCTGATTGTGATGGCTGATATACCATTTCATATGGTCCATATACTCCATATGGATGATAATTGATTGATCCGGTTGAAAGTGGAACTCCGTATCCCATAGTAGGTCCATACGAATATGGAATATACCGTGTTCCATCCGGATTTATCATATATCTTGGAGTGCTGTCGTGCATATAATCACCTGCTTTTCTTTTATAAACGATTAATGATTCCTTACAGGATATGTCTTAGACGATATCAAATAGCTAATCTATGATGAATTTAGGCGTTATAAAAACTCAAATCTAGCTGGATTTAAGTTTTTTAGTTCCTGTAACGGGTCTTATGTAAACTGTGTTAACTTGTTGAATAAAGAAAGATAGAAAATACTTCCAATAGCATCTTCGACCATTAGCTTTTTGCAAAATTTAATTGCCAAGAAACACCATATTTGTCGGCAACCCAACCGAACTTTTCACTAAATGGATAAGAAGCTAACGGCATGAGAATTTCTCCATCTTGAGATAACTTCCCAAAAAGTGCATCAATTTCTTCCTCTGTATCACATGTTACATATAATGATATGGCAGGAGTAAATGTAAATTCGTGCTTAACACTACTATCGATACACATAAACACTTGTCCGTTTAGTGAGAATGTAGCATGTAGCACTGTTCCCTCAGCACCGGCCTCATTTGCTCCATAACGAGTAATACTTATTATTTCGGACTGCTTAAATAAAGAAGTGTAAAAATTCATGGCTTCTTCAGCTTTGCCATCGAACATTAAAAACGTAGTAATTTTTTGGTTTGAATTTCCCACTTGAAATCTTCTCCTTTTATTAAAATATAAGAACAACACTAAATTCTAGTCCCGCTCAATTAACAAACATACGTTCCTTTTCATTATCTGTGAGCAGAATCAAATTGTCAATTTCCGATAATCCTGTTTTAGTGAATGTTTTTGTACCAGAATTGAAGAAATTGACCTAATAAAGGGGTTATAATTTACAAAAAGAGATAAAATGCTTTTCAACGAAGGATGAAGAACGGAGGATATTATGTTAGACAAGCTAGCTCAAGAAATTGCCAAAACAACAAGTGAAGTTATTGGTCATGATGTGCTGATTACAGATCAACATGGAATTGTTCTTGGTTCAAGTGATCCTTCCAGAATTGGAACATTACACCAAGCTTCTCTCGGTGCAATTTTTCGTCGTAAAGAAATGACTCATAATGAAATGGTCTCAAGAACAATGACGGGCGTCAAACCAGGAATGACCATCCCGATTGAATTGTCAGGGGAATTTATAGGAACGGTAGGCATAACAGGTGAACCTAATAAAGTAGAGAAGTTTGGGATGTTAGCTAAAAAATACGCTGAAATCTTATTGCGTGAAGAAATCATCAACAAATCTTCACTTCTGCGTGAAAGAGCACTGCAGAGCCTAGTTCAAGAAATTGCTGTTTTTGATCCAATCCATAGTGATGAAATGTTATTACTAACCCGTGGTAGAGAATTGGGATATGATTTAAAACCACCTCGCATTACTATCGTCATCGATCTTTTTCAATTCAACCACGTTACAAGTGAAATCCATCAGCAATTGTTAAAAAAGGATTCACCAGAAATGCATATTCAATCCTTAAAGATGGACATAGAATCTAGAGTTAAAAAATTTTTTTCGAATAACCAGGATATTACGGTTTCCTTGGGATCTGACAAATATGTTGTGCTCCATATTTTAGACAATGAAATTCATGAAGAAGAAGTCTATGAAACTGTCAAAAATAAGTGTAATGAGCTCATTTCAGAATTAAAAGAGTTAGGGGTTCACGCTTCAATTGGAATTGGAACGATCGGCAACGATTTGACCGGTCTCAATGAATCTTATCATGCGGCTTGGCGGGCAATTCGGATTGGTAAAAAGATGGCCAATCATCCTGATATCTTTTATATAAAAGATTTTGTTTTAGAAGAATTATTATCCCATATTCATAAAAACAATGCTCGTCGTTTCGTAGAAGAAACGGTTACCGAATTAAAACAATGTCCAGATTATAATGAATTATTTCGTACGATTCTAGCTTGGTGTGAATCCAGCTTGAGTCCAATTAATTGTTCTAAAGAGTTGAATATCCATCGAAATACTCTTTTTTATCGATTGAACAAGATTGAACAGATTACGAGGATGAATTTACGAAATTTTAGAGAAGCTTTGACACTTTATCTTGCCGTGAAAATAATGCTGATTCTCGAATCAGAAAGTAAAGAGAATTAGCATTGTGCTAGGAGCACAAATCTACCCCTTTTTTTAAAAGAATAATTAGGCGTTCATCACAATGTGTTGAACTACATTAAATTATATGATTTATATACAGAAATTTTAGAATATTCGAAAGGAGTGGGGTATTTGGGTATCTTAGATTGGATCTGTATTATAGGATATTTCGCTGTGTTAGGCCTTATAGGCTATCAAACAAGTAAAAGTGTCAAGAGTGTAGAAGAATATAATATTGCAGGAGAGAAAGTGACTTGGCCGATTCTTTTTGCCAGTTTGGCTGCTTCCGTATTAGGTGGAGGGGCCTCAACCGGAAATGCAGGAAATGTATTTAAAGATGGATATGTCTTTATGTTTGCTTTCTGTGCGTATGGTGTTGCCAGTGTATTAATTGGTTATTTTATTGCACCACGCTTAAAAGTATATAAGGGAGCACAAACCGTTGGGGATATTATGGAGAAACACTATGGAAAATCAGCGAAGTTATTAACTGGAATTCTCTCAGTAGGATTATGTACGGGAATTTTGGGAGGACAGGCCTTAGCATTAGGGACAATCTTTAATGTTATCTTGGATATACCTCCTATTGTAGGAATTTTAATCGGAATGGGAGTGGTGATTCTCTATACATCCTTTGGAGGGGTTTGGGCAGTTATCCAAACAGATGTTGTTCAATTTGTACTGCTTGGAGTCATATTGCCTCTTACGCTCATCATTGGACTGTTTGCCGTTGGTGGTACCGATACGTTAATTGAAAAAGTTCCTGATGCTCATTTGACCTTTTTGGGCAGTTGGAAACTAGCTGAATTTATTGGCTTATTCGTCACATTTCTCTTAGGGGAAGCTCTCATCCCGCCCTATACACAAAGGGTTTTTTCATCTAAAGATTCTAAACACTCCAGGAAAGGCTATATGATCTCAGGATTCTTTTCATTTGGATTCTTCTTCGTAACAGGTTCATTAGGTTTGATTGCTTATGTTTTATTCCCTAATATTCAAACTGATCAGGCTTTACCGACCATTGTAAAAAATCTCTTACCAGTTGGTGTTACAGGATTAGCGGTTGCTGCATTATTAGCCGTCATTATGTCCACAGCCAGTTCCTTTTTAAATGCAACTACCGTTTCTTTTATGCAGGATATCTATTTGCCTTTTCTTAGTAGAAAAAAACATTCAGAAAAGCATCATCTTCTAATGGAAAGAGTATTAACGTTAATCGTTGGTACTGGCTCTGTGATCTTTGCTCTAAGTGTTCCGAGCATTATTGCAGCCTTGGAATATTCTTATTACCTTTGGGCTCCAACTATTGTTTTCCCATTAGTGATGGCTATCATTTGGAAAATTCATAATGTAACAGCCGGTTTATGCTCTATCGTTGTGGGAGCGGTTGTAACATTAATTTGGACTTTTGGCTTACATGATCCTTTTAGTTTATCAGGTGTTGTTCCAGGGTTTATCGCGAATATGGTTTCATTTTTTATAACCTATTCATTAACAAAGAATAATTCGTTAAGATTTCATCTAAATACAGAGGGAAAGGAGATGCTTGAAAATGATGCTTTATAGTTTTCTTCTTTATTTCATCCCAGCAGTATTAATAGTGGTGACCATTATTACAGGCGTCATTTGCACGAAATATTATATAGAAGAGGTCATAAAGAAATAATAAGAAGTTTCGAATAATGGTTCTTTTCTAATAAATAAACAAATGAATTCAACAAAATATTCATAGTAATCGGTAAAAGTTTTGTGCGGGGAGAACAGTTTTATCTTTATCAATTCCATATAATATGGAGTTATAACAAAATATGACAGATACTAAGGAGGAAACAATATGAAAAGGACTGTGGCAGTCTTAGGCGGAGGCAATGGAGGTCATACTTTAGCAGCTGATTTAAGTTTGGCTGGACATGAAGTTCGACTATTTGAAATGGAGCAATTTAGTCACTCGATGAAGGATGTATTTGAAACGAAACGTATTCAATGTCTTGGAGAGGTACTGAATGGGACAGCTGAAATCAATATGGTCACAAGTGATATTGATCAAGCATTAGACGGTGCTGAGATTATACTTGTTGCTGTCCCGGCTTTTGCACATAAAGGTTATGCGAATCTGCTAGCGAATAAAGTTAAATCTAATCAATTGGTTGTTCTTCTGCCAGGAACACTTGGCTCTTTAGAGTTTGCAAGAATTTGGAGGGAGTTAGGAGCAAATGAGGACGTTGTTTTAGCTGAATCAGATACACTTCCTTATGCGACAAGACTAGAGGGTCCTGGAAAAGTACGGGTAAATGTAAAAATTAAAGTGCAAATCGGCGTTTTTCCTTCTGTTCATACAGAGTGGGCGACGAGATTACTCAATGATATTTTAGATATCACTCCTGTAAGTAATGTACTTGAAGCCGGTTTAAGCAGCATGAATCCAATCGATCATCCGCCTGGAACCATCTTAAATGCAGGTCGCATTGAGAGATCAAAGGGTGATTTTTACATTTATGAAGAAGGGATGACCCCATCTGTCATTAGAGTGATGGAACAACTGGATCAGGAAAGGTTAGAGATTGGTAAGTGGTTTGATTTGGATCTTATGACAATTGGTGAACTTCTTCATACATCGGGATATGGTCCAAAGGGAACAACATGGGAAGTGTTAAATGGAAGCCGCAGCTTGACACCAATTAAAGGACCTACTTCTTTAAAATCACGTTATTTATCTGAAGATATTCCCTTTGGCTTACGAACATTCGCCTCAATCGCAGATCATATTGGATTAGAAACACCAGTTATGGATTCACTCATCACGTTAGGTGAAATTCTTGTCGGTGGAATTCCGCAAATGGAAGGAAGAACAATCGAGGATTTAGGTATTAGCGGGCTAAATAAAGAAGAAATCATAGAATTCATTCGCACAGGAAACCATAAAGTTTCTGTATAAGGTGATTCTAGTATAAGAAGTCTTAGATTATTTCCTTTTCAGTAAGGCGGGAAGAGCCAAGAGCTTTTGCATGTTTTAAGTTCCTCTAAACCCACTTATGTCAACAAAAAAGAGGTTGGGTACTTAAAAAAGGTATCCAACCTTTTGTTTGTGCCGATAACGGGTTTTTATGGTCGTTATACTTCAGCTAACGGCAGTTTAATTGAAGAAGGATTTTCTCAAGAGATTGTCAAATAAGAAAAAGAATTGCTCTTATAATTTTAGAAGGATAATGGAGGAAACCAGGTTGATCCGAGAAATCGTAGCATCTGATGATGAAGAGTTTCTATCTCTAAACAAACTCTAAACAAAATATTTCATATCAGGAAGAAACGGTTGGTTCAAGCACAGTCAATGTATTATCTATCGTATTGAGATTAACATTAGCGCCAATTGGAATAGCGGCTTTATAAAAACCATGCCCTGTAGCAAGGTTGACCATCAATGGTTTTCCTAAGGGAACTAACCAATCATGAATTAAATCTTCATACGTTGTACCATAGGATACAAGGCAATTCGTACATTCTCCCATGATAATACCAAGACAATCTTGGAATTTACCTGACATCGATAGTTGAGTTAGATATCGAAAGATCATGTTAGTTGGTGAATGGGTTTCTTCTAAAAAAAGTATTTTTCCTTTTGTATCAATTTCAAATGGAGTACCAAGGGTATTGACTAACGAAGTCATATTTCCACCTACTATTGGACCCGTTACATTTCCTCGTACTAAACTCATCAGAGGCATATCGGGTGGATTTTGGATAGCCCTAGGAGAAATCAATGTAGAGGTTGCGTCAAAGAATTGATTGAAATTATAAGCAGGTGTGTCTAATCTAAAATCAATAAGCATTAGGCTGTGGAACGTAATTAAATTACTAAATTGATACAAACTATTTAGTAGTACTGTTATGTCGCTATAACCAGATATCATTTTAGGGTTCTCTCTTATGACTTCATAATCTAGATAAGGAAGAATGGTCTGGACCCCTGTCCCTCCTCGTGTTGGTAGTATCATTTTGACTCTCGGATCTCTGAACATGTTCATTACATCTTCGGCTCTTTGCCTGGCCGGTGCAGCTACGATGCCCTCATAAGAATAAACGTGCCTGCCAAAAACTATATTAAAGCCCATATCTCTCAAAGTTTGTACTCTGGCATTAATAATATTAGCATCAAGAGGGCTGCCAGGTGTAACCAATCCAAGCGTGTCTCCTCTTTGCAACAACGGTGGCCTTATTGCCATATTTTCCTCTCCCTGTATTCACTTCAATTATCATTTACGGCTCTAAGTCGCTCTATAATCATGACCTACTATCCATCAAATAGAAAGATTTGCCTACTTGGTATAAGTAGAGTTTCAAGTGAGCCTAATTCCCATATAAGATTGTTGAAGCCGCCTTCGGGAAAAATTGTGCCTGGATTCAAAATTTTTTCAAGGGTTGGAAGCATTAACTTACGAATGTTTTCCGGCGTTCTTCCCTTCTGGAGCTACAGAGGCGCATTATTAATAAATATATGAAAAGATATTTATCTTATTAACAAATTATTAAATGAGATCATGTAATAACAATCAATCATTCAAGACTAATGAACAGTAAGATTATATTTGTACAGAGAGGCAATGATAAAAGTATAAGCAAGTCCTGTTCAAGGGCTTGCTTTTGATTTGTGTTGTATTGTAATTGAATAGAAAAGTATGGAACGGTCTATAAATTTTTTAGTATGCCGAAATGTTCTTGTTAAACATTAACATCCAAACATTACTATTTGCTATAATCCTCCTAAAAGAGCTTTAATAGATATTGAATGATCAGCACCTATTGTTGAGTGGCAAGATAGGTGGTTTTTATCTTGAAATCTCTGGATACAGAGAAAAGGAGGATAAGAATTGAGAGGAAAGTGGGTTCCATTTATTGCTGTGATTTCCGGGCTTTCTTGCCTTTTATGGATAGTTGGATTAGGATGGTCGCTTTACGATTATTTCAATGAGCCAAAGAAGTCTCCTGCGATTGAAACACCGGATATAGAATCAGCGGAGGAAGGAAAGGATCGTTTTGATATAGTAGCGTTGGGAGACTCGCTTACAAGGGGAACAGGAGATCCGACAGGTAAGGGATATGTTGGCGATTTGGTGGAAAATCTCAAGAAGAAATCAGACCGGAAGATGCTTCTTTCGAATTTTGGGATTAAAGGACAAACGTCTGCACAGTTGGCCAATCAAGTAAAGCAAAAGGAATTGCAAAGACAAATTAAAAAAGCGGATATTATTCTCATTACAATTGGCGGGAATGATCTTTTTCGCGGAGGGCAAACTCTTGAAAATCTCAATATTCAAGATGTAAAAAAATTAGAAGAGAACTACCTCCAAAATTTAAAGGGCATTTTATCGAATCTTCGGTCAGCAAATTCCGAAGCAACTATCTTTCTCATCGGTTTATATAATCCCTTTATCGAGCTTGATGACGCAAAGCTTACTTCGAAAATCGTCAGGGATTGGAATTACGAGAGTGCCGAAGTCAGTGCAAAGTATCCGAAGACCGTTTTTGTACCTACATTTGATTTATTCCAGTTGAAGGCGGATGACTATCTCTATACGGACAAGTTTCATCCTAATGCCAAGGGCTATCAATTAATAGCCGAACGGGTAGCATCATTAATTACATGGTAAGGGAGGGAGAGCATGAGTGAAATTACATTGTCTGTCAAAGGATTACGGAAGACAATTGGCAAAAGGGAGATCATCAAGGGGATTGATTTTGAACTAAAGAGCGGGGAAGTTTTTGGCTTTTTAGGACCAAACGGAGCAGGAAAGACGACGACGATTCGCATGCTTGTAGGGCTGATACGGCCTACTTCCGGATCGATTCACATTTGTGGCAAGGATGTAGCGGATGATTTTACAGGAGCGATGCAGCATCTTGGTTGTATTGTAGAAAATCCGGAGCTGTATCCTTATTTAAGCGGGTGGGAAAACCTCCGGCATTTTGCGAGAATGCTTCAGGAAATAGGGGATGACCGGATTGTGGAAGTCGTTCAATTGGTTGGGCTGCAGGAAAGAATCCACGATAAAGTAAAAACCTATTCTTTAGGGATGAGACAAAGACTCGGAATTGCCCAGGCAATGCTCGGAAGGCCTAAAGTTTTGATTCTTGACGAACCGACAAACGGCCTCGATCCTTCTGGTATCCGCGAAATGCGTCAGTTCATCCGATTTTTGGCTGAAGAGGAAGGGGTGAGTGTGCTTGTATCCAGCCATCTGCTTAGTGAAATTCAATTGATGTGTGACCGTGTGGCCATTATAGCCAAAGGTCAAATCCTTCAGACCGAATCGGTTGAAACACTTCTTTCCAGGCAAGAGCTCCTTATATGGAGATTGTCTCCATTAAATGAAGGAAAAAGAATATTACAAGAGTTGGCGGAGTATGTGAAAGAAGAAGGCGAGATGCTCATCACCCCTTATTTGGAGAATGAGGCAGGGGAATGGAATCGAAGGCTGCTTGAAGCCGGAGTGACTGTAAAAGAAATGAACAGAAGGCTCCCGACGTTAGAGGATTTATTCCTTGAAATGACAGGAGGGCAGTCCGTTGATTAATTTGTTGCATAACGAAATGATAAAGCTGATAGCCAAAAAAAGGATTGCTGTCGTGACGATGATCATGGCTGTCTTGATTGCCATGTTTACTTATGCCCAATATAAGGAAAGTGAAAGGATAAAAGAAAAGCTCGGAACAACAGATTGGCGCACCTCCTTACAGCAGCAAATCGTTGACACACAAAACAGGCTTAACAGTAGCCAGATTTCTGAAGAGTGGAGAAAGCAGCTGCAGATTAGAGTAACCCAACAACAATATTACTTAGATCATGATATCAATCCGGCAGAGCCTGGTGCTCCCACATTTGTGAGAGAATTTGTGGAAAATTCCATTCAGCTTTTGCTGCCCTTAATGATCATGGTTGTCGCGGCAGATCTCGTTTCCTCGGAATACAGTATAGGGACTGTAAAATTGTTGCTTACAAGGCCTGTGAAAAGGTGGAAAATCCTGTTGAGTAAATACATGACTCTTATCTTTTCCGTTTCCCTTATCATGTTGCTATTTGGAGTGTTATCCTATTTGATATCTGGCCTCGTTTTTGGTTACAAGGGCTGGACTGCCCCTGTTTTAACCGGTTTCACTGTTGAGGGAGGGGAATTAAATACTTCGGCCGTACATCTTATCCCCCAATGGCAATATTTATTGATGGAGTCCGGGTTAGCCTGGTTTGTTTCTCTTGTGGCAGGCACTTTTTCTTTTATGCTGTCTGTCCTGATCAGAAGCACAGCCGCCGGAATGGGAGTGATGTTAGCATGTCTAATTTCCGGAACGATATTAAGCAGTATGGTTTCTTCCTGGAAGTCCGCCAAGTATCTCTTTATGGTCAACCTCGACCTGACCGGCTATTTGAGAGGTATTGCTCCTCCTATTGAGGGGATGTCTTTAGGGTTTTCTCTTATCGTATTGTCGATTTGGGGAGCGACTGCGTTGGCCGTTTCCTTTATAGTCTTTATTAGGCAGGATGTTTATTAGGAATTTCAATGAGAGGTGTGTCGTGATAAATGGAGGGATTCATCTCTTAATAATCGGGGTATTTTCATTAATATCGGTCAAAAAATAAGCCGTCTAAAGAGGGAGGAAGATTTTTACAGGGAAGCGAATAATTTTAGTAAAAGGGGAGGGACAAAATTGAAAAAGACGTTTGTAATACTAATAACATTTCTGATTTTTGGCGTATCATCCTCCAGTGCTGAGACTTGGATTCATGAGGGTAACCCCCGAAAAGGTGAAGTGGCTGCTGACAAAAACAATGGTGAATATGAGAAGCTTCTCGAGTATTATTCCAATTCCGACCAACCTGCAACAGACATAGCCGAACTTTACGACGCTGCCCCTCCGGAAATTAAAGAACTGATAGATCGAAGCTACGAAGAAACCGGTTCAGACCGCGCAGTTATGGAAATGTTAGGGATAAAGGTGCCCGCAGAATAATTTGAGATGCATAAAGCTTCATTTCCAGGAGAGTTCGGCCAGGTGCCGGCTCTTTTTTTCATGTAGTAAGAAAAATAACTGCTGCAAAAAAAAAGATGTGTTAAACATAAATTGATGAATGGGATTATATACTTACATTGTTTCAGACATTAACAGTATGAAATTAGGAGGAATGGCATGAAGAGACTTGCTTCAGTGTTCTTGATTAGTGCGTTACTATTTGTATCAGGAGTGGCTTCAGCTCATGGGGTACATGTAGACAAAACAGAAAAAAAACTTTCGGTACTCGTGAATGGTGTGGAAGTTAAATCGGACTTAAATCATATCCAACATTCTAAGGCTTACGTCTCTGTCAGTGCATTTGCAGATCTGTTTAAGAAAACGTTCGAATTGGAACAAAATAAGAAATCAGTTATTTTTAACGGCAAAAAAATTAATAACATAAAGCTGGTAAACGGTGAACCGACTGCATGGATTAACGACCTTGGTACCGCAGTCGATGCACAAATAATTAGCTGGGATGCGCAAAAACAAGAAGCTTATGTTTTAGCACTACCAAAAGGAACTGTTCAATTAGACCCCCATGTAGTGCCAGCTATGGGAGAACACTGGGCGAATCCTGAGGAAATGCCAAATGGTCCCATTTATGGAGTATATAATGGAAAGCTTGTTTTTATAGAGTACATGATTGCACAGGATGACTTCATTAATGGTAAAAACCACACCAATCTTGAAGGCATGAAGGGCTTACCTTCTCCATCCATTGTCCAGACGGATATTGAATTCCAACCTCATGGTCACCCGGGATTTGAGATACCGCATTTTGATTTGCATGCTTACTTCATCTCTGATGAGGAGCAACACAAGATTGCCACTACTTTTCTTGAACTGAAGAATGCTAAAGGAGAGAAAATTGGGTTCGCTGCATTTGGTCAGATGGGTGATCAGATCATGCTTAAAGTTAGTGCTTCAGGTCTTGCTCCTGGTAAGCATGGATTCCACATTCATGAAAATGCGATTGTTGGCAATGATTTTAAAACAGCAGGTGGTCACTTTAATCCATCAGGCAAGAAGCACGGTCAACATAACCCTGATGGAGCCCACCTTGGTGATCTGCCTAACTTAGTTGCAGATGAAAACGGAAAAGTCGAGCAAACGATATTCCTTAGTGGTTTATCACTCGAAAAAGGGAAGAGCAACAGTGTATTAGGTAAATCACTCATTATTCACGCCATGGAAGATGATGGTGTAACCGACCCTTCTGGTAACTCTGGAGATAGGGTTGCCGGTGGAAATATACCGGAATAAAGTATGAGAGCCCTGGTTCTTTGAAACCAGGGTTTTTTTGATAGAACTTATTCTATTATTCTTGCAATTGATAAATGTTAATCATTGGTTAATGAATGAGGCGTATGCTTGGATTTTCTAATAGGAGAAACTTGGATGTTTTATGGAAAATTGTAACGGTATAGAAAGAAAATTGAAGGTTTCAGAATTTTACTTCTATTATTGTTCATCCTTTTGACAAAATTGGCGGTTTGCATTAGAACCTTTTAAATCAATTTTCTGTTAAAATAGCATAGTGGATTAGAAAAGAACATATTTATCTCTCAATGGATAAATGAAAGAGGAGAATGGTTGTGAAAAACTCTGAAGCAATTGCAAAGAACTCCCTTTCTATGAAACACTATTTTTCATGGAAAGTGATAAGCGCTATTATAAAAACCGGGATTATTCAATCAAATGTGATGGGGATGTTCGCAGGTCTTTGTTTAGCTTTATATGTGAATGACCTAAGTTTTGTAAAGCAAATCCCGGTTGTCATTTTAACCTTAATGGGAACGTCATTTGTTGTCGGCGGTTCAGGTGCTATTAACAACTTTTATGATCGGGATATTGATGCCATAATGAAGAGAACGATGGATAGACCGACTGCAGATGGTACGATCAATCCTAAATTTGCTTTGTGGCTGGGAATCGTCCTTGTGGCTGCCGGGTTGGGCCTTTTATTAACCGTTTCTAAGATGGCGGCGTTCATGGGCTTTTTAGGATTTTTCTTTTATGTATTTCCCTACACAATGTTAACAAAGCGCAAAACGATTTATAATACGGAAGTTGGAAGCCTTTCCGGAGCCATGCCGCCGCTGATCGGCTGGGTTGCTATCTCTTCAGATATCCTGCATCCAATTGCGATCGGACTATTTGTATTAATGTTCTTATGGCAGCCGCCCCACTTTTACGCAATTGCGATTAGACGATTAGAAGAGTACAAAGCAGCAGGAGTACCAATGCTTCCAGTTGTAAAAGGAATTCATCGCACAAAAGTTCAGACCATTGCATATTTAGTAATATTACTATTGGCTTCATTTTTATTTTGGCCGTTTAGTAAAGTAATTGCCTTTACCATGTTTGGACTAACCCTTATCTGGATGCTGCTTGGTATCTTTGGATTCCGTAAAATGGAACATACAAAATGGGCGACACTTATGTTTGTATTTTCCCTAAACCATCTCACGATTCTTTTTGTATTAATGATCGTGATGTCGTTTATTAAATAATTTCAAAATAATTTCAAAAGCTGGGAATCGAATAAAAAGATCAAGCTCTGTATATTTTATACAAACCTGGTGACTCATAAGAAGCCTGCTCCCAATTGGATGCAGGTTTCTTTGTTTTGCGGCATACTGATCCTATACCTACAAAAATGGGTGTAGTTATTGCTTTTCGTGTTTATAATGGGTAAAACAGAAATAATAGAAAATTAGAAAGAAGTTAGAGAAGAAATAACTAAATTGGCCGTAATGATTCATGCCCATGCGGGAGCGGGAAAAAGTATATAAAGTGTTGCGGTAAGTAAGATGCCAGGAACGACTGAACCTTAAACTAAATAGAACTTTCAAAAAAGAGGATGACTCAAAAGGCCATACCTTTTGAGTCATCCCCCTAAAAGGACCCGTCATGAAAATCCAGCAAAATCACAGGATTCCGTGACGGGTCCTTTCAGTAAAGATCAACTTTTATCATTAATTCGAGACTTATGGGACAGCCTCTTTTTGGTTTTAAATGAACAGGAGAAAGCTTATTGTCTTTTCAGCCGGGTAATGTTGACAACTATTCCCTTCATTTAAAAATACCAAATTTGTGAGAGGAAAAATACACCACCCCCTTCTTTTTGACTATTTAATAAGTGGGAGAGATCATTCCGGAAAAGATGATCTTTTTATGCAATCGGTTAGATAGACGATGGTGATCCCTCTAGCGATATCACTGATTGTTCAGGGAAGATGGAACACGAATAAAAATACAAAATGAAAAGGGGATGCAAGCAATGAGCCGATTACTGATAGAGGATAAACCGCTCCTTATTCTTCCATCACTTGCAAAAGAAGCGGGGCTGAATGAAGCGATCTTCCTTCAACAGCTGCATTACTGGCTGCAGGAAAGCCAACTGGGAGGTTTATGAATAGCAGGAAGTGTAATGGAGATTTCTCGATTGTTTATTTGGAACGAATGCAAGATCAAATCAATGATTACGAAATGAAGAATATGTAAGGGGAGCGGCGTTGTATAATGGATATAACGAGCGTTTTGATGCCTATATAAAAAAGATGGTGAGAAGTTTATGCAGCTATATTCAAGTTCTAGAATGTCTCTTTCCAAGACGATTTCTGAGGATTCTTTTATCATAAACCATAGGCGCAAGGTTTACGGAGTTTTTGATGGGGCCACTCCACTTACTCCCTTCATGGATGAAAGGGGAAGGAATGGTGCTTATTTAGCATCCAATTTATTTAAGGATTATTTCGAAAATGATTTTTCACATGATATGACTTTGTTTGACGGTGTTATACAGGCAAACAAACGGCTGATGGAGAAAATGAAATTATACAACGTAGATACGGCACATCCCGAAAACCTATGGTCTACATGTGTAGCTGTTGTAAAAGTAGATGAAAATCAAAACATTTCTTTTGCCCAGCTCGGAGACTGCATGGTGTTGGCTGAACACAAAAGCGGCGAAATAGAAGCGTTGACGAGGGATACAGTAAAAGATATTAGCGTCAGGGCGAAAATCAGACGTGAAAAGGAAAGAAGCATGGGAATGATCTTGCCTGAAGAAAGCTACTACAATGATATAAGAAATCAGCTTATTTATAATCGGAAAATGGCCAATTCTCCTGATGGTTATACAGTAGCAAACGGTACGCAAGAGGTACGTGACTACATACATCATGGCTTTATCAATACAGGTAATTTGCAATCGATCCTTCTTATAACAGACGGCCTTTTTTATCCAAATAAGGATTTTACCTATATTTATAGAATGATTCATGAATTAGGATTAGAAGAATATGCGGTTCAGCTGGAGAAATATGAGAAAAATCGTAACCTTCGTTCGGACGATAAAACTGGTATTCTCATTTGTTTTTAATCCTTGCTGTATAAATCCACATG
>NZ_JBHRZT010000067.1:77876-93559 GCF_042649685.1 Bacillus songklensis | reverse complement strand
TAACATGGACAAAAGCGGTCCATGCTACATGATTTACGCATAAGGCTTCGCCCATTTCCCTTACGGGCCCTTGCCGAAGCCTTATACGAGAACCTTTGTATGCTCATTCAAGATGAGAGAACAGAAAGGCGCGAATAGAAGAAAGCCCGGTGACAGAGGTTAAAAAATTAAATTGGATTTATATAGATCGTTAAGGTAACTACTGTATGAATAGAGCTGCATGTATACTGACTGAATAATGATGATGAATGGAAAGTCGGGCATTTGCACATTCGTGCAGGTGCTTTATTTATTAGTTAGGATGATCTGTTTTTATTGGTTTTTCATTTTAAATAAAACTATGTTCTAAATGATAAGTAAAGTGAAAAGCAGGAAGATTGTAGGGGAAAACAAAAAGAATGGGCGTAGATGTTAATATTGACAGCTGGGATTTATTGTAATAAAATTTTATTAAACAGTGGTTAATAAGGAGGTTGCAATGTCACCGAGAAAAGCTGTACAACAAGAATTAACACGTGAAATGATCATGGATGCTGCAAGAGATCTATTTGTAAGAAAAGGGTATCAGCATGTGTCGATGAGACAAATTGCAAAGGAATTGAATTATAGCCATGGTGCCATTTACTATCATTTTAAAAATAAGGCAGAGTTATTTTATGCCATGGTGGAGGAACACTTTCAAATGCTTGATCAAATATTAGATGACATGATGGAGCAAGTGTTGGATCGTAAGGAAAAGCTAAAGCAGATCTTGTTGGGGTTTATCAAGTTCGGTCTTACACATCAAAGCCACTATGAGATCATGTTTTTAATTAAAGATGAGGAGGTCAGGAATTTCCTTAATCAAGGGCCGGATAAAAGTTATGAAAAATTTGCGCAAAGTGTTTATTCATTATGTGAAAAGAAAATATCCATTCAAGAAATATGGTCTATATTTTTATCCTTACATGGGTTTGTGACTCATTATAGCCGTCATGTAACTAGCTATGAGGATGTGAAGAACTTAGCTCATTCACATGTGAATTTTCTATTGAAGTCGGTCACTTAAATTTTTTTGAATTTAATTAACCAGTGGTTAATTAAAGCGGGGAGGAGAACAATATGAGAAAAGCATTAGTGGTAGGGGCTTCAGGAGGAATGGGGTATTCGATTGTGAAAGAATTATCCGGCAGGGGGATCGCCGTTATAGCCTTTGCACGTACAAAGGCTAAATTAGAAAAACTGTTTGAAGGAGATCCGAATGTCACAATCTTTACCGGTGATATTTTTCGTATCGAGGATTTACGGGCGGCAGCTTCAGATGTTGACGTCATTTTTCAGGCAGCGAATATACCGTATTCAGAGTGGGAAGAAAAGCTGGCTTTGTTCATGTCCAATATCGTAAATGTTTCACGACATCAGTCAGCAAAGCTTGCCATTGTCGATAACATTTACGCTTACGGACGGAGTGCAGGAAAAAAAGTAAGTGAAACAACCCCTAAAAATCCCCATACGAAAAAAGGAAGCATTCGATTGCAGGTGGAAACGATGGTAAAAGAATCAGGTGTCCCGGCTTTAATCGTACATTTCCCTGATTTTTATGGACCCAATGCTGAAAATACCCTTTTACACTACACACTTCAAAATATAGTAAACAATAAAAAATCAAGCTTTGTTGGAGACCAAAAGATTGCGAGAGAGTTTATTTTTACTCCGGATGGTGCGAAGGCAATCGTCAATTTAGCTTTACATGATCATGCATACGGACAAAACTGGAACATTCCCGGATATGACGTCATTACAGGAGAAGAAATAGTTGAAACGATCCGGACCATCACTCATTACAATAAACGAGTATCAACCGTTACTAAAAACATGATAAGGTTTCTCGGTCTTTTTAGTTCAAATATGCGTGAAGTGGTTGAAATGTTTTATTTAAATGAAGAACCGGTCGTGTTAAGCGGTGAAAAATATGAAAAGCTAATGGGCCCGCTGCCTCGTACGTCTTATAGAGAGGGCTTAAGACAAACGATAGAATATATGAAGGGGAATAAATCGGTCTAGCGGACAAGATATACTGGCTGAACAATGATGATGAATGGAAAGTCGAGGGGGGTGACCCAAAAGGAGAAAAATCGCCCCTATTGGGTCACCCCCCCGCAAAATGGACCGTTATATAAATCCAGTAGCACCATGGGTTTTGATTGACGGTCCATTTTGCATAAAACATAAAATCTATCATTTTTTTGAACTTATAGGCCAGCCTCTTTATTTATATAAATTCACATAAATAATTTGACGTGGATAAAAAACATCCACGCAAATTATTTACGCATAAGCGGCCGCCAATCTCCCTTTCGGGTTCTTGTCAGCCGCTTATACGAAGACCTTTGTAAGCCTGCTCAAGGTGAGAGAACAGAAAGGCGCAAATAGAAGCAGGCCCGGTGACAGAGGTTAAAAAATTAAGCGAGACTTATATAGTTAGGATGTTTTGTTTATTTATTGTCTTTTTAATTTAATAAAACTATGTTCTAAATAATAAATGAAATAAAAAACAGGAAGATTGTAGGCGAAAACAAAAAGAATGTTAAAGAGTAAGGGAATTTTAGGGGCAGTATCTCACTGAATTAAACTATTAACACGGCAGAGGACTGACCCTAAGCTCCACAAACTATTTTACATCGTTTGTTTCTAAAATAAATTTAATAAAGTTTTTCAATGTAGGGGTCATATATATCCCTTCTTTTACAACTAAATAGTAGTCCAGAGAGGGGGTGTACTCATCTGTTAATGGAACTTGAACTAGTTCTCCGCTAGACAATTCCCTTTCAATGGTCGTTCGCGGTAGGAAGGCGATTCCTAATTGGGAGATTACCGCCATTTTGATTGATTCAATATCGTCAAGGCGCAAATTAAAACGGTAATCATTAGAATCTAAACCGAGTCGGCGCAATTCTAAATTGATCATTTTCCCATGAGTGGTCTTTGGCAATGAACCTATCAAAGGGGCTTTGCGCAGTACGTCCTGGATACTTCCTTGCCATGCTGCCCAGGGAGAATCCGCTGCACAAACCAATGACCAGTAGTCTCTAAGGATTAGGTGTTTTATAATTTTGGACGGTGTAGCTTGTTCCTTTGACCATGTAACAAATCCAACATTTACTTTCTCGTCCAACACATAGCGGTAGACCTGATCCGTATCAACATAGGTAGTTGTCAATTCTACGGTAGGGAATCGCTGCATGAAGTTCAGAGTGAAATTAGGCAGTAGATAGCGGCCTATGGGACGGTTACTACCAATGGCAATGTGTCCGGCTTCGCCGGATATTAATTCTTCGACTGAAGAACGCAGCTGTTTATCGAGGCTAAGTAAACTAGAAGCATATCGATCCACAAGTTTACCAGCTTCTGTAAGCTCAATCTTGTTTCCTTTCCGCACAAAAAGCTTCGCTCCCAATTTTGTTTCCAACGATTTGATTTGCAAGCTTAAAGCAGGCTGTGTCATAATCAAACTTTCCGCTGCTTGACTATAACTGCCGTGTTCAACAACGCAACAAAATAATTGCAATTGATGAAGGTTTATTGGGATATCCATGTCCCTCCTCCTTGCATTGGTTCATTTTTAATTGTGACATTTTCGGGCTGTTAGATTCGAACAGGAGACCTTGCTTCAGTTATAAATGATTATATATAAAGAAATGAATTGTTATTTGTATTATATAATAGATTGAATGAATGACCATTAAGAAATATATGAATCCACATAAATAATGTAACATGGACAAAAGCGGTCTATGCTGCATTATTTACGCATAAGCGGCTGCCAATCTCCCTTAAGGGTTCTTGTCAGCCGCTTATACAAGAACCTTTGTAAGCTCATTCAAGATGAGAGAACAGAAAGGAGCAAACAGAAGAAGGAGCCGTCACAGAAGCTGAAAAATTAAATGGGACTTATATATCTATTCTTTTTTTCTGATTCTCGTATTCTTACTCTCTGCAGGATGCAGGTAATAGTTTTAAATCCTATAAACTTAGTGGGTTATAAGCTTTTGTATATGATTATATCTATATTATTAAATTAGATTTATAGCGATATCTAGCCTATAATGTTAATAGAATAATTTTTAAATTCCGACTATTCAATCAACAAAGGTCTGCTCCATATGAAAGGCTGGAGCAAAGTGAATGAGTTTTCAGCTTCCATTTCGCTCTTACTAAAAGATTACTCGTAATAGTTGGAATTTTCTGTTACATATTTCTTTATCTCCGAGGTTTTCTTTTTAGGAGATGATCTCTGGATTTATTTTATAAGGAGGGTTTTTTATGTTAAGCAAAGAACAAAATGAAACCTTAATTCAAGTTGGTCCTGGAAAGCCAATGGGAGAGCTTTTAAGAAGATATTGGCATCCGATTGCTGCCAGTTCAGAGGTTGAAAAAATTGGCACTATAAAAAAAGTAAAGCTTTTGGGAGAAGAGCTTGTTTTATATCGTGATAAATCAAATAATTTGGGACTAGTGGCAGACAAATGTGCCCACAGGGGAGTATCTCTTGAGTATGCTATCCCAGAGAAATGTGGACTGCGCTGTCAATATCATGGCTGGTTATATAACGGAGCCGGACAGTGTATTGAACAACCGAATGAACCTGAAAACAGTACCTTTAAAGATCGGATTAAAATTTCGGGTTATAAAGTAGAGGAATTAGGAGGGCTGGTATTTGCTTATATGGGACCTGCCCCTGCCCCTGAATTACCGAAATGGGACCTTTTTGTTCGAAAAAATGTCATCCGTACCATCGGTTATGCTGTCATCCCATGTAACTGGATGCAAATAATGGAAAATTCTTTAGACCCAACCCATCTGGAATGGCTGCATGGACATTACTTCCAACATATTTTTGAGCAGCAAGGCCGACCGCAAGATGAATGGAAAATAACAAAACATCATCTAAAAATCGGGTTTGATGAATTTGATTGGGGAATCATTAAACGTCGTGTATTGGAAGGACAAACGGAAGAAAACGAAGACTGGGCTATTGGTCACCCTATTGTATTCCCGACTATGCTGCGCGTCGGTGACAGCGGTGCCCACTCATTTCAAATTCGTGTCCCGATGGACGATACGCATACATTGCATTTTTGGTATACATGTTTTGTTCCAAAAGAAGGTGTTGAGATACCAAAAGATTACCCGATTTCTTTGTATGAGTGCCCTATTAAAGATCAGGATGGCAAATTTATAACAGATTATATTGATGGACAGGACATGATGGCATGGATTACACAGGGGCCTATTGCAGATCGAACTACAGAACGTCTAGGGACTTCTGATAAAGGAATCATTATGTATCGCCAAATACTAAAGAGAGAACTAAAAAAAGTAGAAAATGGGGAAGACCCAAAATGTGTGATTCGCGATCCTCGGAAAAATGAATACATTGAGTTGCCGCAAGAGGAAGACAAATTTAGTGAAGGGGGCTTATTGTCAGGGGTGGCAAAAGACTGGAATACGAGATATGCTCCCAATCTTGACGAGATTATTGAGCTTTGTAAAGGCGGCAAGGTTCTTTCTAGTCTTTAATCGGCAAGAAACTCCTTCTTAACTTAGAAGGAGCTTCTTGCTCTATCTTTATTTGGGAGGATTCGTAGATGAGCGACAGTAAAAACTATGAAATAAAGTTAAAGTATTGTCCAAATTGTGGAGAGTCTTTGTTGAAATCCAGCAGTCTACTAAATGAATATTGGATATCTGATGATACAGCCTATTTTTGCTGGTGCAGTGAGTGTTCATGGAAAGGCGAAATTGTAGAGGTTAAACGTGTGACTGCCCCAGAGCTAGCCAGTGTATAAGGAAAGAAGGGGGAATAAAGGTGAACGATTCATTAAACGAACTCAGGGAAAAAGTAGCACTCTCCTGCAGAATTTTAGCAATGGAAGGACTGGTAGATGAGACACTAGGTCACGTGAGCGCCCGAATTCCGGGTACTAATGAAATGTTTATCCGTTGCAGGGGAGAACTGGAAAATGGGGTTAGGTATACGACCGTTGAGGCGATTAGGCGGGTAGATTTTGATGGTAAGGGAGATGATCTTCAAGGAAAATATCAAATCCCAAAAGAATTACCAATTCATGGCGAGATTATGAAATCAAGGCCTGAAGTTGGTTGTGTTATTCATGCACATCCTCCAGCAGCTTTGATTTGTGGAATTTCCGATTTACCATTACGTCCCATTTTTGGAGCTTTTAATATACCAGCGATGCGGATGGCATTAGAAGGAATTCCGATTTTTCCAAGATCGTATCTGGTAACACGGCCGGAACTGGCAGCCCCAATGATTGAAGAGATGGGGAATAAAGACATTTGTTTAATGAGAGGGCACGGAATCACTGCAACCGGTGCAACCATTGAGGAAGCGACGATCAATGCTTTGAACTTCAATACATTGGCAAAAGTAACATTAGAAGTGGCCAAAGCAGGACGTGAAGCACCTCCGATTTCTGAAGAGGATATTGCGGAGTTACCTGACTTGGGAACGAAATTTAATGCCAAATGGGTTTGGCGATATTATGTGAAGAAATTACAAGAAGCGGAGAAAATGAAATTTTGAAAGGAGATATCATATGCCCTCACAACACGGAGTGTTAAATATTGGGATTGTTGGACTTGGGATTGCCGGAGCTTCTATGATTCCTGCTATATTAAAACATCCAAAGGTTAGACTGGCTGCAGCTGCAACTAGAAACAAAGAAAGGCTTGAAAAATTTGCAAAAGACTACAATGCTGAAACTTATTACTCAATAGAGGACTTATGTAAAAGTCCCAGTATAGATGCAGTATACATTGCAACACCTACAGAATTACATACAGAACATGTTAGAATTGCTGCTGAAGCAAAAAAGCATATCATAGTGGAAAAACCGTTATCCGTATCTTTAGAAGATGCAGATCACATGATTGAAATAGCAGAAAAAAATGGTGTTCAACTTATAGTAGGACATTCTCACAGTTTTGAACCGCCAATTCAGAAAATGGGAGAAATTATTGAGAGTGGTGAGCTGGGGAAAGTTGTGATGATTCACAATTGGTATTACAATGATTGGATATATCGCCCTAGGACACCTGAAGAACTAAAAACGGAACTTGGGGGTGGGGTTACCTACCGTCAGGGGTCGCACCAATTTGATATTATTAGGCTTTTAGGAGGGGGAATGATTAGAAGCATTCGTGCGGTAACTGGGGTATTGGATGATTCCCGCCCAACAGAAGGCAACCACACCGTTTTCTTAGAGTTTGAAGATGGTGCTGCGGCAACGGCTGTATATAATGGATATGATCATTTCCATACAACTGAATTAACCTTTGATATCGGAGAAGGTGGTCCATTGACAAAGTCGAACGTTTATGCACAATCCCGTCGCATGATAAAAGAAACAAAATCCCAGGCGGATGAAGTGGCGTTAAAAATAGCCTCAGGATATGGCGGGAAACGATCGAAAAACTACAAGGATTCAGAAAAAAATCATCCTTTCTTTGGATTGACTGTTGTTAGCTGTGAAAAGGGAGATATCCGACAACACCCGGAGGGGCTGATCGTTTATGGGGAAGACGAAAAATATATTGTTCCTATATCTAAAGAAGAGACAGGGCGCATGAATGTCATTGACGAGCTTTACAAAGCTGTAATAGAAGGAGAAAAGCCGGTACATGATGGACGTTGGGCAAAAGCTAACCTGGAAGTGTGTATTAAAGCTATCCAATCATCCAAAGAAAGAAAAGAATTGTATTTAGATTATCAAGTACCTGTAAAAGAAAAGGTGAAAAATACAATTTGATTGAGTAGAAGAGGATAAATGGATAAGCTCCCGGCTATTATCAATGGGCAGCCTCACCTATTCCGTTAACAATGCTGATATCTGCTTGGGCTTATCTGATAAAAAACGGGATCAATAATTTGGTAGGATGATCTCTTCACTCTTTTAGTTTTTATATATATTATATCAGAATGATAGAGTTTCATCCTATTACTCATTTGCGGGATCACACTCTTTCAGTTTTATGTGATTTTGTTTGCATCAATAGACCCGTTCCTGCACAACTCAATTTTTATCACTTTAATGTTAGCGGTTACATTTATTGTGTTTTCTTTATCTCAACCAAAGCAGGTAACAAAGATCCACTCTGCGATATCCTAATTTTTCGCCCATTAAAAGCTACAGTCCAATCAAGTTCATGCATTTCGTCACAAAGTTCATGGAACATCCCGCCAATTGTTCGCTGAGCGGACAATTTCTTGTTCGGACAACGTGTAGTCTGTGCTTAAAATGGCTAGCCATTCACTGTTTTTATTACAATTTTGGACAAATGCAACTTTTACAGGAACTTCATTTGCCATGGCTGTATGAATTTTTCCAGACGAATGGTCCATACAGCGTGTCAAGAGCTCCACCTTCTTACCGCGTTATGTTTTAGATATCATTTTTTGAAAGCGTTATCTTATAGGTGAAGACAGGGGCTTCTGATATTAACGGTATCCCCTCGTCAAACGGATAGGTTATATGTAGTTGATGAAGCAAGGGCCCATAAATGTAAGCGTTTAGAAATGGATGCTGAATTAACATTTGACAGGACTATATACAAATTCTTTCGATTTTAAAATTTAGGGGGAAATTGGATGAGCTTAGAAACAATTGCAATCATAGTGCTTCTGATTATATTTGCCATTGGTGCAAGCTTGCCGATTAATATCGGTGTTTTAGGATTCGTCGCAGCATTTATTGTCGGTACTCTAGTAAGCGGGCTTAGCATTGACGAAATTTATAGCATCTTTCCAGCGGAACTGTTTATCACTATTGTAGGGATCACTTATTTGTTTGCCATTATCCAAAAAAGTGGGGTCGTCGATTTAATCGCTGAATGGGGGCTCCGTTTAGTCAAAGGTAAAGTCGGTCTGACTCCATGGCTCATGTTCATGTTGAGTTTGGTACTGGCAGGTGTCGGTACTTATGGGATTGCAGTTGTTTCTCTTGTGGCTCCAATCGCATTAAAAATAGCTTACAAATACAAAATCAACCCTCTTATGATGAGTATCATGATTATTATGGGGATGCAGGCTGGCTCCTTCTCACCTCTAAATGTCTTTGGCATAATTGTCAACGGCGGCATGCAATCTAGAGACCTGACGCATTCTCCAGCAGTGCTCTTAGTTAATTGCTTCATTTATTTCGGACTGGTGGCGCTGATAGTATTCATCCTATTTGGCGGGTTTCGCTTCTTAAAAAGGCAATCGACTGCTCTTGATTTCGTAGCAGCCACCGCAGAAGTCATCCAAACGGATGGGAATGAACCGGCAGAAAAACGAGAAGGCGGTTTAAATTTATATAAAGGAATCTGTCTTGCGTCTATTGTCGTCTTAGGCATCCTATCTCTTGGATTCGATGTGAGTATTGGTTTTGCGGCTATTCTAGTAGGTTTTGTACTGGCCTTGATAGCCCCTGGTAAACAAGATGGAATTCTTAAAGAAATGCCTTGGGGGGTAATTTTTCTGGTCACGGGGATCGTGACATATGTAGGGGTTATGGAAAAAATTGGAGTTATGGACTACGTGACTGCGCTTATAGCGGATATGGGTAACCCGCTGTTGGCAACTCTGACGGTCTCATACGTAGGTGGATTTGTGTCAGCCTTTGCCTCGACAACAGGTTTCCTGGCATCTGTTATCCCGATTGCGACTCCAATCTTGCAGGATCCTACCTTTTCGACCAATAATGTAATATCAGCGATCTCTGCTTCTTCCAGCATTGTTGACTTAAGTCCACTTTCTTCAGCTGGAGCACTATTACTTGCGAATGTGCAAGGTATGAAAGAGAGGGTGTTTTTCAGGCAGCTCTTGTTCACTACCGGAGTCTTTATCGCTCTTGGTCCAGGATTCGCGTGGCTCCTATTTGTAGTGATTGGAATGCCATGGTAGATGAAGCAAGAAGTGTTTCTTAACAAGGATGGGAATTAAGAAAATGGCGGGGAATCCTCGCCATGTCGAGTTGTAAATCTCTAGAATCTACAAGAGAAGAGGGGGGAAAGGATGGGTGAATTGCTAGCATTTGTGGCATTGATTTTGTTTTCTGCCAACATTATCATAACAAAGATGGCCGCCGCTCGATTGAATCTTAATTTGGGATTTCTCATTTCTGTGGGAGTGAATGTGTTATTTGCTTCCTTCCTATTTCTGATTCAAGTGCTTTTTTTTGAAGGTGGTATTGTGGATTGGAATACGAAAGGGTTTTTCCTTTTTTTGTCAGCTGGCTTATTTAGTACATACCTAGGGCGTTGGTTTTTCTTTGAGACAATCGATAAGTTAGGTCCGACAAGGGCAAGTGCATTTCAAGTGAGCAATCCATTGTTTACAACCATTATTGCCTGGCTGTTCATGGGCGAAAAGCTAGGATGGATGGATTTATCAGCTATTATACTTATTCTGCTCGGATTGTTCCTAGTCTCTTACATTTCACAGAGCTCTGTGAAAAGGGAAATCGCTGTAAGCAGAGAACCATTAGGGATGCAATCTGTCAATGAATTTTCCTTTAAATGGCTGCTTCAATCAGGGGTTCTGTTAGCTTTTCTCAGCTCCTTTTCATATGCAGTTGGGAATGTTGTCAGAGGAGCGGCCATTCAAAACTGGAATCAGCCCATCCTGGGGGGAATACTTGGGGCATTGTTGGGCTTTTTACTGCATGTGGCCACCAATAAAAATACCCGTGATTTTTGGGGACAAATAAGAAAGTCGGATTCTACAGGTGTTCTACTTTATGTTATTAGCGGTGTCATTACTATTTCAGCTCAAATCTCTGTTATTGCATCAATGCGATATATCCCAATCTCCATTGCCAACCTTATAACATTGTCTACTCCAGTCATTGTAACACCTTTAAGTTTTATCCTTTTCAAGAACCAGGAAGGAATCACCTATAGAACGATAATGGGGATTATCCTAGTACTGGGGGGAATCTGTTTTATCGTTCTATAAACAGGTGGTGACAGGCAACTTTTTATCAGCAATTTAGAGGACTGATCCAAAAGTAAAATCCCGCAGGAACGGAGAGAAATCTTCTATTCCTGCGGGATTTTGCATACAGCGGTAAGACTCAATCATTCAATTGTACAGCTACACTTTTCTCTGGATCATAGCCTTTTTTGATTTCTCAAATGCTAATACAGCTCCAAACCAGACAAACACAAGATGGATTAACTGTCCAATAAACCCCATTATCCCTCCTAAAATTAACATCCATCCACTGAATGAAAGGTATCCTTTTGGAATATGCATAACAATAAGCCTCCTCAGTAATAAATCATTCTGTCCCCTGAATCATAAGAGAACAAACTACAAGCGGCAGATGGGGAAGAAACCATTTATTTAGTAAGAGAATCCCAGTTAGGGGCGAAAGGTTTAAAGGAGGAATAGAAAAGCTGTTTTCATCACTCTCACGTCTCACCCAGTAAAAACCGGTAAAATGATGAGGAGGATGCTGTAATGAATAGTAAGACGGTCATCTACAGTTTAGTCGGCTTCTTTGGCGGGATATGTATGGGGATGACATTAAAAAATAAAAGAGCGATCGTGTTCCTTTCCTTATACGGGGCATTCGGATGTGCAATCGGGATGTTTCTCGTTTCTGTTTTTCACCACCCGCTTTCATTATTATTCACCGGTCTGTTTAGCGGATTGTCTTACGCTTTTGGATATATCCAATTCAGAAAACAAAATAATTAAATAGAAAAAATGGGTGTCCCCATTAATATCCACTAACTCCACATCGTATTCCACAGGCTTGCATGGAATAAGAAAAAGACAGGCTTGCCTTTATACCTACTATTAGCTTAGGCTAACGCCTACCGAAATTCATCTCCCACTTACTCATTGGGCTATGCCCTGCACATTCCTTGAAGTGGGAGTATTCTTTCGGAAAATGATAAATTCTCAGCTAACTTTTACAAGATTGATAGTTGCAGCAACTGGTCCGGCGTCGCAAGTACTAATGTCAGTACTATCTCCGCCTGAAGCGGAACGATTGATTAATTGAATAACCGAATGATCGGTTCGTACGTTAATAATAACCGTACCTGTTAATTGCAAACATTCGTCTACAACAGTATTAGGTTCAAGCTGTAACGCAAAACGGGCTCTACCGATACGTTTTCCGTTTATTGTAACTTGGATACTTGGAGGATAAAAAGTGGAACTAGCTAGATTCTCAATAAAGACTACAAAGTCTATTTTGTACTTCCCGGCATTGTTGACTATGATTTTAGTATTGTCACTCGGATCCAACTTTACTCTGCTTCTAGGTCCCTGATTGCTCCAAGGAAAAGCATCGTTTAATGCTACAGTAATGAAGTCTTTTTGCCAGAAGTTACCGAATTCCCCCACAAAAATTCTTCCTTTCTATAGAGAGTGGATAACTCAAAATTAGAAGTCATGTCATAGTATATGAAATCCATCTCAAATGGAATGAGACAAGTTTCCCAACGGTATATAGTTAATGAAACCATTTTTCGTAGAAATCCACTGTTGTACTACATATGAACCGGGTAAAGTAAAAAAGAAACGATCGGTCGAATTTTACAAGATACTGACGATAAAATCCCTGCGTCAGAAGGTAGGAGATTACATTCTTATGTGGAATTTGTGCATCACAGGCAAAAGTTGCTTGTAAGTTTCCAGAAAGGTAGTGGGTAGTATGGAAGTTCTGACGGTTATACCTGAGAAACATCATACTTACATCTTTGTTCGCTTTCCTGGAGTAAAACTGAACATACCAGACAAAAAACGATTCCAAAAAGAGGGAGGACAATCACTGGCTTTGTGTGTGCATCTAGATGAAAAAGAGGAGCTGTACGATGTTTATTTTGTACCTGAGAAGTCCATTTCACCGTTCGATTTTGTCTCTGATGAAAATGGCAGCAAAGCATTATATCGTGTCATCCAACCTGAACAAGTTGAAAAAGGAAATGACAAACAGACTCGGCAGCCTTTTTCCATTACAGATGAAGTAGGAATCCTTCAAAGAAAAACTAAAAAAGGAATTGAATTTGTCCTAGTCATCAAAGAAAAAGAAATCTCCAGTATAGGAGAACAAAGAGAGGGGAGGGCATCTCTTCAAAACGCCGCGAAGCAAGAGTATGTACTGTTCCATATTCGCCCTGCCAAAGAAAAAGAATCAAAAACGATCCAACAAGAAGGAAATGTTAAAAA
This sequence comes from Bacillus songklensis, assembly GCF_042649685.1. Lineage (NCBI taxonomy): Bacteria > Bacillati > Bacillota > Bacilli > Caryophanales > Bacillaceae > Bacillus > Bacillus songklensis. Next base: position 80,331 of record NZ_JBHRZT010000067.1, on the reverse strand, counting down.
AGTGCCGCAAAAAGGAATCTTCCGAGGCGAAAAAGCTGGATTTGCTTTTCGATTTGCAGAGCAATTTGAAATCAAAACGTTAAACAAACTACAATTTGGCGGTTCGAGAAAATCTCGGTTTCAAAGTTTTGCCGCATTACGATTCCTCGGTCCAGGTGATCAATTTTTTCCGCTTCCAAGAGAAGAACCATTTACTTCTTACAATTGAATACGGACAATTAAATATGATAGCTAGTTAAATAATGGAATAAAAAGTATTTAAATGATCAAAACCAGAAGGAGGCGGAAAATTCGGTTGCCAGGAGAATTGAAGGTCATTGTTCGACCTTTTATCATTTTCCGAAAGAATACTCCCACTTCAAGCGTTAGCTAAGTGGGACTAGTTCAAATAAACGAGATATAAGGAGAGGCTGTCCCATAAGCCTCTAATCAATGGCAAAAGTTGATCTTTACTGAAAGGACCCGTCACGGAATTCTTTGATTTTGCCGGATTTTCATGACGGGTCCCTTTCAGGAGGATGACTCAAAAGGTATGTCTTTTTATACCTTTTGAGTCATCCTCTTGGGCCCAGTACGGAGGCGATTTATGAGGCAGCAGTCCAAGCAAAGATACCGGTGGAGAGAATGGGAGATGACAGCCTTCTTCGTTTAGGCACCGGTTCTAAGCAAAAGTTTGTACAAGCAACGATTACGAGCCAAATTTCTAATCTGGCAGTTGAAAACGCGTGTGATAAACAATTGACGAAGGTCCTTTTACAGAGTTGCGGGGTCCCTGTACCAAAAGGCGCAACCGCCTCATCTGTCGCCTGTTTATATTTTGCAATCAATTATTTTGTTTGAGAGATTCCATTAACGATTTGAGTTAGTCCCTCTTTGATTGGGGTAACTGGACGACCAAGAAGTTTTTCGAAGTCATTGCTCTCAATTTCCAGTGTGCCTTCCCGAATGCTTTTTTGGATGTCAACAAGCATAGGAACAAGGAAATCTGGTACGCCAACACCTTTCATAATATCGGCATAAGCAGCGTCATCAACCTGCTGCACAGGTACTTCTTTACCCAATACAGTGCCAAGGGCAGATACAAGTTCTTCCTGAGTCAATAGCTTGCCAGAAAGCTCGTAGATTGTATTTTCGTGCCCGTTACCGGATAGTACCGCTGCCGCAGCTTCTGCATAATCTTGTTGTAGTGCCCAGCCAACCTTGCCGTTTCCTGCTGATGTCACCCAAGGAGCTCCTGCTAGGACACCTTGAATGCTTGAAATTTCATTCTCCAAGTACCAGTTGTTGCGTAAGAAGGAGTAAGGAATGCCTGTTTTCAAGATCGCTTCTTCTGTTACCTGATGCGTTGGAGCGAATAAGTTTTTACTTTCCTTTGCATTCACTATACTGGTATACGCAATAAATTTAACTCCTGCGCGCTCTGCCGCAGCTACCGCATTTGTGTGTTGTCGAATTCTTGTTTCGTTGTCTCCATCCGCAGAAATAATTAATAAACGATCGATACCTGCAAAAGCAGTATCCAATGTTTCTGGACGATCAAAATCTCCTTGGCGAACCTCTACTCCACGAGCTCGCAATCCTTCCGCTTTCTCTGGATTGCGAACACTGACAGCCAGTTGGCTCGCTGGTACAGTTTTCAATAAGGTCTCTACAACTTTCGTTCCCAATTTTCCTGTCGCTCCTGTTACTAACATTTTCATTGTCTATTCCTCCAATATGTTTTTGTTAAAATCTTTCTTGTTACAACTTTCCTTGTTAGGTGTAATCGATTTGATTACCTGTAACCATATTAATTACATTTTGGATTTTCGTCAACTAATTTAAAAAACCTTTTTTAATTCTGTTCTTTATTTTAAGGTATAATACATTTGTAATTGAATTAATTACATGATACAACATGGAGATTTTTTGTTATAAACATAAGGAAGGTGACTGAAGATTGTCTATAAGCAGCCGATTTGCCGTTGGAATTCATATATTAGCTCTTATTGAAATAAATAAAGAGGGGATAAGCTCATCAGAATTTTTGGCAGGTAGTGTAAATACGAATCCTGCCGTGATAAGAAAAATTATGGGGATGCTTAAAAAAGCAGGGTTAGTAGAAGTACATCCTGGTATTGCGGGAGCTAAACTTGCCAAAGATTTATCTGAAATTACTTTACTAGATGTATATAAGGCAGTTAATGTTGTACAAGAGAAAGAATTGTTTAGTGTACACGAAGAACCAAATCCAGCTTGCCCTGTGGGAAGGAATATCCAAGAAACAATAGGTCCATTATTTACAGCTGCTCAATTAGCATTAGAGAAAACTTTGGGCAATGTAACCCTTGAAGAGGTTGTAAAGGATATTGTTGATAAAGAAAAATTAAACAGTAAAGAAGGAAGCAGTTAACAGGAGACGTTCTTTTCAAGAATGTCTTTTTTATGTTGAAGGTATGGTACAAACCTTCATTTT
>NZ_JBHRZT010000067.1:0-77798 GCF_042649685.1 Bacillus songklensis | reverse complement strand
AGCTTTTTCAATACGCCCCATACAGGCAACCTTGGAAATCGTAAATAACAACAAAGTTCTTTAACACAGCTTTTTTTTTTTTTTTTTTTTTTTTTTTTTTGAATTTTTATGTATGTATATGTATTTTCATAAGAATATCTGAACAAATAAGTCGTTTTAGTAATGAGCAGGAGAGATATATGTCCTATCGATATATGAGAACCATTGTTACATGAAAGCCAAATTCCTTAACGTGCAGGAATTTGGCTTTTTTTATATAAATCCACATAAATCATTGAACATGAGCAAAAAACGCTCATGTTCAATGATTTACGCATAAGCGGCTGCCAATCTCCCTTACGGGTTCTTGCCATCCGCTTATACGAAGACTTTTGTAAGCTCATTCAAGATGAGAGAACAGAAAGGCGAGAATAGAAGAAAGCCCGGTGACAGAGGTTAAAAAATTAAGTTGGATTTATATAACTCCAACTTAATTTTTTAACGTCATCTATCGCTTGTTATCCTGTTTATGTTCCTTTGTTTGAGCATCCTGAATAGACTCAAAAGGTTCTCAATCATGTAGCATGGACCGCTTTTGTCCATGTTACATGATTTATGTGGATTCATACAGTGTAAATACCGAACGTTATAGATGGTTCTCATCACGAAAGTTCACCATAAAGGATTTAACTGCGAATGAAACGGACGCATTTATTAGTTAATATCTGATTCTTTTTGCATCAGAACCATCTATAATAGACGAGTGATAGGTCTTTTTTTTTTTTGTTTTTGTTTCTGTTTCTCTAATAACTCAGATACTGTTACGAACTGATAATTCTCCTTTGTTAGTTGTATGATAATTTTTTCTAATGCTGTAACGGTTTCCGACCTATCACCATTACCATTATTCGATGAATCATGAAATAAAACAATTGACCCTGGCTTTATATTATCAATTACCAGGGCGTAAATTTGAGCCCAACTTCTATTCTTCTTCCAATCCCGTGTGTCCAAGCTTTTAGTCCATAGGATAGTTTTGTATCCCATCTTATCGGCTATTTTGAGCGCTTCATCATGATAAGACCCAAAGGGGGGGCGAAATAAGTTGCATTTATTCTTGGTTAAACGCTTTAATATCTTATCCGTAAGCTTTAGTTCCCTTCTTATTTCTTTTCGATTTATCTCCTTTAAGTTAGGGTGATTAAACGTATGATTCCCTATTTCATGACCACTTAATTTAACTTTCTTTGCAACCGTATAATGCAGATCAACATGTTTTCCTACCATGAAAAAAGTAGCCTTTGCGTTATATTTTCCTAAGATATCTAAAATCTTATCTGTATAAATAGGATCAGGACCATCATCGAATGTCAGGGCTACATATTTATTCGGAGTATTTACATACTCTATTGGATGAAGATTATTAAATCCCATATTGAATATCTCCTTTATCATTGATCTAAATTAGAAAAGGTGTTGGTAATTATAGCTATGGTTGTGGTGCAAACCCTAAATTTCATCAAAATATGAACAAAAATATAAGAGAGTACTATATTGTATGGTCATGTTGTATTTTTTGTTTGTACTCCTGTAACAAAATAAATGACTAGATATGCGCAAAGAACAGCCATTAACGTCCGATAATACGACGTATGTCAACAAAATAAGGTGAAACAAGGGGCTGACTCAAAAGCCTTCAGGGAATGACTCCCTCTTTAATCGCTGATAAAGATTGATTATGTAAACTTTAAATGAATATGGTATACGTAATTAGGTACTTGCATAAACGAGACTAAAAAGTCGGATTATATGGATATAAGGCAAGCAAACCTCCTATTATTGCGAAGAGGCTTTCTTGCCATCAATGCTTGACATAGAATGTAAACATTTCGTTTTTCACCACTTTTACAACATAATTAGTTAAATATATAGAAGGTATTTAATAATGAAAAAATATCTGGAAATTTTGATTAAATTAGGACTTACCTTACAGGTAATTAAAACTGCTCTTGCAGCGGCAGTATCTTGGTGGATGGCCACACTATTATCACAAAACCAATATCCATATTTCGCCCCGCTAGCTGCCATTTTAACTTTACAGGTAACCGTTGCTGACTCTTTAAAAAAAGCCTCATATCGAATAACGGGAATTATTTTGGGTGTGGCGGTTACTGTATCAATGGGTCATTGGCATACTTTTGAAATTAGTGCTAGTACCATCTTTATGCTCATACTCATTGCAATGACTATTCCAACAGCCATGCATTTAAATCCCCAGACTATATCACAGGTTGGAGTTAGTGCATTATTAGTATTTGCTTTTGGTCATAACCAAGGGTATGCGGCGGGAAGAATAATTGAAACCGTCATCGGATCGGGAATAGCTATTATCATTAATGCTCTTATTTTCCCTCCCAATACTATGCCAGCCGCTGAACAGAGTATCTTGGTACTTAGTCAACGGTCTTCAAGCATTCTTAAGAGTTCAGTAACTTTATTGAGAGCAACGACTGAAAAAACTCATATGGAACGAAACGAAATTGGAGATTTAGTGGAGGAAACAGAACGGTGTATTCAAACGGTACGATTAGCGCAACAAAGTCTAAAATATAGTCCATTTCTCATGAAAGCAAGAACAAGATTAGCGCATATTACCATCGGTATGAAGCAATTAGAATATATTACGATTCAAGTTCGTGAAATATACAAAGGTTTGGTCGATTTACGTTCAGCGAAGGAGTTTAAAAATGAGTATGCAAATGTAGAAGGAATCAAACCTGCCATAGAATCCACAGCTTCTTGTATTTCCCATTTTGGAAAGGTAATTCTTGAATCTTCGAAAGAATCTTTGTGCATTCTTATGGCTAGCATTGAAGGGGCGCGTTCTATTCAGTCACTATGCCTCTTAGATATGCGAAATGTAGAATCTCTACCCATATTACGAGATTTAGGGGGAATTCTTACTGATCTGAGCCGTATATTGAGAGAACTAGAAGAAGCAGCTTTAGTTTTGACAAAAAACAATGTTTAAAACCTATGCTACATCCATCACCGTTTCCAACATGGTAGTCGGCATAGCTGAAGCCGATGAGTGAGCCGATAATGGTTTCTATCCTTGGTAAAACAGCCGTTCCGATAACAGATCCGTATTCCGCCGGCTATAGTCCCAATAGTTCCGGTGATATCTCAAGTCGTATGGACACTAAGGTCCTGCATTTTGCAATGTTTACACTATTTCAAATGTAAAATAACGTTATATGTGCCGATATTAATTATATATGACTAAAGTAGGGGGAGTCTTAATTGATTTTTAAAAAAGCAAAACAAAAGTCAGAAAAGTTAAGCATAGAAAAAGGAAGAGCTGAATTAAACATAAGCGGAGGCAGTGATGTAGAAAAGCAAATTCAAATGATAGGACTTACAAAAGAAGATCTGAAGGTAATTAACAGTATACAACCGTTTGTTATTAAAAAAATTGATTACATCGTTGATAGATTTTATCAGAACCTAGAGAACGAACCATCTTTATTAAACATTATTAATGATAACAGTTCTATTGAAAGATTAAAAAACACGCTTAAAAAACACATATCTGAAATGTTTGATGGGGTAGTAGATGGAGCCTATTTTGAAAAAAGAGTTCGCATTGCTCATATCCATGTTCGAATCGGCCTCCAAACAAAATGGTACATGTGTGCCTTTCAAGACTTATTTTTGTCGCTCATGAATATTATTGAAGAAAATTTACTGCAAAAAGAAGAGTGTCTTCTTGCATTAAGAGCAGTATCAAAAATATTGAATTTGGAACAACAATTAGTTTTAGAAGCATACGATGATGAAGCAGAAAGATTAAAAAGAGAAGTCGAAGAACAGCAGGTATTGATAAGAGAGAATGTGGCAAGTGCTTCAGAAAATCTTGCTGCGATCTCAGAAGAGACCAATGCTTCTTTTCAACAACTAACTTCCCAATCCAGCCAAATTGTTTCTCTTGCAAATGTAGGAGCAGAATTATCTATTCTTGCCGAAGAACGCGCCCGGCAGGGTAAAGAACAGTTACATAAACAGAATATGAATATATCAAACATTCACCATTCTGTGAATGATATATCAAGTGATGTACAAGTATTATTAGAAATATCGAAACAAATGCAAGAGATCGTCAATATTGTAACGGCTATTGCGGATCAAACTAATTTGCTGTCTCTAAATGCAGCGATTGAAGCAGCAAGGGCAGGTGAACACGGCCGTGGATTCGCTGTTGTAGCTGATGAAGTTCGAAAACTTTCTGAAGAAACGAAGAAATCTGTAAAGAACGTATCAACTCTTATCTTAAATACTAATACCCAAGTAGATAAGCTAACACAATCCCTCGAAAAGATAAGAGTTGAGGCCAAAAATGGAAACAAGAGCATGGAAGAAACAGAAGACCATTTTGAACAGATTTTAAAAACGATGGGTGAAACTAAAATCCAAAATAGCAAGATTGAAAATGAGCTTCTTTCTTTTGTAAACGTAGTAAATGAATTAGGGAAAGCATTTGGAGAGGTAGCTCTATCTGCGGATAGTCTTACAATGATTACAAAAGAAATGAACTAGATTTTTTTTAAAAACGAAACGGAGTCATTTCTTTAACAAGGAATGACTCTTTTTTTATTGAACGTGGCCGGTTAGTTTAAAAAAGTGGAATTTATGCGGAAGTATGGTTGTTGTAGGGATAGAAATGAATGAGACTTTCTATCAAGAAGCAGTTGAAAATCGAAATCGTTATTTGAAGAAAGCTAAAAATAGTAAAGGTAAAATTCATTTCCATTGTTGCTTGGCAGAAGAGTACCAGATTGATCCATTAGACAATCGGTTTTATTTTTTTAATCCGTTGTCGATACAAATTTTATGAATGTCATCAACAATATATTGCTTTCAGTGGAAAAATCAGAACGGGAAATAGAGCTGATTTTATATTATGCATCAGAGGAATCTATCTATTTTTTAGAAAACCATCCCTCTTTTGAATTGAAAAAGGAAGTCATACTGCCGGGTTTATATGAAAAGAATCCTTGTGAGAGATTTTTAATATATCGATTGGCCTATTAGAAGGGTCGGATAAAGGAAACGGTGCAGCAACCTGGCCAGGACATGGAATTAATGGTGGATCAGGATATATTGTCGCTCAACAGCTTCTTTCGCAGAAGGCTTTTATTTAAGATTACATGGGAGAGCTAAAAAAAGAGAACCGATTCCATTAAGGAGTCAGTTCTCTTTTTTAACGAGTTAAAACCCGATAAATTAATCTCTATACGAGGCTGTTATTCATTTATGGGAAAATGCAGGTATTAAATGATCAAAATCGGATTCCTTGGAGAAGTTTATACCATTATTTTACATATATCATTTGTAAATTCTACTGGATCATTGATCGCTAATCCTTCAATCAAAAGTGCTTGATTGTATAATAGGTTTGTATATAAATTTAATTTCTCTTTATCTTGTTCAAAAGCATTTTTTAATGATTGGAATACCTCATGATTTATATTAATTTCCAACACTTTGTCAGCTTGTATATGTTGGTTGTTCGGCATGGATTTCAGTATCTTTTCCATTTCGATCGTTACTTCGCCATCAGCAGCCAAACATACAGGATGAGTCTTTAATCTTTTTGATGCCCTTACATCCTTTACTTTGTCTGATAATAGGTTTTTCATATAGTCAAAGAGTTCTTTGTTTTCATTCTCTTCTGAATTGGTATCATGTTGATTTTCTTCTGCCTCAATACCTAAGTCACCGCTTGATACAGATTTGAATTCTTTATCTTTGTATGTCATTAACATTCTGATTGCGAACTCGTCTATATCATCCGTGAAATATAAGATTTCATATCCTTTTTCTAATACTAGCTCTGCCTGCGGCAGTTTTTCTATTCTTTCGTACGATTCCCCGGAAGCGTAATAAATATATTTTTGATCTTCAGGCATTCTTGATACATATTCATCTAACGTTACCAGCTTCTTCTCTTTGGAGGAGTAGAACATCAATAAGTCCTGCAAGACGTCTTTATGGCTTCCGAAATCACTGTACACGCCGTATTTTAGCTGTCTGCCAAAGGATTTGTAAAATTCTTCATACTTCTCTCTTTCATTTTTTAATAAGCTTTGCAATTCACTTTTTATTTTTTTGTTGATATTTTTTGCGATCAGCTTCAATTGTCGATCATGTTGCAGCATCTCTCTGGATATGTTAAGAGATAAATCTTCGGAGTCGACCATTCCTTTGACAAAGCTAAAATAGTCAGGAAGTAAGTCCGGACATTTGTTCATGATTAATACACCATTGGAATAAAGCTCTAATCCCTTTTCATATTCTTTTGTATAATAGTCAAAAGGTATTTTCTCCGGGATAAATAAAATCGCGTTATATCTTACGGCACCATCGACACTGATATGGATATGTTTGATCGGCTTGTCAAAACCGTAATGCTTTTCCGAATAAAATTTCTCGTAATCTTCAGGAGACAGCTCATTTTTATTCTTTCTCCAAATCGGAACCATACTGTTGATAATCTGTTCTTCACGATAATCTTCGAATTCATTTTCGCTGCCTTCTTTAGGTCTTTTTCCGGTAACATCCATTTTGATTGGGTATCGAATGAAGTCAGAGTATTTTTTGATGATCGCTTTTAATCGATATTCTTCCAGATACTCATCATAGTTTTCATCTTCTGTATTCTCTTTGATTTTTAGAATAATCTCTGTGCCAACTGAATCTTTCTCATATGGCACAATCGTGTATCCATCTGCACCCGTGGATTCCCACTTATAAGCATCATCGCTGCCTAAAGCTTTGCTGGTGACAGTCACAACGTCAGCTACCATAAAAGCGGAGTAAAATCCAACTCCAAATTGACCGATGATATCATGCCCATCTTTCAATTCATTTTCATTTTTAAATGCTAAAGAGCCGCTCTTGGCAATGGTTCCAAGGTTATGTTCAAGTTCCTCCTTTGTCATTCCAATACCTGTATCTGAGATTTTTAATGTTCTGTTTTCCTTGTCTGCAGCCACTTTTATGTAGTAATTATCTTTGTCAAAACTTAAAGTATCATCGGTTAATGCTTTGTAATAGATTTTGTCAATCGCATCACTCGCATTAGAAATTAACTCTCTCAAAAATATCTCCCGCTGAGAATAAATGGAGTTAATCATCATGTCTAATAGTCTTTTAGATTCTGCTTTAAACTGTTTTTTTGCCATTAAGATCTCTCCTTTCAATTTCCTACTGTGTGAACACTCCATTAACGCAGTAAAAATAATTGTAAAGATGTCTGCAAAGCCAGATGTTCAATCGATTAGCACTCTATCGGTTCGAGTGCTAATCATTATTTTTATTAACATATAATATATTCTCTGTCAATATGTCACAAGTTTTTTTGTTTTGGGGACCGGATCCCGGGCTTGCGTTGCTTATGAATGGTCTGTGAAAAAGAAGGCGCAGGTTGAATGGTTTACGCAAATAAAAACATAAGCTGCCAGGAAAAAGAGTAAATCATCGATTTCTTGGCATCAGAACGAGAAAAAGAGAGGCTGACTCAAATGGTATAAAAAGCCATACCTTTTGAGTCAGCCTCCTGAAAGGACCCATCATGAAAATCCAGCAAAATCAGAGGATTCCGTGACGGGTCCTTTCAGTAAAGATCAATTTTTATCATTAATTCGAGACTTATGGGACACCCTCCTATACATTTGAAATTTTCTTATCGCATCCATGACGGCTTCATTCTCGCTCGTTTTATGGAATCCTTTTATTGAACATATCCATCACTCGATAAACAAGAGCATCAAAGAAACGTGAATTTTTGTCAACCACGACACTTGCAGCGCTGCCTATGAGGGCGCTTCCGACAATATCGGACGGATAATGATGTCCTACCCATATGCGTGATAATCCCGTTAACACCGATAATCCCCACATGAAGGCTCCGAGCATACGTTCACGAAGCAAGACAGAAGTGGATACAGCGAACACAAGAATCGTATGTTTACTCGGAAAGGAAGAATCCCTCTTTGAAGGAATCAATATCCCGACACGCCGTTTCACGAATGGCCGCGGCTTAAAATAAACCCGCTTAATGAAACCGTGAATAAAAAGAGAAAGCAGTGCTGATACCCCCGCATGTCTACTTGCTTTTTTAGAAGAATAGTCTCGGAACCACATGAACACGAGCAGAAATATATACACGTAACGCACCCGATTTGAAATCCATATCATCAGTTCATCCATAACAGAATAACGGCCTGCCAGCCGATTGATCGCTCTAAACATTTTATAATCCATCGATGTTGTCTCCTTCTTATATAGATATGGATAATATCCCCGCCTCTTTAAGAAACATGTACTGAATTTATAAGAAGAAGCCGCTGTTTATGTGTCGGGCCTTGTTCCTTCACCTACTGCATAAGTTTTTTTATCGCGAAAACGGGTAAAAATATGGAAAAAGACAAGGAAAGAAGGGAATTTACGTGTGGAATGCAATGCTTTGGGGAGGCATTTCCGGATCTGCCGTTTTGATTGGCGCCCTATTGGCCCTTCTTCTACCCATTAAAAAGAAGGCCATTGCTTATATAATGTCTTTTGGGACAGGCATATTGATCGGCGCTGCCGCTTATGAACTGCTAGGACAGTCCATGGACGACGCGGGCATGAAAGAAACCTCCATTGGATTCCTGATTGGTGCAGGAATGTTTACCCTCTTTGACTTGTTCATTTCCAAACAGGGGGGAGAAAATCGGAAACGCTCAGGTGAAAATGCACCCGGAAATTCGGGACTCGCCATTTTTGCCGGAACGGTTATGGATGCCATTCCCGAATCAATCATGATCGGGGCAAGCTTGATTGAAAAACAAGCGGTGAGCTGGCTTCTCGTCATTGCCATTTTCATGAGCAATATTCCGGAGGGAATATCAAGCACGACCGGATTGAAGAAGAGCGGCTACTCTAAAAGGAAAATTCTTTTTCTTTGGTCTTCCGTATTTGTTATATCAGCTCTCGGCTCTTTGGGAGGCTTTACTTTCCTTGAGGGAGCTTCAGCCAGCATGACCGCCATCATCGCCTCTTTTGCCGGCGGAGGTATCATCGCGATGGTGGCATCTACCATGATGCCTGAAGCATACCAGGAAGGAGGCCCTGTCGTCGGGCTTATTACCGCCCTTGGCTTGCTGACTTCACTCGCGCTGGATTCACTTTCTTTGTAGTTTATTCTATATGAAATCATTTGATAGGGTGTCCCAAAAGTATGTTCTTTGTACATTTCGGACACCCTCTTCATTAAAAGCCCCTTTTACCATCGGCATTTCGTCACTCTTTTAGCAAAAGAATGGATCAGACAGTAAATCCCACAGGAAATCTTTTCACCCCAAAAACAAACGGGCTTTGAATCGGCTCCAGCGTTTCCCCTCCCACTCTTTCTATTTTGGAGAAAGCACTTAATAGTGTAGAGAGGACGACGGCTGCCTCCTGGCGTGCAAGCGGTGCACCCAAACAAAAGTGAATGCCGAATCCAAACCCTAAATGTGGATTGGAACGACGATCTAACAGAAAACGGTCAGGCTCTTCAAACTTTTGTTCATCCCGATTGGCCGCGGCTACCCAACTAACAACTTGTGACCCTTTTTGAATCATTTGGCCGCCAATTTCAATATCTTCCTTTGCAACACGGCCTATTGCTTGTATAGGAGGATAAAAACGAAGCGTTTCTTCTACTAAATTTGGTACTAACGAAAGATTAGCCCGGGCTTGTTCCTGAATACTTTCATCTTCAGTCATATAGCGGACGGCATTCGTAATTAAATTGGTTGTTGTTTCGTTTCCTGCAACCAGCAGCAGAACACAAAAAGCAAGCAGCTCTTCTTCCGTTAATTTTTCGCCATCGATTTCGGCCGCTAACAATAGCGAAATTAAATCATCTTCAGGACTGGTTTTTCTCTCTTCAATGATTCGCTTGAAATAGCCCTTTAAAAATCCGCTTCCTTCCCGGCGCTTTTGTGTCATGATTTGGAAGGATTCATCCGAATCATCCTCGGCTCCTGCCACAAGAATATCAGAGTAGGTTTTAAAAAGTTCCCGATCTTTTGCAGGGACTCCCAGTAATTCAGCGATGATAATAACAGGAAGCGGACCGGCAAGATCATGAACAAGATCCATTGTCCCCTTCTCTTTGACTTGATCGATTAAATAAAGAGTCACATCTTCTATTCTTTTTGTTAAATCCTTTACCGCTTTGGGAGTGAACGCTTTGTTCACCAAATTTCTCATTTTTGTATGCCTCGGTGGATCCATTGTCAGAATGCTTCCTTGCAAGTTTCCTCCCCCGCGCTCAGAGGAAAACAGCTTCGGATTTTTTAAGATGTAATGAACATCCTCATAACGAAACACATCCCAACAGCTTCGGGACTCATCATACCTGACAGGTGTCTCTTGTCGTAAAGTATGATAGATAGAAAAAGGAAATAGTTGATCTGCGGTCGAACGAAGCTCTTTCATAGGGATGAGATTCGCATATCGCTCCGCTGTACTCGCTGTCTTCCGTTCAATTGCCATGGTTTCATCTCTCCTTTTTTGTACCTCACAAATACCAGAAAATTTCCCCATGAACCGGTTCACTTTTTTAAAATAACACTCTAAAAATCTTATTTCAACGGACACAATTTGAAAAAATTGTCAATTGACCGAAAGTAACAATCAACAGAAACTATATAAGTCCCATAAGACCATTTTGCATGTCTCGGTTCATTTTCACCCATACTAAGTAAAAACAGTGAGGTGATTTTATGTTGAATTGGATTGATGAATATATTATGCATACAGCCTTTTTTGTCAGCTTCGGGGTATGCCTCTTTGTGAGTGCCGTCATCGCCTGGTTTTTTTACAGTTTGATGAAATTGGATCAAGAGACCGCAGATTAGCCTTCCCGGATTCCCCGGCCGCATCCTGCTCTCTACCGGTACTTTCCCACAAATATTTACCTGTTTTTAGGACAAATTGTATAGAAGTACTAGCTGGAGGCATGATTTCTCCTCCTTTCGCTTTGAACAAACGTTTCTTTTTTCTTATATTGTGCGAGCTCCTCCATGAGTTTCATTTTTTCTTCTTCAAAATCAGATTGATTTCCAGGGTTCTCCCGTTCTGCTTGCGGGTTTGCGAGCCAGGCAGGGACCATTTCCCTTCTCACGGCTTTAGAGCGATCATGGGTTTTGATGGAACACCGGGAAAAATCCATATGTTTTTGCCCCGTTGCTGTTGCCGCCCGTTCCCGTTCCTTTTTCAAATAGGCTTGTCTAAAGATATGTTCTTTCACATAAGAAAAGGCATGAATCGCATCCCCGGGGTATTTGGGCTTGTATGCATCAAACGCCTCATTCATCGATATGATGGCATCTTCACAAGAAATACCGCTATGAACCACTTCTTGAATGGCTTGCAAATCTTTCGCACTCGGATACAGGCCACGCCCCCTTCGCTTAAGGAACTTCCTCTCCAGCACCATCGCATAGTTTGCCATATCGGACGATTCCATCCCGCTTTCTGCTTGCCAAGTCTTATTCTCATCAACTTTTATCGACAATGCCGGCCCGCGCTCTTCATCATCTTTTTTTCTGTTGGTATTCTCTGAAGTATTCTCTTGTATTGATTTGTTCAATGTGAACGAATCGTCGGTCCAATTCGAATGATCCCCCTGTCCATTTTGAACACATGGACTGTCCGCTTCCCGGAACTTTGAATAATCAATTCGATACCATTTCGTTTGGTCGGTTTTGCAGCTATTGAACTGGGATGAAATAATATAGCCGCTCGTTTCCAGTTTCGCGACGATCCTTCTGATGGTACTAATCGACCAAAACGGAAATTGTTCCTGCCATTGCTCATATGTATTATACACCCACACATGGCCGTCCCGTTCATTGGGGCTTCCCTGCAGCCAATAATGAAGCTGCTGCAAAAAAATCGACTCATTCAGCCCCACCTCTACCGCAAGCGACGGCAATACGATCAATGGTTTATCCTCTAATAGCAATCGACTCATCTTCCATCTCACCTTTCCTTCCATAATTGTCCCTACTTATTAAATAGAAGAAAAATAGGATTTGGGGGAGTTGCGGGAGAAAAAATGGTGGAAAAGTAGTGTTGGAAAAGAAAAGTGTAAATCAAAAAAATGAATCGGCAATCAAAAGGCGAGCGAACGTAAAAAAGACCTCCAGGAGTAATCATGAAGGATATAAGAGATTATCAACGGATGATGTAAAAGCCACTTTACAACTTTTACAATTTAAAAATCCCAGCGGTGACCATTATTTTCTTGAAGTGATGAAAAAGGCCACGAGTAAACCGAAAAGAACTTTATCCCTTTCTATCCAAAAGTTGTAACGACTCCTAAAAACGGGATTTCTTTCTTTTCAGAACTTATGGGCAGACCCTTTTACTTCCTCATTGTAAGGCTCATTCTATATTAATCCACATTGAAAATCCGACATGGCAAAAAGCGGCCATGTCGGATTTTCACCTTTTCAGCCTATTCAAGATGTAAAGACAGAAAAACTGTAAGTAGCTTAAAAAGCCAAAGCTGATGTCGAAAAATGAAAATGGATTTATATAAATAGGTATTGATTAAACATTGATTTATCAGCAGTACCTTGTTATCGTTATTCCTTGCTGATTTTACAGCACCCAATGCCGGATTGCTTGGGCCACGCCATCTTCCGCGTTCGTGCCCGTTACCCAGTCCGCGGCCTCTTTTACGATATCTTGTGCATTTCCCATTGCCACACCGCAGCCGGCTTCCTTAATCATGGCAATATCATTAAGACTATCCCCCATCGCGATGACTTCATCCATCGATATACCGAGTCTGCCGCAAACATTCCTAAGCCCTTTTGCCTTATTAATTCCCACTGCGTTTACTTCAATATTAGTCGGACTGGAGTTGCTGATTTCAAGCCCGGCATTTTTAGAAAGTTCCTTTAAAATGATGGCTCTCACTTCATTATCGTCTATATCAAACCCATACTTTAACCACTGTTGTGCGGAGATATCCTCCGGAAATTCTTCACGCCATACCTTCTCGCTTGTAACAGCCCAGAAACGGGTCTTATGTGTATTCGTTAACTCCCACATCATTTGAACATGCTCGGCGTTAAGTATGTTTCTCTCCAACAAATTCCCTGAACAATCCCATATTTCACTGCCGTTTACCGTGACAAGATAAGAAGAGAGTTTAAGAGATTCAGCAAATTCACGACAAGTAAAAATGGAGCGGCCTGTACTTAACACGACATGAACTCCCTTTTCCTGGGCTTGCGCAATCGCTTCACGATTCGCCTCGGAGATTTTTCCATTCTCATCCAACAGCGTTCCATCCATATCCAATGCGATCAGCTTAAAATCCTTTTTGACGTTTTTACGCTCTGCCAATATGTATCATCCCCTCTTAAAAAAATGATGATCATGATTAATAAGTAATATCCTTCTCTCTATTACAATAGCATAGATTTAAGCTATGTAGAAAAGTTATAATACAAATATATGAATCCACACAACCTTTGTAAGCCCGTTCATAGCAAGATTCCCCATGTCCTCTCTAACATACAGCAACAATCAGCTGACCATTTTCACAAAGCGCTGGAATAAAAAAAAAAATGAAATATAGCCAAATTAGGGATTGCCAACAAATTTATTTTATAGTATTATAAATTCAGGTCGCTGATATGCAAGACTTTAACGACGTAACGGGGCATTAGCTCAGCTGGGAGAGCGCTTGCATGGCATGCAAGAGGTCAGCGGTTCGATCCCGCTATGCTCCATCGAATTTTCAAACACCCGCTCCCCTTTGTCAAGAAGGGAGCGGGTGTTTGTCTATTTACGACACACTGAATGTTTGCGTTATCCATTATTTTAGTAAAATTTCCCTCTTGCAAATAAGTTGTGTATCCTGTAATATGTATATACAAGCTGCATTGTACGTGATGATAATAAGTTTTAACCTTTATGCTGATATAGGGAGTTTTATATTGAAACCGGAATGTCACGCCTCCCATTAATGGACAGAGGACGACAGAAACGTTTCTGCGAACACCCACTTTGAGGAGTGGTGGTTTAAAACTTCATTATATTAAATTAACGGCAAATGCGGCATTTTCCATTCACGATAACAACAAGCCGGTTCCATTTAGGGACCGGCTTTTTTGTACACTCCCATAAAGATTCGAGGGCTTTTCTGTGTTGCATCAGGAAATTCATGCTCAAACGATCGACATTTCTTTGCCTACTTTTTCATAAGCGGTTAATGCGTGATCCAGCATTTCCTTTGTATGGGCGGCTGTCGGCATATTTCGTACCCGGCCTGTTCCTTTTGGAACGGTAGGAAATACGATCGATTTAGCATACACACCTTCTTCATTCAGCCTCTTACTGAACTGTTGCGTTTTCGCTTCATCCCCTATGATGCAAGGTGTAATCGGTGTTTCACTTCTACCGATGTCAAACCCCAATTTTTTCAGCCCTTTTTTCAAGTAATCTGCATTTTCCCATAACTTATTTTGAAGCTCTGAACTATTCATGAGAATGTCAATCGCTTCGATGCAAGCTGCAACCGCTCCCGGCGTGACAGCTGTTGAAAATAAAAATGGACGGCTTCTCACTTTTAACCAATCAATTAAATTTTTCTTTCCTGCTACATAGCCTCCTACAACACCAATGGCTTTGGATAATGTTCCAATTTGGAAATCCACTCTATCCGATAACCCAAAATGTTTTACCGTTCCTGCACCATTACCTAATACACCCGAACCATGCGCATCATCAACATATATAATGAAATCAAACTCTTCGGCGATCTCCACAATTTCAGGAAGCTTGGCAATATCCCCATCCATCGAGAACACTCCATCGGTAATAATCATGATTTTGTTATACAATCCGGACTCTTTTGCTTCACGTGCTTTTATTCGTAGATCCTCCATGTCGGAATGGTTATAGCGAATAATTTTTGCTTTAGATAATCGGCATCCATCAATGATGGAGGCATGATTCAGTTCATCTGAAAGAATGGCATCATGTTTATCCATCACTGCAGAAATGGCGGCCATATTACAATTAAATCCCGATTGATAAGCAATGGCTGCTTCTGTATGTTTAAATTCGGCAAGCTTTTCTTCTAATTTGACATGAATATCTAACGTTCCATTGATAGTACGAACGGCACCGGCTCCGACCCCATATGTTTTCGTTGCTTCTAAGCAAGCCTCTATTAACCGTCGATCTGTTGCTAAACCTAAATAGTTATTGGATGATAAATTAATTAGCTCTCTGCCTGCAAGGGTGATCATCGGACCGTTTGGACCTTCTACCGGATCAATGACGTTGTAAAGTCCTTTTCCTCGTAAATTCCCCAAATTTTCTTTCAAAAATCGATTTAATGTTTTGCTTGACATTTCATATACCCCCTCATTGATGGTTGGAATAAATCCAGGATTTATTCAGGATTTACCCCTCTTTTCAAACACCGCTATTAAAAAGATTGTATTTTCTCCCTTAAATAAAATACACATGTCCTCTCCAAAGACATAGAAAGAAGCAACCGAAATCGTTTTGTATTAATATTTATAATAATTATAATAATAAAATAAATCACAATTACCTATATTGTTTGTACAATTTTTTCGGGATTTATCCGACAAAACGAACAAAAAGCAACAGGCAATAAAAATGGAGGCCGTCCAAAAGATTATTTTTAACTATTCTTCCATATATCCATAACCGCCGTGCAGCTGCATACATTCCGCTGCTATATTTCTCGCAATCTCCGTCAGCTTCCATTAAGTAAGGATGACTCATTTATCACATCCCCTCTCCTTTATTTATACGATCTTGTATATAAATGCATTGAAAAAGTTTACCTTTTAAGTCTTCATTTGGTTAAATTTTTTTCGAACGGCTTCCAATCATATTCCTTCATGATCGATTCGTCCTACTAAAAGTAACGTATCCGAGATGGATTTCATCGCTTGGCGAAGACGTTTGACATCTTCCGCTAATAAAGGTGAAGCCAATTCGATTTTTCCAGAGGGAGTTTGCAGGATCTCGTAAATCCTCGATTGTGTCGCTTGGCAACCGCTTATGCGTAAATAATGGGACATGTCCCATTATTTATATGGATTTATATAGAAGCCTTCAATGAATCAGATAACTCCTTTCAACAATCAGAATTTTTTACATTTTTCAACAAATCGGTTGTTTTTATATTACAATAGAATTAAAATAATAAAAGTGAGGGATTTCACAATTCCAAATGATATATATTTTTTTAGCCGAACTGGCAAGCCCTATATTTGCCTCTGTATGAAGCAGGGGCCAAACTACATATGGCAACAATATACAGCAAAGGAGGACTTTTTCTATGTCTCAAGCAACGATTCAAAAACCACCTGTACAAGAAACTTCTTCTGTCGAAAGCCAAGCCACATCTTCAGCAGTAAATAGTAGACAAGTAGATGTTCTTGATCAGTTGTTGAAACCGGAAGTGCAAGAATCTTTGACGGTTCTTGTGGAAAATCTGCCAAAGCTGGCGGAAATGGTGACCTTTCTCACCAAATCATACGATGTTGCACAATCTCTCCTGACAGATCGCGTGCTATTTGACGATTTGATGGGCGGTATGCAGGAATTCGTCAAGCCGGTGGAAGGAAAAGTGAAGGAAGTTGCGGCTGCAGCGATTGAAGCGAATGATCGGGCAGAAGCAAACCAGGAAACAACGATCGGCCTGTTTGGTTTATTGAAAATGCTGAAAGATCCGCAAGTACAAAAGCTATTCCGCTTTGCACAGGCATATTTAGATATCATGTCTGAACAACAAAAACAACGGTAAGGCTTTCCTGATTTCCATAAAAGTATGAACGGAGGATGGATTATGGCAAAACAAATTTTAATTTTGGGCGGAGGCTATGGCGGCCTGCTCAGCGCATTGACAACACGTCAACATTTAAGCGCTGATGAAGCTTCCATTACGGTTGTGAACCGCTTTCCGACCCATCAAATCATTACGGAATTACATCGTCTGGCTGCAGGTAACTTGTCAGAAAAGGCTGTCGCATTGCCGCTGGAAAAATTGCTTCGCGGCAAAAACATTGATTTGAAGATTGGTAGTGTCCAAGAGATTTCCCCTGATGAACATCAAGTTTCTCTTGCTGATGGTACGAAGCTGAACTATGATTTACTTGTGGTAGCACTCGGCAGTGAAACCGCTTACTTTGGCATTCCAGGTCTTCAAGAGCATAGCTTTATTCTTAAATCAGTAGACGATGCCAATCGTTTGCGTGAACATGTTGAATCCTGTATTGGCGAATACAGCCAAACGAAAAATAAAGCAGACGGGACCATTGTGGTGGGAGGCGGCGGTCTGACTGGTATTGAACTAGTCGGTGAATTTGCTGACTTAATGCCGCAGTTATGCCGTAAGTACGGTGTAGATCATAAAGAGATCTCATTATATTGCGTAGAAGCAGCACCGACTGTTCTGCCAGGATTCCCGGCTGAATTGGTAGAACGTGCACAGACCAGCCTTTCGGCGCGCGGTGTGGAATTTATAACAGGTACACCGGTTACGAAGATGGAACCATTTGCTGTTGAGTTGAAGGATGGCAGAACGATTGAAACGAAAACGATGGTCTGGACAGGCGGCGTTCAAGGTAATTCTGTGGTGGCGAATTCAGGAATTGAAGTGAATCGCGGACGTGCGCTCGTAAACGAGTTTCTTCAGTCCACATCCCATCAGGACGTATTCCTTGCCGGTGACAGCGCAGTCGTTATGGGGCCTGAAGGACGACCATATCCCCCTACAGCACAGTTAGCATGGCAAATGGGCGAAACCGTCGGCTATAACTTATTCGCTTACCTTAAGGGCGGTACAATGGAAGAGTTTACACCTGTCTTTTCTGGAACATTGGGCAGCCTTGGACGTAAAGATGCAATCGGTACGATCGGCGGGAATAAAACCCAATTGAAAGGTTTACCGGCATCATTAATGAAGGAAGCGAGCAATGTTCGTTATCTGTCTCACATTAAAGGGTTATTCAGTTTGGCATATTGATTTGGATATATAAATCCACATAAATAAATGGACATGGATAAAGAGCATCCATGTCCATTTATTTACGCATAAGGCTTTGCCAATTTACCTTACGGTCTCTTGACAAAGCCTTATATGAGAACCTTTTTCGTTGATTCGAGATGAGAAAACCAGAAGAGACATAAGAGGATCAAGGGTGAAACTTGATGTTAAAAAATTAAATAGTATTCATATATTTTGGTGCCAAGCCTTTAAAGGGCTTCCGTTTTGTTGATATAACCCCGTTTATGAAAAGAGCAGCCCCCGCTATGTTAAAGCTTTAACGAGCGGGGGCTGACTTTATTTTGGCAAAGAAAAAAATTCAGTGCTTTCACTATAGTTGCCTGCCAGCCTTCCAAGAGGCCGCAACTTTTCTAAATCAACTTTGTAGTTTCCTAAATAGTATTCATCTTGAATATGGTAGTAAACCATTTTCCCAATTATTAAATGATCGCTCCCGAGGGGAATGATTTGTTCTAAACGGCATTCCATTTGAATAGGAGCTTCTTTTACCCGCTTGGGCTTAACCATTTCACTATTAATCGCCGTAAGACCCGCGGCCTCGAATTCATTCACTGCACTTGGAAAGTTTTCCGAACTTTTTTGCATTTCATTTCCTAAATAGGATGGGACAACATTAATGACAAACTCTTTTTGGGAACGGATATTAACAAGTGTATCCTTTTCCGTTCCTTCCCTCTCTCCAACTCCCGGTCCAATGGAAATACATAGCATCGGCGGCTGCCTTGACGCTACGGTGAAAAAGCTAAAAGGTGCGAGATTTAAGGACCCGTCCTCCGATATAGTTGATACCCAGGCGATTGGCCGCGGGACAACAGAACCGATTAATAGTTTATAAACTTCTTTTGTACTGAGTTGAGTTGGATCAAACTGCATTAGAATACTTCCTTTCCTTAAAAAATATGTTGGTACTTGAACCTCATTTTGGTTTACTATGTATGATCCTCTTCTATGCTTTCTCTTCTAAAGCCGCGATTTCCTCCTCTTTTAACCTATTTTTAGACGAAACAACAATAAGGACGGAACCAACTACGCAAACAAGAATAAACTAAAAAGGTTCTCATATAAGCGGTGGACAAGAACCCTTAATGTCGCTTGGCAACCGCTTATACATAAATAGTTAAGCAAGATTGGGTTTATTTAGTGCAGAAAGGCAATACTCTATATAGGAATTGTTTGTAAAGAGGTGAAACAGGTGAAACGCAAAGTCATCATCATTATTAGTTTAATTTATGTTCTATTCATGGCAGCTTTGTTCGTCTTTTATTTTAGTAAAGATGACTCCTACCGTTATTTAATAGCCATAGGTGGTATTATATGTGGAGCTGTACCACTGATATTAGTGCGTTTTACAAAGATTAAATTTAACATGCCCATCATGCTTTCATACTTGGCATTCATATTTGGATCCCAATTTTTGGGCTCTATTTTAGGTTTTTATGGTTTGGGCTGGTGGGACACATTCTTGCACTTCTTAAGCGGCGCTCTCCTTGGTTTTGTAGCCATTGCCCTGTTTGAACGGATGACGCACAAACAAGCACGCCATGATATATCCTGTTGGCTTGTCTTTTTATTCGTGCTATCATTCGCTGTGCTTGGCGGCGTACTTTGGGAAATCTATGAGTTCAGCGGAGACCAATTCTTCGACATGACAATGCAAGGCGGCGGAAATACAGACACAATGATTGACTTAACCGCCGATGCAGCAGGAGGGCTTGTCATTGCCATTTCGGCTGCAATACGAACGAAGCGAAAATTCGAGAAAACATAAATAAAACACGCTTTTTGTCAAAGAAAAAAAGCAGGTGGCTCAAAGGCATAAAAAACAATGCGTTTGAGTCACCCTCCGTTTGAGTCACCCTCCACTGTTATTTTGTATCAACATTCTTCTATCAAATTTGAATTTGCCATCAATTTATTATGCCTTTGTCCAATTTGTTTCCAGTTCAACATTAGCCGCCTTAAGAGTGGTGTAAACGGGACAACGAGAATCAGTTATTCTTTGCAGCTCATTGATTCGTTCCTGGGACTCACTCGTTTTAACCTTTGCATGAATCGTTACTTTCTCGAAATACGGCCTAACATTCGGATCACCCATGAATCCTCTTGGATCCAAAATACCTTTAATATCAAATTCTATTCCTTGTAAATCGAAATTTAATTCTTTAGCCACTACGTTTGCCACTACATTTTCACAGCCGGCAAGGGCACTTAATAATGTTGTTAATGGATCGGCTCCTGTATCTTGTCCACCCATAGTTGGGGGTTCATCAATCGTAATCGTGTGATTCCCGGATTTTACTACCGTCTGCATTCCCTTGGTATTCCCTGCTACATGAAAAGTTAATTTATTTTCCACGTGAATTCCTCCTTAAATGTGCCAGCCTCCAAAAGCCTCTTCTACTGATCCTATAGCCATTGTCGAAATATGAATGGAGTCCGTTTACTTAGTTTTTCAAATCTCTCATACCTTTAGTATGTTTAAAGTTACCGTTGATTTACCATCAATTTGTTGGTCAACATACGACCTTTATCGCAGGAATGGCTGCTATGATGGCCAGGCAATCATATTACCATTCTCTCTTATTCAAGCCTCAAGATCTGAAAATAGTTTTCCTTGTTTTCCGTAATTATCTTTTTGCAAATCTTCAATGAAGATAAACACACGATCTTTTTCAACCTCAAATGTTTGGGAAACCAATTCTGTCATTTTCTCTACAAGTTCCCTTTTTTGTTCTTTCGTCTTTCCTTCTAATACCTTCACTGTAATAAACGGCATCTGTGTTCAACCTTCCCTTCTTATTTCTCTCTCTTCCCAAGAGCTTTTACCCATTCTTCACTGTTTTCACGCTTCAAAATCTTTGATTTTCGCATCCGGGCTTAAGACTTTTTCCGGGTTAAACTCTTCTAATGGCTCACCATTCTTCACTTTGTTTACCCAATCACCATTCGCAAGAGCTCCACGACCGATTGTAATAACATCAACCTCCCCTTTTTCAATGATTTCTCTAGCCTTGTCAGGATTCTCAAGATGTCCATTGGCTACAACCGATACTTCTCCATATTTTTTGGCCAGCGCTGCAAGAGTAACACCCTTATCACCAAAGGTGGAGTCTAACGCACTTGTACCCTCACCTTCCGGGAAAGCAGGCTGCCATGCTTCATATTCTGTAACATGAATAAAATCAACACCAGAATTTCCTAATTGGCCAAAGATGATTTCGGCATCATTTTCTTTACCCGCCCACTTATGATGGAAATCATTTACCTTTCCTTGTGAAATACGGATTCCAACTGTATAGTCCTGTCCAACTGCTTCACGAACAGCTCGAACAACCTCCACCAGCAGGCGAACACGATTCTCTGTCGAACCGCCGTATTCATCTGTGCGTTGATTCATATAATCTGTCAGGAATTGGTCCAAGATGTACCCATTGGCTCCATGAATCTCAACTCCGTCAAATCCTGCCTCTTTTGCCCGTTTGGCAGCATCAGCAAAACCTTTAATAACCTCTGCAATATCGTCTTTTGTCGCTTCTTTTGGCATTGGGAAAGGGCCTTCTCCACCATAAATCCCCAATTGCTCCCCCTTCGGTTGAACAGCAGAAGGACCGATTGTTTCTTTTACAAAACGGTTTCCTTGAGAAAGGGCTCCTGCATGCATTAACTGAGCAAAGATTTTACTGCCTTCTTGATGAACGGAATCCGTCACTTTTTTCCATGCCTGCACTTGCTCATCGTTAATGATTCCTGGCTGGTTCAAATATCCTTGACTATACTTGTCATCGGGGTAAATACCTTCCGTAATAATGAGTCCAAACCCGCCGCGGGCAAATTTTGTGTAATATGATGCCATCTGATCCGTTGCCAACCCTTCAGGTGTCGCGCTCGTACGTGTCATTGGAGCAACACCTACACGGTTGTCTAATGTAGTACTGCCTAGTTTGACTGTTTCAAATAATCGGTTTGTCTCAGCCATCATAAAACTCCTTCCTATATAAAAAACAATCCATAGTATGTTCCATTGCGAATAAAAACATTCTATTTAACAGCCATCTACTCCACAGGCCATCCCTTCTATTAAAAGGTCAGGTTTTTGTTTTTTTAGTTCATCATTAATCATTTGTTCAATGGTTTCCTTTGAACGAACACCTGCGATGGTCGTACCGCCGATCACAAACGTAGGGACCGCCGTGATATTTGCTTCTGTGTAGGCATGTTGAAGGGCTTTTTGATGTTCTTCTTTGTATTTTCTTGTTTCTAGGGCTGCTCGGTATTCTGTTTCATCCAATCCAATTTCACCCGCTAGTTTTGTTAAAACATCGATGTCTCCAATATCTTGTTCTTCTTGAAAGAAAGCACGAAGCATACGGTCATTGTACTCATTGCCTTTCCCTTTTTCCTTTGCATATTGGTACCCCTCGAAGGCTAAATGAGTATACGGTTGCGGCGATACTTTCGGCAGCACAATGTGAACCCCCATCTGTTCAGCCATTGGATACACCGATTGTTTCCAGGTACTTTGTAAATAATCTCCTTCAGGTCGCAACGTTTCATTAGGGTATGGGCGCAGCTCATAAGGCATCCATTCCACTTCTACATCTTTCCCTTTTACGGCCTCTTCAAGCGGTTTTTCTGCTAAAAAACAAAATGGACAAACATAGTCTGAATAAACCTTTATCTTCAATGACATAGTACACACTTCTTTCCGCCATTTATATTTAATTCAAGATATATTAATTCAAATGTTATTATATACATATACCTGTATATGTGTCTAACATATTGCTTAATGGGATAAGCAATCTAAGTTAATCCGTATCTGCCATAATGACTTTCATGGCCGCCAGAACTTTTGGTTCCGCCAATCGATCGGATAGTTTAAAGTTTTTTACATAAAGATCTAATGCTTGTTGCATGATTAATCTAATACACTTACTTTCATTTGATATAAACCCCATTTTTTATTATTTACTTTTACTTTCAGAAAGTTACTTATGCGTGATAAATGAATATTTATCATGTGCCATTGTTTAAAGAACTAAATCAAGCTCATTTCACTTTTACACCTTATATTTATATATCGGGAATTACCGATATAAACTTCTAAAAAAATGAACAATGAGACATTGTTCAAAGAGCAGCTTATAACTCCTCCCTAAAATAATGAGACAGTTGTTGAAATGCCTCCTCGTTTCTTCTGTAATAAGTCCATTGTCCAATGCGTTTTGCTTCTAACAACCCTGCCCGTTGAAGCATGGATAAATATTGGGAAGTCGTGGATTGTGATAAACCGGCTTTTTCCTGAATATCTCCTACACAAACGCCTCCTGGAAACTCACTTCCTTTAGACATATGCGCTTGTGGACGGAAATGCACTTCAGGTTCTTTTAACCATCGTAAGATTTGCAAACGAGTATCATTTGCTAACGTTTTAAAAATTGTTATATAGTCCATGGTGTTGATTATATCGACATTTTTGGATGTGTCAATATCTTTATTCAGCATTGAAACACTGTTGCCAGAAGGAAGTCAATCCATCCAATTAGGATTCCCTCTATCCCTTGTCCATATACCTTTTGTTCCTATCAATTCAGAAACAGAAACCCTCTACCATATGTTCCATCTCAAAAACTCCTGATAAACAAGGATTTCTTTTTATTTCTTACTCTCGCTAGCAAGGAATTCTCTAATTTCCTCAATCGTTATTCCCATTTCACGTGCCATTTGAATGAGTTCAATCCATTCTTCATCCAGTTTTTTTACCAAGACATCGATCCGACTTGACATTGTAACCTTCCCCCAATTTATCAAATACCCAGGTTACCGTGGGACATATTCCTTAGGCCCTTGGCTTTGTTCCCCGTCTTCCAATTCGTTTGTCTTTTTATGAATATTTTACCAAATAAAAACCGGAGAATAATGTCACTTTATGTCTATCGAATAATTATTATTATATTTTTCTTCCGAATTCTCTTTTAGCTGATCATCCCCTAGGTAATTAGACATGTAATCTCGTTCATAAAGGGTTTGTCTACTATATAAATTCGAAGACCTTTGTAAGTCTGCTTAAGATGAGAGAACAAAAAAACGCAAATAGAACAAGACTCGATGACAGAGATTAAAAAACTTAAGTTAGACTTATATAGTTCTTTCTACCTTTTATCTTTGTCCATCTTCTCAATCCCTTTTGGAAGCTTTTTTGGCTTCTAAAAAACCCTTAAATTCTTCTTTCGATATTCCGGGTTCCACTAACTCTTTCAACAACTTAAGCCATTTTTCATCTAATGGTTTACTTTCCATGACCTTCCTGCAAAAGAAATTGTAAATGTTTTGTTTGATATTACATGGCAAAACGTAAAGGTATAAGCAAGCCATTTACTTTAATAAATCGAGCATATTATTGTATCTACCCAAATCAGTGAACGGTTAAACCAACTATTTAAAAAATAATAAAGAAAGATGGAATGGAGCATTCCTGCGGTCGTTGTGTTACTTAACTGATAGGTTTAAAGAGAGGGAGCGGCAAATTTGATCCTAAAACGAGGTGTTAGGGGTAGTTTTTCCATTACTTGACTGAAGATGAGGTGAATTTATCTATATACTACGTAATAGAACGTTTGTCTTCAATACGTATATGATAAATTTTTTGTAAATAAAATGTTTAGAAAGGGCGCCATTCGTTCAATGAAATGAGAACATATTCTTTAATTCCTTCTTAGCATCGTTACCGTGAAATCCAAAGAAATTGCCAACCAGCTTAATATACTCTATATAGGTGGTTTGCCTTCCCTCTTTTGTTGCCCACCATCTACCAGGGTCATATTCATCACTATCATCAGAGCAATATACCAGTTTGATTCCAGTATTCTTAATCGCTTTTGAATAATTCGTTTTGACTCTTCTCATATGATAGTTTGAGGAGACGACAAGAGCTGATTGAAATTTATGCTTCATCATGAGTTTTTTCGTAAATAATGCATTTTCCGTCGTACTACTTGCATTATTTTCTAAAATAATGGAATCAATAGGCACTCCCATTTTTTGTGCAGCTTCGTATAATCCGTCTTCTTGGCCGTTCGAAATCATGAAGTAAGGGGCAAACCCTTTCTTATATAGCTCAACGCCTTTTTCTAAACGCTCAATCCCTCCACCGCTTAAAACGATGATCACATCGGATTTCACTGGCTTTTCATCCATAACAAGAAAGTCCCCGGCAACCTTCAACATAATCGTAACTGTGAACAATACTCCTATTGTTATGATTAAAAGAATTTTTTTAAACATCTTATTTCCCCTATCCTTGTTTTTTCACCTACCATAATTGCTGGAGGATGATGAATGTTATTAAGTGAGGTCTTTCACCATTCCATCCGCTTCCAGGCAGCACCCTTACATTTGTCAATAAATAGGGCTGTCCCGTAAGTTCCGAATAGATCACAAAATATGATTTTTATTGAAAGAACCCGTCCATGAATCCCTTGATTTCGCTGGATTTTCATGACGGGTCCTTTCAAGAGAATGACTCAAATGGTATGCCTTTTATACCATTTGGGTCATCCTCATTTTATCAATTCTTGATTGTTGATGTTTCGATCTGTCTTACGTAAATGGAGTTTTGCGTTGTATAAAATGTTGTTTTCGATTGTATAACCCGGGGCACCTATGCCCGCATAAATGGTTGAAATCCCTTTTGCTATCATATTTGATGTAAGGGTATTTCCTTTTATGACGGCATCTAACACATCGTAAGGATTGGTTCTTTGCCAATAATCGTTTATTTTGATAATCTCTGTGTCCGCATTTGTTAAGTGGTTAGCGTTTATTGTATTATTTTCTATCATCGCTTTTTTAGCCGACTGAACAGATAGCGCAGGTGCATTTCCTAGTATATTGAAGGTTGAATTTTTCACCGTTACATCTGCATCTTTGTGATAAATGCCTAGACCCATTCCGTTTGTTTTAAACGAACATCCATTAAACACATATTTACCTGATTTATTCACTGCCGGCTCTCCATTTCCCCCTGCTGCTGCCTCAAACACGCAATTGTTATACGTTCCTCTTGGAAGGTCTAAATTATATGCGGAATTATAGCCGATTATTTTTAAATTATCAAAAATACTGCCTTCTTCTGAGCCGCCTCCAATTGCACGCAACGCTGGTTGTCCGATTATCGTAATATTACTCAAACAGACAGGTTTAGACCATACAGATAACCCTGAATCACTTTTCTTAGTATTATAGATCGTAATATTAGAGGCTTTTACGCCAAACGGAACCTTACTGCTAATACTGAATAGTGAATCGGTAAATGTCATTCTATCAATAGTGATATTTGGTCCTTCAAAAAGTGTAAAGGAGTCATTCATTTTGTTATCAATAAACGTTGCATCATGATATGCTATGATTCTTGTACCATCGAAGTGATTATTTTTGACCTTTGCTCCAGTAAATGGAGTTGAGATTGCTAAACCGATCGCTCCTTTTGAACCTAAATGGTTCCCTTCAACGGTTGCGTCTTGCCCGTCAAATAAAATCACATCATAGGCACGATTCTTGTAGAAGTTATTATCTTTTATAAAGATATTACTGTTTCGATGGCCATTTTCTCCAAACCCACCTTCTACATCAATCCCTGATTGGGGAGCTATTCCTCCTATATCATGGATTTCATTATTGGCAATAACAATATGATCTCCTCCGCCGACTGTGATCCCTTGTCTTCGATTAAACGCAAATTCAGAATTTCTCACAACCACATTTTTGGACACAACTTTATTCCAATACTCTACATAAGCTCCTGCTGCTGAAGATTTGTTAAAAACAGCTTGAAAATAACTTGCCCCATCAGGTATTTGCATGATCTGCCGGACTTTTTGATTCTTTAAGCTTGATAGAAACGTTCCGTCTGATTTATAAAAATAAACATCAAAGGTATAAGTAAGGTTTTGCGCATTAGAAAATTCAAACCCACGCTCTGTTTTAAAGATTGGATTGTTAAAGCTCAAAGGTTCTTTTATTCGAATTTTGGTTGAATCTGATACCAATTTGCCATTTGAGTCAATCGCCCCTGATTCAAAATGGCCTGCATACAAATCTTTTATCATTGTCCCTTTCCCGCCAATGCATAAACCATCGCCTGTGAAATTTTCCGCTTTCACACCATCTATCGTTAGATTGATGGCTCCTTCCGATAAGATTCCATAGCCGCTTTCATGTGTACCTGCTGAATAAGGATAATCTTTACCAGAATAATCATGGGTATCTTTATCGCCCCTATACGTTCCTCCTTTTAGTGTTACATTGTTGGTACCATATCCGACAAATAAGGTAACATAATGTTCTTTTCCGTTGGTTTCTTTTTGAAGAACGGCTTGATCATCTAACCAAAATGTCATATTACTAACCATATTAATTTGACTGTTTTTATCCACTAAATAAGTGCCAGCCGGTACTTTGAAGGTGGTTTTACCGTTTTGGTGAGCCCATTTTAACGCTTCGTTCATTCCTTTGGTTGTTTCAACGGGATGAGTTCCATCATTTGAGATTTTCCAGCGTTGTTGTTCTCTTTTATCTAACTCATAAACGGTTGCATCCTGTTGGATCGCTTGTTGAAGAGCCTTTCCATCATTCCCCACCTCGTCTGTCGCAATCACACTTCCAGTATGAACGGTTGAAGACCATACAAGAAGCGTTAAAGTACAGCTTAACCATTTTTTCATTTCTTCACCTCTTTTTATTGATATTACCATCTAACCGCACAAAAAGTTCTTAAAAAAGAATAATTTTTATAAAAAATTCTTTATAAAGAACACACTTATCATTTTAATCATTCCCTTTCTCTTTGTAAATATATTTTGCAGATAATTTGAATAAAGAATAGGATTAATGAAAGATAAAAGGATAAGACAAACAAAAGCCCCCTAATGTTGAGAGAGCTTTTATGTTAAGACTAAATAAAATTTTCAATTATTCTTTAACCCATCCTGTTTGCCAACAATTATTAATCCATTGAAATGCCCAATGACCCTTACTAGTTACCGACTAAGCTGTTTCAAATGTGATAACACCTATAGTGCAGTATAATCGATTTTTATCTGATAATCCTTTTCTATTGTTCTTTATTAACAGCATGTTTATTGATTATATAGAACATTTTTCTGATTTTTAAATTTACGTTTCTTGCCAATATAGAAATAAACAATCAACATAAAGTGGTGATCATTAAATAAATCCACTCTTTAAAACAAAATAGATATGTAGCTTTTTGACCTGATATTATAGCACTGTTAATTATAATGTTAAGTATTTTTTTGATTTTAGGTATATGAGGCTCCTTGCCCTATACCCTTAAGCGGCTTTTTAAAGAAAGATATTTTTTACAGTACCTGGGCACAAGAGGAAAAGCAAAAACAATAGATCCCCATAATTGAGAAAAAGAGCCTTGCGGATTAATCCTAAATTTTTTTTTCTTGATTAAAACTAGTTTCCCAATTAATTGGGATCCCTCTACAGGGGGGTCAGGAAAAACATTCGTATCTCCCTTGAATACATAGTAAGACACACCATTTTCCACAAAAGTGCGGTAATATCTATGTCCTATTAACCGTCCATCCTCACACACAAATAAAATAATTTCACTTTTTTTCAATTTGCTTTTACTATCTAAAGGAATGAATCTGCAAATATCCCCCTGTTTGATCAAAGGATACATGCTGACTCCAGAGGATGGGATTTCAATCCATCCTTTCTTTTTAAGTAAAGATTTTATACTAGCTATTGGAAATTGCTGTTCTTTCATCTTTAAGTATACCTATCCCCTTCAATTCCTCTAAAAAGTCTAGTGCATCTGCCCTCACAATATTTCCATCCACATCGTAGTTGGCTGCGATCGTTTCAATGATGGCTTCGATTTCTTTTTGTTCCCTTACTTCTTCTAAAATATAGGCGCCCATAGCGGTTACTTTGGTAACCCTAAAATTCTCTGTATCCATGATGATCCACTCATCATCGATCTCAACTATATCGATATTTTGTATACATTCGTATTTTGTCCTCATGATATCAACTCCCAAAACGTATCATTTTTTTGAAAATGCATCCTGTAGACCGGAACTTGCTCTACTAATTGTTTGCACATGTTTAATAGTTTTGCTGTTTCTGAGGAATCGTGATGCCAGTAAAAGATTTTATCCATCAGTTCCAACAAGGCATCTGACTTTTTAAGGGATGACGTTCTGACATCCAGGGATTGAACCAAAAGATAGATGGACGAGAGATTACAGGAATGTGGAAGATAAGGTGACGTCAGTTCACTGCGAAATGGTGAATCAAATACCGTTACTTGATTCTCATTTATTTTCACAAGGGTCGCTTCGTCTGAGAGAATGGGTCTAGGAGCCGATAATCGGGCAACCGTCGATTTGCCTGCCCCTGATTGACCGGCAAATAAATAAGCTTTTTCTTGATGCTCAACACAGGAGGAATGAATTAACAGCCCCCACCGATTATGGATAATAAAAGCACTGTACAGATTATGTAAGGCATGCTTTAAAGCTAGCTCATCATAAACTGAAATCGATGCTTCACTATAATCGTGGTTAACCTCGAGAAAATAGTCAGCACGCCGATAAATGATTCCGCTTGGATTGGAGTCGATTTCCACATGATAATCTACAAAAGGGATGCCATACCCTTCCTCAATATGAATGAGCAAATAAGGTGAATTCGTTTTTAAAGAAGGGATCCACTCAATGACTTGAAAATATGTTTGGATCCAGCGAATGAGCCTTTCAGATTTGGAGTAGATTGAAGCGAAATGCTCCCCTATTTTAACTACTATATTTTGCATACGATTAACTCCTATATTTCATATTGGATTCTACTTGTAATGAAAACAGCCTTTTCATTTTCTCAACATCACCATCCAGCCTTGTTGTTAGTTCTCCAAAAAGAACAATACACAAAATAGTTCTTTATAATGAACACATTTTCATTTTAATCCGTTCTATTCTCTTTGTAAATATATTTTGCAGTAAAATGGATGAAGATAGTCTCTTGCCTTCTTGTTTCCCAAATAAGCAATTCAACACGAAGAAAGATTCCTAAATGTACTTTATGAATTCATTATAAAGAACAAAAAAGAATATTTTATAAAACGGAGATGATGAAGATATAAGATGATAATTATTCAGGTCTTAAAATATTTTCCATGAATATTTACTTCCAACCATCCGTTCTTTATAATGAACTATAGTACCACATTTTATTCTAGGAGGCAAAATAATGAAGTCAACAGCCCGCAATGCCCCCAAGATTTACAGTCGCCCCATGGTCTTAAGCAGTCAGCCGATTCGATTTGAGACGGCCCAATGCTGGAATCCAGGAAAAGGGAACCTAGATCATCCTGGAAAAGGCAACAACGGGTCCAATTGGCCAAGTACTAATCCAAATCCTACTCCAGGTGGAGCTGGAGCCCCGGGTAATGGTAATGGTAATGGCAGGAAGTAAGTAATAAGTTAATACCTTTCACTGAAGTCATTAGTATTCTTTACTTTTGACTTCTGTGGAAGATAAACCGTTCATTTAGCCTCCATTACTAAGAATACATTTTAATAGAAAAGAAGCATAACACATTAAATTTTTCCGGAGTGTCCCTATGATTACACGAAAAAAACAGGAAATACTAGCTGTCATTAAACCGTACTTCGCCATGAGCGATGTTCAAAAAACATTTTCTTTCTTAATGCCTTACATTATGAAACAACGGAAATCATATATCGTTCTCTTTTTCTTGTTGTTCGTTAATATCGTTTTGACCCTGGCTTTTGCATGGTTTTTTGGAAATATCCTTGATGCGGCCGTTCAAGGTAACCTTCAGCGCATTAAATGGTTAATCCCGATTGGCTGCCTCCTCACGTTCATTAGCATTACATCAGGGTTTTTGGACATTTATTTTGAGTCTGTGGCAACAAACGGAGTCAAAAGAGACTTAAAGGCTCATTTATTTAAGCATATATTGCTTCTCCGAGCTAAAGATGCTTCTAACCTCCGCTCAGGGGAATTGTTGTCACATTTTACGAATGATATTCATAGTATTGATGGGATTATAGGTGCGAGTCTCATTAATCTAATCCGACTTCCTTTGATCTACATATCCGTATTCATTTATTTAGTTTATATTAATTGGAAGCTCGCTTTACTGAGTCTGTTGATCGCCCCTGTTGCCGCACTAGCCGGGGTTGTTTTCGGCCTGCTGCTTCGGCGCAACAGCAGGTTGATTCACAGTCTATTAGGCAGGACGAACCACCTGCTTAACGAAACATTTCTTGGTTCCTCGGTTATACATTCGTTTACGCTGGAAAAGCTGTTTTATAAAAAATTTGCGGCTCTAAATCAAGAACTCTATTCTTTAGAGTTAGACAACACGAAACTGAATGGCTGGTTTTATGCAGGAGGCCAGACCATCAGTTCCCTCACCTTTCTTGTAAGTATGGGATTAGGAGCGTATTTTGTCTCTGATGGAATCCTGTCGGTTGGTTCGCTGTTAACCTTCATTAATCTCGTAGGTCATTTAGTTTACCCGCTAACAGGGCTCGCCGGACAGTGGGCAGGCTTCCAACGGTCGGTTACAGCCGTGGAGAGAATTTTGGGGATTTTGGGGCTTCCGACTGAATCAACGGAGCTAACCGCCTATACTACGCCTAACCCCCTTTTAAAGTTCATTCAATTCCAAAACATTGTGTTCAGCTATGACGGACAGAAAAAGATTCTTAATCATTTTCATCTGACTGTTCCGGCAGGAAAAGTGACGGCCATTGTCGGTGCGAGCGGAGCCGGGAAAACGACGTTATTCAACCTGCTTCAAGGTTTTTACAAACCGCAGTCTGGCCGTATTGTCATGGATGATCGACCGATTGAGGCGCTGTCTCCGTCTGAGCTAAGGAGCTCAATCGCCCATGTTCCTCAGGAAACCTTTCTTTTCGGCGGGACCATAAGAGAAAATCTAATGTTGGCACGTCCCGATATGACAGAGGACGAGATGATGAAGGCCGCAATAACTGCCAGCATTCACGAATTCATCCTATCTCTTCCGGATGGGTATGACACCGAAATTGGGGAAAGAGGCATAAAGCTCTCAGGCGGCCAAAAGCAGCGGATCGCGATAGCGCGGGCTATTTTAAAGGATGCCCCTATGCTCTTGCTGGACGAGGCTACCTCTGCCCTGGACAACAAAACGGAATATGAAGTACAAGAAGCTTTAAATCGATTAATGGAAAACCGTACGACACTTGTCATTGCCCATCGATTATCAACCATCCAGAACGCTGATTTGATTATTGTCATGGATGAAGGAAGGATTGTGCAAACGGGGCGCCATGAAGAACTAATGGCGAGGAATGGAGTATACCGAAGCCTATATGATACACAAGCCTCTCAGTCATCTGAAGAAACTTATATAACAGCGGTAAATACTTAGATCTTTTTCGGAAAGGAGCCACATTTCTTGGCTGTTGATTTAATACAAGCATTATATGATTCTCGAACCTCTTTACCGAGTGACGAGGAGTTTTATAAACAAGCCATCGAAGATATTGAGTTTTTCTCCATTTCTTCTCAGATTTATCATCTATTAAAACAACAAGAAAAACTTGAGCAGACACCAATATTTTTTCAAGAATTCCTAAAGCAAAAGTACAATGAAGCGTTATACCAAAACCTCTTCATAAAAAACCAAATGGAGCTCATCTTTAAAGAATTTGAAAATGCTGGAATTCCTATTATTCCGCTTAAAGGTATCACGTTTGCTGAAAAATACTTTGGCCATTTAGGTGCAAGAGGCACATCCGATATTGATTTATTAATAAAAATACCTGACCTTGAAAAAGCAATTGATTGTGTGAAATCACTCGGCTATACAACAGAGGAGGAATATATCCCCTCTCATTTCCATTGCAGCTTCAGTAAACATATACCCGGTTCCCCGGTTCCGCTGACAGTGGAAATCCATTGGACTCTGTTGAAAGAAAAGACCTCCAACCTTCGGATAGAAGAATTTTGGATTGAGGCAAAGCCCCTGAAGCCTTACAACTATGTCATGGAGCTATCCGATTACCATACGTTTTATATGATCTGTCTACATGGCTGGAAGCATAACATGAATTCGCTGAAGTATTTTATCGATATCATTCAAATGATCTGCTCTCTCCATGAAACTCTGGATTACAGTAGGCTATTCAAGGATGCTGCTTCACATAAAACATTTAAAAGAGTAATCAGAACATTATCGATTGTGTATTACCAATTCCCGCAATTAGAAGAGAAAAAGGGGCTTTCTCTGAAAAAAAGAACAAACTTATGGTGGGAATATGAAGCAATTAGAAATACAAACGTTAAATCCATAACACAATATATAAATTTTGCTTACTTTCAATTTCTCGACTTTGATTCAGTCAAACATACCACAATCACTATAGGTAGATGGCTGCTTCCTTCTAAAGTCGAATTAGCCTTTGAGTTGGAATTAAAGAACCACCATAGCTCCCTTTTTAGGGGATATCTCCAATTATTTAAAAAGCGGTGTAACAGCTTTTTAAAAACAATGCTGTTCAGGTAGATTCCGAAAACAAAGGTTAATTAGAGAAAAATATGATGAGAGAGTTCGAGATTATACTTTAATTTTCTCGTTAAGAGAGACGCTGGCTGACCTGTTCCATGCACGAGACAAGGAACAGGTCTTTTTCTGTCTTATTTTCAATTCTTTTACTATACAAATTTCCTAAAACCCTCAAAAATTCTTTTCCCTCGCTTATTCTTATTAACATTCCTCCAATCAGTTTTGTAATAGTTTTATTTAGCTACTTTCACCCTTTACTTTTTTATCATGCAAATTAGAAATGCATTTGCCAAAAACCCTACAATTTGTCCAAACAAAGAAAAAAACAAATTCATATTATATATAAGTCCTATTCCAAAAGCATCATTTATCTATATTCATATTTAGGTTAATCCCCAACTAAAAAGAGAAATCCAGGGACATTTTAGAATCTCACATAAAGGAAGTGTTAGAGGATGTATATTATAGAACTTGATAGGTGGAACATAAAACAGGGATTATCAAGCAAACCTTATACTGATGCAGATTATATTATGGCCGATACTAACATTCAAGGTATCAATAATGCTATACAGTATGCATATAATCATGGTTTTACTGATGTAGTTCTGCCTAGAGGACAATATGCTTTATGTTATCCAAGAGCCATAAGAATGGTCAGCAACATGACCTTCAACTTAAACGGATCAACATTAAAAGTCATTTATGATTCGGACAGAAAATCGCCATTTGACACTCGAACAACCACCGATTATTACAAGTTTACAGGAAACAGTGTAATATTTGAAAATGTAACAAATGCCCACCTAATTGGTGGCACCATTATAGGATGCAGGGATGATCGAAGTTTTTCAAATGCAGCCGAAGAAAGAAAAGTGGAATCTTCTTACGGTGTCGTCTTTCAAAAAAGTACGAGATACTCTTCTATCAAACATTGCATTGTAAGAGATTATATGGGAGACAATATAACTTTTTCTAGTACGGCAATTAGGGAACTAGCGGAATTTAATATGAATCTTTCATTAAACTCTTTAGACTACACCACAGGACAAACCACTCCTTCAACTAATACATTAGCAACAGGGTTTATTAATATACCTACGGATGCCCAGTTTTCCCAATTTCAAATAGCAGGGGCCGGTTATACAAGGTTAACAGCTTTAAATACTAAAGAAGTAGATGTCTTCTTTTATAAGGCGGATAATACTTTTATTGGAGTTTTGAAGAAAAAGAAAATATACACAGATATTTCAATACCCGTGGGTGCCGCAAAAATGAGAATGCTTTTTTTCAACGAAACAAACCCATCTAAGAATTTACAAATTACATTGAAATTTGGATTAATCCCTCACCATAACGTAGTTGAATATAATGAAATATACAATGGACACAGGGGAGGTATAACACTCGGAGGAAGCTATAATGTAGTACAGCATAATGTAGTTAGAGACAATGGTAAAGGGACCAATAGCTTCTTGGACGGAAAGCCTATATTTAGTGATTCCACAAGATATGCTATAAATCAAGAAGATTCGTATGGTGATAACTGTGTTATTCGAAATAACCTCTTGTATGGCAGTAATCACGGAATATTGGCTGGATGTTATTCCATTCAAATCGAAAATAACCATATTTATAACATGGATTCTATAGGTATCAATCTTTATAGCTTGTTATATACGAATGTTAGAGGAAACGTCATTTATAATTGTGCAACTACTATTGGATTGATGAGTTCTAATTTCGGAAATGCATATGTTAATATTTCAGAGAATAGTATGCACGGTGGAAATATGTCTTTCAGCACCAACAATTCATATCAGATAAACGTAACAGATAATAATTTTATAGACGTTACTACTATAAACATGGGGAACAGCAATATAAACAATGTTTTTAGAAATAATCGTATTAAGTATGCTAATGTTTCTGGAACTCCCTCCATTACAGCCAACAAAATGGAAGGCTGTATTATTGACTCAACAACCGTAAGAGATATTACTTTAAAGGTATATAAACAAAGTGGGTGTACCTTTAACAATTTAAGGATTAATATCCAAACCCCTAATGGGACGACTAAGAGTGAAAAAGTGGCAATAGATAATTGTGAATATACTAACAGCGTATTAATAAATCATATTTTTCTTACAAAAGACCGGGAAGTAAAAGTTACTAAATCCAAATTTATAGACACCGTAGTAAAGGTTGGGAATATAAACACTCCAGGTTTTCCCGCAACAACTATATTAGAGGATTGTGACCTAATAGCAAATACAGTGAGCAATCTATTTGCAACGGACTTTAACCAACCAAGCGGCATGATAAAATTAAATAGATGTAATGTTGAGATTTCGAACCCCAACTTTTCCTATCTAATCTCCCATGATAAAACAATTGTAAAAGCTGTCTTTACTTTATTTCTAAAAGAATGCAAATTTAAATACACCGGCGGCAGCACTTCATTAAATCTACGTTACTATAACAGCATCAATCCTATGATTAAATTTATATCATCAGATAATGTATTCACTGACATCATTTTACCTGCCCCGGACCCAGGAATCTATGTGAATTATGACATTGATGACACTTACAAAGAAAATGTAATGTTACAGGCAGATGGTGATAAATACTCTGCTATAGTTCACCATAACCTGAATACGTTGGAACCCTATGTGTTCTCTGTATCCCCTGCATCTGAAATTGTACGACCTATCATATTTATAACAAATAATAATTCAATCGTCATAAAACATACAGAAAACATCAACTTAAAAGTCACTGTAAAAAAACTGCAGTAAAACACTTCTCAAATCAAACCATGACCCGAATAATGGACACATGAAAAAAGTCCATTATTCGTTTTTTGTATCCTTACACTAGAAGCTCATCTATAAATTAATTTAGAGATCAGGATATCAATATGCTTTTATTTAGTCTACATCCCGTTACAATTGACGAAAAAATATAAATATAAAAAATTTACCGTAGATGATAAACTTTATCCCTAAACTGTGTAACTGCCTGTCTTATGTATAACTTTTTCAAAATCTAATATTGATTCTCCTCCACATAAGCACAAGAAAGTATTCCGGTCACTATTATGGCCCCAAAAAGAAGCCAACTAACCTGTTCCATGTACTCAACAAGGAACAGGTTTTGTTGCTGTGGTATTTTTCATCCGCTTGGTTATAAGCTCTTCAAAGAGATCCTTTTTCTTCGTTCAATTTAATTTATTCTCCTGCTGCCATTTGATAAATTCAACGAGTATTTTATAATCTTGAACATCCTCTTTATCAATCCCGGCTTCTTTTAACTCATGGATTAAACTAAGCCATTCTTCTTCAACCGGTTGCTCCATTAGCTCTAACTCTGTCTCAGGTTTAAGCAGCTTTTGGAGATCGACCTGCAAAACCGCCGCAATTTTTTCCATCAATTGGATAGATGGATTTTTATTTAGGTTACGTTCAATATTACTTAAATAAGATTTAGAAATTGAAGATTTTTCTGCAAGCTCAGATAGTGTAAATCCTCTTTGTTTTCGTATTCTGGAAATATTTTTACCAATCATGATTGATACCTCATCTTCACCCTTATCTTTTAAAAAACATTTAGTTTTCTTACATAAAAATAAGCTATTCATATAAAGGGAGCCAAAGAATTTATCCGTCCTATGAAAGTTGCTAAATATGGGCAGTATGATTGATGATTCTTTCACGCAACTAAGTATAGAATATATATGATAAGTCACGGGATAAAGTTAGCGTCATTACATTTGTAACCGTTAACATTTATATGCCATTACTATCAGCAACTGCTCCACTCGTATTCAACTATCGTACCCCGTTAGCGAAATAAAAGACCCTTCTTAAGAAGGATCTTGAAACAGATTTATGAATTTTTACCTAGAGCATAGCCTGCTAATTTTATATACTCCGTGATGGTTGTCATTAAACTTTTATTGCTGGACCACCAATGCTCTGGATTAAAATTAGGGTCTGCTGCACTTGCATAAGACAAAGACACATGACCATGTTTGTACTCCCTGTCAAACAGCATCTTGACCCTTCTCATATGATAATTAGATGAAACGACAATAGCTGATCTGAATTTTAGTTTTTGAACCAGCTCTCTTGAAAAAACAGCATTCTCATACGTGCTGTCGGCCTTATCTTCCATCACGATTGCTCTTTCCGGCACTCCTAATTTCATGGCGTGATCCTTCATCAGCTGAGCAATCGTCACATCATCATAAACCGTTCCACCCGAAATCATGATATATTTGCCATATCCTTGATGATAAAGTTCAACACCTTGTTCGATTCTAGCACCTCGATCACCGCTCAAAACGATGATGACATCGGATTTTTTAGCTTTTTCATCGATCACTAAAAACTTCCCGGCATAAAAATAAACGAGACCGATTAACAAAATGATGACTAGAAAGAACGTACCGATCAATGTTTTTTTTACTTTCATTTTGTTACGCACGAAATATCCAACTTTCTGAATAAGCTTTTAAACCGATTGTAACTTCTTTATTTTTTGAAGAAGATGATCGTTTCCTTTATAAAATGTTGTTTTGGACTTATGATAGCTTTCTAGTGTAAATTAAAGATAAAAATCACGAATGCTCATCATAAGATGGTAAAAGATGGCGAAGAAACCGTATTTCTTTATTGCCCCATTGTCGTCTTCGCTTCATCCATATCTGCAATCGTAACATTTAATGTGGAGGTAATGTACCATGTTTTCAATTTTAACGGCTGCAATAAAAAAAACTAGGTACCATTATCATAACATCATGTATGCTTACTGTTACACCCTCTATAAAGATTGTCTCGATATTCAGTTAAAAGAAAAGTACTATAGAAAGGCAAAACATCATGAAGAGAAGATTGTTTCATAAGTTAAACCTTGATGACTCTTAAAGAATTTTTAACACAATCGATAACCCTCATTTGGTCTTCTTCTGTCATATTCGATCCAGAAGGCAGACAAATACCCGTTTTAAATAATTGTTCCGATACATGTTCACTTTCGCTATGAGAATAGTATGCAGCTCCTTCAAAAAGCGGCTGCATATGAAGCGGTTTCCAAACAGGGCGGGCTTCAATGTTTTCTTCAGCCAATGATTGTAACAATGATTCGACAGAAAGACCCGCTTCTTTTTCCTCTATTGTTAAGGTTGTAAGCCAACGATTAGAGCGGGTATGTTCCAATTCAGGCATAAAGTAAATGCCAGGTATGTAGGCCAATTCTTGATAATACCGTTCAAATATAGATCGTCTGGCTTCCACTCTATCCTCCAATACTTCTAACTGCGCCCTTCCCACTCCCGCCAGAATATTGCTCATGCGATAATTGTAGCCTACCTCGCTGTGCTGATAGTGGGGAGCCGGATCCCGAGCTTGAGTTGCCAAAAAGCGTGCTTTTGTTAATGCTTCAACATCATTGGAAACAAGCATGCCTCCGCCGGATGTGGTGATAATTTTGTTGCCATTAAAGGAATAAATCCCGAACTTGCCGAATGTTCCGCTCGCTTTACCTTTGTATCTAGAACCAAGCGACTCTGCCGCATCCTCTATGACAGGAACATCATAGTGCTCGCACACGGAAAGGATTTCATCGATCTGAGCGCTCTGGCCATATAAATTGACGACGATCACCGCTTTTGGCAGCTTTCCTTCTTTCGCCGCATCACTTAAGGCACGTTCCAACGCTTTTGGAGACATGTTCCATGTTTCGGGTTCTGAATCAATAAAGACCGGTTCAGCTCCTAGATAAACAATCGGATTCGCACTTGCGACAAAGGTAAGGCTTGAACAAAACACCTTGTCTCCTGCTTGCACATCCAGCAACCTTAAGGCTAAATGAATGGCTGCCGTGCCGGAACTGACCGCTGCCGCATCTTTCACCCCAACATGGGAGGCAAGCTCTTTCTCAAAGGCATCGACATTCGGGCCAAGCGGCGCAATCCAATTTGTATCAAAAGCATCTTTAATATACGCTTGCTCATTATCGCTCATGTGTGGAGAAGATAAATAGATTCTTTTTTTATTTTTAACCATGTTCATTTCACACACCCCCAATAGCTTCTTTTCTTATAATTTTGGCCGGAGTACCAACAGCCGTACAGTTTGTTGGAATATCATGTATAACCGTTGCTCCGGCGCCAACAACAGACCATTCTTCAATTTGAACGTTTGGAATAACGACAGCACATGCCCCTATATGCGTCCCTTCTCCTACCGTAACAGAGCCTGTAAGGGTGGCACCTGGAGAAATATGCACAAAATCGCCTATTTTATTGTCATGTTCCACAACCGCATTTGTGTTAATAATGGCGTGATGACCAATTTCCGCATCCGTATTAATGACGGCAGAAGCCATCACAACTGTACCGCTCCCGATCTTCGCACTTGGACTAATGACAGCTTTGCTATGTATCAATGTGGCATAATCACGTTCAGAAAGGGCTAGCTGTCCGACGATTGATTTTCTAATTTTGTTATTCCCGATGGCTATAACGAATTTTAGATCGTCGAAGTAACCGATCATCTTTTGTGCTGCCATAATCGGTCCATAATACATGCCATCGATCATCGTGACATCTTCATATCGATCATCTAAATAGGCGACAATCTTATATTCTTTGTTTGATAGGATAATATCTTTAATGACCTTGCTATGACCGCCTTTTCCAACAATGACAATTTTCATCCGTTACCCCTTTTCGCAGATGAGTTTGTTCCGTAAAACTTCTCCGCCGTTACATGACCGTCTTGATTGATTCCTTCAGATTTAAACACCTTTATGATCGTTAGAACTAATATTTTCATATCAAGTAAGAATGATTGATTCTCTACATACCATACATCCAGCTTAAATTTCTCTTCCCACGTAATCGCGTTTCTTCCATTCACTTGAGCCCAGCCCGTAATTCCAGGTCTCACATTATGCCGTTTCGCCTGTTCTTCCGTATATAATGGCAAGTACTCCATTAACAGCGGTCTCGGTCCAACTAAACTGATGTCGCCTTTCACAACGTTTAATAGCTGCGGTAATTCATCTAAACTATATTTTCTAAGGAATCTTCCAAATGACGTTAATCGAATATGATCGGGCAATAGTTGGCCGCCATTATCCCTTGCATCCGTCATTGTCCGGAATTTACACACATAAAAAGGAGTTCCATGCAGTCCGGGGCGTTGTTGTTTGAAGATGATAGGAGATCCCAGCTTTAATTTAACTAGGATTGCCACGATCATGATAATGGGAAAGAAAGACATTAATAACAACAAAGAAACCAACAAATCAAAAAGTCGCTTCATGTGTAACCATGCTCCTCATCAAGATTTTGGGAGATCACTTTCTATCAAAATCCCCCACATATCTCGATCATTGAATTTTCTCTAAATATAGGAGTAAACTGTCGCTTTCAGGCCTACCACTATATCTTTTTTTCTATGTCCTTTTACTTGGATATATTCATCACCGACATAATTTGTTGCTTAATTTCGTTTATTAAATCTATGACTTCCATCTTTTCTGATTCTTGACCTTTTTTGTATATATTGAATAAAATTTCTCGAAATTGCTGTTGAGTTAGCTTATCAGAAATATTCATCTATTTAACCCCATTCCTGCAGTCTAAGAGTCTAGAAATTTAGATAGAAAGAAAATCACCCATTCGTAATGTACCGATTTTCTTTCTTTGCATTTGCATCATTATGTCAGATGACTTGTTTTTAGGGCGGCTCC
This sequence comes from Bacillus songklensis, assembly GCF_042649685.1. NCBI lineage: Bacteria > Bacillati > Bacillota > Bacilli > Caryophanales > Bacillaceae > Bacillus > Bacillus songklensis. The sequence goes on along the minus strand of NZ_JBHRZT010000067.1, from coordinate 36,270 downwards.
AGAGAATGCTTTCCAATTTATCCTTCTCTCACACCGATTCCCGTTAGCTGTTCAATCTCTTCCTCGTACCCATTCGGATTATTGAACTGCCATCTCCATGAATCTTCACACATCTCTTCGATTCCTCTTTCAGCAGCCCAGCCGAGTTCTAATCTTGCCTTTGTCGGATCTGCATAGCAAACCCCTATATCACCGGGACGGCGTTCCACCATCTTATATGGAATGTTTCTGCCTGATGCTTTTTCGAAGGCAGCCACTATCTCTAATACACTATATCCATTTCCCGTACCAAGGTTGAAGGCTCCTACACCATTTGATACCAATATTTTTTCAAGCGCTCTCAAATGACCGATGGCAAGGTCCACAACATGGATATAATCCCTGACTCCGGTACCATCAGGAGTTGGATAATCGTTGCCAAAAATGCTTAGCTCACTTAATTTCCCGATAGCCACTTGCGAGATATATGGCAGAAGGTTGTTTGGAATGCCATTCGGATCTTCACCAATGCGTCCGCTTTTATGCGCGCCGATAGGATTGAAATAACGCAAAAGAGCAACGCTCCATTCATGGTCAGACACATTCAGATCACGCAAGATTTCTTCAATCATCTGCTTTGTGCGCCCATATGGATTCGTTGCTCCAAGTGAAAATGTTTCGGATATAGGGACAGATTCCGGCATTCCATATACAGTAGCGGAAGAACTGAAGACTAGCTTTTTGACCTCATAGTCTTTCATGACTTCACATAACCGAATCGTGCCGGTAATATTGTTATCGTAATACCAAAGCGGCAAGGTAACGGACTCCCCAACTGCCTTCAGCCCTGCAAAATGAATCACGGCCTCAATTTCGTTTTCAGAAAAAATGGTACTCAACGCATCCTTATCCAGCAAATCGGCTTCATAAACCGGAAAATCCTTACCTGTAATTTCGCTGACACGTTTTAAAGCTTCCGGTTTGCTGTTCGAAAAATTATCGACCACCACGATTTCATAACCCGCATTTAACAGCTCCACACACGTATGTGTTCCGATATACCCCGCTCCGCCTGTGACTAGAATTTTCATAAATCCCTTCCCTCCAGTTATCTTTAATTTTTTGAAGCCAGGCTAATTAGTTTTTGGAAACAAAAAAAGCACCTCAATTCGTTCATTGGGATGCACGATTTTCTAACATTTATGATCACGGTTATTGATAAAAATAAAAAAAGTAAGTAACATTGCTACTTACTTTTTATTGAACATATCCCCTTTGTAAAGCGGCAATGGATTGTTGGATTGTATAGTTTTGAACTTTAGCTGTAAAAACTTTTAGTTCTGCTTGTTCCAGCCCAAGCTGTGCTTGTTCATAATCGTATTTTGAAACTCTTCCTAACTTATAACGAATTGTTAAGCCATTCAAATCTTTTCTTTTATTCTCTAATTGACGAACCGCTTCTTCATATGAGGAATAAGAATCTTCCCCAGCTTGATATAATTGTTTAATTGCGGTCGCTATATGATCTTTTGTTGAAGCAAATGATTCTTCAGCAATTTTCACTTGGTAATCTTGTTGAGCTTTGTCATAAATCGTAACCTTAGCATCGCCATTTTCGTAATCTTTATAAACGTTATCGCGCTCTAAAATAGCAGATTCTAAATCTTTTTGAGCTTTTTTCATCTTAAATGAATGTTCAATTAAAAAGCTGATATCCGTAGGCTGTGCAAAATCGGTCGCTTTAAATTCAATAGGCTTCATTATCACATTCGGGTTATAGGCGACACCAATCTCATAACTAAGATCAGCCACTGTATGACCATAGCTTTTTTCTTGATCTTTCAGCTGTTTCTCCACATTCTCTCGAGCTAATTGAGCTTGACGGACAGCTTCCTTCGATACTCTGCCAAGATCATATAAACGTTGCGCTTTATTGACCGCATTTATTGCTGATTGCAGGGATTTCTTAGTGACACCCATTTGCTCTTGAAGCAATAAGATGTTTGTATAGGAAGAAGTTAACATCAGCCGGACGCCTTCTTTTACCTCTTCTTCTTGAAACTGCAGCTGCAATTGCCCTGCTTCTAATTTTTTAATCAACGTGTCTAAAGATTTAATTTGATCTTCTAACGCTTCTATAGACTCCCTATACTTAGTTCTGTCTTCAATATTTATACTTCTTTTACTTGCTACTGATAAACGTTCTTTTTCATCTTTTAAATCTTCTATTTTATTTTCTAATTTTTTAATTTCTTGAGCAGCCTTATCTTTATCATAGTTTGCTTTTAAAATTTGATTTTTTATTATTTCTAAGTTAAGTTGTAAAACTGTTAGATTTTTGCTATTCTCTGTTCCCCTTCTTATAACATCCTCTAATGTTAACTCTTTTACTTCTTCCAGTGAATTTTTCTCTTTTGTCATTTCACCTTCTGTTTGACCGGCTCCAACCACTTGCTTGGTTTCACCCGCTTGTGCATAAACAGCAAATGATGAACTTGCAATAGTTGCAGCAAAAAAAAGTGGAAAAACTTTTTTCATGGATATCTCCTCCTAGAAAGAAATGGTGATAAATCTTTAAAACAATCGATAGAACTTTTAAATTGTCTTTTGACCAACTACACTAGAGGAATCTTTAGGCCTATTGGAAGCCCTTTTGTCAACCAACCGTATAATGGGTTTATATATAGAATTGATCACAGATGATGAAATGAGACATAATATGAGCAGCCAGGCAAAAATTAGGATCGGATATTTAGGCGCAAATGTCAGTTCCGGAAAAATCGACATATAAAAAAACATATGGGTCAACCATATGTTTGTCGAATGATCACCAAAAAAGGTGAATACCTTTTGTATGAACCTGCTCTTATCCATAAGATTGAAGAAACATATAAAGGCAATGGCCGTAAATGGGGCAATGATCATGGACTCGTAAAGAGAATGTATGATTACCAGCATGACTATACCAATAAAACAGAGTATATTCTTATAAGAGTAACTGTAAAACTTATTGTATAGCTTCGAATAAACCTTTTCCTTTGCGAAAATGGTACCAATCATGAATGGCAGTAAGGACGTACCAACCAATACCATAGTGTTTACAAACATATTTAGGATTGTATGATCACCAAAGTCGAAAACATGTTTTATACGCTGAACATAACTCACCAAATAGATAATACCGGAAAGGAACAGCAACATAATAGAATTATATTTCCTTACAAACTTGACAAGCAAAGGCGCTAAAAGCACAAGGATGATATATGTCTGCAAGAACCACCATGCTCCATTATATGAGTTTGATAATACAAAGAAATTAAGAAGAAACTCAGCTAAACTCCCTGGGAAAGACTCTGCCTTGCCAGCAAGAAACCCAATACCAACAAACAGTACTAGTACTATCCAAAAATTAATCAGCAGCTTGAAGATACGTGCAAAATTCTTCATCACGTTAGATTTCTGTTCCCTACTATGTACCACAAACAATCCATACCCGCTTGCGAAGCAATATATAGGTACACACGCATCGCCAAATAGTCCTAGATAGTAAATCAAAGGAACTCCATTAATTATTGGAAAGACTTCATACAATCCATTAATCTCTTTCCGTCCAAACAAATGAAGAAGCAGCATGAATAAAATAGCTACTCCTTTTAGAGTTTTCGTATCATTTTTTGAAATCTCCACGATGATTGTACTCCTTTCTTCCCCATGTCTTTCTATGATCTCTTAAGAGCAAACACCAAACAAGTAGTGGCTACTCCACAAGAATCCGTTCTAAAACAATAAGAAACTAGATATCAAAGAAAAGCCCATTCTACAAACTAAAGAAACTATGCTTATCTTAGTTTTCTTTATTGTAACCCACTATAAAAATACTTTCGTAAATTATAAAACTCAGAGTAGTAGATGATCCTTGTTTAACCTGCATTTCTAATTTTCTTATTCACCTTAAACCTCCCCAACAACGTTCCCATAATATTTTTAACAATGCCAAATAAATATTTAAACTCATCTGTTTTATAAAAAATAGATATATAAATTAAGTTTGGAATGACTAAACTAAACATTCCTCTTAATATCAAATTTAAAATCCCATTATATGAAATAAAGCTGCATATAAAACTTGTTATAAGACAAGTTCCCATACCTACAGCTGCATAATAAGTATATTTACGAAAGTAATGACTAACAGGCATATGAAACACTTTTTTATACACTAAGTAAGGTGTAGTCCAAAATGGGACAACTAATGCACTTATAAGGGTTCCAATGAAAACACCGGCTATTCCGATATATCGAACCAATACAATTGAAACAACAAGATTCACAGCAGCCTGATATAAAGGAGCGTATCTATCTTCATGAAAGATTCCTGATGTTGTTTTCACCGTAGTGATCGAGTTTCTCATTCCTCTTTCATAAAAAATAATCATCAATATGATTAACACACCTTCACTCATTAAAAATTTTCTACCTAACCATAAAGTAATAAAGGACTCTACCATAATGTACAAGCCTATAGTAAAAAACGAATATAGCCAAAAGTTGAGAAGCATATATACTTTATATACACTATAAACTTTATCTGTACTTTCATTTGCCACTAGGTTTCCTACACTATGATAAATATTATTAAAAACTTGATTGATAAAAGTCCTGCAAATATCGATTAACATATTATAATTAGAATACAATCCAACCGCCGCAACACTAACAAATGAAGAGATAATGATATTGTCAGTACCAAACACTAAGTAATTGCCTATATTTTGCAATACGATAGCCTTTACATTTTTAATGATATTACCTTTCGTCTCACCATCCAATTTACTGGATACTTTATTTTTGAGAAATGGATACATTTTGTTTACTGTAATAGATAAGAAAATAGAGGTAATGATCGTTATAATGCTGTCTATCACTAAATATAAAATATAATTTTTCGTAAAATATAATATTCCTATTTTAAGACAAGCAGATACGATCGATGATACAGAGTAGATTCCCGTTACAATATAGCCCTTTTGACAAACATTTAAAAACGAATTTTTGTGTACATATAAATATGGTAAAACAGTATTAAGCAAAAAAATGCTATAAATTAAATAAATGTTTTCAACATTTGAATCTTTGATGAAATATTCAAGAAAAGGCATAATTGATAAGCCAAGTAACAATACAACTAAGGCTATTACCATATAGACATTTCGATAAAATTTCATCAACACATTAATTTTCACTTGATCATTTTCTGCTACTGGTTTATAAAGGCTGTACATGATACTAGCCCCTATTCCCGCCTCTGCTAAAGTCAGCATGGCCAATATATTGGAAAGGAGCCCATTGATTCCTAAGTACTCAATGCCTAAACTGCTAATGAACACCGTTCTTGAAATAAAACTTAATAATGTAATAATAAGTTGATTTGCTAAACCTGCGGATATATTAATGATAGAATTTTTGACTCTCATTTGATCCCCTTCATGGAATACATATATATTAAAAAACCAAAATTCTTTAAAGGTATAGTTTAAATATAAAATTTTATTCAACAAGTCCTATTTTATTTATTAGTTCTTCACACATTTTACTCTTATCAAGATGTGATATATTTCCCCCCTATCGTGTAACTACTACCATATACCTTAGTAACATCTCTTAATTGTTTAGTCTTTTCCATGTATGTCTCTACTGTAGATATAACTTTAGCGGGATTGCCGGCTACTACACTCCTTTCTGGTACAGATTTTGTTACAATACTTCCAGCTGCAACCATGGAATTCTTACCAATGGTAACTCCCGGCGTAATCAAGGCTCTTGCCCCTATAAATACATTGTCTTCTATAGTAATACTCCCGATTTTAGTGTAATTATTTAGCTTTTTTGTACTAGCATCATAAACTAATAAATATGCTTGGTGTGCTATGGTGACGTTATTACCTATCCTTATCAATCAACAATGAGAGTAATGGAATATTACACCAAGTTGAATAGAGCAATTATCACCTATTTTCATTCCCAGCTTTATATAATCTTCTAACCATATTTCTTCTAAAATACTCTTTCTAAGCCTGGCCTGAAAAAAGTTAATCATCTTTTTTATCATAAAAGCTCACGCTACCTTAGAATTGTTATGTGAATTTATCATCCTAATACAAAACCCCTGAGTAAAAGGCAATGTATTAAACAACATTGAATATACTCCTATATCTTTCGTATCGCCTTGAGAAAAGTCAACCGCTCCATTTCTTCTTGTAACCCTCATTAAGTAGTTTATAGCTTTATCTGTGCTGGCTAAACACTCTTTTGAAATCTCATCTATTTTTACTGCATTAAACATAAACCACCCTAAGGTTGCTGTGGTTGAAGAATCAGGTCTACATTCATTCCTAGTCACAGTCCAATTCCAGCTTCCATTCTCTTGTTGAAACCTCATAGCTGCCTTAGCAAATCTTTTGATACTTTCCTCCAGCACCGGCTTATATGGATTTTTTTCCGGCAGTTCGTTCCATGCATCTATAAGGCCGATAGCAAACCATCCAAGACCTCTTCCCCATCCATATAACCCGAGCGGAGCTTTATTCTCCAGCTTATACGCATGACTTGGAATATAATGTTCCTCTAGCATTGCATATTGTTCATATTCTTTAATTTGTTTTATTGCTAAATCTATACATTCATTTTTATCGTATTTAGTCCCGTAAGAAACTAAAAAAGGACATATGAAGCCTATCGTATCTACATATCTGTAGCTTTGTATAGACTTCCTATATCCAACCGTCCCATCTTCACCTATATGCTCTTTAATCATTTCCCACGTGTAATCTAATGCTTTTTTATATTTATCTGTATCTATAAAATCCAGCTTCATAACAGCATAAGCAAGTATTGCTCCATCTACATGTTCGGGCTTATTGATCCATTGACCGTTATAATCAAATTTTGAATTCAAAAACTTCATCATTTCATTTTTAACTATTTCATCATCATTGTGTTTCACATATTCTGACAACCCTAAAACTAAAGATGCTTCTTGCCAGTCCTGTATAGCACTTTTAGTATAATTACCCTTTAGCATATCTATCGCGACTAACCTCGTATTATCAGTTACCTTAATCTTTGGCGTCCTATTTAGCCACTTAACACCTGTTTCAGTGATTGATTGATTCCAGACATTTTTATCATTATATCTTCCTATATGTATTCTGCTTACCCAATCTTTAAATATAGGAATAATATCGATCAGGATAATTACTGCTATCACACTAAGCAGCACCAAGCTTATTATCTGAATAAACATATACTTGCCTCCTTTCTATACTGCTTTAATTAATTCATATAATTTTTGTATTTCTGACTCAGTTCCTAACTTCTCTTTAGATAAATTACCTATTAGTCTATTTCTTAATTTATCATCATCTATTAATTTTTTTATTCCTTCGTATATTGATGTCGAATCTTGATTAACAACTAAACCATTCTTTTCATTATTAAGTTGGTCATATATAACCGGAAAATTCGTTGAAACAATAGGTTTGTTTAATATTTTTGCTTCTGTAATTGTTAAACATTGTCCCTCAAATAATGAAGTTTGTACATATATATCACATTGCTTTATATATGGGTATGGATTTTCTTTGAGCCCCATTAATATAAATACTTTTTCTAAATTTTTATCTTTTATTAGCTTCTCTAATTTTTCTCTCTCTTCTCCTTCTCCAACAACATACCATCTAACATTATATCCATTTCTAATTAACATCTCGCAAGCTTCTACAGCCATTCCAAATCCTTTTGCATAGTGTAGTCTCCCTACAGAAACTATAGTAATTATACCATTGCGCTTTATATCTACTTCCATTAATGCCATTTTATTTATTATCTTAGGAGACACTATGTTGTACATAAGTTCTATTTTTTTATTATACATAGGAAATCTTTGCTTAAGTATATTAACACACTCATTAGATACCGTTATAATATTATCTAATTTGCCAAAATACTTTACATCAATATCTGGATCCATTCCTAACTTGTCATAATCAGTATGTATAAATCCTATTTTCTTGTTTGCTTTTACCTTATCTATACAAAAATAAATTGGATTCTTTTCAAGGAATCCAATAGCTGCATCATATCTCTTATCGATGGCCTTCAAAGATTTTGATATATATTTCCAAACCCTCTGCTCACATCTAGCTCTATTTTTTTCTCTTTTAAATATATAGCCTGCAAATACTCTTGATAAAGCTATATCCACTCTTCCTTTTTTTATGCAATCGACCATAGCTTTCTTTATTGACATATCAAAATATTTATACTCAAAAGGTTCTTCTAATAGGTTCACTTGTTTAGGTATTTTACTAAAGAATAGCCCTTCATGTTTAAACAAAAACAAATCTACATTATACATAGAATAATCTATCGTTTCTAATAAAGAAATTAATGCTTTTTCAGCACCGCCGCAGGTCAAATTATTCATTACGAATAAGATATTTTTTTTCATAAACCTATCATCACCTAGTTAAAAAGTTTATATAACTTATGAATTTCCTCTTCCGTGCCTAATTTCAAATGGGATAAGTTGTGTGTTAATTTCTCTCTTAGACTTACGTCTGTTATAAGTTTCTCAAGCCCCTCTGCAACAGCAGCTGGATTCATGTCTACGATTAAACCATCTACATCGTCATTTATTTGATCTTTTGCGGTACTAAAATTAGTAACAATAATAGGTTTATTCAATATTTTCGCTTCATCTATAGCTATTGATTTCCCTTCAAACTTTGATGTTTGCGTATATATATCTGCTTGCTTTATATATGGATAGGGATTAGATCTCAAACCTAGTAATTTAAAGTTATGTTCTAAATTGTTTGCTTTTATTAGACTTGTTAGCTTTTCTCTTTCTTCTCCTTCACCTATAATATTCCATTTTATGTTGTATCCTTTATCAACTAATTTCTTACAGGCTTCTATGGCCATCTCAAAGCCTTTTTGATAATGTAACCTCCCTATAGAGAGGATAATAATCTCATCACCTTTTTTATCATACACATCGATATTATCCTGGTTAGCCATTTTATTAATCATCGTTGGTGATACAATATTATAAATAACATCTATCTTATTTTTTTGGCTGAGAAATCTACTTTTTAGTATATTTGCACACTCTTCTGATACAGTAACAATATTATTCAGCTTGCTAAAGTACTCAATATCAATACTTGGATCCATGCCTAACTTATCATAATCAATATGGACCCATCCTATTTTTTTATATGCATCGACTTTATCTACACAAAAATATGTAGATGTTTTCTCGAGGAATCCTATAGCTACATCGTATTTTTTATTTAATTTATCTAAAGATTCAGAAAGATGTTTCCAGTTATGTTGTTCTCTAATGGATGTATTTTTAGTACTTCTATTATTTATGGCAAACATGATTCTATTACAGGCTAATGATATTTTCCCTCCTAATAACAGCTTTTTAATTGATTTAAATAGTGGTAAAGTAAATAAATGATATGCATCTGGTAATGATAGAAGTTGAACCTCTTTCGGTACAAACTCCATGAATATACCATCATGATTTAACAAAAATAAATCTACATTATATAAATCGTAATCTATCTGGGATAATAAATTCACTAAACTTTTTTCTCCGCCACCAGCAGATAAGCTAGGCATAACAAATAATAAATTTTTCTTCATAATATACCTCATGCTACCGAACTAACTCATTTAAATATTCTACAGCTTTGTATGACATTTTCTTTATATTCGGTATGGATTGTTGCAGTCTTTGTCTTATTACATCTTCTTCTCTCACCATTTCATCAAATGAAGCTTTTAGCTTTTGACTGTTAGATATTTCTTCTATTCCTAGAACTAATTTTTCTTCTCCAAATAGATCTTTTGCTATTCCTTTTGACTTTACACTATAGCCTAATACCATAGTTGGAACATAGTTTGAGTAAGCAGCTATCGTTGCATGCGTCCTAGCTCCGATAAAAAATCTCATCCTTGCAATATAGCCCTTATACTGAATTGCATTCAAATGATCTGGTAGTATAATCACTCTGCCTGTATTCTTAAACTCTTCATAATATTTATATAAAACTTCATAATCATTATTTCCATCTTCTATAACATGGGGTGTAAAAGCTACTGTTGAATCTGTCGTATGTAATATATGATTTATAAGGTCTCGTACTGAAGCCTGAGATTCCTTATTTCTATTCCATACAAGCGGACTGAAGTTAAGTCCTACTGTATTCCCTTCTTGCCAGCCCTGAGGGAGCTCTAATTCTTCTTTTTCCATCGTAAAGGCAGGATCTGCACACAATTTAACATTTTTAAGTCCTTTACTTTTTAGCATACGATAAGTAAGGGTTTCACGAGCCAGGATTAAATCAAATAATTTTAAATCTTCTAGTTTTCTTTCTGACATATCCTCTTCACCAATTGAACATCCCCATAAAACTAACTTCTTTCCTTTTGCTTTCACTCTTCTATCAATCTCATACCATCCGGGCTGTTCCCCGTAACAATAATTATCTCCACCTATAGATAAATAGACATCCATGTCTTTTAGATGCTTTATTATGTTGTGTTCAATTTTACTCAATGCATAGGAATCATTGTTAAAAAACTTATATTGAAGTGAAGATAGTAGCCAATCATATGAGTATTTCTTTAGACTGCGTTTAGAACCATCATAAATCCCATCTAATTTAACTATTATCTTGTCTGTTTCTGGTCTTTGTGATGCTAAATATACCTTTGCTCCATTTATTTTCTCTTTTATGATATTAGTAGATGAACGAACGATAGCCTCACACCCTCTATTAAGACTGCCAGCATGAGCAAACATCATAATCTTCATACTAAATTCCCCCATCAATCATTTATTTCTGAATCTACTGTAAGCAGTAGCACAATATAACCCCATAACAGATTTTCTTTTTATCATATTTATTATAAATTTTTCATATCTTCCTAAAGTGTTGTAAATTTCACTATAATATATAGGTAGTGCATCCCTAATATATTTATTGCTCACCATATTCTTTACATATTCATACCTTTTACTGAAACTTACATCTTTACATGGCGCAAAATACATATGTATGTAAGACATTACACTTTTTATAAGCCTTATCGACTTTAGTTGATGTATCTTCACTTTATCAATCTTACCAATATATATTTCTGGTAATTCTAAAGTGTATACTCCTAAAGCTATGCTTAAATAATTATTTTCTAATATATTTCTAGTGGCACTTCCTATAACCTCTCTATAATGATATCCTGTATAATCTATATACTTCATAGTGGCTGCATTACTAAAAAATTGTATATTAAACAATTCATCCTCTCCTAATATAACCTTTTCTGGAAACTTCACATTACTTTCTTTTATTACTTTCTTTTTATAAACTTTATTCCATACAGCATTTAAATTCTCTTCCTTAAGGAAATAAAGTAATATCTCCTGTTCTATATAATCTTTATTAAGGATAATTCCTATCGGAAATGGATACTTCGTAATTACTTTATGCCCTTCCATCTCACTTTCAAAATTTGATATGACTACATCACAATCACTTTGTTTTGCTGAGTTATATAATATTTCATACATATCTTTTTCTATATAATCATCAGCATCAACAAATCCAATATATTCGCCAGCAGCTATATGTAATCCAGTATTCCTTGCAGCACTTACACCTTGATTTTCTTGATTTATAAGTTTTATTCTATAATCCACTTTTTTATAGTTCTCAATAATTTGCCTGCTACGATCCTTAGAACCATCGTTTATAAATATAAACTCGCACTCTTGAAGTGTCTGACTTAAGAGTGATTCGATACATTCAACAATATATTTTTCCGCATTGTAAACAGGTATTATAACACTTACTTTTTTACTCATGTCTGTATCCCTCCTCCTTTACTAACGAATCTTTTGAATCATAATTTTAGATACATTTTTTATGGTACCTAATTAAATTTGTTGTTTTTAATCTCCTATAATCGCATACAACTTATCTAATTCATAACTATTACTATAATCTGTTTTACTGCAGTTGTTAGTTAACCCATTTCTTACAACAGAATTCTTATATAACTTTTCAATTCCAGTTGCTATTCCTTCAACTGATAATTCTGTAATATATCCGTCAATCCCATCCTTTACCTGGCTTTTGGCTGTTGTGTAATTCGTGATCATAACTGGCTTTGAGAGAATTTGGGCTTCCCCCACTGTCACAGCCTTTCCTTCATATCTGGATGGCTGGACGTATATATCAGCTGCTTTCATATATGGATATGGATTAGTTTGTTTCCCTAATAATATAAAACTGTCCTCCAGCTTCAATTCTTTAATCAAGCCTTTAACCATCACTTCATCTCCGCCATATCCGACTACATACCAGGCTATATCTTCATAACCTTTATCTTTTAATATTTTTAAAGCTTTAACGGCATTATCGATTCCTTTCGCATGAGATAATCTAGCCACTGTTACAACTTTAAACCTGTTGTCATTAGTCAGAGGATTATCTACTACTTCATTAGCCATTTTTTTTATGAACTCTGGAGAAGTGATATTTTCTATTACAATAACCTTTTTTTCTAATTGATGATATTTTTTTATAAATGAACTTTTGCATGCTTCCGATACAGCTACAATATGATCAAACTTATTCCACATTTTCAAGTCCATGTTTATATTCGTATCCACTGTAGAATAATCCGTATGAATCCATGCAATTTTTTTCTTGGCCTGAACCTTTTCAGAAATAAAATAATGCGGCCACAAATAACTAATAGCCGCATCATATTCTTTATCTATTTTCGGCAGAAACGGCAAAGCATACTTCCACATTAATTGCATCTGGTAATATCCTGGCTCCGCTGTTTTTTTTATTCTTCCTGTAAGATCAGCATTTATCTTTGATAAAATTCTTGCCAATCCGATACTATACTGCTTATCTTTTAGTGTTTTACTTATGGATTTTCTAAAAGTGGTGTATTGTGGAATTTCATCTAATAGATTTGCTTTATTAGAAACTAAATCCATAAAATCACCTTGATGTTTATACAGCATTAAATCAACAACATGGTTCTTGTAATCAAAGTTTTCAAGCATACTTATAAGACTTCGTTCTACTCCTCCAACTTCCATATCAAAAGAGGCGATCAATATATCTTTCATTTTGGCCTCCTAAGTTCTTGAAACTAATTTTCTAATTCTAGCTATATTGTCTCCACCTATCATTTTAGCTGCTATTGTTTTTATATTGCCTTTAAATCTTGCTTTGGGCGGCAGCCAGCTTTTGTAAAAATGATGCATAGCATACGTGGTTTCAGTTATAAACTTCCTACAGTTGATATAATCGTATGGAGAGAAATATGTTTGAGGATAAAATGTCCCTATATTATCTATTTCTTGATATTGTCCATTGGTTTTTAGTCCTATGTTTTTTAGTATCTCGGTAACGATCGCTACGTTGGTTAGATCATCGTAACTTCCATCTTCTTTAATGAAAGTCTTTTCTGTATATGAATCTAAAAATGTTTTGATCAGCTTATTACCTTTCGCTGCCCCTATCGTGCTCGTAGCTATATAGTTCTCTTGTTCAAATCCCCAGAATGAATCATGATGCAATAGATCATCGAAGGGTTTGAAGACTTCAACATCTGTATCTAAATAAATTCCTCCAAAGTGGTATAAAACGTGTACTCTTACATAATCACTCACGAAGGCGAATTTTCTAGATTCATAAGCCTCTCTTACATATGAGTTACAGTTTATTTCAAAGCTATCTTCGTTCCACTCTGTGATTTCATATTCTAACAAATTTTTTTTCCAGCTCTCTATACACCTTTTTACTATGTCTGGTTTTTCTTTTCCTCCAAACCAACAATAGTGAATCGTTTTAGGGATTTTATTACTGCTTGTATTCATTTGGCATTCTCCCTTCATAACAAAGCTAAATTATAAGAAGTTACTATATATGTTTGAAAGAGGATGGTTTAATTCTGTTAATGAACTTATTAAATGACAAAATTAGAATTTAAAAATAAATAAGGAAATGGTCAAAACATTTATTATAAAACCATTTCTCAATAATTACTCATGCTTTTTATATGCATTCATTTATAATAGAAATCAAAATTTCAGTTTTAAATGGCCTTATTTATATAAAGATCCGCCAGCCTTTTTGCCGTTGTAGCAGTATCATAGCCATTCCTACGTATCATTTCTGATGTATCTTCATGGTTGCTTGGTGAAGAAAGTATTTCGTGAGCCCAGATGTTCGGCGAAGCATTTAAACCTATAAACTTCACCCTCCCTGTTATATCAGTATCACGGGTAATAGTATCAGATAAAATACAACTCAAACCTGCTGCCTGAGCTTCTATCAAAACAACTGGTAAACCTTCATAAAGCGATGGGAGTACAAATAAATCTATTCCCTGTAATAATTTCGGAATATCATTCCTAACACCTAAAAATTTAACAGCTAAAGATAAACCTAATTCGGCTACTTTTGTTTCTAATCCCGGACGTAAGGGCCCATCACCTACCATTACAAGCATAGAATCTGGATACTGATCATGCACTGATTTAAAGATATCTATTAGAAAATGGTGGTTTTTCTGTTCCGTAAACCTGCCTACATGCCCCAATACTAGTTTCCCACCTGCACAAAGTTCATTCCTTGCTTCATGTCTCAGCTTTTCATTGTAGATGAAATCATTTATATTTACAGCATTATTAAGTATAAGAGCTTGTTTCTTACTATAAGTTTTATTAAAAAAAAGATACTTAGCGGCTTTATTACTACAAGCTGCCAAATTAGTTGAAAAAAGAAAGATACACAAGCGCATTATAAACCGGAAAATTTTTCGCGATATACCGCCTCCGCCTTGGTCAGAAGTGTTATGCGAATGAGAAATACGCTTTTTAATACCTGCTAAAAACGCTGCGAGCATGACAACTCCAGAATTGAACATAGCATGTGAATGGATAACATCTGGTTTTATTTTACGTAACACTCGTACAAGATTAACGATATACTTAAGTGTTCCTACCTCATGACGCCCGGGTATTCTATAAATTCTCCCCCCTAAAGACAAGACTTCATCATCGTAGTGAGCCTTAGACTTTTCATGAATTAAAAAATCAAATTCCACTTTCTCTCTATCTATAGAACGATACATGTTCATTACAAATGCTTCTGTACCTCCGCTCCACAAACCACCTAATACTTGTAAAACTTTAATCTTTTTATTTGTATCCATACTCCCACCCTTTGTCTTTGTAATAAGTCTGGATAAACTTATTGGAGTTTAATTATTTTTAGCTTGTTTTAAATTAAAAAGTTAAATTTTAATAAAGTCACTCTCATAAATAACGTTTAAAGTGATAACACTCTCATAGAAATAGTAAATAAAATAACATACTAAAATGGTATAATATACAAATTTTTGATTTTTATCTGCAAATAGCTTCACAACCCATGAAATTAAAATCAAATTGTATAAGCCAAAATAAAAAGTAAATCTTGCAAAAATCCAATTTTGTGTTGAAATCAGCATAAAAACTAACCCTAATATAGACATATTCACAATGTAGTCACTTTTCGGGAAAATTTCTCTAAGTTTCTCTCTCCCAAGGTATGCAAGCACAAGTGGCATCGCATATACAACAACCCTGATTACGTTTGCGCCGCCCTCAGAAAAATTTTTGTACTCACTATATTTTGTATCTTCTATAGCAGCAAACAAGGCTCCTGTAAATTGATTGAACCCTATAACCATAATGACTGAAAAAAGAAGGATCATAAATGTTTCCCAAGTCCATGCTCTCCTTCTAACAAGAAAATACATGGGAATCAGAATAAGTGCAGTTTGATGAAAGGTTGATGCAAAAAGAACTACAATCATGTACTTCTTCCATTCACCATTAAATATATATTGTGTGGCCGCAAAAAAAATAGCAGCTGCTAGAAACTGCCTAATTCCATTCATTGAAGTTAAATACATTCCGTAAGTTATATATACATATAAACTCAATTCAAACATTCTTGAATATTTATATAACACAAGTACTATAAGTAAATTTGTTATCAACGCAGTTGTAAAAATTAACAACTGAGGATCATCTGTAGTTCTTTGCAAAAGCATCTGGAAGAGGTTGAACCCAAAATCCGCTTTAAAGCCGATGTCATCCCAACTCAAAGGTATAGTGACATAGGAATGTATATAGAAAACTGTATCACCAATATTATTTCGAAGACCTGAAACTAATATCAAAATCGTTACAGCTAAAAAAGTCAAAAATTTGTTTGGTTTTATAAAAGTAGATTCAGCAGGCACAGGAGTGGCAAAATATCTCGCTAGGAAAGAAAGAATGTACACCGCAAAAAGACTTATCCAAAATATTGTCATTTGCCAAACCCTTTCATCAAGAATGCAAGTATATAATTAATACGAAAAATAATGTGCAGATTTTGATCTTATTTCTCGTTAGTCTAGTTAAATAAAAATAATGTCATTAGTTATTTTTTAAAACCGTAGTCTTATTTGTATTCTGAATGTAAATATAGAGCAATACTCCAAATGGGGTGGCCGCTAACGTAGTCAATTTACATGGCGAGTCAAACAAATATTTGTAATTTTTCAGCATTAAACTACTTGACACATAATGTATACATTCTCGAAATCTTTCCTTAAACGAAGGAGCATACTTCATGGCAACTTTTCTAAAAAAAGAGAAACCCCGGGGGTTTCTTTTATATTGGTTAATGATATTCATACTCGAGCCATCTGGTAAGTATTCAACATGACAAAGGATCTCATTCATAATAAGTAACGGATGTTCTTGATCAATAAGAATATACTTGTAACTTAATGGACAGTATTTCTCACCTGGAAATAGAGGATAGGGTGGTGTTTTTTTTGTTAACTCTGATCTATACACTAACTTTTTGTCACCCTTTACCTTGTATTTCCCATATAAATTGGACAGTGTAGATTCCCTTAATTCTCCTGGAATTTTAGTCCCAATAATCTGTCTATCTGGAGTAGCATCAAGCCCTACGATGCCAGCATATTTATTATTTCCATACTTGCTCCAAAAAGAGATTATCTTTTCTACAGCGTCATCAGCCATATAGTCATCTGAATCGATACAGACATTAAGTTCTGTATCGATTAATTCATATGCTGTATTATGCGCACCATGCATACCTTGATTGTCTTGATAATGATAGCGGATTGGAACTGAACCACTGGAAATCCAACTGGCTACAAGTTCCTTTGTGTTATCAGTAGACCCATCATCTACAATAAGCCATATAAAATCTTTACAACTTTGTCTTTTTAAGCTTTCATAACACTTATGTAATGTATAAGCTCTATTGTATGTAGGTGTGAAAACCGTGAGTGTTGTCATTAAACCTCACCTCTTTATCAATTCTAGCTATAGTTTTTTGTATAAAAATTACTCAGCCATTTTATATTTGTAGAAACATCATAACCTCTATCGATGATGCTCTGTAAATCTGTATTTCTCTCTGTATTGTATTCTAAAACTTTATCCGCCCATTCTTTTGCTGACAGATTTAATGTTAAAAAATCTACTGAACCTGTAACGTTGGCTTCTTTTGGCGTCCCTGTAGATGTTATACATTTCAATCCTGAAGCCTGAGCCTCGATTAGCACTACTCCAAGCCCTTCATATAATGATGGAAATAAAAATAAATCCATAGCTTGCATAACATCAGCGACATCTGTTCTTAATCCTAAAAATTTAACCACCTCAGTAAGGTTTAATTTTTCTACCTTTTTTCTAACCTCCTCCATTAAATCTCCCTGTCCAATTAACAACAGTATCGCATCATTGTTTTTTCTATATACTTCACTAAATACATCTATTAAAAAACTATGATTCTTTTGTGGGTTAAATCTACCTACATGACCTATCACAAATTTATTTTCTATATTTAGCTCTTTTCTCAATTTGTTTCTTATTTGTTCATTGTAACTAAATTCATTACAATCTATAGCGTTTTTAAAAATTATTAATTTGTTATTGATTTCCAAACTGTTTCCAAATAACCATTTCCCGGCTTCATCAGAGCAAGCAAAGAATTGATTTGTATTTTTATTTAAATTCATTCTTGCATATAGCCTAAATGGAAATTTATAATCTAAGGGCAATCCAGCTAGATGACTATGTGATATCCTACAAGGTACATTAGCTTTTTTGGCAGCCCTTAAAACAAATGCACTATTTTCGTTTATATGGGCATGAACAACCTTATACTCTGAATGCTGTTTGAAAAACTCATCTAACATCATAAAATATTTCCTATAGTTACCAGGCCTTATAGGTGGCATTCTATATATCTTACCACCCATACTTTCTATCTCATCATCGTAATCTCCACGTTCCATCCGATTTACCATAAAATCAAACTGTATTTTATTTCGGTTTATATGTCTGTAATAATTCATTAACATCGTTTCCAATCCACCACGATTCATGATGGTCACTACCTGCAGGATCCGAATTGGTTCCACGGCTTCCACTCCTATCTCATTATCTTTCTGAGCCAATCCATAGCCACTAGCATTAAATAAAAACCAGTTGCAAACCTTGACTTTGCGCAAAAATAAAACGCCCTCCAAACAATTGGAAAATAGGTCATCTCAAATTGCTTGAAGGAGCGTTTTATACGATTGTCATTTAGGATTGAATATAGTTTCCTGATTTTCATCAAAACCGATGCTTTGTTGCTTTTGCTGATTGTATTTAAACCAAGCCCCAATGTATTAAGACAGATGCGGTTATTGAGGGCTATATGGAATTCATGCTGCATATTATTTTCATTCAAAAAGCTTTCGATCATACTGTAAAGTTTGAACCATTGATCCTTTAAATCGGGCTTATACCCGGCTGTAACTGAAGTTGTATTTGCCCGCCAATAATGATAAAAAGGTTTATTGAGAAAGACAAACGTATTGGCATAATAGAATGTATGTATATTAAAAAGGGAATCTTCGTTAGTGCCTATTACGTTAAGATCGATGAAATTGATCTTATTTTCTTTAATCATGTCGGCACGGTATAGCTTTGACCATACGGTCCCCCATGCATCCAGAAGTTCCGGATTTGCTACTTCTTCATTCATAGGCCCTACCAAACGTCTCATAACCTCGAGTTTTACTTCTTCATTTTGATAGCAAATCTTTTCAGGCATATTGAACTTTTTTTCCTTTGAATGTGTTCCAAATTCACGAATGTACGTACACATCACGATGTCTGCTTTTTCATGGATAGCAGAATGATATAATTCTTCATACATTTCTTTGTCTACCCAGTCATCAGGATCTACAAAGCCAATATATTGCCCCTCTGCTGCAAGTATCCCCTTATTTCTCGCTGAAGACACGCCACCGTTTTCCTTTTCTATGACGACAATCCGACTATCTTTTTCGGCATATTTCTTAAGGACTTCCGAGCTTCTGTCTGTAGAACCGTCGTTTACTGCAATAATCTCAATTTCTCTAAGACTCTGTGCTAGTAGACTATCTAAGCATCTGCTCAAATAACTTTCTACATTATATATAGGCACGATTACGCTGATTTTTGGTTTCATGTGTATCCCCCGAAATATAATGTGTATAAATTTTATTTAATTCTGAATGAACATGGGATAATGAGTATGTTTTCAAATGTTTTACACTTTCTATCCCCATTTTTTTCCGCATATCATTTGATTGGGCAAGCTCCAATATTCGCGCAGAAAACAATCTATCATTTGCAGGTGGTATAACATAACCATTAATTTTATCCTTAATCAATTCTCTATGCCCTCTATTATCACTGGCTACAACCGGAAGCCCGCACGCCATCGCTTCCATGATGTTGACAGGAAGCCCTTCGCGAAGGCTTGAAGCAACAGCAAGATCGCATATCTGCAGTAATGAGGAAATGTCGCTTCGGTGTCCAAGAAAATGAACCATATTTTCAATCCCTAGCCTGGTAGCCAGGTCCCGGCAGTCATCAAGTAGAGGCCCTTTCCCCGCCAGCAAGAGCTTTGCGTTCGGCACTTCATCTTTTAATAAGGAAAAAGCATGAAGTAATAGCTGCTGATTTTTGTTCTTATTGAACTCAGCCGCAAAAAACATTAAAAAATCGTCCGGTTCATATCCGTACGATCTTCTCAGTTCATGCTTTTTGTCCTCATTCAAAGGCTGAAACTTCTCTGTATCAACACCAACACCATGAACATGTTCAATGCGCTTTGCCTTAAATCGATGATTAACTGCTAAATTATAATCTTCTTCATTAATCGTGATCAGGCAGTCTGTATAACGGGCCAAGCCTTTTTCAATCGGATAGTAGATCATCCAGTTTAAAAGAGGGGCACCTTTACAAAAATGAAAACCATGCGCCGTATAAATAACCTTTGTTCCCTCTTTCCTTGCCCGGCGTGCAGCCAATCGTGCAAGTACTCCTCCCATCGGTGTATGACAATGAACAATTTTGTACTTGTTTTGATCCATGATGGCTTTTAGCTCCTTGTAAGCATAAAAGTTTGCCGGATTAAAAGGAGATCTTTGGATCGGAATGTTATACTTTTTATCTACATACGGAAGGTCCATGTTACCGCTCGCTGCAACATGGACCTCCCACCCCTGCTCTTTAAACCATTTCATATATGGCAGATGAAATGCTTTAAAATGATAATCGACTGTTGCGCAAAACAGTACTTTCCCAGGCATTTTTATCACCCTCAAGTTTTTTAGTTATCGTACCTTATCCATCATTGAGGTTCGTTGCCTCCGTTTTCCATTTTCCAGCTGACGATAGCCTTCATGCCGCCTTTTATTTTATGGTCGGTGTTGTCGATCAACACCTTAACCGGGTATGTTTGTTCATTCTTATTAGGCATGAGCCCAATATAAACAACCTTTCCTTCAGCTTTGATCCCTTGTGTTGGAATCTGTACTTTTACCGGCTGATTCTCCTTCCAGCGATTGATCATGCTTTCTGGAACATCGATACTGATGTAAAGCTTATCCAGGTTCGTGATCACAAATAATGAAGTTTGTGGTGAAATGGATTCTCCAATTCTCCCTTTTTTCTCTGTAATAAATCCGTTAACAGGTGCAATCACCGGCAGATTGTTATACTGGCTGCGAATAGCTTGCAATTGCTCTTTTGCATCTTTAATGGCTATTTCCGTCATTTGACCTGTCACACGGGCAGATTCTTTTTGCAGTCTCATTGTGTCTTCAGCAGACTTATCTGTTTCCCTGGCAGCCTTTTTCGCTGTTTCCTGTTCACGCTTCGCCGTTTCCTGATCATACTTCGCTTTCTCTTGATCATACTTCGCTGTTTCCTGTTCATACTTTGCTTTTTCCTGTTCATACTTTTGTTGGATATCAGCTTTGACTGTCTCGGTTTCTACCTTTTTCTTTGCTCTTTCCAGTTCAGTTTCCGCTTTCGTTTTTGCCGAAGCAGCCTGATCCAGCTCTTGCTTGGAAACGAGCCCATTCTCAAACAGCTCGTTCGTCTCTTCCCACTCTTGAGTGGCTTCAGTAAGTGTCATCTCCGCATCCTTCACGGCAGTTTTAGCTGCTTCTAGTTCCGGAAACCCCGAAAATTCCGGTGCCTCTGGCATTTTGGGAGCTTCAGGAGGAAGCGTTGTATTAAGACTTGCCATGGCCTGATTGAGACTTGCCATTGTTTGATTTAAGGCAATTTGCTGTTCCATTGCGGTTAAATGTCCTTGTGCTTCAACGATCTTTACTTGATCTTCTGCCTGCTTGACTTTAGCGGCCAGATCACCTTCATCCAGTTCTGCCAACTTTTGTCCTTGTTTCACATAAGAACCTAAGTCAGCATAAATATTTTTGATTTTCCCTCCGATCGATGGAGAAACAAGTACTTCTTGATACGGTTCAGCCCGACCGCTTAGCGTCATCTCTTCTTGGGAACTGTCTTGTTTTACATCCTTCGCTTCCATTTGACTGGAAGATTGTTTAGAAGCTTTTGTATCTGTGTTACATCCGCTTAACAGCACGATACAGCAAACAGCAGCTCCTAATTTCTTTAATGCCATCGAATTTCTCCCCTTTTTGCGGCCATTGCTCGGTATATAAATGGATTCCCTATCTCATTTTCCAGCTTTATCCTCTAAATCTTCCTGGATAACTCTTTTTCCATCACACCTGCAAGATATTCTAAGACATGGTCCTTTAACTCCTGATGCTGCAATGCAAATTCAATCGTTGTTTTGATAAAACCCATTTTCTCGCCAACGTCATAGCGTACACCTTCAAAATCGTATGCATAAACGGCTTCGTACTTATTTAATTCCGCGATCGCGTCGGTGAGCTGGATTTCCCCGCCAGCCCCCGGCTTTTGGTTACTTAAAATCTCAAAGATCTTCGGACTAAGAATGTAACGCCCCAATATAGCCAGATTAGATGGCGCCTCTTCTTTCTTTGGTTTCTCAACTAAGCTATTGACATTATAAAAACGGTCACCTATTATTTTTCCGTCTACAATGCCATATCTTGACACTTCATCATCCGGTACATGCTGTACCCCAATAACGGATGAATTGTGGCGCACATATTGTTCGATCATCTGCTTTAGACAAGGTTTATCGGCTTTTACGATGTCATCACCTAATAGCACAGCAAATGGCTCGTTTCCAATAAATTTACGGGCACACCAAATCGCATGACCTAATCCTTTCGGTTCTTTTTGGCGAATGTAATGGATATCCACTAGTTTGGAAGACTTTTGGACCTCATCTAATAAATCGAACTTACCCTTTTCCAGTAAATTGTGTTCCAGCTCGAAGGAATGATCAAAATGGTCTTCAATCGCCCTTTTTCCTTTTCCTGTCACGATAATAATGTCTTCAATCCCCGATTCTACCGCTTCCTCCACAATATATTGAATGGTTGGCTTGTCGACGATTGGCAGCATCTCTTTAGGCATCGCCTTTGTCGCCGGAAGAAATCTTGTCCCAAGTCCTGCCGCTGGTATGATGGCTTTTTTTACTTTCATCTTTACATACACTCCTTTTAAAAGAAATTTTAGCTGGATATCGGAATTAGTTTTTTCGACTGGACATTATGATTCGCTAACGCTAATAGCTCTTCTCTTAGTTTGTCTTTATCAAGAGCAGGGTAAGTTGAGATGATGTTTTCAATCTCTTCAATTGAAAGATTTGTCGTTTTGCCTATATAAATCTTTGGATATACTTGCTGTTCATTCACTTCGTTTTCTTTAAACAGTTCTTCAAACAGCTTTTCACCCGGTCTTATTCCCGTGAACTCTATTCCGATGTCCTCAACGCTATTTCCTGACAGCTTGATTAAATTCCTGGCAAGATCCACAATTTTCACCGGTTCTCCCATATCTAACACAAAGATTTCGCCGCCTTTGGCAAGAGCGCCAGCCTGGACGACCAGTCTGGATGCTTCCGGGATTGTCATGAAATACCGGATCATGTCTGGATGCGTAACGGTCACCGGTCCTCCCATTTGAATCTGTTTCTTGAACCGCGGAATCACACTGCCGCGACTTCCCAATACATTTCCGAAGCGAACGGCCACAAACTTTGTGTTACTCGTTTGATCAATATACTGGATGATCATTTCAGCCAGCCGTTTTGTTGCCCCCATGACGCTTGTCGGATTCACCGCTTTATCAGTCGATATCATGACAAACGTTTCAACACCGTGCATGCTGGCTGCTTTGGCAACATTCATGGTTCCAATGACATTGTTTTTGACCGCTTCTTCCGGATTACGTTCCATTAACGGTACATGCTTATGTGCAGCGGCGTGATAGACAACATGAGGGCTATATGTGTTCATAACGGATATCATTTTCAACTTATCTTGTAAATCTGCAATTTCAGTTATAAATTCGATTTCAGTATTTTTGTATAAATCCTTTAATTCCATCTCAATCGTGTAGATACTGTTTTCACCATGTCCCAATAAAACTAATTTCTCAGGATGGAACTTGGCAATTTGCCGGCAAATTTCCGAACCGATTGACCCGCCTGCGCCGGTAACTAATACCACTTTATTGGTGATATATTCACAAATACTATCGATATTTAATTCGACCGGATCCCTGCCTAACAAGTCCTCTACCTGTACATCCCGAAATTGATTAACCGAAACCTTCCCTGTCGCCAGATCTTCTATCATTGGAAGGATTTGCGTTTTTGCTTTCGTTTTCGCACACTCTTGAAAGATGACATTCAGTTCTTTTTTGCCCAAGGATGGAATGGCTATCACAACGTTGTCGATATCTAGTTCTTGAACGGATCTCTCAATATGATCCACCCCTCCTATTACCGGAATTCCGAGTATATCAAGATGATGTTTTTTGACGTCATCGTCAATAAATGCAACAGGCAGTAATTCTGCATGATGGTTATTTAGCAGTTGTCTGGCAATCATCGCACCTGCGGAACCTGCTCCTACAATTAGAGTTCGTTTTTTGTTATCAGCCTTTTTCATATAGGCGTCCCGAAACATCCTCCAAGTAAAACGCGACCCTCCGATTAACAACATATGTAACATCCAGATGACGGCAAGCAGACGGAAGTGTACATTTTGACTAATTAGCAGTTGGACAGCAGCTGCCACCATGATCGAAAATGTAATCACTTTGAAAATAATGATTAACTCCCCTATGCTTGCATATTCCCATGCTTTTTTATAAAGCTTGTAAATAAAAGAAAAAAAATGATGGCCAAGCAGTAATGTAACGGAGCTTACGATGATTGGTACAGTTATCACATGAAGATCGGCATTTACTAAAAAACTGCTAAAAAAAATGGCGGTTAATACAATAGCCGAATCCATGAAGGCTAAAAATGATAACCTTTGACGGTATGTCAACAGACTCACCCTTTCAACAATGGTTTATATTAAGATGTCTTCTTTAAAGCTGATTTTCTTCTTTCGATCGCATCTTCTATGAGCTTTTTAATCTCTTCCAATTGTTCTTTTGTTGCATCTTGCTTAATGTAGCGGACGGCTTTTTTAATAGATTTTGGATATTGATCTATATGTTTCATTTCCTTCATACAACTCCTTATCAATCATAATGTGCCTATTAAAGTACTTAACTATAAATCCTGTTCATAAAGACCGCATAGTTAAAAACTTTAATTGAATTTAATAGGGCATCCAACCCTTCCTCACGCCACACTTTCGACGACTGGCGTCTAAGGTTTCTTTCAACCCACAGCATGACCGAGTGCCTCCATTGATAATGGCAAGGAGACATCGCCAAAATAATGATCTTGTAAAACAATTTTTTTATTTGTAGCACTTTATAAAATACACACAAGTTCTTAATAAAGAACAAAATGATAAAATTTTTTGGGTAAAATTATTTGCTTTTTTGATTGAAGATCGCACCTATACACTTCGCCTTTACAAGTTCCAACAATCTTTTTGCCTCAACTGCCATTTCACTTTTTGTCTTGCCATTGCATAAGACTAAAATGACTCCATCACATTTGTTGGCCAAGATTCTTGCATCCGTTACTTCCAGCACGGGAGAAGAGTCAAATAATACAATATGATAATGCTCTTGTGCTGTTCCAATCAATTCGTCCAGAGCCTGTGAACCAATGAGTTCGGCCGGATTTGATGGGACCGGTCCGCTTGTTATGATCTCCAGCCCTTCGATTTCTGTCCGATTCACCGCTTCTGTAAGTGTTGTTTCTCTTCTGAGGATGTTCGCCAACCCTGTCGTATTATCAATATTAAACGTTGTATGTAATGTCGGTTTTCTTAAATCAGCATCAATGACTAATACTTTTGCACCCTGTTGTACCATGGAAATGGCCAGGTTTGTGGTAGTTGTTGACTTTCCTTCTCCCAAGCCTGGAGAAGTGATAAGCAATGTCCGATACTTGTGATCAACAGATGAAAAATGAATATTTGTACGAATGGCTCGATATTGTTCAGAAATGGTTGAAGCAGGACTGATAGATGAAATTAAACCTCTTTCTCTTTTTTTAAGCGTCATCTGTTCCACCCCTTAAGTTTGGACTACTCGTTTTTTATTCTTGCTCTTCGTATTTTTTCCGTTCATTTTCGAAACGTATCCCAGCACCGGGAACTCTAACAATTGCTCAATTTCACGTTCTGACTGAACAGTTTCGTCTAAGCTGTCCAGAAAAAGCACGATTCCGATACTCAGTACGAGCCCCGCACCAAATCCAATGACCAAATACTTTAGTAGTGACGTTGACTCTGAGCCAACGGAGGAAGGAGTGCTGCTTACCTGTGCCTCTGATAAAATTTTAGTATCGTATATGCCAAGTATACTGCCCATTTGTTTGGTAAAGATGTTCGCCGTTGAATTGGCTATTTGGGCTGCTAACTCTGGATTCGTATCTGCCACCATAATGTTCACTATTTTTGAGCCGCCCTCATTCGCAAAGTTGATTTGTTTATTCAATTCATCTAATGATTTATTTAACCCCAGCTCTCCAACTACTTTATCCAAAACGGCAGGATCTCTAAGAATGACTTCAAGTGTGCTCAGAGCATCTTTATCAATTGTGTTAAGTAAAATACTTGTGGAAGATTGGTAGACTGGTGGAGGATCCTTAGATATACTGCTATAGTAGCCGCTTGCCGTTGTAGCGATTGCTGTAATGATTAGAATGAGCCAGAGGCGTTTTTTAATGACGCTAAATAGCACTTTTAGGTTTATTTCCTTTTGCATAGCAACCTCCAACAATATTCGGTATGTCTTAGCACCAAGCTTTAACACTGCATTTGTATGCATTACTCCAAACATTTTTGTTCTTTATACAGAACTAAACAATAAAATTTTTTATAATTTTTAAGTCATAACGAAATATATAATGACAAATTTATATTATTTTAGGTCTTATGTATGAATTCTATAATCATTTTAGTTCTTTATAACGAACAAGTCAATCTATTTTTTTAATTCTTCAAAAAATTAAGTGTATAATCAGCACCAATCAATTTTCACCAGTTCTCCCCATTGAAGAATCAGTGAACAAATCCCCGGCTGAGATTGTCACGTGTCCATAAAAAGTGCTAAGATAACTAATTGTATTTCAAAGATATAAGTTGATTTTTATTCACAGATGAAAACACCCGCATACATGCAGGTGTTCATTATAAATTATTAATTTGCTTTTCTAATAGATTGCTAAACATACCTCTTTTTTCGTTTGCCAGTTGACTAAATCCACCTTTTTGAATGACTTCTCCCTGTTCTAATACGATGACCTGATCAGCATTACGGATGGTCGATAAACGATGGGCAATAACAATAATCGTCATCGTTCCCTTTAATCTTTCAAGTGCCGCTTGAATTTTCGCTTCATTTTCCGTATCTAATGCGCTTGTCGCTTCATCCAAAACAAGAATGAAAGGCTTTCGCAATATTGCCCTAGCCAGGACAAGCCGCTGGCGTTCTCCCCCTGAAAGCCTGACTCCCCGATCCCCGATGAGAGTATCCAGACCTTTGGGCAGCCTTTTTACAAATTCAGCAGAAGCCGAAAATTTGAGTGCCTCCCAAATTTGTTCTTCACTTGCATCCGGTTCAATCATCAACAGATTCTCTCTTATGCTTCCATTAAATAAAAAAGGATCCTGTGGAACATAGCTGACTGATCGTCTTAATGACAATAAATTATCACTTGTAAGAGGTATTCCGTCTACTAAAACTTCGCCCTTCTCCGGTCGATTAAGTCCCATTAATAAATCTATTAATGTACTTTTTCCTGCACCAGAAGGGCCCACGATGGCAGTCATATGATTCGCTGGAAGTTGTATATTGATATTTTGAAGAGCGTAAGTAGACTGGTTTTGATCATATCGAAAATATACATTCTGACATTCAAGTTCTTTTTCAATCACAATCGGGTCTACATCCATATAGTCCTCTTCATTTAACTCCTTCGCTTTTAGACATTCACTTTGTAAATTAATTAGAGCCTTAAATGAAGGTATTAATGAACCTAGTTGCTCTAAGTTTGATTGAATCCCACTTACTCTTGGCCACAATCTTGAAAAAATAACGATAATTAACATTAGTTGTGCAGACTGTGCTTGAAACATTTTGATGGAAAAAAATACAAATCCTGCAATTAAAAAAGCAGAAACAATTTTATAAATAAATTGAGAAGTTGTCTTCAATTCAATTAACTCATTTACATTTTGTTCCATCTTCAAACTTAGTGAACGAACCCAATTTAAATGAGATTTCTCAAGCGTATTGCTTTTAATATCCTTAATCCCATTAAAATGGTCTGTTATTCCTGCCAGAAAAGTTTTTGATAACTCTACTGTTTCATTTCCTAACGAATTTGATTTTCGAATAAACGTTCGAGAAAAGAAGATAAGTACTAATCCAAATAATAAAACGGCTATTGTCACCTGTGCTGAAAGCCAAAATGCAATGCTAATTTGTATGAAGGTAAAAACAAGTGAGGTAATGAACTGAAGAAACATGTGCGTTCCACCAGCAACACGTGATAACTCTGTTGTCATTAAGTTAATGATATCAGATTTTCTCTTTTTTAAAAAAAAATCCCAATTAGCTTGAACCAAATTCTTATATGTTTCATCTCGTAAATGCCGAATAAATCCTTGTTGAATTTTACCATTCAAAATCATTTGATTACGTTGAAAAAAGCCTTGTCCGATAATCAACAATACATATATTGCTAAAATAAGTAATAAACTTACATTTTTAGGAACACCTTGAAAGATACGATAGATTGAATAAATAGGGGAAGATTCTTCTAAATGAAAATCAAAAATACCCGTAAGACTGATCAACGGGATTAAAAGAAAAATACCAATACCTTCAAATAGACTAATTAACATCATCCCTATGAGGTTAAGATATAGAATTCTTCCTGCAAAGGAATGAATTCTCTTTGTAAAATATAAAACATTTCTCATTTTTACTTCCTCCTATGACAACACATGCTTCCTCGTTTTCCTCCAAGCCCATAAAAAGGGCCGTAAAGGAAAATATAAAAAATGAAGATGTTTTGGTAAAGGTAATGTCTCAGCATCCTCAGGATATGGATACAAAAAACTCATGATGAAAAAAAACTTTTGCTGATTAGACATTAATGAAAATAAATGCCGCTTATGATACGCGGCCACATCCTCTGGAACAGGATCTGTATGTAAATTCACCATTTTTTCAAGATAGAAAATAGCATCTTGAGCCAATTGCTTGGGATGATTCCCTCTGATTAAAAGTTTCATTTCTTTTGTAATAGGAGTGTTTAATAATTGTGAGGCTAAAACAAGCGCCTGTCCACCGACATGAAGGTATTGATATTTCTTTAATAGTTTGATAAGTTTTATCCAATCTATCTTTTGTTTAACGATTTGGTTTATATCTATCAACCAACGGAGGCGTGACCAACCATGTCGTGCACCATGACAAACAAGAAAGAAAAATAAATCCTCTCTTCCCAAATAGTAGACAGGATCACTCGTAAGAGAACTAATTCTTTTCCGTTCCCACAATTCATTAAAGCTTGGTTCCTTCCCAGGACCAGGATTTAATCTCCAATGAATTTCTAGTTTAACCTTCTTTTGAGGATGGAAGTATGTTACATGATGATGCCTCCATCTCCAGTCATTCAATACCGTTTGAATATAATCATCTTTCTTATAGCCTAGCTTTAAAAGGAGTTTATCCACTTTTTCCAACTCAGAGATTGGAACAAGAACATCTAAATCCCCACATGTACGGAGGGATAAATCTCCATAAAGGTCTTCCGCAAGTACCGGACCTTTTAACACAAGAAGGCGTATTTGATTTTCATAAAAAAGTTTACTTAATTGTTCCATTTCTGCGCTTAAGTGAAGCATAAGAAACGTATTTTTTTTGTACGCTTGATTAATAACTTGAATAACATAGGGTGGTATTAATTCATTTTCCATAATTTTAAATTCAGCGTTTAACAAGGGATACGTACGATGATGCATAGCCATCGCAAGAAAAAGACCCCAGTCAATGGCTGAGGTTAATTCCATGCTTTTATGAACCTTATCGCCATTTTCTCTTTTAATAACCTGCAGCAATAACCTTAATTCCTTAGGTACATATTCCAAATCCAGACTGCAATAATTCATTATATTCGTTCTCCTTCAACCCTTTTGATTGCCTATTTTTTTTGCAAATTTGCCTACAACAGTGAATTTCTCCATTCCTTCTGATCCACTAATATAGAAAGGACCGCTCCTTAACCATGCATGAGCAATCATTTTTCCAGTCTCATCTTTTGCAGTTCCTAAATAAAGCGTGCTTTCGATCCGACGTCTTTCAAGCATTTTCATTCCGGCTATTGCCTTGACAAGACATTGACTTTCCCAAAAGGTGTAACGGCTCATAATATGTATAGCTTCGTAAATATTCTTTAATATCATCCTATCCGATTCGTTATAACTTAAAGATGTTTCATTCATATGAATGCCTAATGTAGGAGCAACCTTAGAAAATGGCATAGATTTGAGAATACGAGCCCATCCCAGATAAATAAAAGCCTCTGTGAATAGAAGCATTGTTTTCATATCTAATGAAAAAAACGTTCTTACCTTTTTGACGATGTTCATTTATACGTCCCTACTTCTTATCAAAAATAAAATACTAGACTAAGAGCTCACTTCCTCGCCAATCTCAAGTAAGCCTTCCTCCAACAATGTTTCCAAAAAGGAAATGACTTGTTCCTCACATTCGGACTGCTCTACTTCATATTCAGACATTAATCTGGTAACTAATTGGATAACAGATACCGGCTTCTCAATATGATCCCATATAGCTCCACCCATTTCACCTAAATTATAGTACTTTCCGTTATAAATACTTAGCATAACTCTTTCTCCATCCATATCACTAACTATGTTACCTTTACCTTGTACAATTAATTTACTTAATGAAATAGTCTGTTTTTTAATCATCATTTATTCTCCTTTATTTACAGTATTTAATATTAGCGATACTAGTTGAGGAGCACTAAATCTAGACACTGGTCGACGTAATTGGTAAACATCAACCTTATTTAAGATAGTTGCGGAGGTATGAAAGTGCCAGTCCATTAACCCCAAACGCGGAATAAGAAAGTTACGATAAGTATGACAGAAAAGGGTCCGCAATCGTTCAAGTTTTTCGATTGGATGTATTTCAACCTTTTCATTCTCAGTTTTCACCAGTTCAAATACTCCAGCAAGAGGTAATGGGTTAGGAAAGTACTTAGAGGGAACTGGGACACAATATTTGTTTTCTCTACGACATATCGATTGGTAATGACTCGTTTTCATCCCAAAGTTATTTAGACTATCCTCCCACAGCTTTTGCTGCGGATAAGATGGAGTAACAAATGGAATATAGTCATC
This sequence comes from Bacillus songklensis, assembly GCF_042649685.1. NCBI lineage: Bacteria > Bacillati > Bacillota > Bacilli > Caryophanales > Bacillaceae > Bacillus > Bacillus songklensis. The sequence continues at coordinate 4,800 of NZ_JBHRZT010000067.1, read as the reverse complement.
ATGCGAGAGAGATACAGCGATCACATCATCACTTAGAAGTCGATATCCCTGGTTCAAGAAACCTGACGCCAGTGTAGATTTTCCTACACCTGAATCCCCTATAATGGCATATGCCTTTCCATTAATGGCTACTGCACTACCATGTAACGGAAATATCTTTCTCTGCATCAATATCACACCCATACAAGTCCCAAGAATATAAAGTCGAATCATATCTTCTTCATCTTCTTTCATAGGTAAAACAGATATTCTTTTTCCTTCTTGAATAGAAAAAGTTGCAATATTAGGAATTTGAAACATAACTAGATTTTCATTAATTACAAATCGATTTTTTTTATTTGATAACTCAAACCATAATTCTGATAAATCTTCAATTTTTATTTCTATATCTATTGAATCTACTTTATTACCCATATGGGGTAATTCTGGAAGAGAAATTTCACTAGTGACGGATAAGCCAAAGGCTTTATATACCACTTTTTTTTTAGCTTTTAACATTCTTTTCACTCCATTATATCCATGGTTATGTTAAAAGCCCCTATACTCTCTTTAATGTATAAGGGCTTTCAGAGCATATAAACCCTAAAACACTAGTAATCTGCAAGATACAATATATATGAAATCTAGGCAGATACGTACAATTCAGCAAATTAATTAAATCACTCTGTTCCTCTTTTTCTTCTCTCTTAACTCCAAGTTAGATCCTCATAAGCAGTACCGGCCTCATAATCTTTATCAAGATGTTGCTTTTGTTCTGTATGACCCATTGTCATATTGACATCAAGCACTTCTAATACAGGTTTCTGCCATTCTTTTTTCATAATATCACCTCCTTTCAATCAAAATTTTTAATAAATCGATATAGGATTAAGCTACGCATTAAAATCCTATAATCAGGATCAGTGGCATATTCTGGTCGAACCCCTTTCCTAGCCTTTAATAGAGCCGCCTTTATCACTTGACCATTTATAAATTCTAAAACCCTTTTATCTGTACTAAGCTGCTGTACCTCATCTGTAAATGTGTCCCAATATGGAATCATCCGATGAACCCAATCAGCACCTTGTATACCCCGAATACGTTGGTTTAACCTAACTTTATCAGGTAAAAATTTTTCTGCGGACCTTCGGACAAGCGCCCGATCTAATCCATTTTGAACATATTGTTCTTCGGGTACAGATAAACAAAAACGGATTACACGCAGATCATTGGTTGGGTCACGTTCCCATAACGAATAACGTAAAGATATTTTCGTCGCCTTTGTATTAGTAGCATTCCAATGAAAAACATCCTCAAAATGTTTTTTTCTTTGTTCATATATATTCGTTGTGGAAAACCATCCAGTTTCATCCATACCATAGTCTCTAAGTTTATTGAAAACACCAGTGTTCTTAGCAAATTCTTGGTTAATTAATGTAGGAAAAAGATATGTTTTACCAGATGGAAAAATCCTATTCATAACAGGAAATGCTAATCTTACAATGTTTGGTAGTCTTCGTAACCTAGGTCCCCCAACATTTTTGCTATATTGATTCAATTCTTGATAAAGCTTTATCCACTTTAGCTTTTTTAATAGGATAGAGTAATAGTCGAGAGCAGGTCCCCAAGATATGCTCAAGTTCCCTCTCCCACCATTTAATAGTACTCCAATTCCTTCCTCTTGGGCTTTCTGAAAAATACCCTTTTGCCAGAAAGAGTTCTCGAAAAATTTGTAAGGCATTTCCATTATTTCAAGAAAATCGTCGACTTCCGAAAAGGAGTTCCTTCCTTCAAAATCTAAATAATGATCCTTAATCCCTCCCACATGTTCGACTGTCGATTTAATAAACGGTCTCTCATCAGGCATTAATTGTTTAGGTGTAAAATCCTTAAAATCATTAGGAGGGATATAACTGAATGTATGTAATGGTTTGTTTTCCGTGCTCATAGTTTTTACAGCAAAGCTAACGACTGAACCAGAATCTAATCCACCACTCAAGTGAGCCCCAACCTGACGGTAAGTACGTAACCGTGATGTTACTGCTTCTTGAAAGACCTCTTGAAACGCTTCTACATACTCTTCATTTGACTTTAGTTTTAACCGTTCTCCTGAAGTTAAAGTACAATATCTCGTAAGCGTTATTTTATCTCCAACTACTGAAATGCTATGAGATGGAGGTACTTGTTCTATATTTTTATAAGGCGTTATTGAAGTATCTACCGTATCAATCACTCCAGAGATAGCCAAAAACTCAGCAAGCCACTGTTCATTAAGTTCCTTCTCAATATAACGTAAAGAAAATAGGGGATGGATAACCGTACAAAAGACAAAGCGCTGTTGATTATAATTAAAATAGAGGGTGCGGCTTCCCGAAAAATCCCTTGCACCAAAAAGCATCCGCTTCTTCTCATCCCAAATCATAAAAGCAAAATCACCTACTAAAAACTTTGGAGCATCTTCTCCCCATTTGTGGTATGAGAGCAAAATCAACTCACTATCTGTCATGCATTTTCGATCGGCACGATCTACTTGCAACTTCTCGAATAATTCATCACGATTATCAATAATAGCATCGGCTGTAATGGCCAACTGCCTTTCGTAATCATAATAAGGTAATTGCTCACCAACCGACTCGGGAGTAATCCATTGCGCATGACAGCCGAGAAAGATGTTCTCTTTATGCCATGTTTGAATATCATCGGCGGGATATTTCTGTAAGGCTCTCATTAACCCCTGGCCGTGCTCAATCAATACAGGCTCTTCGTTAAAATGAAAAATACCGGTTATTGCACTCATTTTTTCCTCCTATATGTCCAGAAACCTTCATTTCTCCAAAACCCGCTTATTATATCTCATGTTCATTCTTTTTAAAGAACGTTTGGACATGGTCAATCCTATATGTAACTCGATAAAGCTCATTACACTTCTTCCTCGTTATGACACTCTCAATTCTTTTCAATACATATAGTCCATGGATTGAATTTAATTCGTTATTTATAAAGAACAAAAATAGATAATACTCTCAACATACTAATGTATTCTTCATCAAACCTTGATTTCCCCAACGCTCAAACAATATATATTGTTCATTATAAAGAACAACCACAAGATAAAAATACCATCTCGTCTGTAACATGTCAATCACTTCTTGAAGTTTTAAATAATAAAAATTCGGTCCACTTGTTCATTATAAAGAATTATTAAAGTAACATAAAAGACCATAAGGAGAACAGAGGACACATTAGAGTTGTTTAAACATAATCAAGTAAGAAAAAACTGCCTTCCATACTCTTTTTTATTTAACCAAATGAAAAACACCCTTTAATAGGTGCTTTAAATCCACTATTTACCTCTTTGCATCAGTAATATATCAAGCTTTGTTTCAATCCTATTTAACGCTTGCAGGAGATTTTCCTGAAATTCCGATTCTTTTCTGTTATTTTTTTGTGCTGATTCGTATCTCCATTGTTGCTGGTATCTCAAAACTTCGGAAAACTGACTGTCTTTTCTTACATTCCTATCTTCCAACATCTTTCACTTCCCTCTATTAATAGATCTTTCTCATGCAGATGCCGTATCTTCTTTTTTGTATATAGGCAGTTGGTGACTTGTCATGAAATGTCGGACTTCCTGGATGGAGAGCCCCAATTTCTTTGCTTCTACCATTAATTCAAGCCATTCTTGGTCTATCTCTTTTTCTTGACTCATCAATTTTCTTCCCCCCTGATACAGCAATCCAGCCATCTCCCTGCAAATATTCTTAAATAAGAAAACATCGTTCTTTATTAAGAACATTATATGCCGAATATCCTAAACTTTCAATCTAGTTAATGCGACATAAAACTCCAATTTTTAACATGGAATATAAAAATTAAGAAAAGATCATGCCCTCTTGACTTTTTAACATATGCTACTCTACTCCACCTTATTCACTGCCTTTCTGTTCTCTCATGATGAATAATTAAATATTGTGTAAAATAAAAACCACCTTTTCTGGTGGCTTTCAATGACCTATTTTCCTTTTTGCCTAAGCAAAACGTCTAACTTTGTTTCGATTTGATCTAAGGTTTGCTAATCTCTTTTATGTTAAAAGATGCAGTGGATTGCTTTCAATGAACTCTCGAATTTCCTGGATGGATAGACCTAATTCCTTAGCTTCTATATCAGTTTAGCCCGCTCTTCATCCACCTCTTGACTTTCTCTCATCAATTCTATGATCCTCCTGATAAAGTCGGGTTTACACAAGAGATTATGTCCATTTACAGCGGAGACTAGTGGAGATTTTAGCTAAAACAGATATATGGATGTCATAACTTTTCACAAATCGAAGCAAAGAAGCTTGGGGTATGTGTACATGAAGTTCGGAAATTTATTGAGGATGAAAAACATATGAATAAAAATAAAGAAGTGAAATCGTATAAGATTTGACTTCTTTATTTAGTAGACTGCTGCCATTTTGGGAATTCAAGAAATTGCCTGAACTGTTCTTTACTAACACCTGAATTCATCGCTTCTTTTGCAAGTTCAAGCCATTCTCTGTCAATGTCTTTAGAATCGTCTTCTTTCTCTTTTTCGTTAATTAATTGTTCTACGCTTATAGCTAATACACTCGATACTTTTTGTAGAAACTGGAGTGAAGGATTGAATTGAATGTCACGTTCTACTGAAGAAATATACGATTTTGCTACACCGGCACGATTGGCTAACTCGGTCAATGATAACCGTTCGAAAATATGTACAAATACATAGTAATTGTACACAACGCAAAGGCAAGTACGGTATTCCCTTTACGATTCGCAAGAGAGAATTCCACTCCCACA
>NZ_JBHRZT010000066.1:0-1117 GCF_042649685.1 Bacillus songklensis | reverse complement strand
CCGATTAATCCAACTTGCATCCTCTTGTCCTCCTGAACTATTCGTGTTGTTATCCTATTTTTAATGCTTTTACTGATTGATCTTTTGAAATCATCTCATACTTAGACCCTTGGTATTCCCACCAATAAAACCCGTCCTCTTTTAAAAGTTCATCCGAAGCATCCGGACCCATCGAACCTGAACGATAGAAATGTAAGGGGACTGTGTTTTCCTCAAACGCTTCTAAAACTGGCTGCACCCATTTCCACGATAATTCCACTTCATTCCAGTGGGCAAAGAATGTCGAGTCACCGCGTAATGCATCAAAGATTAAGAGTTCATAAGCTTCGGGTATGTCTTTTGCTCCTGCCCTGAAATCAATTGAAATAGGCTCAATTTTCCCGTTTTTTAGCGGATTCTTACTATTCAATTGCAACGATATCCCTTCATTGGGATTGATATTGACAATTAATAGATTTGGTTCCGTTTGTTGATCGGATCCATACAATTCCTTCACTGGATTTTTAAACTCAATGACGATACGTGTTGACTTTTCCTTCATTCTCTTTCCCGTACGGATATAGAAAGGAACTCCTCGCCAAAAATCATTATCAATCCATAAACGGGCGGCAACAAAAGTATCATTGACAGAGGAAGAATCAACCCCAGGTTCCTCCCTGTATCCAACCACTGGCTCATGATTCATTTCTCCGGCACCATATTGGCCACGGACAACTTGAGAACCGACATCCTCTTTCTGCAAAGGCCGCAATGATTCCATCACCTTTCTCTTTTCATTCCGGATATCTGCCGCACTTATCGTTTTTGGTACATGCATGGCCGTCATCATCAACATTTGCAGCATATGATTCTGGAACATATCCCGGATGGCTCCTGCTTGATCATAATAGCCCGCTCTGTCTTCTACTCCAACCGTTTCACTAGCCGTTATTTGGACATTGGCTGTGTGCTGATTATTCCATAAGGATTGAAGCACAGGATTGGCAAATGCCAATGCTTCGAGGTTTTGAACCATTGGAAAGCAGCCTTTCCTAATCTAAAGGTACTGGCAGATCTTAAAATCATGGATGCCGCGGGATATGAAGTGATGAAGGCCTCTGAGGCAGGGGCTGATATC
>NZ_JBHRZT010000065.1:0-527 GCF_042649685.1 Bacillus songklensis | reverse complement strand
AAAAGACGAAAATGTATACGGAAACTATGTCGTCATTCCAAATGTTTCGTTTCCATATGGACAAGAACAAATTGATAGAGCGAAAACACCTTCTGTTGGCCATACAAAAGGAAAAGGTAACAAAGTGACCTACTATCGAGCAACAACATGGAAGTTTATACGTAAACATCATTCTTGGTATGTCAATGTAACCGTTGACGTAGATGCACCCGATGTGACTACGTTAGAAAATAACGGAGTGTTAGGAATCGACTTTAATGCCGGATTTCTCGCTATTACAGATGTAGACCGTTTTGGAAATTACAAGTATTCGTTTCAAGTTCCTTATAAAGCAAATCATGCTTCTAGTGAAGAAACAAAACAAAGTCTGAGCAACGCATTAAAAGTGGCGGTTGAATATGCAAAAAACAAGCAAAAACCGATTGCCAAAGAGAAGTTAGATTTTAAAAAGAAAAAGCAAAACCTAAAACAAATGTCTCCTCAACAAGCAAAATTGTTAAGTGGTTTTGCGTATTCTAGTTATCAAT
>NZ_JBHRZT010000064.1:0-1431 GCF_042649685.1 Bacillus songklensis | reverse complement strand
ATGATCAGGTTGATAGGTCAGAGATGGAAGCGTGGTGACACGTGGAGTTGACTGATACTAATCGATCGAGGACTTAACCAAAAGAAAAGTGGAGCAAGCTTGCTCATATCCATAGGGCATTGGAGCTTCTGACAGAGAAACCGCTCTTTGGTTTCGTCGGAAGACGCGAAATGACCGTAGGATATAGCTTGCGCAACTGGACAATGAAAAGCACTACGTGCTTTCCTCAGTAATGTGTTATCTAGTTTTGAAGGAACAACCTTCATATAGTCTGGTGATGATGGCGAAGAGGTCACACCCGTTCCCATGCCGAACACGGAAGTTAAGCTCTTCAGCGCCGATGGTAGTTGGGGGTCTCCCCCTGTGAGAGTAGGACGTCGCCAGGCGAATCGGAGGATTAGCTCAGCTGGGAGAGCACCTGCCTTACAAGCAGGGGGTCGGCGGTTCGATCCCGTCATCCTCCACCATAATAGAAAAAGCGAAGAAAGCCCGCTTAAACCAATAGAATGTTGAAAATTCTGAGAAGGAATTGCTTTTTGGCTCTGCAAGAGGAAGCGAAACATTCGTATGGTTTGCCTTTCGAAGCTAGACAATCAAAAAATACTTTGCCGGTGTAGCTCAATTGGTAGAGCAACTGACTTGTAATCAGTAGGTTGGGGGTTCAAGTCCTCTTGCCGGCACCATTTAAAAGAGCCATTAGCTCAGTCGGTAGAGCATCTGACTTTTAATCAGAGGGTCGAAGGTTCGAGTCCTTCATGGCTCACCATTTTAATGATGCGGGTGTGGCGGAATTGGCAGACGCACCAGACTTAGGATCTGGCGCCGCAAGGCGTGGGGGTTCAAGTCCCTTCACCCGCACTCTAAAATTGCGCGGAAGTAGTTCAGTGGTAGAACACCACCTTGCCAAGGTGGGGGTCGCGGGTTCGAATCCCGTCTTCCGCTCCACTAGACAATGTAGTTGCCGGGGTGGCGGAACTGGCAGACGCACAGGACTTAAAATCCTGCGGTAGGTGACTACCGTACCGGTTCGATTCCGGTCCTCGGCACCATTTACACGATATGCGCCCGTAGCTCAATTGGATAGAGCGTCTGACTACGGATCAGAAGGTTATGGGTTCGACTCCTGTCGGGCGCGCCATATTTAAATGAATTAAAAACGGGAAGTAGCTCAGCTTGGTAGAGCACTTGGTTTGGGACCAAGGGGTCGCAGGTTCGAATCCTGTCTTCCCGACCATTCATTAAATAATCATGGGGCCTTAGCTCAGCTGGGAGAGCGCCTGCTTTGCACGCAGGAGGTCAGCGGTTCGATCCCGCTAGGCTCCACCATTTTATGAACTTTGAAAACTGAACAAACGAACAAACGTCAACGTTAATTCTTTTTATTATGAGCAATCAAACATTTCTTCGGAGAGTTTGATCCTGGCTCAGGAC
>NZ_JBHRZT010000063.1:0-527 GCF_042649685.1 Bacillus songklensis | reverse complement strand
ATTGATAACTAGAATACGCAAAACCACTTAACAATTTTGCTTGTTGAGGAGACATTTGTTTTAGGTTTTGCTTTTTCTTTTTAAAATCTAACTTCTCTTTAGCAATCGGTTTTTGCTTGTTTTTTGCATATTCAACCGCCACTTTTAATGCGTTGCTCAGACTTTGTTTTGTTTCTTCACTAGAAGCATGATTTGCTTTATAAGGAACTTGAAACGAATACTTGTAATTTCCAAAACGGTCTACATCTGTAATAGCGAGAAATCCGGCATTAAAGTCGATTCCTAACACTCCGTTATTTTCTAACGTAGTCACATCGGGTGCATCTACGTCAACGGTTACATTGACATACCAAGAATGATGTTTACGTATAAACTTCCATGTTGTTGCTCGATAGTAGGTCACTTTGTTACCTTTTCCTTTTGTATAGCCAACAGAAGGTGTTTTCGCTCTATCAATTTGTTCTTGTCCATATGGAAACGAAACATTTGGAATGACGACATAGTTTCCGTATACATTTTCGTCTTTT
>NZ_JBHRZT010000062.1:0-981 GCF_042649685.1 Bacillus songklensis | reverse complement strand
CATTTTTATACAAAGATTGTGAATAAAAAAGCCGCCTTCCTTGCACCCTATGATAGACTCTACTCAACCATAGGAAGGAAGACGGACTATCATTATGATTTCCCATATGATCGATTCTCATTCATCTACTCATGCGTTACAAACATTTTTTCATTATATTGATGGCATGCAGTCCCTGCGCAATCTGAGTTATCTAACCGGGCGCCCTCCTTTATGCAGAAAAGCGTTTCTCAAAAGTTTCTTTCTCAAAACGTGGTTTCGCTTAGATTCCTTGCGTAAACTGAGAAAATTTCTGGAGGATTTCCCTTACTTCTCTCATCTTTGCGGCTTTTCTCAGCTTCCACATCTGGCTACGTTTGCCCGCGTTGCCACATGGTTTCGAGAAGAAGGCTATGAATCCATCAACTTAGAAACGCTACAACGAATGGGACTTCACCATACGCTTGTCGCCGTAATCGACAGTACCGTCTTGCGCAGTAGTCTGTATGATTCACAGGCCGCTAAAGGAAAATCTACGCGTTTTTCTTGGTATAAAGGGTATAAACTTCACCTTTGTATGAGCGCAGAGGGAGTTGTCTTATCTTATGCATTCGTCCCTGCAAACCGATACGACAGCATCATTGCCCCCACCGTGTTATTTGCGTTGAAGGAACTAGATTTAGATATCGCATTTGTTCTCGGAGATGCAGCCTATGACAGTAAAGATGTGCGCAAAGCTGCAGGACAACTAGGCTCCTACATGATTACGCCCATTAACAAACGGAACGGGACGAGAAAAGACGTGTATGCCCGTGTGATGCCAGCTTTTCTAGAAATGGCATTGGGAGACCTGCTTTTTGATCAGCGCAACAAGGTGGAGCGCCTTTTTCATCTTCTGAAACACAAAGGATTGGAGAATCCACGGATGTTTGGGTATCACCGCTATCGTTTTCATGTCCAAACCATGCTTCTTATGCATAATATTGGATGTTTATTATAGTT
>NZ_JBHRZT010000061.1:0-517 GCF_042649685.1 Bacillus songklensis | reverse complement strand
TTCACTTTTCCTCAGCTATTACTGTTATCTAGTTTTCAAAGAACAACGTTTGAGAGTTGAACTCTCAAAACTGAACAAACCATACGCCAACATTTCATGTCTAGCTACGGCTCCTAACCTTTCGGCCGTTTCACTTCTGTCCATGAAACCAAAGAGCGGTTTCCCGGTCAGAAGTTCCAACGTCTGTCAAGGTTGAACAGTCGCCTTCGCTTTTCGTATAAATCCTTAGAAAGGAGGTGATCCAGCCGCACCTTCCGATACGGCTACCTTGTTACGACTTCACCCCAATCATCTACCCCACCTTAGGCGGCTGGCTCCTTACGGTTACCCCACCGACTTCGGGTGTTGCAAACTCTCGTGGTGTGACGGGCGGTGTGTACAAGGCCCGGGAACGTATTCACCGCGGCATGCTGATCTGCGATTACTAGCGATTCCGGCTTCATGCAGGCGAGTTGCAGCCTGCAATCCGAACTGAGAACGGTTTTATGAGATTAGCTCCACCTCGCGGTCTCGCGAC
>NZ_JBHRZT010000060.1:0-697 GCF_042649685.1 Bacillus songklensis | reverse complement strand
ACCGTTCGAAAATATGTACAAATACATAGTAATTGTACACAACGCAAAGGCAAGTACGGTATTCCCTTTACGATTCGCAAGAGAGAATTCCACTCCCACATCAAAGGTATAAAGCTACATCGCACAGTCATCTAATGACTTCTGAGGACCAGCATACAACTGCCTTGATGGGTAATCTAATACCTGCTTGGGTGTTACTAAGTTATTGCTATGAAACAGCGATTTCATGAGCACACCTTCTTCCTTACAGGTTCAGTGTGGCATTACCACCACTAAGCAACGGGTTTTACAATCTATTTAATGCGTAAATCTTCGAATTAAAACCATATTTCTTCCATTGTTTCGAGAGCTCTTTCCATTGGTTCCATCTACTTTTTACTAGAATTTTTTCTTTCTTTCCAGATAAGAATTGTTCTATAGGAACTTGTTCTACTTTTTTAAATTCTAAACCTCTTCTTGCAATCACCATCGCTGCGCTTTCATGTGAGCTTAGACCATATTTTTTCATAAACTTGTGATGACCAATTTGGCTTGTAAACGCTGGGTTCACTGAAAACAACTTTACACCAGCCATTTCACATTTGCTTTCCAATAAAGATTGATAACTAGAATACGCAAAACCACTTAACAATTTTGCTTGTTGAGGAGACATTTGTTTTAGGTTTTGCTTTTTCTTTTTAAAATCTAACTTCTCTTT
>NZ_JBHRZT010000059.1:2538-49988 GCF_042649685.1 Bacillus songklensis | reverse complement strand
CTTACATCCATAGGGCATTGGAGCTCCTGACAAAGAAGCGCTTTTTGCTTCTGAAGGAAGGAGTGAAATGACCGTAGGATGTAGCTTTCGCAGCTGGACAGCGTCAATGTGCAATTTATACTTTCTTATAAAGCAAAATAAAAACAAGGAGCGTTCTCCTTGTTTTTATTTTGCTTTACTTAATTTTCGATATAACTTTGCATTCATGTAAAAGAAATAACTTAACGATCCGCCTGCCCTTATTATTCTCTTGGCTGCCTGTCTTATATTTTCTTGCTTATTTACTTTATCATCGGATAAATAAATTCCTAAAAGTCCCCGGTTGATCAGTCGATGGAACCGCTCATGCGGCAATCCGTGAATATGACGGTCCGCTTCTGTCACAAAGTGATAAAACCGCTGTACCATTACTTCATCATGCGGGTAATAAAAACAAAAGTTTAAGTCCCCGCCTTCTTTATCTTCTTGCTGATCAATAAAATAATCTAATAAGATATGTAATCCTTGAATATACGGAAAGTAGCCTTGTCTAATTTTGTCCGCCTCCGCTTTTGTGAAGCTGTCCTGAAACGCGTACGCTACGAGGCAAAAAACACCAAGTGTCGAGCCGGAACATGCTGAAAACTCATACCATTCCATCTCTGGCAAATCCGGCTTATAAGAAGAAAACCACTTTTCAAGCCGTGGAACCCTTTCTTCTATTGTTACATGTTTATGTACTTGTAAATCACAGTAGTAACCGGCCAATTCCAACAAATAATCAGCAATGACAGGGTAATTGGAAAGTTCGTTCAACACATCCTGACATGTTTTGACAAGTGCGTGCAAATATCCTCCATCCTCTTGATCTTCCCGAAAACGATAATAGTTATTCAAATTGGCATGAGGCTGCAAAGCATGGGGCATCGATTCATGAAGCGCAGCAAAGTCTTCTGCATCGAGGGAAGTACTTCGGTCACACAAGTTATCCAAATAATCGCTGATTGTTTGATACGCAACAATAAACCGAATACATTCTCTTCTCTTTTCTTTTGCGAGAAGGGATAAAATTGCGCCCCCTTCGCAATGGAAGGTCTTAGATTGGATACTCGCTAATGCCTGGTTACGTAATTCCTCATTTGGGATGGACTCTGCATATATCCGCCAGTTGGCCAATTCTTCATGTACAACCGGCAGTACATCACGATAGACCATTTTCATTAATGAAAATGGATGCGAAGGGATTTTCATTCTTTCACCACCAATCTTCAAAATAAGAGTTTCATTTATAAATGCAATTCAACAAAACTTTTTGCATATAGAAAAACATCATCTTTTTCAGGTTCGTTAAAAATTTCATGATAAAGTTCTTGCCATTCTTTATAAATCTTTTCACTAATATCCAGTTCATCAAACCACTGTTTGACAATTTGTTTATCAACCACTTTATCTTCACCTGCCTGCATGAGTAAAACAGGAAGGTCAGGCAGTTTCTCAATATTTTTAAAGGCTAAATTCATCGCATTCGTAAATTCCCGATACCAGCGAACAGACACCTTGGTGACATACAAAGAATCATTTTCGTCCTGTTCACGCATCTCTGGATTTCGCGTCACTTTTTCTGCCGATAAGTGAGAATCAAATAGCATTTCTGGAAGAAGCTTATTCAAACCTTTTGATAAAAATTCCATATAAGCAGGAGGATATTGGATTAAGCCGAGTGCAGGTGAAGAAAGAATAGCTCCCCAAATTGGCAGCCGCTTTTCTTGTAAAGTGCGAATAACAGCAAGGCCTCCCATACTATGGCCAAGCAAAAAGATAGGAAGATCGTACTTTTGCGCTTCCTTCACCCATGCTTCGACCGCTTCAATATACTCATCAAACGATACAATGTGCCCTCGTCTTCTCGTGGTTAATCCTTGGCCGGGAAGGTCCCCCATTACGACGTGCAAACCAATGGAGCGCCACATCTCGATGAGCCAGCGGTAACGTCCATGATGCTCTGCAGCTCCATGAACCATTACCATGACTCCTCTAGGATATTCAGCTTCCCATTTCCACATATACTGTACTTCCTTTCCGTTTCAATATTTACCTATTATAAAAAAGTTTGTACACTTACATTAGAATATTTACGCTTTTTTTTCAACTTACATGAAAGGATGGGAGAAAAAATGATGTATGAATATGAAGGAAAAAGCCCCCAAATTGCGGATACCGCTTTTGTAGCCGATTATGTAACCATTACAGGAGATGTGGTGATTGGAGAGGAAAGTAGCATTTGGTTCAATACTGTCATTCGAGGGGATGTGGCACCAACCATTATTGGCAGTCGTGTGAATATCCAAGATCAATCAACGCTTCATCAAAGTCCAGACCGCCCTCTTATTATCGAAGATGATGTGACAGTTGGGCATCAGGTTATTTTACATAGTGCTATTGTACGTAAAAATGCCTTGGTAGGAATGGGGTCCATTATATTAGATGGAGCCGAAATTGGTGAAGGAGCATTCATTGGAGCCGGCAGCCTTGTACCACCCGGCAAAAAAATTCCTCCCCATACCCTGGCTATAGGACGCCCCGCGAAAGTAGTGAGGGAGTTAACAGAGGAAGACTTAAAAGAAATGGCCCGAATCCGCCGAAGTTATGTAGAAAAAGGCCAATATTATAAAACTCTCCAGAAGAAATCATGAATGACCTTTAGTATTGTAAACAACTTTAAAATCTCTTTCTAAGGATTTTAAAGTTGTTTTATTTTTTTGTAAATATTCCGTCTCTTTAATTTACATTATCTTATTACTGCCTACATAATTCCCCTTTACAATTATTTGTAAAAACAGATAAAAAGGGGTTTACACGACTTATGGCAAAAATCGTTCGTCACCTTCATGATGTTGAATGTCACTTATTCAAAACACTCAACCAACATTTTGATCGTAAATGGTTAAACTTCTATTTTCGAACTATTACCCACTTTGGAGGCGCAGCTATCACGATTTCTTCCGTTCTCCTGCTGATGTTTCTGATAACTGGAAATCTTAAAGCCACATCATATGCGAGTGCATTCGCTCTCGCTTTGAGCCATATTCCTGTTGCTATAGCCAAAAAAATATATCCGCGAAAGCGGCCTTACTTGGAACTTGCCGGCACAAAAGTTTTAGAAAATCCGCTGCAAGACCATTCTTTTCCTTCCGGGCATTCAACAGCTGTCTTTTCCGTTATCACACCCATTATCCTTTCCTATCCTGCCTCTGCACTTGTATTGCTGCCCATAGGTTGCAGTGTTGGTTTATCAAGAATTTACCTTGGCCTTCATTATCCTACCGATGTATTGGCGGGAATGGTACTGGGAACGTCTGTTGGATTCCTATCGTTCGCCCTTTTTTAATAAGCGGGCTCAGCCATCATGTTTCAACAAGGTCAAAAATAGAAACTGCAAGCAATTTATAGGGAGGGATACAATGAAAATCGCTTTATTTACAGACACTTTTGCACCTGATGTAAATGGTGTTGCCAATACTTTAAAACGATTTACGGATTATTTAAAAACGAAGAATAGTCCCTTTCTGGTGTTTGCCCCAGAGAGCACCAATCATAACTTATTTTCTGCACAAATCTATCGCTTTGCAAGTCTGCCCTTTTTCTTGTACCCTGAATGCCGCCTGGCGTTGCCTAACATGCTCAAAATGAAAGCAAGCTTGCAGGCCTTTCAGCCAGATATCATTCATGTAGCAACACCTTTTAATATAGGGCTTTGCGGTCTGCATTATGCCAAAAAAATGAATATTCCTATTGTCGGCTCTTATCATACCGACTTCGATCAGTATTTGAAATATTACGATTTGGAGTTTCTCTCCCCCTTGCTTTGGAAATATATGAATTGGTTCCATCGTCCTTTAAGAACTCTCTTCGTTCCCTCTCAATCAACAAAGGAGCAGCTTCACCGTCATGGATTTACCAATATTTCCATTTGGTCCAGAGGTGTGGATCACACATTATTTCACCCTCATTATGATCGTTTTGATGTACGGATTAGATATAATATTAAACGGCCTTACATTTTAACGTATGTCGGGCGCCTTGCTCCTGAAAAAAACTTGCAGCTACTAATGAATATCGCCAGGTCTTTGCCCCCGCACATCAAGCATCAAGTCCACTGGCTCATTGTAGGAGATGGCCCTTTAAAGGAGAAATTGCACAAAGAAGCACTCGAGCATATGACGTTTACAGGCTTTCTTCAAGGTGAGCAATTAGCCAGGGTATATGCAGCTTCCGATTTGTTTGTTTTTCCATCTGTGACGGAAACGTTCGGAAATGTCATATTAGAGTCTTTAGCATCGGGAACACCTGCTATTGCTGCTAATGCCGGTGGAGTAAAGCATATCCTTCAACATGACCGAACAGGTTATTTATGCAACCCCGATTCTGTCGAACAGTTTGTTCATTATATTAGCCTATGCCTGGAGAATCTGCATAAACGCATGCAGCTTAGTCATCAGGCCAGGCAATACGCCTTAACTCAAACATGGGAAACTATTTTTGATGGTTTGTTGGCGCAATATGAATTAGCTGTTGCAGACCAAACACAGTCGATTCAATTAGCATAATTTATTTCTTATGTAACGCATTCTTTGGTACACCAAATAAAAACATCCGATCCAAATGGATCGGATGTTTTTTAGATGAATCCACGTTCATGCTTTAACATTCGCTATCAATTCTTCCTCTATTCACGCCATTCTGCCTTGCATCCCCGAATATACAGGTCCTCGTATAAAAGCGGCTAACAAGAACCCGTAAGGGAGCTTGTCAGCCGCTTATGCGTAAATCATTTAACATGAGCGTTTTTTGCTTATATTAAATGATTTATGTGGATTCACATCTATTATTTACCAGCAGCTTGTGCTTTTAAAGCTTCTGCTTTATCTGTACGCTCCCAAGGAAGGTCAAGATCATTGCGGCCAAAGTGACCATAAGCAGCTGTTTGCTTATAAAGCGGACGACGCAAGTCAAGCATCTTAATGATACCCGCCGGACGTAAGTCAAAGTTTTCACGTACTAATTCGACTAATACATCTTCAGATACTGTACCTGTACCGAAAGTGTCAACTGAAATGGAAACTGGTTTTGCCACACCAATTGCATATGCCAATTGCACTTCACATTTATCCGCTAATCCAGCTGCTACGATGTTTTTCGCAACGTAACGAGCCGCATATGCAGCAGAACGGTCTACTTTTGTAGGATCCTTACCAGAGAATGCACCACCGCCATGACGTGCATAACCGCCGTAAGTATCTACGATAATTTTACGGCCTGTTAAACCAGCATCACCTTGAGGACCGCCGATGACGAAACGTCCTGTCGGATTGATGAAGTATTTTGTCTCTTCATCAATGAGTTCTTTTGGAACAACCGGATTAATAACATATTCTTTCAAGTTGCGTTGAATTTGCTCTAATGTAATTTCAGGATGATGTTGTGTTGAGATAACGATTGTATCGATACGAACCGGCTTGTCGTTCTCATCATACTCAACTGTTACTTGGGTTTTACCATCTGGACGAAGATAAGGTAAAATTTCTTCTTTACGCACTTCTGTTAAACGACGCGCAAGCTTGTGAGCCAATGAAATTGGAAGAGGCATAAGCTCTTTTGTTTCGTTATTGGCATAGCCGAACATTAAACCTTGGTCACCCGCACCGATGGCTTCGATTTGCTCGTCTGTCATCTGACCTTCACGAGCTTCTAACGCCTGGTCAACACCCATTGCAATATCAGGTGATTGCTCATCGATAGATGTTAAAACCGCACAAGTTTCAGCATCGAAACCATATTTTGCCCGGGTATAGCCGATTTCACGAACTGTTTCACGAACGATTTTTGGGATGTCTACATATGTAGATGTAGTGATTTCACCACTTACTAATACTAAACCTGTAGTCACAGATGTTTCACAAGCAACACGTGCATTAGGGTCTTTTGCTAAAATCGCATCAAGAATCGAGTCAGAAATTTGGTCACAAATTTTATCCGGATGTCCTTCTGTTACTGACTCTGATGTAAATAAACGACGTTTTGTTGACATCAGTATTCCTCCTTTTAACTGTAAACCTAAAAGATACGGTACTCATTCCCTTATTATTCATAAAAATAACGCATTTTATTGAAACAAAAATATAAAAAACCTTTCCTTACTGAGGAAAGGTTTGTATCTTCACTAGCGCCTTTCACTCTTATCGATCAAGGGCAAGAGCCTTGCATCAGGTTAGCACCTTATCACCAAATATTTAATATGTATGGCGATGGTTGCTGGGTTTCATAGGGCCTGTCCCTCCACCAGCTCGGGATAAGAGAGTATCCGTTCAAGGACATATCATACCTTAAAACGCTGAATCATGTCAATAAAATATTTATATGAATCCACATAAGTAATAGAAAAATTGCATTAAGTCTGTTATTAAGGTCTGGCCTATGTAAAAGAATGAACCAATCATTTATAACTCAACATTGTTCCTTAATAAAACGAAAGTAATATATCTTCTAGGTTGGGTTAAATTATGAATTTTCTTTAAAAACTGTCCATTTTTGCATTATATATGAACATTTAATTTCAAATAGTATAGACTATTTTTATAAATGTGTTATACTAATTTATAAGTTTACTAATCAAACATTTAATTAAACTTTAAATAAAAGGATGGTATTAAATATGAGTACAGTGGATGTTTCTATTGAATTAACCGAACTTCTTCAATCGCCGACAGTTCATCATAATTTATCAGTTCCTCAGCTAGTTGAGAAAGTCTTATCCCGCCGTGAAGGCCTGCTTACTTCTTCTGGTGCTGTTCGCGCTGAGACAGGCAAATATACAGGCCGTTCCCCAGAAGATAAATTTATTGTAGAAGAAGCATCTACTAAAGAAAAAATCGACTGGGGAAAAGTGAACAAACCGTTTTCTTCTGAAAAATTCGATGCTCTTTATAAAAAAGTTTTAACATACTTAAAAGAACAAAAAGAATTATTCGTATTTAACGGCTATGCGGGAGCAGATTTAAAGTACCGTTTGCCAATTCGCGTCGTTAATGAATATGCATGGCATAATCTATTCGCTCATCAGCTATTCATTCGTCCATCAAAAGAAGAACTTATTTCTCATGAAGCGGAGTTTACGGTAATTTCCGCCCCCAACTTTAAAGCGGATCCGGTAGTGGACGGTACAAATTCAGAGACATTCATCATTATCTCATTTGAGCGTAAAGTCGTTTTAATCGGCGGTACGGAATACGCGGGAGAAATCAAGAAATCCATTTTCTCTGTTATGAACTATCTTCTTCCGGAAAACAATATTTTATCGATGCACTGTTCAGCCAATGTTGGCCAAGAAGGCGACGTAGCTTTATTTTTTGGTCTTTCCGGTACAGGAAAAACCACTCTATCCGCCGATCCAAATCGCCGTTTAATCGGTGACGATGAGCACGGTTGGTCAAACTCTGGAGTATTCAATATAGAAGGCGGCTGCTATGCGAAATGCATCAATTTATCTAAAGAGAAAGAGCCGCAGATTTATGATGCCATCCGTTTTGGAGCTGTATTAGAAAACGTGATCATTGACCACGACAGTCGTCTTCCTGACTATGATGATAATATGCTAACAGAAAATACACGTGCGGCTTATCCTCTACAAGCGATTGACAATATCGTCGATCCAAGTGTGGCAGGACACCCGACAACGATCGTGTTTTTAACAGCTGACGCTTTTGGTGTATTGCCTCCAATCAGCAAATTAGCAAAAGAACAAGCCATGTACCACTTCTTAAGTGGATATACAAGCAAGCTTGCCGGAACAGAGCGCGGTGTGACATCCCCGCAAGCAACCTTCTCAACTTGCTTTGGTTCACCGTTTCTCCCTCTTCCAGCTACAACCTATGCGGAAATGCTTGGAGAGAAAATTGATGAGCACAATGTGAATGTATATCTTGTCAATACCGGATGGACAGGTGGAGAATACGGTGTGGGACAACGCATGAAATTAGCTTATACAAGAGCGATGGTCCAATCAGCCCTTGAAGGTGAGCTGACAAATGTTGAAACAATAAAAGATCCGATTTTCGGCCTGAACATTCCTGCACATGTTCCTGGAGTGCCGGATGAAGTGTTACAGCCCTCAAAAACATGGGATAGCCAAGAAGATTACGAACAAAAAGCGAAAGAGTTAGCACAAAAATTCCAAGAAAACTTTAAAAAGTTCTCTAACGTTCCAGAAGAGATTGCAGAACTAGGCGGTCCTTTAGTATAAAGAGGTAAATACCTCCACACCAGCTGTTAATTAGTTGCACATATGCGTTAAAAACGCAGCCATACTTTTTATCAGCTAAAGATAAAAGGGGGTGACTCAAAAGGAGGAAAATCGCTCCTTTTGAGTCACCCCACGCAAAATGGACCGTTATATAAATCCATTAATACCAAGGGTTTTGATTGACGGTCCATTTTGCATAAAACATAAAACCCATCATTTTTTTGAACTTATAGGTCAGCCTCTTTTTAATTCGTTGAGTTCAATGAGACAAGCTCATACGTGATGACCGTTTTGTCATTGGAAAGCTCTACTTTCCGAATCAATGCTGTTCCATTGTTTTCTCCGGTTTTCGTTTTGCGAATTTCAATCGGGATATCTAATGGATAAAGGCGGTACCCTTCTTTTTCAAGTGAAAATAAATTATCCTGTAAACGTGTTTCTTTTCCTTTTGTCACAATCATAGTGTTTAATTCAAGCGGCATTCCCATTTCTGATTCTCCATTTCTTCCTCATTAATTTTTCAACATCAGCTTTTGCTGTTTGTTTATCCTATTTATGGCCTTTCTGTTCTTACATCTACATCTTGAATGGACTTATATAGTAGCATAACTTCTATTGGTTTTTCATCCACTCTGTCAACCGTTTAACTGTCTGGCGATTGTGAGCAGGGGGAAAATAATGAGTAAACTGATCAAAGTACCAGGTTGTGACGCTTTTCCCCAATTCTTTCAGTCTCTTTTCCAATCGATACGCATGCTCTACCGATACGTTTTCATCTCTTCTTCCATGAATCAGGAGAACAGGCGCTTCTATCTGTTCTGCCTCATATAAAGGTGTCCGCCATTTATATCGCTCCGGATACTTTTGCGGTGTGCCGCCGATTACCCGTTTCATCATACGGCGCAGATCCTTTCGTTCTTCGTATGTCAAAACCATGTCGGTTACACCTCCCCATAAAGCAAGCGAGCGGATGCGAGGTTCTAGGATGGATGTGAATAATGCCATCACCCCGCCGCGTGAAAAGCCGAATACATGTACCCTTTCCTTGTCCACTTTTGGATGCGTGTACAACAACTGTAAAGCAGCAAGTGCATCGTACCGGTCTTCACCGGCAAAATCTTCATTGCCTTCCCCGCCCTGATTTCCTCTATAAAAAGGAGCCATAACCACAAATCCTTCAGACGCAAATTGTACGATTCTGCCCGGACGAACCATGCCGACATTTTTAATTCCTCCACGCAGATACAAAAAGCCATCATAACGTCCTTCTTGCTTTGGTTCAGCCAATAACCCTTTAATTTTCAACCCATTACACGTATAGGTTACAATATGTAATTCAATATTCGGATTAGGGGAAGGAAAGCGCTGCTTTGTTATTAATAGGTCACTATACATTGTCAATCTCTCCTGCATGTTGTCCTTTGTTCATTTCTTGCAAATCACTGTTTTCTTACTTTATTATCCTCTGTCCCCACCTTTTCAAACAACTAGTTCTCTTATTCAACCTCAAATATTTTTTCTGGGCATTCACACAAGTTTCCCCATTTTCATACTTTACTCATAGGCAACTATCACAAAGGAGGTATAAACAATGCAAAGAAAAGGAAAATGGCTACTTACAGCTTTATTGATTTTCGGTCTTCTTTTTCCGCTTGTCGGTTGCGGCAAGAAAGAGGAAGTCCATACCGTTCGTATAGGAGAAGTCACTCACTCGCTTTTTTATGCTCCTCAATATATCGCTGTATCTGAAGGCTTTTTTGAAGAACAAGGACTCAAGGTCGATTTAAAAACGACATGGGGCGGCGACAAAACGATGACGGCCTTGTTATCAGATGGGATTGACATCGCCTTAGTCGGCTCAGAAACATCCATCTACGTATATGCCCAGGGTTCAAGCGATCCGGTAACAAACTTTGCCCAATTAACTCAAACGGACGGAACTTTTTTAGTATCTAGAAACAAAGTCGAAAATTTCACATGGGATCAGTTGAAAGGAGCAACCTTCCTCGGTCAGCGTAAAGGCGGAATGCCGCAGATGGTTGGAGAATTTGTTTTAAAAAGACATGGAATTGATCCTCATCAAGATTTAAATTTAATTCAAAATGTAGATTTCGCTAATATTGCTAATGCTTTTGCATCCGGTACAGGCGATTACGTTCAATTGTTTGAGCCGACTGCCAGTATTTTTGAAAAAGAAGGAAAAGGATACATTGTTGCTTCCTTTGGAGAAGAATCTGGCCATGTGCCGTACACTACATTTATGGCAAAACAGAGTTTCTTAAACGAAAATCCGGAAGTAGCTGAAAAGTTTACACGTGCTATTTATAAAGCCCAAAAATGGGTGGATTCTCATAGCGCCCAAGAAATCGCCAAGTCCATTGAGAGCCAATTCGAAGATACACCAATTGATATCATCGAAACAGTGGTTGAACGTTATAAATCTCAAGGATCCTATGCACAAAATCCTATCTTAGACGAAAAAGAGTGGAATAATTTACAAAATATTATGGATGAAGCCGGAGAACTTCCGAAAGAGGTATCACATGACACGTTAGTCAACACATCCATTGCAGAAAAAATCATGAAAGAGTAAGGAGGATTCGTACATGGCAACATTACGGATTCACCAGCTCAACCACACGTACTTCACGAAACAATCAGCTACTACCGCTTTAGAAAACATCAGTTTGACGATTGAAGAAGGAGAGTTTATTTCATTTCTCGGTCCCAGCGGCTGCGGAAAAACAACATTATTATCGATCATTGCCGGTCTCATTTCCCCAACCGAAGGGAAAGTTACATTAGATGAAAAAAATATCCAACAAATGAAATCACGAATCGGATACATGCTGCAACAAGACTATCTGTTCCCATGGAAGACCATAAAAGAAAACATCATGATCGGCTTAAAAATGATGAATGAGTGGTCAAAAGAGAATGAAGAGAGCGCATTAAAGTTGTTGGAGCAGATCGGACTGAAAGGAGTCGATTCTTACTATCCCCGCCAGCTGTCAGGCGGTATGCGCCAACGTGCCGCCCTTGTGCGGACACTAGCAATCAATCCTCACATTCTATTGCTGGATGAGCCGTTCTCAGCCCTCGATTTTCAAACAAAGCTCAAACTGGAGGAGCTTGTTTCTCAGACACTACATTCATTCGGTAAAACTTCTTTATTGGTTACCCACGATATTGGGGAAGCCATCGCCATGAGTGATCGCATTTTTCTCTTCTCTGCAAGACCCGGAAAAATTGTCAAAACCTTCATTGTTCCTAGGGAGTTGAGACAGCTCTCTCCATTAGAAGCCAGACAGCATCCCGCCTATAACTCTTTGTTTCAGCGAATTTGGAAGGAGCTTGATGAACTTGAAACCAAAACAGCCGATTAACCTCCTTCACCAACAGTATTTATACCGACTGAAAAAAGAAAAAAGCTTTATCCTGTTCTTCCAGTTTCTTATCTTTCTCTGTTTTTTTGTCAGCTGGGAACTTGCCTCTACCAGCCGTTGGATTGATCCCCTTATCTTTAGTTCTCCCTCGAAGATTTGGGGTCTCTTTTTAAAGAAAATATCTGATGGCTCTTTACTTGAACATATAAGTATTACATTATTTGAAACACTTCTAGGTTTTTTACTTGGAACATTAGCAGGCATAGCACTAGCAGCAATTTTGTGGTGGTCACCCCGTCTCGCTAAAATTCTTGATCCATACCTTGTCATTTTAAACGCCATGCCTAAGGTTGCATTAGGGCCTATTCTCATTGTGGCAATCGGTCCTGGTTTCTTTTCCATTTTAACAATGGGAGCCATTATCTCCGTCATCATTACTGCTATCGTTGTATATACATCATTTAAAGAAGTCGATCCAAACTATTTAAAATTGCTTCAAACATTCGGGGCTACAAGAAATCAATGCTTTAGGGAAGCTGTGCTGCCTGCCTCTTTTCCCGTTATTATCTCTACCTTTAAAGTAAATGTGGGGCTATCATGGGTAGGGGTCATTGTCGGAGAGTTTCTCGTATCAGGTAAAGGGTTAGGCTATATGATCATTTATGGATTCCAAGTATTCAACTTTACTCTTGTCCTTTTAAGCCTGATTCTCATTGCCGTATTTGCCACCATTATGTATCAAGTGGTTGCCTATATTGAAAAAAGATTAATCAAAGAATAAAAAAGAGGAAGGCACAAAGGGAAAAATTCGCCCTTTGTGTCTCCCTCGCACACTAGACTTTAACATAGCTAAAATCAAAGAATTTAGTAAAAAATCATGTTGATACTCGTTCTTATGGAATGTCTTCAAAATCGAAGCCGGCTAAACATTGCCCACCTGAAAATAATTTATTTTCATCTTGTGGGCCCTTCCCTTTCTCTATGCTAGTTAATCAACTTATGAAAATTTATATACTTTAATACATACTGTAAAACATTATCTTTCATAATAAAACTAAACGTCTCGTTCTTCTTGATATTGTCTGGAAAGCTTTCTAGCAAAACGGGGCCTTTCGTCTCTAAATAAGATTGCCTTTGGATAAGAGCCTTCACATGAGCGAAATAAATATCTTTGATGATGGTCTTTTCTTTACTGGCCACTTTGTATTGACCAATATAGGTGAGATTTTCTATGATCCCTCCTGTTTCTTCAAGTACTTCTCTTGCGGCTGCCTCTTCTGGTGTTTCTCCTTCTTCTACTTTTCCTCCCGGAAACTCCCACCCTCTCGTTGAATGATTTGTTAATAGCCATTCGTCTTGATATCGACAAACGACCCAAACATGACGAGGAGTTTTGGAAAACGCCTGACTGTCAAAAGAAAGAAATACCTGATTGTTATATGCATCTTTAAATGTGTACATATCGTCTTCAAACTCCATTTATTTTTAATCTTTATCCTTATTTTAAATACCCTGCTGCTAAAATCAAATCCTAATAAAGACCAAATCTTTTGATCCCAAACCCCTATTCATTATAGGAGGGTGACCTGAGAGCACGCTTTTTAGTGCTTTTGGGCCACCCTCCGTTCGAAACAGAATTACTCGTTCGGTTGATTTCGAGACAAGATTCCCATTTGTGCAATATGGTCTTTTGTTTCATCGTCTCCAAGCTTATACAGCATATCATATATTCTTATCATCGTTTCATCATATCCATCATTTTGTCGGTCATAGTGGTATTGTAAATAAGGAACATGCGCTCTAAAGAATCCTTGCCAATCGCTGGAATAATTTTGATCGAAGTACTCTCTTAACTTAGTGATTTCCTCATCTGTTGCCTCAATTTTATAGTTCCATTCAGACACAGACTTTAGTTGAGAAATTTCACCTGTCCCTACCGTAATATAGTATGTCTTTTTTTGATTATCCAAGAAAACCAGCCCCTTATACTCAAGGTATTTTACTTTTCTTATCCCTCTCAACCGGGAATTTATGCATAAGGATCCGTGGTTTCTTACTTCAGGCGATTTTTCAATTGAGAAATGGCTTTTATCAAAAATTGCGGAATCGGCAAACCAGCAGCTCCGGCATTTTCAGTAATTGAAAGGAGTTCATTCATAATGTAAAACAAGATGGTTGCATCTCTGATTAAATGGTTATCCCAAAGCAATGTATCGGTAAAATGAGCAACGGCTACGAGTGTAAAAATAATGACCTTTTGAGCGATCCCCCTAAAACCGATTTCACTTGCCAATCGCTTTTCTACAAAGGCCGCTAAAACGCCTGTTACATAATCAATAACTACAGAAGCGACCAACACCATTAAAAGATAGTCCCAGCCGCCAAAAAGAAACAGAGTAAAAGACCCCATACTGGCTAAACTAAACATGAGGTACTTATCCACAGAAGTCCCCTCTTCCAATTATAAGTTCACCTATATGATGACCTACTTACATAATATGAAGATTCTTTTTAAGATGTCTGGACAGTTTGATAGACTTATTTCTTAATTTCAAACTAATTTTCAAAGGAGAATAGCATGGATTGGATTGGCGCTTTATACAACCGGTTTCAAGATCACCTTGTACGTGATGATGAAGATGTTGATGCTTTTATCTCATCTTATTTATTAAAAATGAGTGGATCTGATTTACATCGACTTATTCAGAGTATGAATGAGGAGGAAATGATGAAAATGGTTCAATTATACTTTCGAAATCAGTTAAACCAAAAGTTTACTGATAAAGAATATTATTAGCTAAAAGGGGATTCCAAGCATGTTTTTAAGGAATGGGAATCCCCTCTAGAAATAGACTAACATTCTATATCGAGGGTTGATGACGGCTCTTCTTATTTTCTCTTTTTAAGAGCTTATATATCTCCCTTTTTTCCCGCTGATAGAGAAAAACAAAATAAAAAGGCTTTGTTGAAAAATCATGTTGAATCTAATTATGTTTGATTCATTCGTGTAGGAGGGTCATCTCATATACTTTCAGTAGAAGATGAAAGCATATGCAACAAAATGCAGCACTTGAATCTAACATAGAGCAAATAAAAAAACTTGCTGCTAGAGCAAGTTTTTTTTATTTGCCTAAGAAAGAGTTTAACATCCATAAATGTTTTTCCAAGCTTTTGTGAATAGCTAATAGCATATCCCCTGTTGTTTCATCACCGGCTTGGTCTGCCGCTTCCATACCTTCCTTCAATTCATTTGCTAATGTGTTGAAATCACTTACTAAATTGGAAACCATATCAGTTGCTGTTTCGCTTCCTGCTGCTTCTTTTACTGAGGACATTTCTAAAATCTCTCTCATCGTCGCTACCGGCTTACCTTCAAGGGCTAGTAAACGTTCAGCTAACTCATCGATGTATAAAGCAGCTTCATTATAAAGCTCTTCAAATTTTGCGTGAAGCGTAAAAAATTGTTCTCCTTTTACGTACCAATGATAATTATGTAATTTAATGTACAGAACACTCCAGTTTGCAATTTGCGTATTGACAATATTCGTTAATTGATTAGACATATTTCCTCACTCCTTCTACCTTATTAATACCCTTTTTTTCACTTTTAAAACACACTCTTTTTTATTGACATGATACAATGAAATCAATAAAGGGGGAGCGTTATGTATACTGTTCTGATTATTTGTATCGTCATCGTTATCGTTATTCTGTTACTAAGCGTTTTAACAACATCGAAGGCTTATGACTATAAACATACAGTTGATTCTCTGGACAATAATCCATATCTTGACTCCCAACAAAATGATCAAGACTCGACAGATAAAAAATAAGGCGGCTCCAGGGGAGCCGCCTTATTTTTTATCCGAATACTTTTTCTAAATCTTCTTTGTTCTGCTCTAACCAAAAGCGCATCAAACGTTTTGCGCCTTCTAAATCATGGAGTTTCGCTTGACCGCATTGAGTTTCGTTTGCAGCTGGAACATCGGTAATCTCCACAGCATCTTTCATTGTATCTTCTAATAGATCAATGATTTCGCGTACAGTCGGCTCACCGCTTACAACTAAATAATATCCTGTTTGGCAGCCCATTGGAGAAATATCAATAATATCAAAATGATTATATTTCTCTGCATGCTTGCGAATGTTAAAAGCCAATAAGTGTTCAAGTGTATGAATGGCATCAGGCTTCATCGCCTGTTTATTTGGCTGACAGAATCGAATATCGAATTTATTGACTACACCGTCGCTTCCGACTTTGTGTACTCCACAATGTCTTACATAAGGGGCTTTCACCGCCGTATGATCAAGTTCAAAACTTTCAACTGATGGCATAATCTTCACTCCTTTTACATTCTTTCTCTATCATACACTTCATTCCGATTTTTTTCATCAACTTTATAAGAATTAAATATTACCTTTTTACAGGTAATAAATTCAAGCTACGATCAATCGGTCACTGCCCGTAAGAGCCCAATTGATTCAACTGACACTCAGGGTATTAAAGAACAAAGGTTAAAGACACAACGTCCTGTGTGTCGAACGTTTCACTTTATTTGAATAATTGTACCTAATCTTTTATAGTTAACTTACAAAATAAGTAAAGGAAGAATGCAAATGTTTTTATCCAAGCTGTTCATAGGATTCATCCGTTTTTATCAAACATTCATTTCCCCTCTCAAGCCGCCTACTTGCCGTTTTTATCCCACATGTTCTCATTACGGGGCTGAGGCAATCAAGCGTTTCGGCCCCTTTAAAGGCAGCTGGCTGACCGTCAAGCGAATTTTAAAATGTCATCCATTTCATCCTGGAGGAATCGATCCCGTTCCCGAAAGAAAACAGCAAAGCTAGAGCAATCATATTACTGAGGCCAGCTTTTTATTTTATGTAGCCATCTTTAACTAAATCCAGCTTTCCGGTGTGAGGGTCCATAACCAACCCGTGGACTGGAACATGCTTAGGGAAAAGGGGGTGATTTCGAATAACACCAACACTATGCTCCACACTTTCTTCCACACTGTCAAATCCTCTTAGCCACTTCTTTAAATCGATTCCGGAATACCTAATTGTAGAAAGCGTATCTTTGCTGACACCTTCTGACATCATTTTATGAATAACTTTATCTGCCTCGATTTTTCCCATGCCGCAGTCATAGTGACCGATAACACAAACTTCATCTGCATTGAGCTCATATACAGCGACCATTATGCTCCGCATAATACTTCCAAATGGATGGGCGACAATCGCCCCGGCCGTTTTAATGATTTTAACATCGCCATTACGTAAATTCATCGCATGCGGTAATAACTCTACCAGCCGTGTATCCATACAAGATAAAATGACCAGCCTTTTATCGGGGAATTTCGTTGTTTGATATTTTTCATACTCTTTCTTACTTACAAACTGCTCATTGAACGATAAAATTTCCTGTAATACTGTCATGATACATGTTCCTTCCCTAATCAATTTATTTGTACTTATAAAAATTATATAAATTACTTGAGCTATATACAAATTTTTTGTATGAAAAAGGTTAAATGGCAATAATCCTTAGGAAGGGGTCAAATGACCGCAGGAGCCGGCTCATGCAGCTAAACAATTTCAAAACATAATTTATACTTCTTAACGATAAAAAAGCTTGCGATGCAAGCTTTTTTATTTATTCAAATTATATTTTTTCATGAATCGTTCCGCACGGCCATCACGATCGGCGAATTTTTGTCTTCCAGTATAAAATGGATGCGTATCGGAGCTAATCTCTACTTTAATTAACGGATAAGTGTTTCCATCTTCCCACTCAATGGTTTCATTGGAATACTTAGTAGACCCGGTTAAAAATTTATAGCCGCTGTTGACGTCCATAAAAACTACTTTACGATAATCAGGATGCATATTCGGTTTCATTATCATCTCTCCTTTTATATGATATCTCCATCATAAACCGTAATGATTACTGTTTTCAAATTTTATGCTCCATTTCATTTTATGTGCATAATATGTGGTAAAAAGTGGACAATAAGGGACATCAGTACTTTATTGGAAAGGTTGAGTTTCGATGGATCATTTAGTACTCGCACGTTCACTGTTCGGTATGACGATGGCATTCCATATTATTTTTGCCACTCTCGGAGTAGGTATTCCTCTCATGATACTACTCGCTGAACTTCTGTATCAAAAAACAAAGGATAAAGAGTATGCCATTATGGCTAAACGCTGGACTAAAGGGTTTGCTGTATTGCTCGGAGTTGCCATTCCTACTGGAACAATTGCCGGTGTCCAGCTCAACCTTCTTTGGCCAGGTTTTATGGAAGTAATCGGGAAGGTAATGGCACTTGCATTTCAAATCGAGATCTATGCATTTTTCATTGAAGCATTATTTATGTCGATTTATGTTTATGCCGCTGACCGCCTCCCTTCGGCTATGAGAATACTCAGTGTTACCATGGTGGCAATCGGCGGTGCAGCTTCTGCTATTTTAATTACAAACGTCCATTCATTTGAAGAAACACCAGCAGGTTTTCGAATCGAAAATGGGGAGATTGTCGATGTTGATCCATGGGCGGCTTTTTTCAATCCCAGCTTCACCGTATTCGCATTCCATGTCGTTGTATCGGCTTTTATGACAGGGGCTTTTGTGCTTGGTTCCATTTCGGCTTACAAAATGCTCCGTGCTAAAGCAGAGACCGCGGTCTATAACTTCTATAAGAAAGCATTGCTGCTAAGTTTAACTGCAGGATTTATTTTTTCACTTTTGACAGCTCTCAACGGACATGAGTCCGCACAATTCCTGCATGAGTACCAGCCGGAAAAACTGGCAGCCGCTGAAGGGTTATTCGAAACACAAGATCACGCTCCTTTAGCCATTGGCGGATATACCGACGTCAAAGAGAAAGAAATGAAGTTCGCAATAGAAATTCCATGGGCCCTTAGCTTTTTAGCTGGAAACAGCTTTGATACGGTCGTTGTCGGCCTTGACGATTTTCCCAGAGAATATTGGCCTCCATTGTATATTCACACTTTGTTCAATGGGATGGTCCTTATTGGGGGATTCCTTCTGACCGCAGCTCTGTTCGGACTGTTTTGGTACAAAATTTTAAAACGCAAAGTCTTTCCGAAATGGTTGATGTGGCTATATATAGCAGGGGGCCCTCTTTCTATTCTTGCTATTGAATGCGGATGGATTTTTTCCTGCACCGGCCGTCAGCCATGGGTCATTTACCGAATTATGAAAACATCGGAAGCAGTTACAACCTCTTCTAGGTTAGGAGGGCTGTTTACTTCGTTCTTGATCGTCTACATCATTTTAGGAATAGCAGTTGTACTCGTCTTAAAATATTACTTTAAGCGCCACCCTGTAGCAAAAGATTTAGGAGTTCAATCTGAATCATAAGGAGGTGTCATATTGATATGATGACCGAAGCATTATTGGCAATATCGATACTATGGGGATTCATCTTTATTTATGCGGTCATGGCCACGATGGATTTTGGAGCGGGGTTCTGGTCCATGGTATATATTAATCAAGAGAAGACGAATGCGACAAACATTGCAAACCGTTATTTATCCCCCACATGGGAAGTAACGAATGTGTTCATTGTAGCCATCGTTGTAGCGCTCTTCTCATTTTTCCCGGGGGCTACGTTTACGCTGGGTACTGTTCTTTTGATTCCGGGAAGCATCATTTTATTACTGTTGTCCATCCGAAGCGCCTTTCTTGTCTTCTCGCATATGGCAAAGGATTACGAAAAAGTACTAACCTATATTTCAGGGATTTCAGGCCTTCTTATTCCTGCTTTTTTAATTTGTGTGCTGCCAATCACACACGGAAACTATATCGACAATATCGAAGGAACGGATAAGCTGAATTTAGTCACTTTATTTACGAGCCTGAATGTATATGCCTTCATCGGCTTTGCCGTTAGTTCCACTTTGTTCCTGTCATCCCTGCTTTTAGCCGATTTCTCTAAAGTATCGGAAGAATTTGAAGCATATAAAATATATCGCCGGGATGCCATCATTCTTGGACCGATTGCACTGTTGATGGCCCTCTTTATTATGTTGACGATGCGTCAGGAAGCAACATGGCTTTACGATAATATGATGGAATTTCGAGGCTGGCTGATCAGCTCTGCCCTCATGTTTATAGTAACGGGCGGTGCTTTATTCATCCCTTCACGTAAAACGATTGGGATGCCTCGAATCGCTGTTGTATCAACCGTACTGCAATACTTCCTGGCTAGCTATGCTTATGGAAGGGCACATCTGCCATACGTTGTCTTCCCCAACGTAACGATCGAATCCGGGTTTACACACCCCGCTATGTTCCGTGCATTGTTTATCTCTTATATTGTGGGATTCGCTATCCTTTTTCCGGGCTTTGTGTACTTCTGGAAGCTATTTATGAAAGATCGCAGCTATTTAAGGAAAAAAATTTGATAAAGGAAACGAGGCGATTGCCGAGCCTTTAGGCGACGGCGATCGCCTCGTTGCACTTATGCTAATAAGAAAGCACTTTTATGGTTTCTTATTTTATTAGCTAAAAAAGAAGGAACCACTTGGGACTGCTGACAAACTAAGTTTCTAAGGAAAAAGCCGATAAATTCCTACTATTGATTCAAACATCCTCAACACACATAAAATGATAATCATTCTCAATGTTGATTAAAAAATAAAACATTCTTGATTATGCTTCTCGTCGAATAATTTTTTGAATGGCACTCCATGAATGTTTTACAAAATAAATCGGTTTTTCTTGCTTCTTTGCTTTTTCCTTTATCACTTTCGCCATATTATGATTAATAAAATCAGTAATGACCAATATAAATTCAGTATGCTCTGGGATTTCTCTTTTCACCATACTTGATTTTCTTCCATCCAAATGAATGATATCTGTATACCCTTCATTTTCTAAGCGGTTCGTAATATGCTTTAAGCGATCCCCGCCTACTACCATAATTGAAGACATATTGTTCCTCCTTTTGATTCTCTCCCTCTTTATGTAGAATCTTTTCGCTTTGCCACTATTCAATCTATTTACAGAATAATTGAGAATGATTCTCTTTGTCAATATGAGATTGATAAAAATTCTCAATTGATTTTCATCATGTGTCATTGACTCCATCATGCAGGCAGTTTTCTCCTCCTTGAGGAATTGGGAATTTTATCGTCCGCTAGAGCGGGATAAACTTATTCAAAATGGTGAAGCTAAACGTGTACGTTATCAAAAGGAGGAGAGTTACGATGGCACAAGACGTATTATGCGAAGTAAACAACTGTCACTACTGGAATCAAGGCAACCGTTGCGGTGCTGATGCCATCTATGTTGTCAGCCATACGGGAGAACGGGCTTCTAACAGCCGTGAAACTGATTGCAAGACCTTCAAACCAAGTAATGAATAAATTTCTATAGATTCAAGGGTACTTCTTCAGGAAACGTTGAAGAAAGAAAAGTTATTTGTTTAGGAGGTATCCTCGACGCTTAGCGCATTGGGGATGCCTTTTTTACTACATATTTCAGGGGGTTAAGCCATGAACCGCGATAGTTTAATCAATTCTTTTAAAAATGAAGTTAAAACATCAAATCAAATGACATTCCCAATTTGCGTCGACTCCTTTACAAACTTATGGCAGTATGAGTTTGGGTCATTAGATGGTTTACCGGCGGAGATTGATGATATCATTGCACATCGTGCAGTGGAACTAGGCTTAATGGAGATGGATTAACACAAAAAGGGAGACTTTACGAGCCTCCCTTTTTGACTATTTCATTCTTTTTTCCCGCCGTTCTTTTGAGGAAGTATAAAGCCACTTTTCTTCCTCTGTTTGAGGAACGACCTTTGGTACCGGTTTAGAGTTTCCCTCGTCGTCTACGGCGACCATCGTTACAAACGAAGTCGTCGTCAGTGTTTGTTCACCTGTTTTCAAGTTTTCCCGATGAACACGGACATACACTTCCATCGATGTATTTCCCGTTCCCGTAACGAACGATTCAAGCGTTAAAATATCTCCTGCTTTGACAGAGGATAAAAAATTAACAGAGTCAATTGAAGCGGTAACCACGGTTGATCTTGAATGCTTCATCGCAGATATTGCCGCAATTTCATCAATATAAGCCAATACTTTTCCGCCAAAAATAGAGCCTAAGTGGTTCGTATCAGGGGGCAGCACTAATCTTGTTTGAACAACCCTTGATTCATTCATCGCCTTTTCTTGCTGCACAAATTTTCCTCCTTATAATTCATCAAAACCATTCACATCAGATGTCTTCGTATACTGTCTTGATCTTTGTTCAAAGAAATCCGTTTTCCCTAAATCCACTTCCTGGTAAGCGATGATCCAGCGAAGCGGATTATGAATAGGCGCGTCCGGAAAAGCCAGACGTCCAAACCCCAGCTGATTGCAGCGCTTATTTGCCATATATTGAATATACTGCGTCAGTTCAGACATCGTTATTCCATTAAACTTTTCACCAATGACGTCATTGGCCCATTCGATTTCGAGGCGGGCTGCTTCCCTGAATGTTTCAATTACGAATTCCTTTAATTCCCCTGTTCGGTATTGAGGATATTCGCTCAATACTTCTTTAAAAATCTGCTCAAACAATCCAACATGAATTTGTTCATCACGGTTAATGTAATTAATCATTGTAGAACTTGCCAGCATTTTTTGATTGCGTGCCAGATTGTAAAAGAAAGCAAACCCGCTGTAGAAAAACAGTCCCTCTAAAATAATATCAAATACAATGGATTTTAAGAAGTTCTCTACGGTCGGTTCCTGTGAAAATTGTTTATATCCATTTGTCACAAAATCATTTCGTTCACGAAGCTTTTCTTCTGTACGCCAATATTCAAACACCTCATCCTGTTTTGTTTTAGATACAAGACTGGATAAAACGTATGAGTAGGAGTGAGTATGAATGACCTCTTGCTGTGCCAGCATGATCATCAAAGCATTGACAGATGAGTCCGTAATATAGTCTGCCGCCTTTTTAGCATAATCAGATTGGATGCTGTCTAATAAGGCCAACAACCCGATAATCTTTAAAAAACTTTCCTGCTCCTGTTTGGTCAAAAGCTGAAATTGTTTAATATCCTGGCTCATATTGATTTCAAACGGGGTCCAGAAATTAGCCAGCATGCGCTTATATTTCGGATATGCCCATGGGTAGCGGACATCATCCCAGTTTAAAATGTTGGAGCTGCTTCCGTTGATGATGCTTGTGGCACGATTAGGAGCTTGTTCATCCATTAATGCCCGTTGTATTAATGTTGTCATTGTTTCTCCCCCTTTAGCTGTGACAGCTTTCACATTCATCAATGACTTCGCTGGACGTAGATCGAACATAATACGTCGTTTTCAGCTTGTTCTTCCAGGCCATCATGTGCAAGTCCAACAGCTCTTTTGCCTTAATATCGTTACGCACATACAGATTAAAAGAGATAGACTGATCAATGTGACGCTGACGTTTAGCATTTTGTAAAATGCTCCATCTTTGATCAATATGATAGGTTGATTTATAGTACCATGTTGTTTCAGCATTCAAATCTGGAGCGGTAACTGGAATCTTATAGTTCTTTTTTTCCTCTGAATAGGATTTGCGGAAAATTGGGTCAATGCTTGCGGTGGATCCGGCGATAATGGATGTAGATGAGTTAGGTGCCACTGCCAATAAGTAGCCGTTGCGGATACCCTTTTGCTTCACAAGCTCCCGAAGCTCTTTCCATTCGTCTGATACATAGCCGCGCAGCTCGAAATATGCACCTGTCTCCCAATCGGATCCTTGGAATAAAGGATAGGCTCCCTTCTCTTCGGCCAACTCCATGCTTGCTTTTATCGTCAAGTAAGCGATGTTCTCATACAGTTCATCACAGTATTGGACAGCCTCCTCAGACTCCCAGGCAATTTTTTTTAAGGCCAGTAAATGATGCCATCCAAATGTACCCCCGCCCACTGCCCTATATTTTTCGTTTGTGAGCTTCGCTTGCAGAACAGGCAGATCGTTTAGGTCAATCACATTATCAAGCATACGACTTTGAATCTTGATTAATCTTTCTAACACGTTTTCTGTGACAGCTTTCGCTAAATTAATAGAGGATAAATTACAAGTAACGAAATCTCCCGGTTCCTTCGTCACTACAATTCTCCCGTCTTCCAATCTCTCTTCTGTCACTTTTGTGATACTCATATTTTGAGCAATCTCTGTACATAAATTAGAACCGTAAATCATGCCTGCATGCTTGTTCGGATTCATCCGATTTACTGTATCGCGATAAAGCATATAAGGTGTACCGGTTTCAAGCTGGCTTTTCATGATGCCTTTGAAAATTTCAATGGCGGGCACGACATCCCATAACAAACCTCTTTCACCAAACAAACCTTGGTCTGCTGCCTGAACACACTCAAAATATTTAGTACGGAAGCTTCCGCTGCCTTCTTCCTCATCATAGTAATCCTCTAAACTGTAATTCATTACTTTCCGAATCGTGTGGGGATCAAAAATGTACCATTCTTCACGCGCTTCTACCTTTTCCATAAATAAATCCGGTATGCAGACTCCTGTAAATAGATCATGAGTGCGCTGACGCTCGTCTCCGTTATTTAACCGTGTATCCAAAAATGAGAAGATATCTTTATGGGTCACATCTAAAAAAACTGCAATTGCACCCTGACGCTGACCTAATTGATCCACGCTAACCGCAGTGTTGTTAAGCTGTTTCATCCACGGAATTCAAAATTGTTACTCTTCGTTATAAAGATGAAGGGATAGGTCATTTCTGCCTACCTCTCTATGTCGCCATAGAGTTCAGACTATATCATTATCCAATTTTTTAATTTTCTTGAGTTTTGATCCGAAAGATATTTTTATTTTTGATTGTTTCACACTCATACTCTTTACCATTTTTCTGAGCTTCATTACTACATTTTGGCTACAGAATTTTTGAGTCGCTTTTCCTTTTTTGTAAGCATAAAATTCTTCGCCACAAAAATTACAGTTGAATGGATGTTTTTTCTTACATAGTTTTTATCATATGCCACTATTGCCACCTCCTTTTTGGCTCTTTTAAGTAACTCTATAAAATTAACCTTTCTACTCAAGAAAAAATTGGATAGGCGGCTCGGGTTGTAAAATTACTTTTATAACCACTTAGTCGTTGGACCTTCTTCCTAACTTATCTCAGGAAGCTTGGCTGCTGATTAACCGCAATCTTGGATTTTCAGGGGTCAATACGTCATTACTGCGTATCATCCTACCTTGATATACTCGGTCTTTCCAGCAATTGACCGCCTTTTTATACAAACATTACTGCCTGCAGGCGCTATTCCTTAACGCCACTTGAAACACCTTTAAACCCTTTAATATCACTTCCGCGGCTTCTTACCTTCCCCAGGTATGCACCGATACCTCCACCGTTTTTACTAACTGTCGCAATATCCGTATTGCTGTCATAAATTCCTCTCAAGCTGTCATCGATCGTATCAATAAAGCAGCTCGATAACTGTCCGTAGCTTTTCCCCGCATTCGCCAGTGTCGGTGTCGCAACGGTCATATATAAGTTCGACAATGCCCAGTACGCTTCCTTAATGAGTTCCAAACGCTTCTCTTTTGATTCTTTCATCATCAGTGTCATCGCGATAATCAAAAAGCGCTCTTGCGGCAGTTCGTACACATCACCGCTGTGCGACTTGGCCAGGTAACGGTCCGCCAATGTCACCAAACCGATGTATGTAAACAAGTGGTCCCGCTCCTGAACGATGATTTGCTGCAGACTATCAATTTCATTTTGGGTATATTCGTTCAAAAGATTTTCGCTGTAAATTCCGATATCCGTTAAAGATCGAATCAGCTCATACAATGACCCGTATTTTTCTTTAGCCTCGTATCCTCTCGAAATCGCAGCCTTTCTATACAGCTGGCCCAAATATACTCTGGCAGCTGCATACGTCCAGTTCGGCTCTTCTACTGATATTCTCTCCAAAGCGGATAAAACCAGCAAATTACCGATTTGTTCTTCTGTCATATCATTTTTGTATGAAAGAGCATGTCCAATCTTTTCACGATAAGATACAAAATCTAATTGCGGAAATGAATCTACAAGCTCCTCTAAGCATGTTGTCACATTGTTTGTCATGGCTGCCGCATAAGTATTTTCCATACCGTTTCCTCCTTTTTCAATTTTCAATAAAAAAACGCCCATCGGAGTTCGATGAGCGAATAGAACGGAATGGGAAAAGGGTACACGACACCTTCTCCACTCACGTTCTATCCTCTCACCTCCCGAAGAAGATAGCACGATGTAAAATAGGCAGGTCTCCTGACTTATGCATCATCCTACTTTAAGGCCTTCCCATGAAGCAGCTTCACAGTGGGTTTCCTTATTTCATCAGCAATTACAGTTGCGGGTACAGCTCCGGATTTCCACCGGATTCCCTTTTCAGTTGCTTTCGCAACACCTATTTCACTGAGCAACACAATATGTTGTATTTTAACAAACAGAAAATAACTATATCTTGTTGTCTCATTCATTATAAAGCTAAAATTTTCATCTGACAACTGTTTTTTCCACTTTAAATTAAAATCCCTCATTCGACAAGAGGGATGGCTCCAAACGACGAAAACCATGTCGTTTGAGGACACCCCTCCAATGGATCATCACATTTATTTTCATAAAATCAAAATTTTTGTCGACTCTTCATTCCATGCAAAAATAAAGATCTCTTGCTGTTTAACTCATTAGTCAGCCTGAGTCATACAAAGCTACATAGCCTTATATGTTTTTGTTTCATATGTAACTTT
The DNA here is from genome assembly GCF_042649685.1 of Bacillus songklensis. NCBI lineage: Bacteria > Bacillati > Bacillota > Bacilli > Caryophanales > Bacillaceae > Bacillus > Bacillus songklensis. The sequence goes on along the minus strand of NZ_JBHRZT010000059.1, from coordinate 23,530 downwards.
TTTCAAAAATTCTCTATCGATTTCAAAACCCATTCCAATTTTTGATGGGACCTGAATATAACCATCCGTCACTATTACTTCAGGCACGATGACGTCTTTTTCCCAGTAGCGGGATGATGCTGAAATGTCTCCTGGAATCGTAAATCCCGGTAGAGAGGCAAGAGCAATATTATGGGCGCGGGATACACCAGATTCCAACATTCCTCCAACCCATAAATCAATCCGTTGGTCCAAGCATAAATCATGAATTCGCTTCGCTTCTGTTAACCCTCCTACTCGTCCTACCTTTACGTTCACAATCTGACAGCTCCCCAGTTCAATCGCTTTACGAACATCATCATATGAAACGATGCTTTCATCAAGACAGATGGGGGTCATGATCTCCCGCTGCAGCTTAGCATGATCCACAATGTCATCCGAATCTAAGGGTTGTTCAATCATCATGAGCTCAAATTCATCAAGAAGTTTTAGCCTTTCTATATCATGTAAGGTGTAAGCTGAATTGGCATCTGCCATTAAAGGAAGAGAAGGATATTCCTTTCGAATTTGCCTAATGAGTTCATAATCATATCCCGGTTTAATTTTCACTTTAAAACGTTTGTACCCTTCTTTTAAATACTGTTCGATTTTGGCCAGCATTTTCGGAATATCATCTATTCCGATCACCACACCCGCTTCAATTTTATTTCTGGTACCTCCAAGTACTGAGGCAAGGGGCTTTTCTCTCTTTGTGGCATATAGATCCCATAAAGCTGTATCCAATCCCGCTTTTGCCATGCGGTTTCGTTTCACAGGAGAAAAAACAGCGGTCAAATCTTCAGGATGCTTACATTCACCTTTTAACAAAGAGGGAATAAGGAATTCATCGAGCACATGGAAACAAGTCTGAATGGTCTCTTCTGTGTACCACGGGATGGAAAATGCAACAACCTCTCCCCATCCCGTTACCCCGTCTGTGTCTTCCACTTCGACTAAAATCATTTCACGCTTTTGTACCTTTCCGTAGCTCGTCACAAACGGGGCCAATAAATCCATCTTGATAAAGCGCAGTATAACGTACTTAATGTTCATCTTGCTTTCCTACATACTTCTCTAATAATAAAGGCAACTGACGGCGTACAAGTTTATTGGACGCATTGCGGGGCAGTCCATCTACAAAATAAATATGATGGGGTACTTTGTATTTCGCCAGACGCTCCAGGCAATAATGTTTGACCTCTTCTTCAGTCAAAAATGCGCCTTTTTGTTTCACAAGAAACGCACATGGAATTTGTCCCCATTTCTCATCTTCCATTCCTGTTACACCTGCATCAATGATGAGCGGATGCGATAACAGCACAGATTCTATCTCGGCAGGATACACGTTTTCGCCCCCTGATATAATTAAGTCAGAGCGCCTGTCCAAAACATATAAAAACCCCTCTTCATCGAGGTAACCGATATCTCCTGTATGAAACCATCCGTTTTGAAGCGCTTCATTCGTGGCTTCCGGCCGATTTAAATAGCCTTCGGTGACATTCGGACCTTTTACCACAATTTCCCCCGGCTGCTTGGCTTCCGCTTTTTCACCTTGTCTTGTTTGAATTTGTACCTCACAAGGAAATAAGGGTTTCCCTGCTGATCCTAGCTTAGTGAGACTGTACTCGGGGGGAAGTGTCACGATTTGAGAAGCGGTCTCGGTCATTCCATATGTTTGATAGACCGGAATATTTAAATCCGAACATCTTTCAAGAACAGGCAATGGAGCCGGTCCACCCCCTAGTAGCATACAGCGAAAATGGGATGGATATGCCTCATCCCCTAAGTCATCCAGCATTCTTGAAAGCATCGCCGTGACGACCGACGCAATCGTAATCCCCTCTTCCTTAATCGCCCGATTAGCAAGGGAAGGATCAAACTTCTCGTGCAAGACCACTTTCATACCATAAATGATACCTCTCATTAATATGGATAGACCGCTAATATGAAAAAGAGGTACAGTACAAAGCCAAGCATCCTTATCCTGAAGCCCAAGATTCAAAGCTGAACCAACAGCACTCCACCAGTGATTGCCATAAGTCTGCATGACCCCTTTTGGGTTTCCGGTCGTACCGGATGTATACATAATGGTATCAATGTTATCCAGCTGGAACTCTTTAATCCAATCAAACGTTTGTTTAGATGTCTGCATGACCTCTTTAAAAGTATGAATCTTAATGTCCAGATAAACTTGAGCCTCTTTTGCAGTATGTAAAAAGTCCTCATTTACCAACAATGTTTTAACACCCGCATCTTCCAATTGAAATCGCATTTCATGGGATGTTAAACGTGTGTTTAACAGCAATGTCTTTGCGCCAATATACTTCATCGCATGAATAAATATCACCATTTCAAGACTGTTGGAAGCTAAAATGGCTGTCATATCGCTTTTTCTTATACCTAACGACACACATTTCTCGGCTAAGCCAAGAGCTTGTTCATGAAGCTGCCGAAATGTTAATACACCACTTGGTGCCGATATCGCTATACGATCTGGAGTTAAGTCCGCCCGCTTCATAAGCCAATTTGGAATTGTTTGATAAGTCACTGTATTCACTCCTTGCATGAATGTTCAAAAAAAACAGCTCGATGAACCATTCATCAAGCTGTTTTTGTAATCACGGAAAACGAGGGAATTGGCCGAAGTCCGGTTTGCGTTTTTCTTTGAATGCATCGCGGCCTTCTTTCGCTTCATCGGTTGTATAGTAAAGAAGCGTTGCATCTCCAGCCAGCTGCTGCAAGCCTGCTAAACCGTCAGAGTCTGCATTAAACGCTGCTTTTAAGAAACGAAGAGCTGTCGGGCTTTTCTCTAGGATTTCTTCACACCATTTAATCGTTTCCGCCTCTAATTGTTCAAGCGGTACTACTGTGTTTACTAAACCCATATCCAATGCTTCCTGTGCATTGTATTGACGGCATAAGTACCAGATTTCACGTGCTTTTTTATGGCCGACAATACGCGCTAAATAGCCTGAACCGTACCCAGCGTCAAAGCTTCCCACTTTCGGGCCTGTTTGGCCGAAAATCGCATTGTCAGCAGCAATCGTTAAATCACATACAAGATGAAGAACATGTCCACCGCCGATGGCGTAACCCGCTACCATCGCGATGACCGGCTTTGGAATGACACGAATTAAACGTTGTAAATCTAAAACATTTAGACGTGGAATCTCGTCTTCTCCCACATAGCCGCCATGGCCGCGCACTTTTTGGTCACCGCCGGAACAGAATGCTTTCTCGCCCGCTCCTGTTAAAACGATGACTCCAATGTTAGAGTCGTCACGAGCATAAGCAAATGCATCGATTAATTCCATTACTGTTTTAGGACGAAATGCATTGCGTACCTCAGGACGATTGATTGTAATCTTGGCAATTCCATTGTACGTTTCATATAAAATATCTTCATACTGACGTTCTGACATCCATTCTACTGCCATAACTGTTCCTCCTTTTATGTATCCATTAGAAAAACCCGACATTAGCCAAATCCTTTAAGGGAATGGAATGCTTGGTTTTTCTATGGGGTTAAGAAAGGACTTATCTATCCTTTCTCATTGGCTAAAAACCCACTTACTATTTTACCAAAAATCTCCCGTTGTTCCACATGGATTGCATGCCCGGCATTCAAAATTGTTTCATGCTTTGCGTGCGGCATAAGATTTTCCATCTCACGAGCAATCCGGCAAAACTTCTCATCCCACTCGCCCGTGACGAGGAGTGTCGGCATTTGTAAGAAGGGTAACTTCCCCCACCAGGATGGCTGCATGCCTGTCCCCATGCCCCGCAAACTATTGGCCAAACCGATTGGATCGTTCTTTAACCTTTGCTCACGCATGGATTGCTGAACACCAGACGGTAGTTGCTTTTGGCTTTCAAACAAAGGGATATTCCCCCACTTGTCCACAAACCAGGAAATACCGTTGTCCAGGATTTGCTGTGCTAATGCATCGTCTTGCTGCTTTCGCCTCTCCCGCTCTTGCACCGTTTTCAATCCGGGAGAGGCGCTTTCCAATATTAGCTTTCCCACTCTCTCCGGAAACATAGCTGCAAATGAAAGTGCCAAGCGTCCCCCCATTGAATATCCTAAAACATTGATTTGCTCTATATGGAGTTCATCGAGTAATAAGCGTAAATCCTGTACAACTGATTCCATCCCATATCTCGTCACATCTTGTGGAGAAGAGGTTTCACCATGGCCTATAATATCTAAGGAAATCAATTGGCCCGTTTTCTCCCACTCCCCGTAAAATGGTTCCCACGTTTCCTTGGAACCTGTGAAGCCGTGCAGCAATAAAAGGGGAGAACCTTCTCCTGATATATACACATGATACGAAACATCATGAATCACGAATTTCATACATCTTGCACCATTTCCATCACTTTATTCATTTCCTGGGAAACAGATTTCCACAATTCTCGATGAAGTATGACATTTTCCCCGCGGGATGTCTTCACTTCAATCACTTTTAGTCCCTTCTGCGCGAAGGAATCTCTCACGGCCTGTCTAAACTCTTTCCATGTTTCAACACGCTGGAAACGCCCACTGTACATCTCCACTACTTTTTCGAATTCAATACCGATAGGGGTTCCAAATAAAGATTCAAAATGTTTCTCTTCTTTTGACTGCGGCAAGAAGGAAAAAATCCCCCCACCATCGTTATTCACAAGAATAACAGTTAAATTCAACTTATTCATCTTCGCAGCAAGCAAGCCATTTAAATCATGATAAAAGGACAAATCACCGATGAGTAATACAGTGGGCGCATCATTTGTACTCACTCCCAGAGCACTTGAAACAACCCCATCGATTCCGTTTGCCCCGCGATTGGCTAAAATTCGGATGGACTTGTCATTAGCATAAAAGAAAGTGTCGACATCGCGAATTGGCATTGAATTTCCGACAAACAAGGTCGAAGGATCTGGAAGCAAGGATGCGAGCTCTGTTACAACCTTTCCTTCTGAAATGACCTCTTCGTCCATCAGCTTTTGCAGCCATTCTGTTGTTTTCTCATTCACGAGCATCCATTTATTCAGCCAATCTGTTGAAGAACGAATGGATTCGCCTGTTAAACGGCAAAGCTCCCGGCAAAAATGTTTTTCCTCACAATGAATCATATCTGTCGCTGACAATGTCGGCTCTCTCCAGCCTCCTCCACCGTCAACTACGATCATCTCTTTTGGTTCATGTTGTTTTAAAAAGAGAAGCAACGGTTTTGATACAGGCATCGCCCCAAACCGAATCACGATGTCAGGCTTCAACCCAGGTACTAGTTGTTCATTTTTCAAGAATGTATCATAAGCCGTTACCACACGTTCTTTGCTATGCTTTCCGCTTCTCAGCTGCGATAGCGGGTCAGCTAGAATCGGATAATTTAATTTCTCTGCCAGTTTGACTACCGTACTGGCAAACTCTTCATCATCATGATCACCGCATACAATAATTCCACGCTCATACCGCTGCACTCTCATTGCCACTTCTTCCAAAACGGCAGATGAGCACACGAACTCTCCACTGCGGACTTCTGTATGCTTTGATTTGCTTCTTCTTCCTGTTGACCATAAGCCCTCTTGTGACAAGTTGGGTACTAACGGCTCTCGCAAAGGAAAATTAAGATGAACGGGCCCTGCTGGCGCAGTCATCGATGTACCTACCGCTCTGGCAGCGGCTGTACGAATATAACGAATCATGTCTGCTGTGTTTTCAGGAACAGCCAGCTCTACAAACCATTTCGCATATTGTCCGTATAAGTGAATCTGATTAATGGCCTGCGGGGCACCAACGTCTCGCAGCTCATGCGGACGGTCTGCTGTAATCACTACTAGCGGAACACGTGATTGGTAAGCCTCTACAATTGCCGGGTAATAGTTTGCCGCTGCGGTTCCTGATGTACAAACAAGCGCCACCGGCCGTTTTTTTGCTTTGGCAATCCCTAACGCAAAAAAACCGGCCGAGCGCTCATCGATATTTAAATGCACATGAATATCAGGGTGTTCAGCCATTAAGATCGCTAATGGGGTAGAACGTGACCCTGGACTTATTACCACGTCTTTTACCTTAACATTCGCTAATTCATCAACAAAAGCTGCCACATAAGATGTAAGGGCTTCAGTGGATGTCATGAATTGCACCTCCTAAAGCGGATAGCATTGGGTTAAATTTAATCTTGGTCTCTTTGTACTCACTTTCCGGATCTGATTCTGCCACAATCCCGCATCCAGCAAACAAAGATGCTTCATTCTTTTGAAGAAGACCTGAACGGATACCGACAATGAACTCACCATTTCCTCTACTATCAAGCCATCCTAAAGGAGAACCATACCACCCGCGGTCCAACAACTCAAGCTCCCGAATAACCTGCTTAGCTTTTTTCTGTGGATATCCGCCTAAAGCTGGAGTCGGATGCAGCCTTTCAACAAGAGAGAACAAGCTCATCCCGCTTTTGATCTTTCCTTTTACGGGTGTATATAAATGCTGGATATGTTTTGTTTTATATAAACCTGGAGACGACGGAGCTTCGATGTTTTTACAGCTTTCCATCATCGCCTCTTTAATCATATGGACAACAACCTCATGCTCTACCAAGTTCTTTTCATCACTCAATAGCTCTTGGCCTAATCGTTCATCTTCCTCTTCCGATTTTCCGCGTCGGATAGAACCAGCCAAACAAGTCGAAAATACATCCTCTTGCTCTCGTTTGACCAATCGCTCGGGTGAAGCCCCAATAAAACAGTCATCACCGCTTTCAAACGCAAAAATGTAACTTGTCGGTTGCTCTGCCATCAGTCGTTGTAACACATACTCATTTGGAAGGGGCTGAGAAAATGAGGCTCTTAGTTCTCGAGCCAATACCACCTTTTCAATCTCCCCACGCTGAATTCGTTTAGTAGCTTCATCCACAGCCTCTTTCCACTTAATCGGCTCTACTTCTTCTTGATGAAGCATCTTACTTGGAAAAGGATTTAGTTCTCTGTTGTTCTCGCCAAATAAAGTTTCTTCTACTCTTTTCAGCCAATGCACAATCTCTGCTGCACGGTTCTTTTCTGTAACTAGTACATTTATCGTAAAATACGCCTCATGTTCTATTGCAGTATATAAAAACTGCGGTACAATAAATTTACCGCTGGGAAATTCTCTCCATAAGTTTGTTTGTTCTTTTTGAGGATCAAAGGAGAACCCTCCAAACAGGAGCGGACCCGTCCCGGTCGGAAACATATCTTTTTTATGAACAGATTGATCAATAAAGCGCTTCCATTGTTTTTCAATGGACCGATACCGATCTTGATTTCTTTTTGTTGTCATGACATGTAAATGATTCAATCCGATAAACGTATATTGACGCGCTGCATCCATCCAAATGAAGCGCTCTCCATAAAACATTTTTCTTCCATTACAAAAAAGCGCCAGGGGATCATAGGGATTTATTCGTTTAACAAAGCTGACTAATCGCGGTTTACCTTCTTTTTTGGCCTGTTCACAAGCTTCTTGCAGAGCCTGTAACGGATGTTGTTTTATCGCAATCACAATAAGTCCCCCCACTGTACTTGAAAACTGATCTTTAACTAATTTATTATAAAACTTAATATTGAAAAAATCTAGCGATACCCTCCCTCATTCTCTTCCTTATTCTTTTTGGAATGGAATTTATAAGACAAATTTCTTATTAAAAATCGTTGACACTCTATACACCTTTTTCTACACTTAACATGTATTGTTCTATGTTTATAACCTGTTCTTTTTGGTTTCTTCCCATGTATTTGTTACTAAAAAGGGGAAAAACGTTTTAGATATATGTTGAAAGGAAGGTAATAAATGCAAGCTAAATTGCAAACAAGTCAACAAGGGATGACACCGACACGCAATGACTCTAAATGGAAAGTTTGGTGGCAGCTCATGCGCCCCCATACATTGACAGCCGCGTTTGTCCCTGTGCTCATCGGAACAGCTCTTGCGATGACCCACACAACAATTAACATTCCGCTGTTTGGAACCATGTTATTAGCTTGTCTGTTAATACAAGCAGCTACAAATATGTTCAACGAGTATTATGATTTTAAACGCGGCCTGGATAATGAGCAATCGGTTGGCATCGGCGGAGCCATTGTGCGGGACGGTGTACACCCAAACACAGTCTTAATGTCCGCATTCGGTTTTTATGGACTAGCCCTTTTATTAGGTGTCTATATTTGCATGAACAGCAGCTGGTGGCTCGCATTGATCGGGCTCATATGTATGACAGTCGGTTATCTTTACACAGGAGGCCCTCTTCCAATTGCGTATACGCCTTTTGGAGAAGTTGTTGCCGGCCTGTTTATGGGTGTCATCATCATCCTGATTTCCTTCTTTATTCAAGTGGGAAATATTACAACACAAAGCATCTTAGTTTCTATCCCAATCGGCATTCTTGTTGGTGCTATTTTGCTATCCAATAATATCCGTGATTTTGATGGCGATAAGGAATTCGGCCGTAAAACACTCGCGATTTTACTTGGCAAAAAAGGAGCCATTCTCCTGTTGGCCTCCATGTTCATTACAGCTTACCTTTGGGCCATGGGACTTGTCTTTACAAACCTGGCAAGTCCATGGATTTTACTCGTTTTCATTAGTATTCCAAAGGCTGCAAAAGCTGTGAAAGGATTCATCGGAAAAACCATGCCTATGCAAATGATGCCTGCAATGAAAGCGACAGCACAAACCAATACCATTTACGGCTTTTTGTTGTCGGTTGGATTGTTTATTAGTTATTTCATGTAACCTAGACCTTTACTGTGATTTTTTTGCTGCTTTTAAGAGGTTGACTTAGGAGGATGTGCTTTATGCTTCCTAAAGTCAACCTCTTTTTTTTGAGTTTTTTTATCCTTTTTCGTAAATAATACTCAAAGACAAACTCATTTTGCGAAGGGGGGATTCACTTGTTATCAACCAATCAAATGCAATCGCTGCGCAGCCAACTCCAAGATCGCCAGAAAGAAATCGAGCAACAATTTAAGATCAATGACCATTTTGGAGTGAGACGAAGTGATTTTCCGTATGATTCCTTTGGAGAATTATCGAGCTATGATAACCATCCAGCAGATATAGCCACAGAACAATATGAAAGAGAAAAGGACTTAGCGCTTAATGAGCATGCGGAACAGGAATTACACGAAGTGCAGCATGCATTACAAGCCATTGAAAACGGTTCATATGGTAAGTGCAAAACATGCGGCAAGGATATTCCGTTTGAAAGGCTTGAAGCCATTCCGACAACCATGTTTTGCAAAGAACATTCACCAGAGCAGCATATTTCAAACGATCGTCCAGTTGAAGAAGCAACATTAGACAATCCATGGGGACAACATGAATATGACGAACATTCCGGTACATTCTATGATGCTGAGGATTCCTGGCAGGAGGTAGCACGGTACGGCACTTCCGAAAGTCCTTCAGATTTTTTGGAAAAAAGGGAAATCGAAAACTACGGCGAAACATTTATTGAAGCAGAAGACCGGGTTGGCTATGTGGAAGACTATGAAAACTTTGTCGCTGTTGACCTATATGGGAATCACATTTCCGTTTATCCTACAAAAGGACATGATGTATATGAGCAAGCATTAGATGAAGAAGGCGTCATGACTGTATTTGGAGATCTGCATCCATTCGAACAAGACCCTTATGTAGAAGAAGAAGAAAAAGAGTGAGCTGTCTAAACAAATACGGAATGGGTATTGCATTAATAACATAACCACACATGATAAAGAAGGGTTTCTCCTTCTTTATCATGTGTTTTATTCGAAGGAAGTAAAACAATGAACAAAAAATGATACTCATCATTATTGTGACATATGCCTTATTACCATCAGTGACTTTCTATTTCTTATAGACAATAAATGGGAAGACGCCCTGTAAAAATCTGGTTGGACATCCCCTGATCATTTATCGGCACTTTTTTGGGTATCCTTTATGCACTTATCTTCTTATCTGTCACCATCATCTACGCAAAAAAGATTTCATTAATGCGACAAAAGCATTTTATATTCTATGAATATTTAATAGGAATTTTAAAAATTGTAACGAATACCTATAAGGAACTTATTTTTTTGAGGTGAAGATAATGAATGCACATGAGATCGATTATATCCTGCATGGGGATGACATGCAGTTTGTGGAAATTGAATTGGATCCCCGGGAAAGTGTTATCGCTGAAGCAGGCGGAATGATGATGATGGAAGACGGAATTGAAATGGAAACCATTTTTGGTGACGGGGCACATTCAGGTGCAAGAGGTCTCTTTGGTAAACTGGTCGGTGCAGGAAAGCGTGTATTAACGGGTGAAAGCTTGTTCATGACCGTATTCACAAACCAGGAAATCGGGAAGCGCCGTGTATCCTTTGCGGCTCCTTATCCAGGTAAGATTATCCCTATGGATTTAAGTGAGCTAGGCGGAAAGGTAATCTGTCAGAAAGATTCTTTTTTATGTGCCGCTAAAGGTGTTTCAGTCGGAATTGACTTTCAACGCCGCCTGGGAACAGGCTTTTTTGGCGGAGAAGGCTTTATTATGCAAAAACTTGAAGGGGATGGTCTTGCCTTCTTGCACGCAGGAGGAGCCATCTATAAGCGGGAACTGCAGCCGGGAGAAAGATTACGCATCGATACAGGCTGTCTTGTTGCCATGACGAAAGACATTGACTATAACATTGAGTACATCGGAAAAGTAAAAACCGCTTTATTTGGCGGAGAAGGCCTTTTCTATGCTACTTTAAGAGGTCCCGGAACGGTATGGATCCAATCCTTGCCATTCAGCCGCCTTGCTGACCGCATTTTCGCTAATGCTCCAGGGGGCGGGAAGTCAACGGGAGAAGGCAGTATGCTTGGAGCTTTAGGTGATTTATTAAACGGTGATGATTAATAGCCCTAACTATAATCCCAACAGTCAATGTTGGGATTATTTTCTGGGCACGCACCATTTTGCCCATCTTTTCATAAGCTATGTTGCTATTGAAGAAAAGCGCAAGCGCCTTGGTCAGCCCCGACAAGCGCTGGCCGACTAAAAGCGCCGCGTCCTGCGGCAACGTCGGCACTAGTACATCCTGTACGTCGGAGGCCTGACGGTGAAGTCGTTGTTTGACTTCATCGGCTGGACCGAAACGACTCGGGGGGCTAGGCACTAAAGCTAGACACTGTCATAAATCAAAATTTTCTTTATACTTACTTATCTTTAAAAAAGAAGGTGCAAAAAATGGTGCGTCAATCTATTATTCCCGAAGAAACTGCCCTTTTTTTGGCCCAGTGCTGCCAGTTGACATATGAACAGCAGGAACAAAATCGTTCCTTTTCCATTCCATGGCCATTTCAACTTGTAAAACCGTTTAAAGCACATTCATTCGGTATGGAAGAATGGTTCGGTTTTATTCTTGAATCCTCCCTTGCCATCGTGGTGGCTTTTCGCGGAACAAAATCGGACGTTGATTGGATTAGCGACTTACGCTACAGTCAGGTACCTTATCAGTATGTCAAAAATGCAGGGAATGTTCACTCAGGGTTTATGGGGGTCTATGAGTCCTGTAGAGATGAGCTAATTGGTACATTAAAAGGACTCTCTCCCTTAAAGCCCATATTCATGACAGGTCACAGTCTTGGAGCGGCGCTTGCTACCTTACATGCATTTGATGCCTCTATCAATTTGGATGACCGCATAATAATAATGGTTAATTTCGCCAGCCCGCGGGTCGGTGATCCAACTTTTGTCTATCAATATAAACAATATATCCCTTACAGCCTTAGATATGTAAACTTCGTTGACCTCATTCCATTCCTCCCTCCCCGAAAAATCTATTCTCCAATCAAAAAATCTTATTCAATTTATCGTCATATTCCTAACAACATCACGTTTTACTCTAATCAACAGTCCATCGAGGCAAATCACAGCATTCAAACATATATAAATTTCTTGGCTAATAAGCGATTGTTCGCGTAAATTAACAAAGCCTGCGTGATTTCAAATCACCCAGGCGTTCTTTTTCCTTTTTCTAAACAACCGTTCCTCTTTCCAGGGGATGGATTCCCCATATATCATCGGCATACTCTCGAATCGTTCGGTCACTTGAGAAATAACCTGAATGAGCAATGTTGATAATACTCCTCTCCAGCCATCCAGCCTGATTCAGATAAGCTTCATTTACCTTTTCCTGGGCTCCTGCATAGGAAGCGAAATCTCTCAATACATAATACTGATCATTTTGCATTAATAAGGAATCATAAATTGGTTCAAAGAGATCGAAAGAATTAGGGAAAAATCCATTTATCAGCTGCTCGAGCACTTTTTTGATCCGCTTATCATAGTAATAATAGTCGTATGAACGATATCCCCCGTTTTGCTCATAATTCAGTACTTCTTCTGCACTTAAGCCGAATGTGAATATATTATCGGCACCAACTTTTTCGAAAATTTCAATATTCGCCCCGTCTAATGTTCCAATGATCAGTGCCCCATTCATCATAAACTTCATATTTCCCGTTCCAGACGCTTCCTTACTTGCAGTGGATATTTGTTCACTCACATCCGCTGCGGGAAAGACATATTCCGCCAGAGAAACACGATAGTTTTCAAGAAAAATAACTTTTAGAAACGGAGAAACTTGTGGATCATTGTTTACTTTCTCTGCAAGTGAATTGATCAGCTTAATAATTTTCTTTGCATAATAATAGCCAGGTGAAGCTTTTGCCCCAAAAATAAACGTGCGGGGATGGATTTCAAAAGACTTTTCTTCTTTTATTCGATTATAAAGATACATGATGTGCAGCACATTCAACAATTGACGTTTGTAGGCATGCAACCTTTTGACCTGAACATCGAATATGGAATGATCATCAATGGGAATGCCTGTTTGACGCTGGATAATTTGGGCAAGACTCTTCTTTCTCTCCTGTTTGACTTTTTGGACGGCCTCTTTAAAACCCGCATCAAATGCATACGGCTTTAGTTTCATAAGCTCAGAAGGATGATGAACCCATGATGCACCAATTACATCTGTAATGGTACGGGATAACTGGGGATTGGCTTTTAACAGCCATCTTCTATGAGTAATGCCATTTGTTTTATTGGTGAATTTTTCAGGATATACCTCATAGAAATCCTTCATCTCTCGATTTTTTAATATCTCTGTATGAATTTTAGCTACACCATTCACCCGATAACTGCCTACAAGCGCTAAATGAGCCATTTTCACGATCCCATGAGCAATGATGGCCATTTGCTCAATCTTTCTCCAATCACCCGGATAACGATTCCATAGCTGCCTGCAAAACCGTTCATTAATTTCCTCTATGATCATGTAGATCCTTGGCAGCAAAGGTTTAAAGAGATGAATGGACCATTTTTCCAAAGCCTCCGATAACGTGGTATGGTTCGTATAAGAAACGGTGTTCGTGGTAATGAACCATGCTTCCTCCCAATCCATTTGCTCTTCATCTACTAAAATTCTCATTAGCTCCGGTATAGCCAAAACAGGATGAGTATCATTAATATGTATAGCCACCTTCTCATGGAAATTCTGAAGCGTACTATATGTTTTTCGATGAGAAGCTACAATACTTTGCAAGCTGGCTGATACAAGGAAATACTGTTGTTTCAACCTTAGAATTTTCCCATCTTCGTGTGTATCATCAGGATATAAAAATTCGGAAACAGATTCCGTTTCTCGTTTGTATTCCATCACATCTTTATGGATAGGAAAGCGTGAAGGCTCTGCATTCCATAGACGTAATGTATTCACAATATTCGTTTCATAACCGATAATCGGAATATCATAAGGCACGGCCATAATCGTCTCGGTGTGGACATGTCGAAACGATAAGCGTCCTTTTTCGTTCAACGTTTCCACTTCGCCCCAAAAGTTGATTTCTATCGCTTCGTCCGCTTTCCTGACCTCCCATGCATTTCCATGGCGAAGCCATTGTTCAGGAAGCTCTACTTGGAAGCCGTCTACAATTTTTTGATCAAATAATCCATGTTTGTAACGTATACCACATCCATGGCCCGGGAGATTCAACGATGCAAGAGAATCGAGAAAACATGCCGCCAGCCGTCCGAGCCCTCCGTTCCCTAATCCGGCATCTGCTTCAATTTCTTCTATTTCCCTTAAATCAATCCCTAACTCTTGTAACCCTTCGTCTACTACTTCACGAATTCCTAAATTAAGTAAGTTCTGAACGAGCAATTTCCCTAATAAAAACTCGATTGATAAATAGTAAACTTGTTTCGTATGAGAAGAACGCTGCTTTTCATTTGTTGCAATCCAATCAGAGCTGATATACTCTCTTACCATATTCCCTAACGTATGATATTGATCATAAATGGTTGATTCTTTAAAGCTCTTACCATAGGTCATCTCAAGTTTTTTCAAAAATGATTGTTGAAAGCATTGTTTGTTAGAGAACATGCTTTTTTCACTCCTTCACTTGACCATCAGGCTTGAATAAAGCTGATTATACTTAAACGCAGACCGGGCCCAACTGTAATCACGGTTCATCCCTTCCTTCACCAGTTTCTCCCATACTGTTTGATCTTCATAAAATCGAAGTGCCCGTTGAATTGTATGAAGCATGTCGTGAGCATTAAAGTTTGTGAAAGTAAATCCGTTTCCTTCGCCTGTATTTTCATTGTACGGCTGGACCGTATCGTTAAGACCTCCCGTCTCTCGAACAATTGGCACAGCTCCATATTTTAAAGCGATAAGCTGCCCGAGACCGCACGGCTCAAACTTAGATGGCATTAGAAATAAATCTGCGCTTGCATAAATAAAGTGAGCGAGCTCTTCATCGAATTCAATAATTCCTCTCACTTTATTACTATACGTACCATTCATGGTCTCAAAGAAATCTTCAAACTCTCTGTCACCGCTGCCCAGCACAATAAATTGTATGTTTTCTTGAAGAATCTCATGAAACACATGCTCCACAAGTTCAAGTCCCTTTTGTTTTGTCAGGCGGGTAACCATCGCAATCATAGGAATGGTCTCCTCTTGCGGAAGACCTAATTTTTTCTGAAGCGCCAATTTGTTTCTTTTCTTTGGACCCATGTTTTCAGAAGAATAATTATAAGGAATGAGAGAATCTGAAGCTGGATTATAAAGATGGTCATCAATTCCGTTAACAATGCCTATTAAGTCTTCCTGACGCTTTCGGAGTAATCCATCAAGCTTTTCACCATAATAAGGCATCTGAATTTCGTTTCGATAAGTCGGGCTTACTGTGGTGATTTTGTCTGTCGATACGAGGGCGGCCTTCATAAAATTTACATTCCCAAAAAATTCAAGTTGGCTTGTTGTAAAATAATAGTCATTTAAATTAAGCAAATCGTAAAGAATATCCTGAGGAAAGATTCCCTGAAATTGTAAATTGTGAATGGTAAAAACGGTTTGAACGGAAGCATAAATATCGTATTCTGCCCTTAATAAAAAAGGAATCATCCCTGTATGCCAATCATGACAATGGATAATATCAGGTTGAAAGTCCAAATGCGGAATACTTTCAATCACGGCGCGGCAAAAGAAAGAAAATCTTTCACCATCATCATAGTGACCGTATAACGTATCTCTTTTGAAGTAATATTCGTTATCAAGAAATACATACTGAATGCCGTCTTGCTCTAATAGTTCAATTCCGCAATATTGACGTCTCCATCCAACTTGCACATATATTACTTTCCTTAAGGTCATCTTTTCTCTATATGTTTCGGGAATATGACTATATTTGGGCATTACCACACATACATCAGTCCCCAGGCTGGCTAATTCCTTTGGCAATGCTCCTGCCACGTCTGCTAACCCCCCTGTTTTAACAAACGGTACACATTCAGAGACGACAAATAATACTTTCACGAATTCATCAACGCTCCTTGTACAGTACCTTTTTCGATTACATATGGATGCTCCGGTTCCCCTACTAATTCCGTATTTCTTTCTACCTTCACATCTTTATCTAAAATTACATAATTTAATAAACTGTTTTCTTTTACCATACTCTTTTGCATAACAATGCTGTTTTTCACGATTGCACCTTTTTCAATTTTAACTCCGCGGAAAACAATACTGTTTTCGACATACCCTTCAATGACACAACCATTGGCAACCATGGAGTTTTTCACATTTGCTGTCTTCATATAGCGAGTTGGCGGCTCGTCTTTTACCTTTGTATAAATTGGACGATCTTTGATGAAGACTTGCTTCCAGGCCAGCGGACTTAACATTTCTAAGCTGTTATTAAAATAAGACTCAATATCAAAAATCACGGCTGCATAACCGTCATGCTCATAACGTGACAAAATATATTTGGAAGCACAAGCCCTGATAAACTCACTTAAGGTGGGTACCGGTATATTCTCTTGATAAATTAAGTCAATCAACAGTGCTGTTTCTAATACATAAATTTGCAGCGGCCGCCCATGGTGATAGACCTCAGTAATATGAGCGTTTGAACGTATATGATGGCGCAGGACATCCTTGAAATTAATATGACCGATCGTATAACTGTTTGTAATAACTGTATATTTTTGTGTGCTTCTTAAAAAATAATCGATATGATAACGTAATTGAGGAACGATAGAAGTAAGATCTTGTTGGTTATTTGACATTGGCGGGAACACAAATAGTCCATCCCGTTTTCGATCCAAATCCCATTCTTTTCCTGAACCAAGATGGTCCACTAAAGAACGGTCGTTGATTCTAGGAAAAAGGGCAACGCTATGGATCCCTGAATGCACTAAATTAGACAGCATAAAATCAATCAAGCGGTATCTTCCGGCAAATGGAATGGCAGCAACCGTTCTATACTTCGTCAAAGGCCTTAAATCCATTGTATATGGTGATGCATCAATAACTCCTAGCATTTGTTTATTCATTAAAGCTCCTCCATTTTATTGAATAGTCTGACCATTTGAAGTTGGAAGTAATTCGTCTGTTACTAAAATGACTTCTTCTTCATTGTTGTCGGAACGAATAATGGTTCCATCGGGAATAGACATCTCCGAAGGAATAATCGCATTTTCAATATATACATTAGAACCAATTTTTGCATCGGGCATTATAACCGAGCGTTTAATGGTAGAGTGTTTTCCAACCTGCACACCTTGAAATAAGACAGAATGATCAATATTTCCTTCCACCACACAGCCCTCATTGATGAGAGATTCAACCACTTTTGCATCAGGAGAAATGTATTGCGGAGGTTGATTCGGATTAACGGAATAAACACGCCACGAATGTTCAAAAAGGTTTAACTGGGAGTCTGCCAAAAGCAGATCCATATTGGCTTCCCACAAGCTTTTAACCGTCCCTACGTCTTTCCAGTATCCTTTAAACGGATAAGCAAACAACTTCTTCTTTTCCTCTAATAACAAAGGAATGACATCTTTTCCAAAATCATGGCTGGAATCCGGATTGCGGGCATCCATTTCCAAGTACTCCTTCAATATAGACCATTTAAAAATGTAGATGCCCATAGAAGCCAAATTATTCTTAGGATGAGATGGTTTCTCATCAAATTCTATAACTTCTAAATTTTCATTAGTATTCATAATACCAAATCGGCTGGCCTCTTCCCATGGAACCTCAATAACTGAAATGCTTACATCTGCATTTTTTTCAACATGATAATCCAGCATGCTGCCGTAATCCATTTTATAAATGTGGTCTCCTGATAAAATCAGTACGTATTCCGGCTCATACTGCCTTAAATAATTTAAATTTTCATAGATGGCACTTGCCGTCCCTTTATACCATCTTACTCCCGAAGATTCAGAGTATGGAGGCAAGACCGTTACCCCTCCATCTCGACGATCGAGATCCCAGGCACTTCCGATACCGATATAAGAGTGTAAAACAAGGGGCTGATATTGGGTTAACACTCCTACCGTTTCAATGCCGGAGTTTGCGCAATTGCTTAGCGTAAAGTCGATAATACGATATTTTCCTCCAAATGGAACAGCGGGCTTAGCCAAATTTTTCGTCAGTGAACTAAGTCTGCTTCCCTTTCCTCCTGCCAGTAACATTGCTACGCACTTTTTTTTGACCATCTTGCTTCTTCTCCCCTCTTGATTTTCTAGCACGCAAAATACTTATTCCAAATGCCGGAATACTCATTTCAATATGATACGATTTCCCGTGATATTCTCCATCAATTGCTTTTAATGGTTTTTTATTTATAATACCCGATCCGCCAAAGGCCGCATCATCGCTATTGACCATTTCTATATAAGACGTCGCCAATGGGACTCCTACTTTATAATGGTCATATGTTTTGTCTGAGAAATTGCAAACAATGATATAGACATCATCTTGAAGTTTCCCCTTACGAATGAATGAAAAGATTTGCTGCTCATAATTATGTACATCAATCCATTCGAATCCTTCAGGTGTATGGTCTAACTCAAATAGCGGCTTACTTCTTCGGTAAACTGTTAATAACTCTTTCACGTAAAGATTTAGCTTACGGTGCATGTCGAAATCGAATAAAATCCAATCAAGCTCCTCCGAGTCTTTCCATTCATCAAATTGACCAAATTCGCCGCCCATAAATAATAATTTTTTACCTGGATGGGCAATAAAAAAACCATACAGCAATCGAAGTTGATCAAATTTTTGTGAATAATCCCCTGGCATTTTGTTTAACAATGACTTTTTCCCGTGAACCACCTCATCATGTGAAAAAGGTAAGATGAAATTTTCATTGAATGCATAAAGAAGGGAAAATGTGATTTTTTCGTGAAGATATCGTCGTTCCTGTACCGGTGCTTTCATATAAGTAAGAACATCATTCATCCAGCCCATATTCCATTTATAGTTGAATCCCAGACCTCCTTCAAATGTAGGAGCTGTCACTAAAGGCCAATCAGTAGAATCCTCTGCGATCATTAAAATTGTTGAATCACAGGAAAACACTACTTCATTTAATTTTTTCAAGAATTCAACTGCGTAATCGTTTACTCTCATGCCATGAGAGTTTGGCCAATAAAGGAGATTAGCTACCGCATCTACTCGAAAACCATCAATATGAAAATACTCTATCCAAAAAAGGGCATTTGAAATGAGGAAACTTTGGACCTCTGGTTTGGATAAATCAAAATTGGATGTTCCCCACACATAATTTTCTCGATCGCATGTATTTTCATATTCGTAGACAAATGTTCCATCAAATTTATATAAACCATGGTCATCTTTACAAAAGTGACCTGGCACCCAATCCAAAATTACTCCTATATGATGCTGATGACATTTGTCAATAAACGCCTTTAACTCTCCTGGGCTTCCGTATCGGCTTGTTGGCGCGTAATATCCAGTTCCTTGATATCCCCACGACTGGTCAAAAGGATGTTCGATCAATGGAAGTAACTCAATGTGAGTAAACCCATGCTCTATTACGTATGGAATAAGTTCATCTGCTAATTCCTTATAGCTATAAAAAGAGCCATTTTCATGTTTCTTCCATGATCCAGCATGCAGTTCATAAATGAATAACGGCTTTTCATAAGGAGTAGAAAGCTTTTTCTTGCGTCTCCATCCTTTGTCGTTCCAATCATATTCTTCAAGTGGATACACGATGGAAGCGTTATTAGGCCGCTTTTCACTATAAAAAGCATAAGGATCGGCTTTTAATAATTGATTTCCTTGTTTTGTGTGGATTTCATATTTATATAGCATTCCTTCTCGTACTGAAGGAACGAATAACATCCATACCCCTCGTTCATTGATTTTATGCATTTGATGTGTTGTACCATTCCAATTGTTAAAATCTCCGACTACTCTGACTTCTAATGCGTATGGAGCCCATACACAAAATCTAGTTCCCTCCACCCCATATTCATCTTTAATAAGGTGAGCTCCAAACAGCTTATAGGCTTTAAATAAATTTCCTTCATGAAACAAATGAAGTTCATATTCTGTAGGTTGAATTGTTGATATCATTTTGCCTCCCTCTCAACCATGTAAAAATAGGTTTATCCTTTACATTATTCGTTCTTCTCAAAAATTTACCTTCTAAAAAAAAACATGGTTTTTTGACAACGAAAAGCAACAGAAAATCGAAAAATGTCGTTTTTTACATAAAAGCGGAAAACAGAGTCAAAGTACGAAGAATAAATAGAGGGGAAATGTGCTTTCGAGAAAGCAAACAGAGATTAAATAATGAAAAAATAGCAGCAGAAAAAATAAAAAGCAGTTTGCTTTTTAGCAAACTGCTTTTTATGAATGACCCGTACGGGATTCGAACCCGTGTTACCGCCGTGAAAGGGCGGTGTCTTAACCACTTGACCAACGGGCCAAAGTACCTGGCAGAGAAGAAGGGATTCGAACCCTCGCGCCGCGTTAGCGACCTACTCCCTTAGCAGGGGAGCCCCTTGAGCCACTTGGGTACTTCTCTGTATTGGCTCCACAGGCAGGATTCGAACCTGCGACCAATCGGTTAACAGCCGATTGCTCTACCACTGAGCTACTGTGGAATATGGTGGGCCTAAATGGACTTGAACCATCGACCTCACGCTTATCAGGCGTGCGCTCTAACCAGCTGAGCTATAGGCCCTTTTTTATTTATGGAGCGGGTGATGGGAATCGAACCCACGACATCAGCTTGGAAGGCTGAGGTTTTACCATTAAACTACACCCGCGTTAATAGAATATCTAAATGGGGCGACTGATGGGAATCGAACCCACGAATGCCAGAGCCACAATCTGGTGCGTTAACCACTTCGCCACAGCCGCCATTGAATGTGACCTGTTTCCAAAAGATAAATTAGGTTTAAAATGGTGGCTCGGGACGGAATCGAACCGCCGACACAAGGATTTTCAGTCCTTTGCTCTACCAACTGAGCTACCGAGCCGTTATTTATCTATCTGTAAAAAACAAACCGTACTGCTGTTTCACTTCTTCTGTTTAGATTGTCGTCGCTTCCGCCAGAAGTTCCAACATCTCTGAAGATTGAACAGTTTCTTTGCCTTACTTTGT
>NZ_JBHRZT010000059.1:0-2528 GCF_042649685.1 Bacillus songklensis | reverse complement strand
CCGACGGGACTCGAACCCGCGATCTCCTGCGTGACAGGCAGGCATGTTAACCACTACACCACGGGACCACACATTTTGCTTAAAATATCTTACGATATTTCGCGCAAACTCTCAAAGATGAAATTCAAAGAAATTAGAGTTGGTTGCGGGGACAGGATTTGAACCTGCGACCTTCGGGTTATGAGCCCGACGAGCTACCAGACTGCTCCACCCCGCGATAATGAGAATAAATATGGCGGAGGAAGAGGGATTCGAACCCCCGCGGGCTTTGACACCCCTGTCGGTTTTCAAGACCGATCCCTTCAGCCAGACTTGGGTATTCCTCCACGTTTCACATTCAATGGTGGACCTTGTAGGACTCGAACCTACGACCGGACGGTTATGAGCCGTCTGCTCTAACCAGCTGAGCTAAAGGTCCTCTCATTTTTTCGATATATATAGTAGCGGCGGAGGGAATCGAACCCACGACCTCACGGGTATGAACCGTACGCTCTAGCCAGCTGAGCTACGCCGCCGTATATTGTTTAAGATGTCTAGCTATATGGCTTCCTAATCTTTCAGTCGTTTCACTTCTGTCCATGAAACCAAAGAGGGGTTTTCCGTTTAGAAGCTCCAACGCCTCTCAAGATTGAATAGTCGCCTTCGCTTTTTCTTAATAATGGTGGAGCCTAGCGGGATCGAACCGCTGACCTCCTGCGTGCAAAGCAGGCGCTCTCCCAGCTGAGCTAAGGCCCCATGATTATTTAATGAATGGTCGGGAAGACAGGATTCGAACCTGCGACCCCTTGGTCCCAAACCAAGTGCTCTACCAAGCTGAGCTACTTCCCGTTATCTGTATGAATTCTTTCATTGTCTAGCTGCGGCTCCTAATCTTTCGGTCGTTTCACTTCTGCCCATGAAACCAAAGAACGGTTTCCCGTTTAGAATCTCCAACGCCTCTCAAGATTGAACAGTCGCCTTCGCTTTTCTACATTATGGCGCGCCCGACAGGAGTCGAACCCATAACCTTCTGATCCGTAGTCAGACGCTCTATCCAATTGAGCTACGGGCGCATATTTAATGTTTTGTCCAGCTGCGGCTCCTATCTTTTCGGTCATTTCACTTCTGTCCATGAAACCAAAAAGCGGTTTCCCTGTCAGAAGCTCCAACGCCTCTCAAAGATGAACAGTCGCCTTCGCTTTTCTAAAATGGTGCCGAGGACCGGAATCGAACCGGTACGGTAGTCACCTACCGCAGGATTTTAAGTCCTGTGCGTCTGCCAGTTCCGCCACCCCGGCAATTTTATTGTCTAGTGGAGCGGAAGACGGGATTCGAACCCGCGACCCCCACCTTGGCAAGGTGGTGTTCTACCACTGAACTACTTCCGCGTAATTTGAAAGTGCGGGTGAAGGGACTTGAACCCCCACGCCTTGCGGCGCCAGATCCTAAGTCTGGTGCGTCTGCCAATTCCGCCACACCCGCATGATTAAAATGGTGAGCCATGAAGGACTCGAACCTTCGACCCTCTGATTAAAAGTCAGATGCTCTACCGACTGAGCTAATGGCTCTTTTAAATGGTGCCGGCAAGAGGACTTGAACCCCCAACCTACTGATTACAAGTCAGTTGCTCTACCAATTGAGCTACACCGGCAAAATATTTCTTAATTCTCCAGCTCCAAAAGCCGAACCGTACAGTTGTTTCACTTCTTTTATTAAGACTATCGTCTTTTCCTTCAGAAGCTCCAACATCCTATCGGTTTAAGCGGGCTTTCTCCGCTTTTTCTATAATGGTGGAGGATGACGGGATCGAACCGCCGACCCCCTGCTTGTAAGGCAGGTGCTCTCCCAGCTGAGCTAATCCTCCGATTCGTCTGGCAATGTCCTACTCTCACAGGGGGAAACCCCCAACTACCATCGGCGCTGAAGAGCTTAACTTCCGTGTTCGGCATGGGAACGGGTGTGACCTCTCCGCCATCATCACCAGACATATTCTATTATACATACCTCAGAAGAAATTTCAACTCTTTTTTTAGTTGTTCCTTCAAAACTAGATAACACATTACTGAGGAAAGCGTGTAGTGCTTTTCATTGTCCAGTTGCGCAAGCTATATCCTACGGTCATTTCGCGTCTTCCGACGAAACCAAAGAGCGGTTTCTCTGTCAGAAGCTCCAATGCCCTATGGATATGAGCGAGCTTGCTCCACTTTTCTTGATTGTCTAGCTCTGCAAGCTATGCTCTACGGTCATTTCACCACTTCCCACGAAGTCAAAGAACGACTTCTCGTCGGCGGTTCCAATTCCCTATGAGCATGAACGAGCTTTCTCCGCTTTTCATTATTGTCCAGCTGTGAAAGCCAAACCGTACGGCTGTTTCGCTTCCTCTGTTGAGACTATCGTCTCTTCCGCCAGAAGCTCCAACATCCTATCGGTTTAAACGGGCTTTCTCCGTTTTTCGTTTAGGTTAAGTCCTCGATCGATTAGTATCAGTCAACTCCACGTGTCACCACGCTTCCATCTCTGACCTATCAACCTGATCATCTTTCAGGGAT
>NZ_JBHRZT010000058.1:0-630 GCF_042649685.1 Bacillus songklensis | reverse complement strand
CCATCGTAAAAGTGCCATCAAACTCTTCAAATAAGTCCGATGTATCCGAGTTATCAAGTGAATAAGCTAGTTGATACCCCGTTGTCGTTTCACGGTAAAGGACTTCTTGCGATGTAAGATCTTGTTGCTCGGTAAATTTTATTTCATCTTTGATGTTACAATCCACAGTTTGAATCATTGCAAGCTTTTCTTCATCCGTGGCAGCATGTTCTTGATGCAAAGCACGGTCAATCATTACAATAGCCTGAGCCCGTGTTGCGTAATTACGAGGTTTAAAGTTTTCCCCATAGCCTTTGATAATTCCGTTAGCTGCTGTTTTGACGGTTCTGGTGCAAAGATTGCATTTATTTGAAAGAGGTATATAGATTCCTAATGAAATCTGTTCTTATACAGCCATTTCAAATAGTTGATGAATGAACTTCACTTGATTTTGGACAGACTTGTCCCGTAAAGCAAGTTGTCCTTTTTTCATGATATGCATCGCTTCTATTCCCGAAAGAATAGATTTGGCTGTACGAAAAGATTTCAATCCTAACATCGAACGAACTCTCTTTTTAATAAAACGATGATCTTGTTCCACAATGTTATTCAGATATTTTACCTGCCTTATTTGGACGCCTACGGGCATCT
>NZ_JBHRZT010000057.1:0-653 GCF_042649685.1 Bacillus songklensis | reverse complement strand
CTCAATTCCTTCGAGTAGTTCTATTACGAGGTCAACTTTCGTTTCCATCTGTAATCACTCCTTTCCGATAATTATAAATACGGTTTGTTAATTGATTGTAAATATTTGTTAAATTCATTGTCGAATAGTGTAAAAAAACGTTTGTTTAAATAAAAGTTCTGTTAGACAATGTTGCTGATTTTCTTATTAAACTACAAAGGCAGGTTACTTTAATAAGGAAACACGCTTTTAGATTCTGCATCAGCATTATTTTTTAGCAGAGCCTTTTTATTTAGCAAAAAGTAACGGTTCCACTCCTCAGTGTTTCTGCTATTATAGAAAAGCAGTATTCAAACGAGGTGTGAACTATGGATGATAAGTACGCAAACATCGATTTAAACAAAATATACGATTATAAAGACTTACCGGATAAAAGTTATCAAGACCTAAATTGTAAAAAGTCATAAAAAATAAAGGGTAATACAATACATATTAGTCATATATAATCACTAGTGTTGCATTAAAATAATTTCAGTTTTAAAAACACTCAAAATGTTCAATAATCTCGTTTTGCGCAAAGAAAAAGTCCTTTATAATGGATAAAGTCAGGTGGTCACCCGTCCAAATCCACTAAAAAGGACCAATCTCATGGACAAGATTACACCAAAAACTTC
>NZ_JBHRZT010000056.1:0-653 GCF_042649685.1 Bacillus songklensis | reverse complement strand
GGTCTTGAAGAAGCCTTTAAAGCCGTCTATCCTAAAGCCGATGTTCAACGATGTGTGGTCCACAAAGTAAGAAATACGTTAAACAAGGTAAGGAAAAAAGACCAATTTGAAGTAGCTGAAGACTTGAAGTTGGTCTATCGCTCGATGACAAGAGACACAGCCATTCAAGCATTTCATGAGTTTAAAGACAAATGGTTGAAAAAGTATCCTAGAGAAGTCCAATCTTGGGAACATGATTTAGATGTCCTCCTAACATTCATGAAATATCCAACCAGTATTCGGAGTGTCATCTACACGACAAATGCGATTGAACGAACGATTAAAGATATTCGTAAACGACTAAAAACGATGAACAGCCTAACAAGTATTGAAGCAGCAGAAAAAATCACGTTCTTAACGGTACAGGACTTTAATGAAAAATGGTCCACTAGAAAACTGAGAGGATTTTCCACGGCATACAAGGCACTTCAAGATATGTTTGAAGAAAGATACTGAAATACCGATTTTTGTTAATGAATAACAGAGCCTAGGGAGACTAAGTTGTCTTACATGAGACTGAATATTCAGTCTCATGTAAGACAACTAAACAACCTCCCCCAAGATTAAAAAACGTATCTGAGAATACTCTCTTACACAAAAATCTTGACGCTACC
>NZ_JBHRZT010000055.1:0-696 GCF_042649685.1 Bacillus songklensis | reverse complement strand
TATCGGAAAGGAGTGATTACAGATGGAAACGAAAGTTGACCTCGTAATAGAACTACTCGAAGGAATTGAGGCAGACGCGAATACGTTGAAACATTTATGGGTTCTGGTGCGAAAATTTCAAGACAATTGCAAGTAATCTCTAAATCTTGGACATACTGATACTATTACTCTAAAAAAGGTGTGTGATCGGTATGAAAAAGGAAAATTTGTTCAAATGGAAGCACTATCAGCCTGATATGATTTTATTAACGGTAAGATGGTACCTACGGTACAACCTAAGTTTTCGTGATTTGGTGGAAATGATGGAGGAACGAGGTTTGTCTATCGCTCACACCACCATTATGCGTTGGGTGCATCA
Organism: Bacillus songklensis; assembly: GCF_042649685.1. Taxonomy (NCBI): domain Bacteria; kingdom Bacillati; phylum Bacillota; class Bacilli; order Caryophanales; family Bacillaceae; genus Bacillus; species Bacillus songklensis. Next base: position 338 of record NZ_JBHRZT010000055.1, on the reverse strand, counting down.
ATATGGACCTGAATTAGACGAAAGAGTACGACGTCATCTTAAGACAACAAATGATTCCTGGAGAGTCGATGAAACGTATGTGAAAGTAAAAGGTCAATGGATGTATTTATATCGTGCAGTCGATTCAGAAGGGAATACCATTGATTTTTATCTAAGTGAATCAAGAAATAAACAAGCAGCCAAGCGCTTTTTCAAGAAAGCCTTGGCTGCTTCTCATATTTGTAAACCTCGTGTTATAACAGTAGACAAGTTATCATGAACGAAACTAGCCCCTTGCTCGTAATACCGTAGGTTAATTTGGTTAAAATGTGTACTGGAAAATACAAACCAAATCAGAG
>NZ_JBHRZT010000054.1:0-757 GCF_042649685.1 Bacillus songklensis | reverse complement strand
CTCAATTCCTTCGAGTAGTTCTATTACGAGGTCAACTTTCGTTTCCATCTGTAATCACTCCTTTCCGATAATTATAAATACGGTTTGTTAATTGATTGTACCGTAGTGGCACCTACGCTTATCCCTCGCCGGGCTGGTGACCGTGTGAAAATAAATCGAAGGGATGCGTTGCGATTAGCTGAGCTTCTTCGAGCTGGAGAGTTAACACCTGTTTGGACTCCGGATGAAGACCATGAAGCGTTACGAGATTTAATTCGGGCGAGGCATGATGTGAAAGAAGATTTACAACGGGCTCGTCAGAGATTGATTCATTTCCTGCTTCGCAACGACATTCAACCTCCTCAAGGCACACGAAATTGGACAGTCAAACACCGGAATTGGCTCCATACCTTGAAGTTTGAAAAGTCCTCCTTACGTATCGTGTTTCAGGAGTATCTTCACGCCATTAAAGAAATAGAGGACCGCATGAAACGAATCGAGGCAGAGATTCACCAGGAAGCGATTCATAGTGAACACGCACCTGCCATCCAGGCACTTCAAACCTTAAGGGGAATCGCGGAAGTAACGGCGGTGACGTTAGTCGCAGAAATTTGACAATTTTCACGGTTTTCCAGTGCCAGACAGTTAATGTCGTATGCCGGTCTTGTTCCGAAAGAATATTCCAGTGAATCCAGCCGTTGGCAGGGTTCCATCACGAAGATTGGAAATGCCCAGATTCGCCGTGTCCTTTGTGAATCCGCCTGGTCATACCGCCACA
>NZ_JBHRZT010000053.1:0-1667 GCF_042649685.1 Bacillus songklensis | reverse complement strand
GTTCCGCAACAGCCTTCCGCAGCTCCATAATTTCTTCTTTTTGTTGAGCCATTATTTGCATAGCAACCTGGGTTTGCTTCATAAGTTCTTGGAACTCTTCCCCCACCTCCACCTGAACAGAAATCGCCTGTTGATTAGACTGCTGCTGCGCTGCCGCGGTTCTCATTGCGGTTTCTTCCTCAACCCCCATATTCCTTACAGCCGTAAGGCTTAGACCTTCTTCAATCTCCACTGCGGTTAGATTGCGGTTGAACCCTTCCGCAATGAAGCGCAGTATATCCGCAGTCTCTGGTCGATACCTTCGGTGACGTCCATCTCCCACATAAGAAATGTGTGAGTGTCATTCTAAATGAATTCAATCTTTTGATTTTCAATTCACCTAATTAGTTTAAACATACAAGCGTTTTTTATGGTGATGAATACCATATTAGCTAAGTACTCATTACCAAAGGAGAGGTAAAAGTGGAATATGTAATAATAACTAGCTTATTTATTCTATTTTGCTTTTTTTTATTAGGGTTCTTTAAGGTAGTTCAATTAATCAATACACTAAAAAAATCAATTGAAAGCAAAGAAATAGAAGAAAAGAAGGTAAATGCTGAAATACCTAAGAATACTGTAAAACCCAACGTTGTTATGGCTACCCATCCAAAAATAGATAGACTAAATCAGGTAAATACTTCATCTCAGCAAAATAATCAATCAGTTAATATTCAAAACGGGCAAACTACGATGGTAAAATTAGACTCAAATAGCAGCTCAACTGAAGTTGATTTTACAGTGAAAATGTAAAAAACAACAAAAAACGCTTTTAATTTAGAGGCGTTTTTTGTTGTTTTTTTAGAGGATTAAATAGGAAAACCAGAAGTTTGAGACACTAAGTTTTCTCTCACAAAATCACTGTAATGGGCAAGGATTTTTACCGTAATCGCTTCCTCTTGGCAAATATCTTCTGGAACTACAAAACAAAATTCATCGATAAATAATGTGGGTATACAAGGATCCCCAACGTTACCCGGAACCGTAAACGTAGCACCTTTCATTCCGATGAAAGGAAGACCTGGTCTATTAATACCTGCTATAACAGCAAGGTTGATTCTTCTTCCCGGACAGACGTTTGTTAAAGCTACTCTCGCTTTAAATACACGTACTTGGCAGTTTAAACGAATTTCAGTTTCGGGGCCACTAACACCATACGTGAAATCAAAAGCATCTTGACATGTTTCAAAAGAGTGGTCTTCTGAAAAAGGAATGCAACAAGGAACTTGCACACGCACTGGTGCTGGTTGTATAATTTCTACTCCTTCTTCTGCCATTGTCCCTTCACAACCACAGTTATCATCTTGACGATAGCCCATACTTTCCCCTCCTAATTCTTAGTCCCTATATATAGGGCCAAGATTAATGTATGCTAGTCCATTGAGAAAGGTATAGATATCTGCCGAGAATAACTATAATTCCACGTTTATTTTTCGACATCCCTAAATAATCTAGAATGTGGGGTATGTTATGTGACTTTTCGGGAATTCTCCATACTACTGCCAAAATTGCCACCATTTCTTTTGAGCCTTCTGTTCCTCAAGTACAGCAACTTGTTTTTTCATTTCCATCATCTCTTTCATCGTGTTCACTAACTCACCATCACGCTTTTCTAATCGATGATTGAT
>NZ_JBHRZT010000052.1:625510-690122 GCF_042649685.1 Bacillus songklensis | reverse complement strand
TGTGGGAGTGGAATTCTCTCTTGCGAATCGTAAAGGGAATACCGTACTTGCCTTTGCGTTGTGTACAATTACTATGTATTTGTACATATTTTCGAACGGTCTGAGTATGTCATCGAAAACATGATAAAAATGACTCAGCGCTTACAGACTTATTCTAAAGCAAAAGCGATCGGCATTGGCGCACCGGGACCGCTAGACGCTAAAAAAGGAATCATTTTAGGACCTCCCAATCTGCCGGGCTGGGATTATGTACCGCTAAAAGACATCATGGAACAACGAATAGCTCTCCCTGTAGTGGTAGACAATGATGCCAATGCCGCTGCTTTAGCGGAAGCCCATTTCGGGGCGGGTGCCGGTTACGAAAGCGTCTTTTATATAACCGTCAGTACAGGAGTCGGCGGAGGATTCGTTTACAACAAGCAAGTCATAAAAGGCGCAAATTCATGTGCGGGGGAAATCGGAAACATGATCATCACCAATACGGGCCCTTCCCATCCAGTGTTGAATAAAGGAAGTTTGGAGCTTTTGGCAAGCGGGACCGCTCTCCAGCGGGCCGGAAAACAACAATTAAACCTTCAGGGAGACGCAGGAGAGCTCTTCCGTCTCGCCCAAAATGGAGATCCAACCGCTAAAGACATCATTGAAGAGTTTATCAATTATTTAGCAATCGGGATTGCCAACGTCATTCATACCGTTGACCCGGATATCATCGTATTGGGCGGCGGTGTGATGAAATCAAAGGATTCCTTCATGACAGAATTAAGAGAGAAAGTGAAAGATTGCGTGTATCCTCAGCTTAGACAATCTGTACGCATTGAACCAGCCTTGCTCGGTACAAAAGCCGGGATCGTCGGTGCGGCCATGCTGCCTAAACAAAGCAGGTAAATAACAGCGAGGATGACTCAAAAGGTATAAAAGGCCATACCTTTTGAGTCATCCTCCTAAAAGGACCCGTCATGAAAATCCAGCAAAATCACAGGATTCCGTGACGGGTCCTTTCAGTAAAGATCAACTTTTATCATTAACTCGAGACTTTATGGGACAGCCTCGTTCGGCAGGTTTCCGCATATTAGAAGCCTATCAGATGATCAAAGTGATACAGTCATGAAAACTTTCTTCAGTTCTGATCTACGGGGGATGTGCTGTTACGAATCTCAATTGGAAAGTAAAATATGGGATACCTATTCTTCCCACAAATTTTGCATCAGACCCGAAATCATTATGTTAATTTTCGATGGATGTCAGCGAGTTGTTCATACATTCGTGTTGTTAAGTCACGTAATACCGGGAAATAGGGACGAATCTTATGATGAACCTGATTATCTATTTCAGCTAGAGTGATACATTCCCCCTCGTATGGTGCTTTACAGAGAATCGGATGACCTGGTATCTTCGTCTCCTTGTCACCTGCTCCTACGATACAGCCTCCACCCCAATATTCGGTATCCCCTTCTTTCCCAACCAGGTTCGTATAAACAAAATTAATCGTATTCTCCATCGCCCTAACTTTTACAATGGGCTCAAAAATTTCTTTTTCAAATGATGGAGAACCTGAAATACCAACGATTAAATCGGCGCCTTTCATGGTCAGCATCCGTGACAATTCGGGAAAAAAGATATCGTAACAGATTAATACTCCTATTTTTCCTATGGCTGTCTCATATACCGGTAAGTCCTCCCCTGCTTTAAAATACCTGCGGTCCGGAAACGCTCCTGGCCCTGCCTGGTCTGTCGCGTGTCCTGGCAAGGTGTTCTTTCTCCATTTTCCAATAAATCCACTCGGTCCTACCAATGCAGCTGAATTATATAGAACACCGCCAATACTTTTTTCCGGCATACCCCAAATGATATGAATTTCATGGTTAAGAGCCAAATCTTCAAAAAAACGGGTAGCCTCCCCGGGGATTGGTTCGGCCACTTCAAAAAAGGCATCTCCACAGTTATACCCGGTTAAAGCAAGTTCCGGGAAAACAACTAACTGGGCGCCTTTTTCCACAGCTTCAAGAATTAAATCCTTCATCTTCTCCAGGTTTTGCTTTTTGTCGCCAGTAATGGGTGTAATTTGTCCAATTGCCACTTTTGTCATTTTCGATTCCTCCTTTTCAAGAAAAATGGTTTATAGTCAATAACTATACGGTTTACAATCAACCAATTTAATCAGCCTTGCTAATTTTGTGTTGTCTGCTTAAAAGGGTTCCTATCCATTTAAAGCGGCTTTGAGTTATATATGCGAAACAATCAATTCGCATTTACCGTTTATTGTAAACTCATCTATATTCGCTGGTAATAAGAAGTGGGTGCCTTTTTCTAAATCATATTCCTCGCCATCATGAACAAGCGCTCCTCCCCCGTTAATGACACTGCAAAGCATAAAAGGTCGATCCATCGAAAAGGTGGATGTTCCTTCTACTTGCCATTTGTACACAGAGAAAAACTCCGCTTGCACAAACGTCGTAATGGTGACATGTTCTTTTTCTTCTACAGACGGATGACTGACTCCATCTACATGTGGAACAGTCGTCACATCAATCGCCTTTTCAAGGTGAAGCTCACGTTTGTTCCCGTTTGCGTCTGTACGGTCATAGTCGTATACGCGATATGTCGTATCCGAACTTTGCTGTGTCTCTAACACCAGCGTTCCTTGGCATAATGCATGGATTGTTCCACTTGGCACATAAAAGAAGTCCCCGGGTTTTATTTTTACTCGACGAAGTAAATCGCCCCACTGTCCATTCTCCATCATCCGGACAAGCTCTTCCTTCGTCTTGGCATTATGTCCGTATATCATTTCGGCATCTTCTTTACAATCAATAATGTACCAGCATTCCGTTTTGCCCAATTCTCCGTTTTCGTGTACCTTTGCGTAAGAATCATCAGGATGGACCTGTACTGATAAGTCTTCATTGGCATCTAAAATTTTCGTTAATAAAGGAAACACATCTCCCTCTGCATGGCCAAAAAGCTCACGATGCTCTTTCCAAAGCTCGTCCAGCGTTTTGCCGGCATATGGACCATTTTCTACAACAGATGGTCCATTTGGGTGAGCGGATATGGCCCAACATTCCCCTGTTTTTTCAGAGGGAATGTCATATCCGAATGTTTCTCTTAATGCTGTTCCTCCCCAAATTCTCTCCTGAAAGGTTGGTTTAAAAAAAAGCGGTTTCATGATTATTAAGTACCTCCCGAACATTCATTCATCCTGTTATCTTAACGTTTCTTGATAAGCCTGTTTTCCAAGCAGCAATGAACCGATAATCCCTGAACGATCTTCCAGCCCTGGAGACACGATATATTCCCCAATTTCACTTGATAGCTCCGGGAATGTTACATAATCGTTGAGCAATTGTTTTACATTTTCATGAATAAGGGGGAAGATCTGTTTTTGCTTCATCACTCCGCCGCCTAAAATAATTTTCTTTGGTGAAAGGATGAGAATGTATTGCATCAGAGCTTGTGCGAGATAAAAGGCCTCCATTTCCCACACTTCTTGTCGATTGGCTAATTCAATGCCTTTTTCTCCCCACCGCTCTTCAATGGCCGGTCCGGCTGCGAGGCCTTCCAGACAATCTCGATGATAAGGGCACTTACCCTCATATAAATCCCCGGGGTGACGACGAACGAGGATATGTCCCATTTCAGGGTGGGACAGTCCTTGAAGAAGCTTCCCGTGAACAACGGCGCCTGCTCCGATACCTGTTCCGACCGTAATATATAAGCAACTATCAAGTCCTTGGGCCGCACCAAAAGTCGCCTCACCTAAAGCTGCAGCATTCACATCTGTATGAAAACCAATAGGAACCCTGAATGCTTCCTTAAGCGTCTGGACAATGGGATAGTCTTTCCACGCCGTCTTAGGAGTCGTCGTAATACAGCCATAGGTCGGACTGTTAGAATTGATATCGAACGGTCCGAACGAACCAAGGCCCATTGCTTTGAGTTCAAATCCCTGAAAGAAATGGATGACTTTTTGCATGGTTTCCACCGGTACAGTCGTTGGAAATTGAACCTGTTCAATAATCGCTCCGTGTTCATCTCCAACAGCACAAACAAATTTCGTACCGCCTGCTTCTATTCCGCCGTAAAGCATACTTATTCCCTCCCCGCCTTACAAGAAGGCTATTTTTTCTATCGTTTAATATTTACGGTTTTAAAAACAAATTTGTTATACAAGAATTCCCACTTTTCCAAATACCCCTTTTTTCTTTAAATCCACAATTGCAGTGGTCGATTTCCGCATATTTTCGCTTCCTTTGCGGTAGTTTCTATATCGCGGAAAAAAAGGACACAGGATTAACCCTGTGCCACGTCTACCAAAAATGTCTTTATCTCATATGGATTGATCTCGAACGTTATCTTTTCTCCTGTAATGGGTTCCCCGACACCTTGTTCCATGAGATTGCATTCCTGCCAGGATTGGATCCGCAAATCGCTGTTCATCTCCACTGATTTCCGGCTTCCTGTGAATTCATGCACACGCAAAATGATTTTATCGTCATCTTCCGCTTTCTTTACCGCATCAATCATCACATTTTCCACTGTGCAGCTGAAAAGTGAAAATTCAGGTTGAATCGGAGATCCATTTGTATACGTCAGCGGGTTGTTTAACTTCCATGCCTCTTGAACTGTGTTGCCTTCCACCCAATCCCCTTCATGTGGAAGAAGAGAGTAGACAAACGTATGGTTTCCTTGATCTTGCTGGTAATCAGGATATACCGCCGATTTAATCAATGATAAACGAATCACATTATCTTTGATATCGTAACCGTATTTACAGTTGTTTAATAGACTGACACCATATCCTCTTTCAGACAAATCGGCCCATTGATGTCCAACTGTCTCAAAGCGCGCATAATCCCAGCTCGTATTCCAGTGTGTCGGTCTTTTAACGTTTCCGTACTGGATATCATAAGTCGCTTCTGTAGAACGAACCGACACAGGGAACGCTACTTTTAACAATTGGTTTTGTTCATGCCAATCTACCTCTGTTTTAAAATCAATTCTTCGGCTGTCCGCATATAAAATCATGTCCTGCTGAACAACGGAATCCATGTAGTTCCATTCAAAACGGACAACGGAACGCAGCGGTGTCGCCTCTATTACATTAACAGACTGTAAATCTGTTATTTCCCGCATTTTTTGCTGGTAGTATAAATCAATGTCCCAGGCATCGAATCGCATCGGTTTATCTTCAAAGACTTGTAAAACATTTCCGCTTCGGCCTTTTGCCAATACTTCACGGTTCGCCTTGCGGTCATAAATGGATACGAGCTGTCCGTCTTCATTCCATTGAATCTCATAATAAGGAGTGGTAATCCCTGATGGATGAAGATCAAATATAACATTCATTTCTTGATTTGATCCAGTTGCTTCAAATTGAATGGAAGCAAAGCCCATCGCCGGTATATTTTTGACTTCTACAAGCCACTTTTCACCAGTCTGTACGGCCTGAAGCGCATGTCCGTTTGCATCCTTCCATATTCCCTGTTTGATCCCTGAGGCCGGAATTTCCACAAGATCTGAACGTTTCCAAGGTGCCGAATTAAAGACGGTAAAGGTGTGGCTGGAGCCGTCTCCTGCAACTGCAGCTGCTGCGTCCTTCCAGGAAACAAGGGCAAGCTGCTCTGCTTCTTCATATTCAATCTTACTATCTTCATATACTTCACGAATCGAAGAACCAGGAATAATATCATGGAACTGATTACGCAAAATGATTTTCCACCCTTTGTTTAATTCATCCTGCGGATACTGATTCCATTGTGCGCCTAAAGTGCCGGCAAGAACATGGAGCCATTCTGTTTCACGGTACAAAAGCTCAAGCCTGCGATTCATGCGCTTGTTATAGGCCTGACTTGTATACGTTCCGCGATGGTACTCGAGGTATAGTTCCCCGTCCCATGTGTGGACATATTGGTCCGTCTTTTCGACCCGTTCATGCAATCGTTCGAAAAACTCATCGGCCCTTCCTGTCTCTACTTTTGGCAATCCCGGAATATCATTTAAGCGGCGGCGCATTTCCAGCATCTCGCGGTTTACCCCGCCGCCTCCGTCACCATAACCGTACGAAAGCAATAATTCCTGGTTAAACGATTTATCCCGGTAACCGTCCCAAATCCCCTGCACGGTATCCGGCCTGATTTGCCCGTTATATGTATAAAACCACCAGTCTTGATTAGGCTCAGGTGTTGTAATAAAATGTGTCAAAACTTCTGTACCGTCAATCCCTCTCCATTTAAACGTATCATGGGGCATACGATTATATTGGTTCCAGCTGATTTTTGTTGTCATAAATGTATCAATACCGGATTTTTTGAGAATTTGCGGCAAGGCCCAGCTGTAGCCGAATACATCAGGAAGCCATAAATATTTGCATTCAGTCCCAAACTCATCACGAAGAAATCTTGTTCCCATCAACAGCTGGCGCACAAGCGATTCACCTGATGTAACATTACAATCCGCTTCCAGCCACATGCCGCCGTCTGCTTCCCAGCGCCCTTCCGCTACACGTTTTTGGATTTGTTCATAGATTTCCGGATAATCAGATTTAATATAGTCATATAATTGCGGCTGTGTTTGCAGGAAAATATACTCCGGATATTTTTCCATTAAACGAAGAACCGTTGAAAAAGAACGGGCAGCCTTTTCACGTGTATGCTTTAAACGCCAAAGCCACGCAACATCGATATGTGTATGCCCGATACAGCGAACGGTAACAGGATGATTCTTTTCCATCTCGTTAAGTCCGGATTGGAGAGAATCCTGTGCCTCTGCAATCGATTGATAGAATGCTTCCGAACCCGGTTTCGACCAGTCGATCAAACGGAATGCCCGATCCAGTATATTTAATAGCATTTGACGCTCCGGGCGGTTTTGATCAAAGATTTTTACCGTATCAATAATGGCTCTTCCAGTAAAAAACAGATCATCTGTCGTTTTATCCAATAATGTCAGTTCAGCCTTTTTAATTTTATGCTCCTGCGGTGTCGGAATCCCGCCACCTTCAAGACCTGACCACAAACGGAACGTAAGATTTAAAGAGGAACCTGCTGCATCATTTGGAAAAAACACTTCGATATGGTTGGAATCCACACCTTGATACGGACGATCTCCAACATACAGTAATGATTCGAACCCGGAGTTATTTCCTTCCCCTGTTCTCCCAAAGTCAAATCGACCTACAATTTCACGATTGTTCCATTCTTTCGGAACCTCAACATCTGTCTGCAGCCAAGCGTAGACGTCCCGCCCTGTCCAATAATCCCCTACTTGGATGGTACCCCATTCCCCAGATTTTGGAGGACGCGTCCCGACGTCTCCATTTTCATCTATTAAAAAGCGAAATGAAGGAATCGGTATAGCTTCACGATAACGATATTCCCCTAATTCTGTGATACGTGCTTCCAACTTTTCTTCCGTCCAAAACATGATAAATCCTCCTTCGTTTTTTATGCGAATCGTGTAAATTAACCTTTAGATGCTCCTCCTAAACTAAAACCTTCTGACATGAAGCGCTGACTGAGGATGTATAGAATGACAGGAGGAATCGTATAAATAAGTGAAAAAGCAGCAAGCTTGCCATACTCCACCATACCGTATGATCCAAAAAACTGATAAATGGTAACGGATGCAGGAAGCTTTTCAGGTGTTTGAATTAAAATATACGGGACAAAGAAATTTCCCCAACTCCCTGTAAAGGTGAAAATACCAACTGTAAAAACCCCCGGTAACATAAGGGGTGCCACAACTTTGCGAAGTCCCTGAAAAACAGATGCTCCATCAACCCATGCCGACTCTTCAAGCTCAAGCGGCACAGCATCCATATAGTTTTTCATCATCCAAATGGCATAAGGCAGTGCAGATGCTGATAGAAATAACATGGTGCCAAAAAGAGAATCCTGCATTTTCAACATGATGAACAGCTGATAAACCGGAACCATGACAGCTGTAATCGGAAGCGCAGTCATAAACAGGATCGTATATAAAAATGGCTTTTTATATTTCAGTTGATATCTTGATAACGGATATGCTGCTAACCCGGCGACAATTACCGTAATGATTGCCTGGCCGAGTGAAAGTAACAAACCAGTTGAAAAAGCACGCTGATTCGACTTATCAGAAAGAATAGATGTAAAATTCGAGATTGTCGCCTTTTCCGGCACTTGCAGTGATACTTTGGCATGCGGATCAAATGCGGATAAGACAACCCAGAGCAACGGCAGCAGAAACAGAATACCGATAAGGCTAAGTACAACATAAGGTATGACCTTCTCTGATGAAAAACGGTTCCGCTTGAAATCCATCCTTCTTTTCCCCTCCTCTTAGAGCTTTACTTTCAACGCGCGAATGTACAGCAAGCTTGCAGCAACACCAATTAGAAGCATCACTAATGAAATGGCCGTTCCATAACCTAACTGATAGTTGACAAACGCCTGGTTGTACATATAAACCGGCAGCGTTTGTGTATCCATTCCCGGGCCGCCGCCTGTTAAGGCATAAATCAATGTGAATACGCCCAATGTTTGCAATGTAACAAGAATCATGTTTGTCACGATTTGGCCCTTAATCATTGGAACAGTAATTTTCCATAAACGCTGCCACCTTGAAGCACCGTCAATAATAGCTGCCTCCTCCACTGATTTAGGCACATTATCAAGAGCCGATTGGAAAACCAACATGGAGAAAGCTGTTCCGTGCCAAATATTTGCCACAATGACACCAACCATCGGGAACGTATACAGCCAGGTAACCGGCTTCAAGCCGATCAAACCGATGAGTGTATTCAATGTTCCCTGGTCATTTAAAAAAGCGAAAAACGCGAATGCCACGACAATCTCCGGTGTCACCCATCCGGCAAGTACAATCATGCCTATCACGCGTCTAAATGTCCGGTTTCGTTCCCTCATTAAGATGGCAATGATGAATCCTAACACTTGCTGCCCGATCACAGCTGAGAAAATTAAGAAGATAATGGTTTTCACAACGCTCAACCGGAAATTCGGATCTGAAAACATAGCAGCAAAGTTCTGAAAGCCGACAAACTCAATGCTTTGAGCAGATGCCCCTGTCAGCGACATATTTGTAAACGCAAAATAGAACGTTAATAAAATCGGTCCTACGAAAAAGACAGAAAGTAAAATCCAAGAAGGAAGCAGAAACAGAATGGATCTTAGAGAGGTGTTGTCCCGCTTTTTTCCTAATCCAATAAAGCTTAACTTTCCTATCGCCTGATCTGATTTTTGAACTTGAGCATTCATGGCATACTCCTTTCCTTCCGCGGTTAAAGTTTGACCGCCCCCCTACTAGGGGGCAATCATTTGTAAAGCCGTATTTCTTCCCTTCTTGTTAAAGCCCCTTACTTTTTAGTGACATTATCGGCACCCACAACCCGTGTCACTTCATTTGCGTATTGTTCCATCGCCTTTTTAGGAGATAAACTTCCAGTGACGACCGCTTCAACTGCCGCTTGTATTTTGGTAGAAACAGCTGGATATTTATCGACGCTTGGTCTAAAGTGCGTGTAGTCAATCAACTTGGCAGCTTCTGTTGTTACGCTTCCCGGTGCTTCAGTAACTTCCGGATCTTTGGCCACATCGGTACGAGGTGTTAAATCACCTTGTTTTAGTACATAGCTTTTGTTGTGCTCCGCATTTGTTGCGAGCTTAATAAACTCCCATGCTAAATCTTTGTTGTCCGCTTTTGAAGGAATAGAAAGCGCCCATCCACCTGACATCGAAGTAAAGCCAGGCTCTTGCCCGTTTTGCGTTGGCATGGCCGCCAGCTTATAAGTTTCTGTTCCTTTCGCCCAAGGCGCAGGACCATTCTCTCTCCAAACTCCCGGAACCCAGTTTCCGTTTAACACAATGCCTACCTTTTCTTTTGGCATTAATTCTGTTTGTACAATATCCCCGGCTTTACCTGTCAGCACCTGTGATAACTCAGGTCCGAGCTTGTTTGAATAAATTTTATCCATAAATTCCAGGGAATCGAGGAATCCTTTACTTTTTACAACCCACTTCTTACTTTCAAAATCATAAAGTTCATCTTCAGTTCCATATAGAAGCATTTCAAATGTTTGCATGGCCGTTGCTTCACCGGTTGCTTTACCGGAGTTTGCCCAGAACGGTACAACTCCCGGTACTTTTTCTTTGATCGTTTCTGCTGCCTTTATGATGTCATCCCAGCTTTTTGGCTCCCAAGGTACCGGAAGACCCGCTTTTTTGAAAAGATTGACATTGTACCAAAGGCCGCGTGTATCCGTGCTGTACGGAACACCATACAGCTTTCCGTCACTTGCCGTCACACCTTGTTTAACTGTTTCATTAAAGTTCTTCCAATCGTCCCAATCCTTTATGTAATCATCTAAGGGTTCAACGTTTTTAGCCATCGCATCAGAGTTAATCATAAATGTATCCTCTGTCACGACGTCCGGGGCTGTTTCACCAGATTTCACCATCAATGCAAGCTTTGCGAAGAAATCTCCCTCCGATGCTTGAATTGGCAGGAATTTCACCTTCGCATCAGGATTTTGTTCCTCCAGCTCTTTTTTTGTTTCATCCAACCATTCCTTTAAACCGACATTTGCTGATCCAAAGTCTCTGTATGCGATTTCAATTGTGTTCTTGCTGTCTGAAGCGTTGCCCTCCTTTTCACTAGAAGAGGTTCCACTGCTGCAAGCAGTAGAGGACATGATAAGCACAGGCGCCATTAATCCCATCAACATTTTTTTGGTCAATGATCGTTTCAAGACAATCTCCCCTTTTGTCATTTTTGTTTCGAACTGCGTTTTGGTCCCGCCCATAATTCTTTCAATCACCGCCCCCTTTATAGCGTGCCATTTTTTCAATATACAAAACTAGCAAGCTAGTTTTTTGCCGTTTTAATGTGCTGAAAGATGTTGAAATAGAGCCAATCATGTTTGTCGAGCATTCGCTGGAGGTATCAATAAAAAACGAATAATTTGTGTAATCGCTTTCTTTTGGGTGTAAAAAAATAAAGAAGAAGCTGTTTGATGAAAACAATGAGGTATCCAACTTACTTATAAACCCATATAACTACATCAACTTGTATACATTGTTTAACTTGTATATTCAATCTATCATATTCTGAATATTAGCATAGATATCGAGAGGTGTAAATAAATTATTTTAAATTTTCATATATTTACAAAAATATGAACAGGTTGTATATTCATTATATACATCTTACATAAAAAAGGGGGGAATTCCGGACGTGCGAATTCCACTTTACAAACAAATCCAAAAATATATAGCTGACAATATTCAACAAAAGAGATGGGCTGTAAATAGTAAGATTCCATCTGAAAATGAATTAGCCGAACAATTTAATGTAAGTAGAATCACGATTAAAAAGGCATTAGACGATCTTGTTGAGGAAAGAATCATTTATCGTATTCAGGGGAAAGGTTCATTTGTCGCTTCCAATATGGAAGGAGAACCTTCTCTTTACGAAACTCCTTCTCAAACAAATCATCACCGTCAAAAGTTGATTGCCTGTATCACTCCGCGTTTCAACAGTGAACTTGCTACCGCCACATTCTCTCAAATTGAGTCAACGCTGGCTGAACAGGGGTATCGTATGATTCTTTGTCAAACTCATGATTCGCAAAAGACGGAGGAACAAATATTAAGGGATGTTCTTCAAATGGGAGTGGAAGGGATTATCATTTACCCTGTGGAGGGGGAAGCTTACAATGAAGAGGTATTAAGGCTCACTCTAAAGGATTTTCCGCTCGTTTTAATTGATCGCTATTTTAGGGGAATAGAAGCGAATAGTGTATGCTCTGATAACTTTAGCGGTTCCTATGAAGCTATTCGTCATCTTATAGAACTCGGCCATACTCGAATTGGGGTAGTTTCTACCATGCACAAAGGAACGACAAGCATTGAGGACCGAATCGCCGGTTATGAAAAAGCGCTGACTGATGCTGATATCCCAATCGATCATCACCTTTACTTATTAAACCTCCAAAAGTCCGAAGAGAATGTGGAGAAAAGAGAGGAAAATAAAAAAGAGATTCAAACCTTTCTACAAAAAAATCCGGAAATGACGGCAATCTTCGCGGTCACCCCGGGCTTAGAGGTGCTGGAAGCCGCTCTCGAGTTTGCTCTTCAAGTTCCAGATGATTTGTCCATTATTACGTTTGACGACTATTCACATTCTCACCTTTTCAGTATTCCTCCCTCTTGCGTTCGGCAGCAAGGGCAAAAAATCGGCCAGGAAGCGGCAAAATTATTGATTTCTGCAATCGAAAACCCGGGTCAAAAACGAAAAAAAATCTTGATTCCTACTAAACTAGTAGTCCGTCAATCTACGGCAGCTTGTAAAGTAATACCAAAATAACAAGTACAGAAGTCAGAGATGCGAATCATTATAGCTCCTGATTGATTTAAAGGGTTCTGATGCAAGAAATCCAGGAAACCTGGACCTGCTGATACAGCCAAACCTTAGGTGTACATTCTATAAGGGGGATAGTTGCTTATGAAAAAGGGATTGGAAAAAAGAAAAATACATCGATTAAACGAAGAAGTCACATTTGTAGGTTTTGGTGCTTTGTCAATTGGTCGAGATTGGGGAATGGGAAAAGGATTCGATAAGAAAAGGCCTAATGAAAATGAAGCCGGAAAACTGCTGCATGCCGTTTTGGATAGCGGGATTAACTTAATCGATACAGCAAGTGCCTACCATCGAAGTGAGGAAAGAATAGGGAAATCTATTTCTCATCGCCGAAATGAATATATTCTAGCCTCAAAATGTGGTGAACATAATGATGAACCTGGTACCTATTACGATTTTTCCTACAATGCAGTGAAACAATCCATTGATCGCAGCCTGGAATTATTAAAAACAGATATGATAGATATTATGCAAATCCATTTTGGCCCAAATCCAGAAAAGGTAATCGTTGATGGTGAAACTGTAAAGGCAATGAAGGACGCAAAAGCCGAAGGGAAAATTCGTTTCCTCGGTGCTTCCATTGATGGCGAACTTGCAAGGCATTGCATCAATTCCGGTGATTTTGATATTATGCAAATGGAATATAACTTACTAAACCAACACAATGAAGGGAATATTCAATTATGTAAAGAAAAGGGAATAGGTGTTTTGATCCGGACAGGTTTAGGAAGAGGTCTATTAACACCGAAGGTTTTGAATTATCTTGAAGAGGACATGCCGCACAAAAAACAAATCCAGGCATTGTTAGATTTAGTTAATAACGATGCCAACCTATTATCAAGCATAGCTCTTCAATTTTTATATCAAAATGATGGTATTAGTTCCGTTCTAATTGGAACTAAGAATTTCGAGCGATTTGAACAAAATATGATTCTGCTTGATAAGGAAATAGATTCCTCTCTACTCACAAAAGCAACTGAGATTGTAAAGTCGTAAATCAGGAAGAACCAGCGGCTCTTATCCTTTACAGATAAGAGCCGCTAAGTTATGCACATTTTTTATTGGTTTAATTCTTTATAAGCCAAAACCTTTAAAGCCTGGATTTCTTCTTCTGTCAATTTACTTTCCACTTTATTCAAAATCTCCTGCTTTTCCTCTGCCGTAACGCCATCTTTTACTTTTGACTGAATGGATTGTACTTCATTCATCCCCAGCTTTTTGATAACCGTTTTAACCGCCTCTTCTTTCGTTGTAAACGGCAGTTTGCTTTCATCAATATGTTGGTTTCCCTCTTTGATAAACGCCTGTAGCTGAGGGTCACGTTCGATGGCTTCTTTCACCTTCTCCACTTCTCCGCTATTTTCAAGCTCAGCTGAAACATAATCCATAACCTTATCCGAAGCGATCTTCGTCCCAAAATGATAAACGCCGAAACCCGCTAGAGCAAGGAAAATAACAAAGAAGAACAAGATTTTCATGAATTTCATTTTTTGTCCCCTCCCTCTAGCTACTACTATACTATATTTCTTCCACCAATTGCAGCATTTCCCCGTTCGGTCCTTTAAACCGAATGGTTTTGCGGCCATTGATGCCGCGTTTTGGTTCATCCGTTAGAAAAACGACTGCTACTTTACGCTTCCTGCCGACCATTACAAGACGTATACATGAAACGAACGCCTTTAATAAAAAAGACAGTCAGGCATCTATCCCAACTGTCCCTTGAAAAAGGCGATTCTCTTTCGCGGATTTTTCCCAATTTTAATATAACCCCCGGCTTTATCACTTTTAAAAAACTTGATGTTAATTAATTTCAATGGTGTCCAAATTTCTTTCATATGATACAATGGCATACCATTTCCCTCCTTAATTGTACGGATATTCGTATTCGACAACTGGCTAGCATAGTTTCTTTAACCTTAGCTCCTATCGTTTTGCGTGACCACTTTTCAATGGCTTTGCCCTTTCGTACAATACTTGGATGATATTTCCATTATAAAATACTTTTTCATTCTTCATCAAGAACAATCTGTATTTTCTGAAAAAACGTTTTACAAAGAAAAAGAGCAGTAAAACTTTACACCCTGCCCTTTATTTTTTTATTGAACATATGAACGCTGCGATTTTAATCATTTCATAACCAGGACTAGCAATTGCCTAAGGAATTAATGCGTTGCTGTCGAAAAAGAGAAACGAAAAAACAGCGGCTCCTACCCTTTACGGATAAGAGCCGCTGTTTTGATTTGCTGCTTACTTTGTTGGTCCCATTTCCAGGCACTTGAAATAATCTCTTTTTCACCGATGTATGTAAGCAAACCTCTTTCAGGTCATTCATCCATTAAACTTCCTTTTTTGACAATAAACCACGGGTTCAATAAATTTTCTTTGTTGTAAGACAGTCTTTCTTTAGATTCCGTTTGGACTACCTTTCCTCCAGCCTGCTCAACAATCGCTTGTCCGGCTGCAGTGTCCCATTCCATCGTAGGAGCAAATCTAGGATACACATCTGCCTTACCTTCAGCGACCAGACACAGTTTGAGGGAACTGCCCGCTGAAGTAATCGTTACCTTTCCATACTTTCCTTGAATTTTATTAATATATGCTTCTGTTTCAGGCGACATATGTGAACGACTAGCCACAACGGCCATTTCTTGATTTAGTTCACGGGAAGATAATTTCTCTGAATGGGAAATCAATTCTGCTTCATTACGAAGGTTTACAGCTTCTACACCCTTTATCTTAAAGGAACCTGCTCCTTCTTTGGCAAAGTAGATGGTATCTAATATCGGAGCATAAATAACTCCCAATACTGGATACCCTTTATGTACTAACGCAATATTTACGGTAAACTCCCCATTGCGTTTAACAAACTCTTTTGTCCCATCCAAAGGGTCAACTACCCATAGGTACTCCCAATTCTTACGTTCTTCATAAGGTAAATGTTTGCCTTCTTCACTCAAAACAGGCATCTTTGGGAACAAACGCTTTAATTCAGAAGCGATCACCTCATGTGATTTCTTATCAGCAAGGGTTAATGGTGACTTGTCTTCTTTATTTTCAACAGCGAAATCTGAATGATAGACATCCATAATTTGCTCCCCGGCCTTCATGGATATAGCGATAACATCCAAAAGATTAATAGTAGTAAGCATATCTACTCCCACCTCTTTCACATTTTCAATACTATTAAAAAAGCCCCTTCCTGAAAACGCCATAAAAACGACTTCTTCCTCTATCTTACTATATCGCAATTTATTTTAATTGAATATCCATTTACTTCTAAATTAAAGGAAAAGCACTCTTTTTATGAAAGGGTGCTTTTTATTATGGTTATAATCCCAAAATGTAGAGGGATTCTATAACTACACGATACAGCTGTCCAAAGGTATACGAAGTTTTCACGGTTTCCCGGAATTAACTTCCTAATCATCTGACGGGATAATCTTTAAGATCATCGCTGTTTCATCACATGAAAGCAGTTTTGGACAGTTCAAGCAATCTTTCCACATTTTTTCCGTTCTTACTTTATCACTTTAAACTTTAGCTGGATGGGAGGCTGACACCGAGCTCACACTGGCACGCAAAATTAAAAGCACCGAAACACATACCTCGCCACAGCCGCAATTCCAGCCGAATGACGAAACTCTCCTTCTGCAATCCATTTCTTTACTTCCTGTAAATCCACTACTTCTATTTCAATTTCTTCGCTTTCCTCCAGCTGTTGCTCATGTCTTGTTAAATCTTTCGCTGCAAACAAATGAATCACTTCATCTGTTGAACCAACAGATGCATAAATATAGCCAAGATCCATCCATTGCGCTGCTTTGTATCCCGTTTCTTCAAGCAATTCTTTTTTTGCCGTTTCAATTGGTGTGTCGCCTTCTTCAATGCCGCCAGCCGGAAGCTCATATTCCCATTTTTCAAATATATGTCTGTACTGCTTGATACAGATGACTTGATGATTTTCAAGAATGGGAAGCACGCACACCCCATGTTTCATCTTCACATACGAAAAGGGGGCTTCGCTTTGATTGGGAAGCTGCACTCTCTCTACAACCACTTCAAACCGATCGGCTTTAATGGTTTCTCTTTGTAACACATGCCAATTTGACACTTTACACACTCCCTTTGCTCAATAATTTCGGAGGGAAGTTGGCTTATTAACCTATTCATGTACTGGGGGGCACCAACATTTTAAGCCATCTACTCTTCTTCTCTACCATTCACTTTATCATGTTCGAGCGGTGACAGGCACGCAAAAATCCGGCAAAATTAAAGAATTCCGTGACGGGTCCTTTCAGTAAAGATCAACTTTTGCCATTGATTAGAGACTTATGGGACAGCCTCAGGCTCTGGTGTAAGAATGAAAGAAAAAAGAATGAAGTGTGTAATCAGCGGTTCCTATCTTTTAAAAGCTAGGAACCGCTGTTTTACATGATGACTCACTTTGCTCATGCGACTAATCGAGCGGGATTTCCTTCATGAGTGGGGATGTGACATCGAAATTCGAAAAGATATGCCTCCGAACTTCCTAGCCAGCCTTCCTCCCGCCATCGAACTCCACAGCCATAGGGAGCGAGCCCAGGAGACAAAAACCAACTTGTCTGCCGGGCTCTACGCCCGTTCGCTCTGCTCGCTTCCTTGTCGTACAGTAAAGATACCGCGGAATACAAGAAAAGCGCGCTTTTCAAAAGGAACCGAGCATGATTGAAACAAAACCGGCTACATTTGAAGAAGCACTTGTCCAATACACACCGATGGTCCACCATCTCCTGAAAAAGCTGCGAATTTACAAAGACTTTGAGGACTACATCCAGCTCGCCTTCATCGCCTTATGGGAAGCATACGAAAAATTCGATCCCGAAAAAGGAGCCTTTTCCGCCTATGCCTATATGACGATGAAAGGACATTTGTTAATGGCGTTAAAAAAGCAAATCAAATATGCCGAGCACAACAAGCCGCTAAATGAAGCCGTCTTAGGGATCATCGAAGCAGAAAGGAATAACGTCCCGCTCGAACAAGAGATTCTTTATCTTTACTATAGAGGGTTGACGGAAGGCGAAAAAACGTACATCCACGAACATATCATCAATGACCGTCCGCTCCACGACATTGCCGCCGAACACCAGGTTAAACTCGATGCCGTCAAATGGTGGGGACGCTCGGCGAAGAAAAAGCTGCGGCGTGCAGCTGAGAGATTAAGAGATTACTAGTAGATGTTGATTAGAATATGTACGTATGCAGATGTTCATCCGCCATTTCTCGGATGGTGACTACAGGGACCAAATCTTATGATCTTTAGCCAAGGATTGGTTGCCGTGCAATCGAAAAAGAAAACATTCCTCCGTTCCCTTGGCCTTATCAAAAAGCAGCTCTTTGTTTAAATGGATCAAATCCATGAACTGAAACCTCAACGCAGAAGCGGCCGTTCGTTCGTACTGTGCTTTTAAAAAGGCCGGTCTTGCTTTCACGACGAGCTCGCTGCCGTTGTGAAACTTGACAATGGAATGATGATGATTTGTTGGATGAGGGACAATCTGAAGGATGTGCCGGGGGAATAGCCAAACGCAGTCAAAATGCTGGGGAGATGCAGAAGGAAATGTGTAAATGCCAAGAGCGGGAAGAAATGGGGTCCTTTTCTCGTATCCAAGTGACCGAACAACCGCCTCGCGTCTTCCCTCATAGGTGGAGCCGTGCTTCAAACAAATCTCGTCAAACAATTTTTGTGGAGACTTCGATGTCAAGTAATCTCCGTCAAGGTCGATCATCCTCGTCTGAAACGATGCATCGATGTGATACATAACCGCCATCGTTTTCAACCCGATTTCATACTCTTCATTAATTATCATTTTCTATTCACCTTCCTTAAAATTGTGTATCCCAATTGTATTATAACGGTAAATCCGACTGTTTTCTTAAATGCAGCGTAAAAATTTTGTATATAAATTGTAAAATTATGTATTATTTTGTAAATCCTATTACCATCCCTGAAAATGTTTTGTTCCACTCTAGGCTTCCAAACAAGCAGCCTTCCCCCTTTTTCGCATAGTAAAGATAGTTTATAATAGTTAACGGATATTTTTTTGGTTAAATTTCCAGTACATATGTTCTATTCAAGACCCCAAAAAAACACACCCGCCAAGCAAAAAGAATAACAGCTCAGCGGGTATTTCTGTTTTTCATTATCCTGTCAATCACTAAATAAACTCCAATCCCAACACTCGCCCCGGCACTATCAATGAATACATCTTTAACTTGAGCTCCTCTGCCGGGAACAAATAGTTGATGCATTTCATCTGATATGGCATACAGCACACAAATCAGTAAAGCCAGTCCTATAATACGATATCTATGTACCACACTTCTCCCCAGAACGCTTGCCACTAGCACTCCAAATACTAAATAAGCAAAGAAATGAGCATTTTTTCTGACGATGTGATTGAAGTTTCTTATATCAAACTCCGTATTAGGAGCAACTTTTTCTGCTGTTTTTACAATAACCTCTGTTATTCCTTTACTCAGGTGGTTAGACTCTGTTGCTGGTTGATTTGATAGGTAAAAGATTAATACCACCCAAAGAATAACAGCTGTCCAGGAAAAATTTTTATACACTTATTAAGTCCTTTTGCTTAACCTTATAATACTTAACATACCAATCCGCAAACTTCTGCAATCCTTCTTCTATCGAAGTCTCAGGCTTAAACCCTACAGCTTTCTGCAATAAGTCAGTAGACGCATAAGTAGCAGGTACATCACCCGGCTTGATTGGTTCAAAAACTTTATCAAATACTACCTCTCTGTCCATGGCCTTACTCAAGCATTTCTCTAGCGTTTCAATAAATGTCATCAACTTCTCTGGATTGTTGTTTCCAATGTTATAAACTTTATGAGGAACAGACTCGATAGGTGGTTTACCTATAAGTCGCTCAATTCCAATCACAATGTCATCAATGAATGTAAAGTCGCGATACAGGTCATTTTCAAAATCACCGTTGTTAAATATCTTAATTGGTTCACCAGCAAAATACTTATCAGTAAATCCAAAGTAGGCCATATCCGGTCGTCCCATAGGACCATAAACGGTAAAGAACCGAAGTCCTGTAGCTGGGATTTTATATAGATGGCTATAAGTATGTGCCATTAATTCATTTGATTTTTTAGTCGATGCATAAAGTGATACGGGATTGTCTACAAAATCTGTTTCTTCAAACGGAACCTTTTTATTTGCTCCGTAAACAGAACTGGATGACGCATATACAAGATGATCAACTGGATTGTATCTGCAGGCTTCAAGAATATTGTAAAAACCGATGATATTGCTTTGAATATATACATCCGGATTCTCTATGGAATACCGTACACCGGCTTGGGCAGCTAAATTTACTACAACATTTGGCTTGTACTCTTCAAAGAGTTTTGTAATCATCGATTTATCTGAAATATCACCTCTGATAAAGGTAAACTTCTCATAAGGTTCGAGCTGCTCCAAACGAGCATGTTTAAGATTTACATCGTAATAATCATTTACATTATCAACACCAATCACCCGGCAGCCCTGTTCCAATAGTTTACTAGATAAGAAATAACCAATGAAACCAGCTGCTCCAGTAATAAGGTATGTTTTACTAGGATCTAGAGGTTTGTAATTCAAGGTTCTTCGACTCCTTTAATCCTTCTCTACTTGCAGGTTTTCTTCCAATCGAGTGATACTCTACCCCTGCTTCTTGCATCTCTTCAACACGATAAATATTTCTTCCGTCATATACTAAAGGAGTTCTCATCAACTTCTTATAAGTTTCAGGGGTTACTGCTTTCACTTCTCCCCATTCAGTAAAAATAAAGCAGACATTGGCTCCATCTAAAGCATGCTCTATATTCGTAACATACGTCATACTACCTTTGCCATTCTTTCCTTCTGGATGCACTCTAGCAAAGTTTGCCGCACCTACAGGATCGTAAGCATAGATATCTGCACCTTGCTCCAATAACAAAGGCACATTTTCAAGAGAGGCAGCTTCCCTTAAATCGTCGGTTCCAGGCTTAAATGTCAACCCTAGCACTGCTACCTTAAGGCCATTAAAAGTAATGAGTCTTTTACTCGCCTTTTTATATAACATCGTCTTTTGTTCTTTATTTACATCAATGGCAGCCTTAACGGTTTTTAGCTCATAACCGTGCTGTCTTGCAATATACTCTAATGCTTTGGTATCCTTAGGGAAGCATGAACCGCCAAAACCAATCCCAGCATTTAAAAACTTACTTCCGATACGCTCATCAAAGCTCATCCCTCTTGCAACATCCTGAATATCCGCACCGACCAATTCACAAAGATTCGCAATATCATTCATATAGGATATTTTAAGAGCAAGAAAGTCATTAGATGCATACTTGATCATTTCTGCCGATCTTCTATTTACTGAAACAATAGGCAAATAAAACGGCTCATAAATTTTCATGAGCAGCTCTTCGGCCCATTTACTTTCGGTGCCGATAATAATTCTTTCGGCATGCAGCGTATTATGTACGGCGGAACCTTGTGCCAAGAACTCAGGATTTGACGCTACTTCTACTCTCACATCATTCACTAAAAAGTCATGAATAAACTGCTCAACCTTATCATTCGTTCCGACTGGCACTGTAGATTTTACAACAACAAGACAGTCTTTTTCTACCGATTCAGCAATTTGCCTTGCAACAGTTGCAATGTACGAAAGATTTGCAGAACCATCTGGCTGTTCTGGGGTACCTACACCTATAAAGATCGCATCCGCATCCTTATAGGCTGATTTATAATCTGTTGTATAATCAATTCTCCCAGCGGAATAATTCTTCTGCATCAATCCTTCCAAATCTGCTTCATAGATTGGAGAAACCCCAGATTTCATTAAATTCACTTTGCTTTCATCAATATCAACACAGGTCACTTGATGACCAACTTCGGCAAAGCATACACCTGCCACTAAGCCGACATAGCCTGTTCCTGCTACTGCTATTTTGTACATGGTTACGCCTTCCTTTACTTCTTATTTGCAATCTTCGTCAAGTAATTGGACACAGAAATCTGGAAGCCTTACATACTATACTGCTTCTCAAAATAATTCTGATACTCTCCACTAATAATTTGCTCCCACCACTCTTTATTATCAAGATACCATTCAATAGTTTGAGCAATTCCTGTTTCAAATGTATATGTTGGTTTCCAACCTAATTGTTCTAATTTGGTTGGGTCAATTGCATAACGCTTATCATGTCCTAAACGATCCTTAACAAACTCTATTAAATCCTCAGATTTCCCTAAGATACTAATAATTGTTTTAACAACTTCTAAATTGGTACGCTCATTGTGTCCACCTACATTGTATACTTCACCATTTACACCTTCGTGCAATACTAAATCAATAGCTGCACAATGATCAATAACATGTAACCAGTCACGAATATTTTTACCATCACCATATACGGGCACCTTTTGGTCATTTAATACACGAGAAATAGTTAAAGGAATTAGCTTTTCAGGGAAGTGATAGGGCCCATAGTTATTTGAGCAACGAGTGATATTAATAGGTAAACCATATGTTTCATGATAGGCACGGACTAATAAATCAGATGATGCTTTACTCGCACTATATGGGCTATTCGGTTGTAATGGTGTTTCTTCTGTAAAAAATGTCGTTGGATCAAAATCCAGTTCTCCATATACTTCATCTGTTGATACGTGAACGAATTTCGTAATACCCACTTGTTTTGCCGCATCTAATAATACCTGTGTTCCTAATACATTCGTTCGAACAAATACTCCTGGATCTGTGATCGAACGATCCACATGACTTTCTGCAGCGAAATGGACAACAAAGTCGAATTTCTCTTTCTCAAAAAGAGGAATTATTGCCTCATGGTCTGCAATATCCGCTTTTACAAAATGATAATTTTCTTTTGTTTCAATATCACGATGTTTTGTTAAATCTCCAGCATACGTTAATAAATCTAAATTATAAATATCATATTGAGGATATTTATCGACCATATACTGTACAAAGTTTCCACCAATGAAGCCTGCACCACCAGTAACAAGTACTTTCTTCCTTGTCATCTATTTCACCTCTTGTGTCAATTCTTTTAAGTATCTTTCCACAGCATCCTGCCATGTTGGTAATGGAATAAAACCGTTGTCTACTAGCTTTTGCTTCGACATACGTGAATTCTTAGGACGTACTGCACGAGTTGGATATTCTTCTGTTGAAATCGAATTTACTTTTATACCTTTATTAGCTTGTCTAAATATTTCTTTAGCAAATTCTGCCCAACTGCAAAATCCTTCGTTAGAAGCATGATAGATTCCATATTTATCACTTTGAATCATATCAATTAATAATCGGGCTAAATCTAATGTATAAGTAGGGGAACCAAACTGGTCTCCTACAACATTCAATTCATTTCGAGTTTCTACTAATCGCAGCATTGTCTTAACAAAATTGTTTCCATTAATACCAAAAACCCATGAAATACGAACAATAAACCACTTGTCCGATAATTGTTTTACCACTTCTTCGCCTTCATGCTTTGTTAATCCATAGTATCCAATTGGGCTTGGATCATCTGTTTCCTCAAACGGTGTTTCTCCTTCTCCATTAAATACATAGTCCGTGCTAATATACATGAACTTTGCATTAACATCTTTAGCAGCTTGAGCTATGTATTTTGTTCCTTCAACATTTACGTTCCAGCATGTATCCTTGTCATCTTCAGCTCTATCGACTGCTGTATATGCAGCACAATGAATAATACCATCTGGATGAACTTTATTAATATAATGAGAAACTTCTTCTTCGTTTGTTATATCTAAATCTTTGGAACCTACACCTACCATGTTTAGACCTAGTTTCAAACCGTGTTGAACAACATCATAACCAAGCTGACCAGTATAACCTGTTACTAAAATTTTCATAAAATTACTCTCCATAGCTGAAGTTATTTTCAGCATCCTTTAGCAATGGTGCTTTTTCATCCTTTGCTGATAATATAGGCATAATATCGATAGGCCATTCAATCCCTATCCTAGGATCATTCCAAATAATGCCCCGGTCACATTCTGGTGCATATAGCTCGTCCACTTTATACTGAACTTCAACATCATCAGTTAAAGTCATAAATCCATGCGCAAACCCTTTTGGAATTAATAATTGCTTTTTATTTTCTGCAGTTAATTCAATTCCAAACCATTCCCCAAAAGTCGGACTCCCTTTTCTGATGTCTACAGCAACATCGAAAATAGCTCCTTTTGTACAACGTACTAGCTTTGTTTGTGCTTTCGGATTTAATTGATAATGCAATCCTCTTAAGGTTCCCTTAGCTCCTGAAAATGATTGATTGTCCTGAACAAACTTTAAGTTTATTCCAGCTTCTGAAAACTTTGCATCGCTATATGTTTCCATAAACCAACCACGGTGATCACCAAATACAGTTGGTTCAACAATCACTACACTATCTAAGTTAGTTTTAGTAAATTTCATTTTTATTCCCACTTCTTTCAATACTTAATATTGTATTTCTCCATTGGCTACTTTCATTAAATATTGACCATATCCAGTTTTACTAAGCTTTTCACCGCATTCCCATAATTGATCCTTAGTAATCCAGCCATTAATATAGGCAACTTCCTCAGGAGCGGCAATCTTAATTCCTTGATGTTCTTCTACTGTCTTAACAAAATTAGTGGCTTCAACTAAACTTTGGTGTGTACCAGTATCTAACCAAGTAAACCCTCGCCCTAATAGTTCTACTTCTAACTCTCCTAGTTTTAAATAAGCTTCATTTATAGAGGTAATCTCTAGTTCACCTCGTTCAGATGGCTTTACATTTTTAGCAATATCTACAACACGATTATCATAAAAATACAACCCGGTAATAGCATAATTTGATTTTGGTACTTCCGGCTTTTCTTCAACACTAATTACCTTTCCATCCTCATTAAACTCTACAACACCAAAGCGTTGAGGATCCTGTACATGATATCCAAATACAGTGGCACCCTTTTCTTTATTTGCAGCCCGTTGAAGTATTTTTCTCATGCCACTTCCATAATAAATGTTATCTCCTAAAATCATGGCAACAGAGTCATCACCAATAAAATCTTCACCAATTAAAAAAGCCTGAGCTAATCCATCAGGGCTTGGCTGAATTTTATATTCAAGGTTTATACCAAATTGTGTACCATTACCCAAGAGAGCCTCAAAGCGTGGCGTATCTTCAGGGGTTGAGATAATTAATATCTCCTTAATTCCTGCAAGCATTAATGTTGATAACGGATAAAAAATCATTGGTTTATCATAAATTGGTAATAGTTGTTTACTTGTTACCATTGTCAAAGGATAGAGCCTTGTACCAGACCCTCCAGCTAGAATTATTCCCTTCATTTCTTCACCTGCTTTTTAATTTTAATAAACTCAAACCTCTAAAAATAATGAACTATACTAGCACCATAACTAGCAAACTATCAATATAGTGGGTGTACTTACCTAATTTAAAAGCTACTAGAATTGAGTTTTCTTCTTAAGTTTAATTATGAATTGAATTGATCCTTTAATTAAACCTTTCTCATATTGATTCATTCCCAAATTGAAAATTAGGAATATATATACTATTATAAATAGAGCCAGTTTTATCAATAATGTTAGTATTGGGGTTCCAATACTAATTAAATCAATAAATTTGCCTATTCCATATGCAAACAAAAGAGGGATGCTTAGTTTACTAATTGCTTTCCAAAATGAATAAATGTCAAGTCCTATCTCTTTATTATAATAAATATTCATAATTAATCCGTTTCCTATTAGGAAAGAAACTCCCGTTACGAAAGCTGTACCAATGCCACCATAATAATTAGCTACTGGAATGGAGACCGCTACTTTTATTATTGCCATTCCCAAAAATACAAGTGCCCTAAAAGAATATAGATTTTTAGCCTGCAAGATAGTTAAGCCAATGTTTTGTATTAAGTCAATTGTAAAAGGAATCATAATGATTAACGTAATGTAGTATGATTTCCTAAATCCTTCTCCAACCCAAATTGTAATAAATTCTTGTCCATATAAAATAAACCCAATAAGAACTGCACCTAGTAAGAGATACTGTATTCTACCAATTTTTATGAAGAGTTCAGAAAGTTCTGAGTTTGAAGCGTGATTCATAACCCTTTTGGTAACGTTAGGCAGAAATACACCTGACATTGCAATGGATAAAGCCATATATAAACTTACGATTTGTGATGCAATCGAGAATATTGCGACCTCAGATGTACCACTAACCGCTCCTAATATTAGCTGATCCGAGCGCCAAAACAATTGATCCATTATCGCTGTAATAAAAACAAAAAAGGAGAAGCGGATCATTTCTTTGAAAAGAGGCTTATCCCAAAATGAGAATTTAATTTTAACCTTTAATTTATTTAACGTATAAAAAATCTTTATGGCTACAGCAACTATGTTAATGAAAGCTTCTATTATTACTAAAATTAATGCACTTGATTCTATAGAAAATACAGCGAGAACTACAATAGGTCTAATAATGGTTTGTAGAATTGATAAGCCTTTTAAGAAAACAAACTTTTCATGTGCTTCAATTATTGATTTAAATACTGCTGTAGAGATAGTTATAGAAACATTAAATAATATTATTATATACATCTTTTGCGAGGTTATAAGTTCGCTAGTAGTTAATGTTCCAGAGTATATATCATCAATAAAGAAATATAATATTGTGCCAGCAAATATTAATACTAGTGTTAATACTAAGTAGATAATAGTAGAAATAGCGAGGAGATTTTCCCCACCTTTTTCATCTTTTAAAGCAAGGTACTTGGAGTAATACCTTGTGACAGTGTTGGATAATCCAAAGTCAAATAAACTTAAATAAACTAAAATAGAGCCCATAATTTGATATAAACCATATTCATCTTTACCTAGAAAAAAAATCAGTAGTGGAACATAAATAAATCCTACTAGGGCATTAATTCCTGTATATCCATAAGAAAGGAGTACTCCTGCTCTTCTTTGGTTGATTTTCAAAACAATTACCTCATCTATTCTTAACTTTCTTTTTTTGTAAATTCTATTAAGGAAATGTTAAACAAACATTGCTATCTCGATATAATTCCCAATACATTCCTTCAGTTGAACATGAATATCCAATTTTTATATTAAATATAATAGTAAAAATCAAATTAATAATATTCATATTAACTACTAATTGCCTTACTATCATCGTTTTATAACAATTAAAATTGCATTTTTTAAATTAACTTACAAAACTTATTTATTTTAAATATACTCTTTTTCAAATTATATTTGATTATAGTATTACATCTATATATGGAAAAATATATACTAGCTATTTTAAAACGAAAAATATTTTTTGCGAATAAACTACCGCTTATATCTTTTAATTTCTCATCCTCTACTGAATCCATAATATTCTTTAGGTTTTTTACTTTTGTATGCACGCTAACATTTTTTTCACTTATTATTGAGTCTACACAATATCTAAATAACAGCTCTGATAACACATTTTTATTTGTTACTAAACCATCATATTTTAACATCAGTTCAGCATATAAGTTGTTAATAACATTACATCTAGTTTTCATATATTGATATGAGTGTTTTAATCTTGATAAAGAATTACCTGCATTTACCCTATGGTAATATAAAACTTTTTCCACAGTAGCTATTTTATCTGCAATATTAAATACTTTATAATTTAAACAAGTATCCTCAGCAAAATTATCATGATCCTCATAAAAAATAGAGTTATCAACAAGAAGTTTTCGTCTAATTAATTTATTATATGGAGCTCCAAAGTAAGGTTCTAGGGGATATTTTATTAATGTATTTATAAATTCTTTATCCGTTAAATTTTCACTATTTTTTTCGAGATAATTTTGATATCTAAATTTTCGTTTTGCTTTGTGAAAATTTGTGTTAACTAAACAAATCCCACACATTACAATATCAGCATTATCAGTAATGGCTTTATTAACAAGGATTTCAATCATACTTTTATCTAAATAATCATCACTATCAATAAAGATACAATATTCACCGGTTGCTTTAGTAAGTCCTGTGTTTCTTGCAATCGAAACACCTTCATTTACTTTATGGATAACTTTAAAGTTTTCATATTTCGCTGCATAATCGTCACAAATCTTCCCGCTATTATCACTTGAACCATCATTTATCATTAGAACTTCAATATTTTTATATGTTTGTTTTTGGATAGAGTTCAAACATTCACACAAATATTCTTCAACATTATACACAGGTACAATGACAGATATTTTGGTATCAAACACTTAACTGCCCCCCCCTATCTCTATTAATTTTTTTCTTAAATAAGAGTCTTAAATATACAAAAGAAAGCAAATATGGAGTAATAAAAAATCCCCAATATATAAATGAGCACCAAGCACTTAATGCAATTATACAATATAGAGTTTTATGATATAGTGTTCTCTTAGATGCATAAAATCTTTTTGTTGAAGCCCCAATAAACAAACCAAAAATTAAACTCTCTATAAATACACCAAAGTATCGAAAATCATAATAAAAAAATGTAAACATTGTGATATAGACATTTGTTGTTTCTCTTTTACCCTCAAAAGCCATTATCCCTGTTGAAAGGATATAATTTAGCTCATTGTTTATTTTCATTAAAAAATCTGGATAAAAACCTGTTATCTTCTCTGTTAAAGAAAAAGGTATATTTAAAATACCATTTGAGAAAGCTAAGCCATATGCCATAATATTATTTTCATCAATATAATTTAGCCAATGATCCATAACCGTCATAGAAATACCTAAATAATTATATAAGAAATCAATAGATAACTGACCATTTCTACTAAATTGAATAATAAATATAGAAGCAATTATGAATAATAAAGTTCTAAATATTAGTTTTTTATTAGTTTTTGACAATCTTTTATTATTAAATGCTAAGCATAAACATATGCTCATAAACCAGTAAATAAATAATTCTTTGCCTTGAGTAACTATAATATGAGAAATTACAGAAAATAAAGCCAGTGTAAAAACTTTCTTATTTCTAAATCCATCTAAAAATAGATTCAATAATAGTGGTGCAAGTAAAAAAAATATAAATGGTAGTGCTACCCAAGTAGAAAAAAACTTTTCAAACCCATTAAATAATATACCTGTTGTGTAATAATAATACCTTATTTCTAACCAACTAACTCCATTTAATAATAATGAAATTACTTTTGATAATTGTATTAAATAAAAAAATAGTATGACCCATAAAAACTTAGTCAATATTTTAATATTAATTTGATAATCTTGCGTAACTCCACTTTTATATTTAGTACTTAAAGTTAATATTTTACTATTTTTCATAAAAATATAACCAACAGTAAAACCTGTAATTCCAATTAAAACTACATAATAGACTCTTGTGGAAAATTCGACAAGTCCATATAGTTTTAAACCACTTAAAATTATTACTACAAGCCATATACCGTAAAAACCTACTAAAACAAAGTTTTTCTTTCTATTTAATATAACGGACATTATTAACAGTAATAACAATACTAAAACCGTAAATATATACATGTTTACCTCCAGTTGTGGAGTATGTTTAATCACTTTTTGGCACAAATTTACCGTATTTCTTATACCAAAAATCTCTAATACCAAAATAAATGTATTTTATTTTTTTAGATTTATCATCTTCAAAAAATAAAATCTTACATATATTATTTATAGACTGTAATAGCGATACTACATAAAAATAAAACTTATTATAATATTTTTTATTGTAATACAGTCTATTTCTAGTAATGTAATAACATCTTAATGCAGAATGTTGAATAACACCACTTTTCGATAGGCTGCCAAGACTTTGTTTAAGATTACTTTTGTGATATTTGATTATTTTATAACCACGTAATTTAACTTGCTTGCAGAAATCAACATCAACCCTGTCAATAAAATAATTTTCATCAAATCTAATTTTTTCATTATTCATTATAGAAAGATTAATAAAACTACCTGAACTGATCACCCAATCAACAAAGCCATATTCATCCTCACCATGATTTAAAATCTTTTTACCTTTAAAAATTATCGTGGGTGCGTATATACCTACATTTTCAAATTGACTTCTACATATAAAATCTTTCATCTTCACAATATCTTCACTTTGAAAAACACTATCCTGATCCATTGTGCAAAGGTAATCAATTTTATCTAAATAAATTGATTTTAATACATAATTATACGCATAGCTTAACCCCATATTTTCAGAGTTGTAAATATACACCAATCTTTTATCTTTATTAATAAAATCTACATACTCACTATTATCTTCAGTATTATCAAAAATGATTACTCGATCAAAATCATTTAGATAACCATTCACCTTTTCTATATCTGCTATTTCTGGCTTATATAAAACAACCTCAACAGCAAAAGTTTTTTTATTTACCATAGATATACCTCATATTTAGTATATTTTATTGGGCTCTTTTATTGATGGGTAGCAAAGTATTACTCCATAACATGATTTTATTAACTCCTCCCCTTACACATCTATTAAAACCATATCATCTAAATATATGTCTGGTCTTTTAGTGCTATCTTTATACCATTTACTTGGCGCAATAACAATCTTTTGGTTGTTTTCTGATAAATATGCCCCCCACCATGAAAAAGAACTATTGGCAATAATAAAATGTTTACAAGTGTAAAGGAGGCGTAAACTCTCATAGTCTTTAAAGCCTTCAATATATCTCACAGGATATTTAAAATCAAAATCTTTTACTACATCTTCAATACAATCTGAAAAAATATAAAAAGTAGGTTCTTCAATTTTCTCCGCAATAATATCCATTGCTTTATAATAATATTCCTTATTACATATATTTAGAGGTGAATTGCGGTAATCTTTTCCCCATCTAATACTAATTCCAACTGCATCATTACTTTTAATATCTTCCAATAACTCTTTCTCTTTATTTGTTGGCTGAATTCTTACCTTAAGTTCTTTTTTAATTAGCTCTTTATGGCCCCTGAAATATTTTTCACTTTGGAAATAACCATAGGTATATTTAAATTCCTTTTTACTCTCCACAATAGGATAGTAATATCTATCTAAATTATAATAAAGACCCTTTTCTCCTAACAGCTGAAAAACACTCTCACCTATTTTATCAGTACGAAGAGATACTTTTTTGATCTTAAAAAATACATGATATAATTTCTGAGATAAATTTAAATAACCATTTGATACCACTCTTCTCTTAACTTCACTACTATTCTTGATTGTATCGGGTATATTTAACATGTTTAATGAATAGTCTCTTACTTTATATCTATTATAAACACCACAATCCAGAAATAATTCTTC
This sequence comes from Bacillus songklensis, assembly GCF_042649685.1. NCBI lineage: Bacteria > Bacillati > Bacillota > Bacilli > Caryophanales > Bacillaceae > Bacillus > Bacillus songklensis. The sequence continues at coordinate 659,297 of NZ_JBHRZT010000052.1, read as the reverse complement.
ATTATTTTCAAGTTGTAAACTTCTTGCAAATGCATAACAAAACATTTGATTCCCCAGACCGCCTAACATTTTGGCAATAATCATATAATACCTCCAAACACCAAGTAGTTATTTTACAATAACCAATGTCAACTATCTTCTAAAAAACTTTCTGAAAATCCATTTCCCTAAAGGTGTTGGTATAACCAATAAGCCAGTTTGCAAGGTAAACACGTACATTAAATCAAAAAATCCAGCATATCCCATTTTCCAAGATTTATATATAACTCCAATATAGTTTTTTGCTGTAGACCATGACTTACGGCGCTTGTACATGTTGTCATTAGTTCTAAATTTAACTAAAGGTTTATCAATATTCTTCCCTTTACAGCCTTGATAAAGTAATCTTGTGAATAGTTCAATATCCTGACCACGTCTTAAAGTACTATAACCACCATTACTTAAAATCGTACTTTTTTTATACATTACCGTAGGATGATTAAATGGGTTTCTTCTTTTTGCAAATTTATAAATTTCTTTATGAGTAATTGGGACCCTCTTAATTGCTGTAAACTGCTCAGGATTATCATAAAACTCATACATAAACGAACCGACAATATCCAATTCAGGATCACTCGCAAATTCTTCCAGCTGTAATTGGCATCTATTTTTAAATGCTATATCATCTGTGTCCATTCTTGCCACCAATTCATTTTTACACTTATTTAAACCAGCGTTTAAAGCAGAGCCTAATCCAACATTTTCAGACAAGCTAATAATATTTATGTTTGTGTATTTTTTTTCAAAATCACGTAAAACATCCTCTAGTTCATCTGTTAACGGTCCATCTTTTACTATAACAAAGTCATTAGTTGGTACCGTTTGATTCAACATACTTAAAACACTTAATTTTAAATATTCTGGGTCCTCTTTGTAATAAACAGATGTTAAAACACTGTAGTCCATATTGTACTCCCTCTTAACTCTTCGCTATGATTTCTTCAATTCTATTAACGATTTTACTCGAGCTCATCCCATACACATCTCTCAAATAATTTTGAGAGCCTACAATACTAGAGTACATATCATTTAGGCCAACCTTTATAATTCTTGCTTTTGTACCTGCTAGTTCAGCCATAACCTCCGAAACAGCACTACCAAACCCGCCAATAACATTATGTTCTTCAACAGTCACTATGAACTCAAATTTTTTTGCGCACTCTTCAATCGTTTTTCTATCGATTGGCTTTACTGTTGGAAATGTATATAATGCAGGATTAACTCCATCTTTACTTAATATTTCTTTTGCTTCCATTGCTTCATCAAAAATAGCACCTGTAGAAAATATTGCTACTCTCGCGCCATCTTTTATTTTAATTGCCTTTCCGATTTGAAAATCATCTATTTTATCATGAATACGTTTTTCTCCGCCTCTACCAAGTCTCAAATAACATGTACCTTCGTGCTCATAGATAGCTCTAGTTGCATATTCAGCTTCAACCAAATCACCTGGTGCAAGAACTGTAACATCAGGCAATGCCCTCATTATTGATAAATCCTCTGTAGCATGGTGACTCATTCCTAAAGACCCGTAAACAAATCCTCCACCTACACAAACAATCTTCACGTTTGCATTATGATAAGCACAGTCATTCCTTATTTGCTCAATAGCTCTTAATGTTGGGAAGTTTCCAATAGAATAAGTAAATACCGTCTTCCCTTCTAAAGCCAAACCTGCAGCAAAACTTGTCATATTTTGTTCAGCAATCCCAGCATTTGTGAATTGATCAGGTAACTGTTCCCAAAATGGTTTTAATACACCAAATCCTAGATCCCCTGTTATAAGGTGTACATTTTTATCTTCTTTTGCTATATCTATTAAAGTTTTTACAAACGTATCCCTCATACCTTTTGAGCCTCCAATTCATACATATCTAATACACCTTCGGGCATTTGCTCTTTTAATTCAGCAACAGCCGAATCATATTCTTCACCTTCATGCGGGAAGCGATAGTGCCAAAGTATATCATTTTCCATAAATGAAATCCCTTTTCCTTTTATGGTATTAGCGATAATTACAGTAGGCTTGTTTTGTGAAGAAGTAGCCTGATTATATGCGTCTCTTAATTCATCATGATTATGACCATCAATATCAATCACGTTCCACCCAAACGCTCTCCACTTATCTGCAAAAGGCGATAGCTCGATTGTATTGTCACAAAAATCCAAGCTTTGCATTTTATTATGATCTATAACTGCAACTAAATTATTAAGTCTATAATGGTTAGCCATTAAGGCAGCTTCCCAGACCGATCCTTCATCACATTCCCCATCACCTAATATAACGAATACGTTATGATTCTTTTGGTCTTTTTTTGCTCCATATGCCATACCTGCTGCAACTGATAATCCGTGACCAAGAGATCCCGTCGAAAACTCAACACCAGGAATACCTTTATGTGAAACATGACCAGACAATCTACTACCATCAGCATAGTGTGTTTTTAATTCTTCAATATCAAAAAAGCCTTTTTCTGCTAGTGCAGCATATATTGCAGCACCTGCATGGCCTTTACTGAGAATAATTCTATCTCTTTCTGGCATTTTAGGATTTTCGGGATCTATGTTGGCGATATCGTTATAAAGTACTGCAATAATGTCTGTTACAGATAATATTGCACCTATATGTGACCCTTTCGAAATATGTGTCATTTCTATTCCATGTCGTCTAATTTTCCAGGCTAGTTGTAAACTATTCATTTTGCAACCTCCTTATCCTCTGATATCATTAATAGTTCCTCAATTTGTTCTGTTGATAAATTCCACTGCATTGCTTCGAGATTGGATAAAAGTTGGTTAGGGTTTTTTATCCCAGCCAATACAACTGAATTAGGTATATGATCAAGAATAAAGCGTAAAGCAATTGAAGGGATTGACCTTCCAGTTTGCTCTGAAATTTTTCTCATGACATTAACGATTTCCAAGTTTTTCTTAAGTTTTTCACCATGGAAATTTACATACACGTCTCTTGAACGTCTATCGTCAGAACCAAACTTTACATTACTATCATACTTTCCAGTTAGTATCCCTTGTCCTAGACTTCCCCACGTTAATGGAGTGAGTTCGAGTTCATTTGATAGATTGAGTAAGTCCTTTTCATTCTTTCTACAAGCTAAACTATATTCATCTTGGAAGCTAACAAATTTCCCAATATGTGAGTTAAGTTCAGTTTTATCTTCTTGATGTATATTTGACAATCCATAATAACGAATGTACCCTTTGGTTTTTAAATCCTCTAACTTATAGATAACATCATTAATATTAGTTTTATTGTCCCTGTAGTGAATTTGATATAAGTCAATGTAGTCTGTTCCTAATCTTTTCAAACTGCCTTTAACTGCTCTTTCTATCCACTCTGGGCTGTTGTCAAAAAATGTCTTACCATTTTCAACACGCACACCGAATTTAGTAGCAATCACTACTTTATCTCTGTTTCTTTTAATTGATCTGCCCAATACCTCTTCCGATTTACCAAGCCCATAAGTATCAGCGGTATCAAAAAAATTAACACCCTGATCTATTGCAGTATGAACTGCATTAATCAAGTTATTTTCTGATACCTCTCCCCAACCATGACCACCCATAGGACATCCACCCATACATAGCCTAGAAACTTTTAAATCTGAATTTTTCAGAGTAATATATTCCATAGAACATTCTCCTATTTATTTATTTGCAATATGTTTAATTGCTTTTTGAACGACTCTCCATACAGTATTAAAAAATAGATAGACATCCGTTTTCATTGATACTGTTGCAGCGTATTTAATTCGTAGTTGATTTTTCTTTTTTAGAACAAACTTTTCGTAAATCTCATCAGCATTTTCTCTGCCGACTATTTCATCAAGATTAATAAATTCTATTGAACTATAATCAGTTATTCCAGGTCTTACTTTTAATATAAATTCCTCGTTACCACTGTATTGAGAGGTGTATTTTACCAACTCCGGACGTGGTCCAATGAAACTCATTTCTCCTTTAATAATGTTTAGAAGTTGTGTAATTTCATCAAGTTTTGTTTTACGTAGAAAGTTACCAACCTTTGTGATTCTACTATCATTCAACGCTGTTGTACCTCCACCGATTTTGTCGGCATCCTTAACCATTGTACGGAACTTATAAATCCTGAAGTTTTTCCCATTATATCCACCGCGTTCAGCTTTATAAAGAACAGGAAAACCAGTTTCTAAGATTATGAATATAGATACAACTATATAAACTGGTAACAAAATTATTAAAAATATAAGTGCTAATAAAACATCAAATATTCTTTTTATATATCTGTTATAAATTCCCTTGTATCCTTTAATTTCTTCAAGCTTAATAGAATCAACTTCTACATGTTCTACTGGTGCAAATTTCATAATAACCCCCCCTTAACTTTATTATTTAAATTACAATGAGCCGTTATGTTTTGATCATAAACCACAAAATTATTAAGTTGATATTTACATTTATATAAATTCGATTTAATTTCTCGACATGTTTAAGGGTCTATCTTTCTTGTCTATACTGCTCTTAAAAGAACAAACAAAGGAGCGAATCTAGATGAGAAAAGGACTGACCATTACCAATAACCATGGCTGGACAATTGAACAACTTCAAGCGCATGAGAAAACGATTAAAAAGGCTTCTATGGCGAAACGAGTGGCGGTGATTCGTCTGATTATGCAAGGGTATTATGCAATTCAAGTGGCCAAACTCCTAAACGTCCATCGTGAAACCATTTCAGGCTATGTCAAAAAATTTAATCGTGGTGGAATGGACGCCTTATTACATCGTGATTATTCGCCGGGCAAGCCGCCTTTTCTGTCAACAACGGAAGAACAAGAATTGCGACGAATGCTTGAACACAGCACACCGGCAGAAGAAGGATATGGCTTTGAATCACGTTGGGACACGCGTATTTTAAAGCACGTCATCGAAGACAAGTTCGCCATTACGATGTCCCGTAGTGGCATTAGCGATATGTTGAAACGATGGGGTTTCAGCTATACGCGGCCCACCTATACTCTCAAGCGTGCCAACCGTCTAAAACAAGAAGCGTTTCAACGGGAATTAGACATGGTGAAAAAAACGTCTCAGACGATGTAATTCTTTTATATGAAGATGAAAGCCACATTCGCGATTACCAAACGCTCCGTTCCACATGGAGTGTCAAAGGGAAACAAACGCAAATTCCCACGCATGGCCATCATGCGACGGTGAGTTTATTCGGTTGCGTAAACATTCGAAACGGCGAATTTCTTTGTATGGAAACGAACCAATGTAATGCCCAATCGTTTTACACGTTTCTTCGCTATACATTGGCACAATATGAGGATCGACACGTCATCATGATCCTCGATAACGCCCGTATCCATCATGCAAAAATCCCAAAGCCTTTCCTGCAAGAAAAGGAACATCGACTGACTCTTCTTTTTCTTCCGCCGTACTCTCCTAACCTAAACGCCGTGGGATGGTTGAAAGAGAGTGTTATCGTCAATCGGTTTCATGCCACCCAGCACGATATCCGAAAATCAGTTTCATCGTTTTTAGAGCACCTAGATCGATTTCCTGAAAAAGTGCTCCAACGGATTGGATCGTTAGCCATGCCGGAATATTAATCGTGATTTATATAGTTGCTTAGTACTTATTTGGAATATCTTATTCTTTTCCAACCAACTACTAACCCACTAAATTAAATCTAACTCACATACCCACGTCGCAATTTCTATTCAATTTACCAAGCTACTTCTTAATAAATTTTCGTTTCACTCTCAATCTCAACCGTGTTTCTTCCTATTTATACTTATATACCGTTCAATCAATGTTACTTAATTTAGCACCGAACGTTCCTCAAACCCTTATCGTACAAGGCTTCCAGCACCTTATCTAAGCTCAATAGTCACTTCCCTCTCAACATGCAATCACTATAGTTTATTAGTTGATTAGGATGAAGACTTTCCTTGCCAACTAACTCCTCCTAACCAACTATCTACAGTACAATCTTTCAAAAAGCTAGCTTGAAGAGCTTTAATCCTCATAGTTTTATAAGAATGGAACACTTTCACCTTTCTCATCACTATCTTCACCTTCATTGTCCCCTGGATGCAAACTACAATGAACCTTTCCATCCACATAACTAATATCTCCATGCTCAGGGCAAATCTCTTGCCCATAATCCTGCAAATATTGAACAAAAACTACATCTGAATGTTCAATACTCTCTAAATCCGAATTAAATATAGGGCATCTAACCCTACCTCACACCACACTACCGACAACTGTTCGTGTCTAAGGTGTAATGTCAACCCACATTTAACCCACAGCATAGCCGAGTGCCTCCATTGATACAGGTAAGGAGACATCACCTCATTCACATTTAAAAGATTAAAGATAAAATATCCTTAATCTTTTAAATGTGGTATTGATATGACCGTTTCTTAATTTAGCCATTCTTAAGTAAAGATTTTTCAAAAATTTGTTGTAGATATTCCAACAAATCTTCTCTTAATTCTGCATTCTGCAACGCCATCTCAATCGTCGTCTTAATAAACCCCATTTTCTCTCCAACATCATATCTAGTTCCTTCAAAATCATAAGCAAATACTCTTTGGATTTGATTCAACTTTTGAATGGCATCCGTTAGTTGAATCTCTCCCCCAGTACCAAGCTCTTGCTGTTCTAAAAACATAAAAATCTCCGGCGTTAGGACATAACGCCCCATAATGGCTAGATTGGAAGGGGCTGTTCCTTGTTTTGGTTTTTCCACAAAGTTATTAACCTGGTAACGGCGTCCCAATTGTGCAGAAGGGTCAATAATTCCGTAACGATGTGTTTCTTTTTCCGGGACAGTTTGAACACCAATGACAGAAGATAGAGTCGCTTCATACTCATCCATTAATTGGCGCAAACAAGGTTTTTCGGATTGAACAATATCGTCACCAAGCAACACTGCAAACGGTTCATCCCCAATGAATTTGCGTGCACACCATACCGCATGTCCAAGACCTTTTGGTTCTTTTTGACGTATATAATGGATATCTACTTTAGAAGGCTCTTTCACTTTTTCAAGTAAATCAAATTTTTCTTTTTGCATCAGATTTTCTTCTAATTCAAAAGAGTGATCAAAATGATCTTCAATTGCTCGCTTTCCTTTCCCTGTAACAATAATAATGTCCTCTATACCTGAAGCAATTGCTTCCTCAACAATGTATTGAATAGTAGGCTTGTCTACAATTGGCAGCATTTCTTTAGGCATTGCCTTCGTCGCTGGCAAAAAGCGAGTTCCTAATCCAGCAGCTGGAATAATAGCTTTTCTTACTTTTTTCATTTATATATCTCCTTCCACAATTACTAGATTAGTTTTTAGCAAATATCTTATTATTTGCAATTCCTAACAGCCTATTCCTGATTTCTTCCTTATCTATTTGTCCAAAATCATTCATAAACTCAAGCAATATATTTTGTTCCAATAATGTCGCTTTCCCAACACGAATCTTCGGAAACACCTGTTCCGAATGCACTTCATTCTCATTCAACAACTCTTCATACATCTTCTCACCAGGGCGAATCCCGCTAAACTTAATCCCAATCTCTTCAACCGTATACCCTGATAGTTTAATAAGGTTCTTCGCAAGGTCCACAATCTTTACCGGTTCACCCATATCTAGAACGAAAATCTCTCCGCCTCTGGCAAGTACCCCGGCTTGTATGACCAGACGCGATGCTTCCGGAATCGTCATAAAGTAACGGGTCATATCAGGATGAGTTACGGTTACTGGCCCGCCCTTTTGAATTTGTTGCTTAAAAATCGGAATAACACTGCCTCGGCTTCCAAGTACGTTACCGAAACGAACAGCTACGAACTTAGTTTTACTATGTTTCGCTAATTGCTGAATCAACATTTCTGCAAAACGTTTTGTTGCGCCCATTACGTTTGTTGGGTTAACTGCTTTATCCGATGAAATTAATACAAACGTGCCTACACCGAATGTATCCGCAGCTTCTGATACATTTTTGGTTCCAAATATATTGTTTTTCACCGCTTCTTCCGGGTTGCGTTCCATTAACGGCACATGCTTGTGTGCTGCCGCATGGTACACAACATGAGGACGGTATTTCTCCATGATCGTAAATATTTTCGGACGATCTTGAATGTCCGCAATCTCTGTCAAAATTTCAATTTCTTCATTATATTGTGCACGCAGCTCCAACTCGATCGAGTAAATGCTGTTTTCACCATGTCCGAGTAAGATTAGTGTTTTTGGAGTAAATCTACAAATTTGACGGCAAATCTCCGAACCGATGGAACCGCCTGCTCCTGTTATTAGCACTGTTTTACCAGTAATTGTTTCAGAAATGCCCTCTTCATCCAGCTTCACAGGATCACGTCCCAGTAAATCTTCCACTTGCACATCACGGAATTGATTGAAAGATACTTTCCCCAGCATGATATCTTCAATTTTAGGAATGGTTTGTGTCTTTACTTTTGTTTTGGCACATTCATGATAGATTTCCTCGAGCTCTTTTGCCTTTAGTGAAGGAATCGCAATGACAATATGCTCAACGTTTAACTCTTTTACCGCTGCTTGAATCACTTCTTTACCGCCTACTACTGGAATTCCCATGACTTCAAGCTTATGTTTCTTTACATCGTCATCAACAAAAGCAACCGGCTGCATATCACTTTCAACATTTTGCTTTAATTGACGAGCAATCATCGTGCCCGCTGCACCAGCCCCGATGATTAACGTACGTTTACGTTGTGTTTCTTGTTGCTTTTTAAAGTATGTATCACGAAATATTCGCCATGAAAAACGTGATCCACCGATTAATAAAATATGTAGTAACCATGTAATAAACAGGGTACGAAAATAAATATCTTGAAAGACTGCCAATTGCACAATTCCTGTTGCTGCAATGGAAATCGTTACAGACTTGAAAATAGCCCACAACTCTCCAATGCTCGCATATTGCCATGCCTTTTTATATAAGTGGAATCTTTGAGCAAAGACATGATGGGTAATGAATAGGCTGATAGAACTTATTAATAATGTTTTAGCTGTAAAAATCTGAAAATATGGATGTAAAATAAAGAAACTTACATAAATGGAACCTAATACAATGAATGAATCTAAAGCGACCAAAAGCGATAATCTTCTTTGGTACGTCACTGCCCATCACCCTTCTAACTCTCTTTTTTCATTTCATCTAATCTTTTATTAATCACCATGTTGATTAGTTTTTTCACGTCATGTATTTGTTCATAAGAAGCATCCTGTCTAATATATCGTACAGCTTTCTTCACGGTTTTAGGGAATTTGTCAAATTTCCTCATATTACCAAACTGACTATATTAACAAGAAATTTTTATGTAAGATAACACATACACTGTTGTAAAAATAAACCTTAATTTCCCCGAAATCTCGATTACAAACATTACACAAGTCGAAATAAGAGTTCAACAAGCTACCCCCTCCGGTAACTTGTTGAACTACATTAAAAGATCCCTAAAAACTTCTTCCTCTTCACCTTATGCGGTTCTCCCCGATCGACCATCTGGCCTTTCACGAGATACTCCGCATTTTCCGTGAAGAAGTAAACCATATTCGTTCCGTACTGTTTTTCAATGATGTTGTATGCTTCACTGAGGCGGAATGTGCGTCCGCTTGTGTTGTGGGCATCTGATGCGATGAAGTGTGTCAGGTTGGCTTCGATTAGCTGCTGGGAGAATTTTTGGATTTTCTTGCCGAAGTGGCCGGTTACGCTGGAAGCGGTCACCTGGGTGAGTGCTCCCTTTTTCACAAAGTCATACAGCAAGTCTGGCTGTTCCATGATTTGCGCGTTCCGTTCAGGGTGAACGATGACAGGATTGAGTCCTTGAAGCTGGATGTCAAACAACAGCTGCTCCGCGTATTTTGGAACCTGGCTTGATGAGAACTCCACCATGACGTATTTTTTGCCGTCGTTTAAGGTAAGCACTTCACCCTTTTCATAATCTTCAACCAATTCACCGTAAATGCGAGGCTCCTGGCCCGGTAAAATGGTAAGAGGAATGCTTTGTTTTGTCAGCTCTTCATTTAACTCTTTTACCCGTTCGATAATACTACTTTTGACATTTATAAAGCGGCCGTTTTGATGATGGGGGGTCGCAATAATCGTCGTAATTCCGTCCGCTACAGCTATTTTAGCCATCTCTAAGCTGTCTTCAATTGTTTTTGCGCCGTCATCAATATTAGGCAAAATGTGACAATGGATATCAATCAATGGTAGCACCTCTTTATCATGATCTGTAACTATTAAAGTAGTATTTTTCAAAACTTTTACTATAGTAACATAAATAGGAATGGTTGGACATAGGCATTTTTGTCGAATGATGGCGAATCCACTAAATTTTTACATACTTTTTACATTTCTCTAAACCTTTTTACTGAAATAAGAACCTCGTTGTCTTGATATGTCGTCTTGTCGCTATGATGAATGGCGCATGTTCTCGATATTTAAAAGAATTAGCTGGCAACATCCTAGTCCATATAGTGATCCAGTAATGAAAATGTGACACCTTCTTTTTTCGGAACCATCGCCATTCAGCAAGATACAACAATATCTCTTAAATTTGGAGAGTATTCCCTCTTTGTTTTTCCTTTTTCTAGAATAACATAGGTAAAAAGAATTAGAAACAGTGGATTTTTGTCGAAAACTGTCTTTTTCACTATAATCATAGTGAAATGACAGATTCGGGCCCCGCTCACTTTCTTCCGTTTCTAAGCCTGTTGATGCGCACATTCAAATGTCGATCTTAAATCCGGCTAAATTTCTTATCATCATCTATCGCTTGTTATCCTGTTGATGTTCCTTTGTTTGAGCATCCTGAATAGACTCAAAAGGTTCTCGTATAAGGCTTCGGCAAGGGCCCGTAAGGGAAATGGGCGAAGCCTTATGCGTAAAGAATGTAGCATGGACCGCTTTCGTCCATGTTACATTCTTTATGTGGATTCATATACCTTGACGAGTTTCTTCCTATTAATATGGTTTTGTAATCGTTTTCTTTTTGTTTGAATTTTATGAAAAAGATTGATTGTTTCTCCTTCTTCCTCTACAATGACAGAGTCATTTTTCCCATACAGAAAGGATACTCCCATGCGCAAAACATTATTGATCTTTTTACTGCTTGCCATTTTTTATGCATCGAACACGCCTGGTTTGAAGGCGACAAAGCCGGAAACATGGATTTCACTTCCTTCCTTAAAAGAAAACGTCAACCTGTCAACCATCTTTCAGCCGGGAAGTCGGTTTTATAAACCGGTGCCTTTTGAACCGGCCAAAGAATTTATCGCCAGAAAATCGGCACATATTACGTTTTTTGGACTGCTTACTCTTTTATTTTTTTGGAACTTGCCCAAGCGAAGAGGGCGTTATGCACTGGCTGTTTTGCTGACAGGGCTGTTTGCCTTCACCGACGAAATTCACCAGGCGTTCATCTTGGATCGTGATGGACGGTTGACGGATGTGCTGCTTGATACAACGAGCGGAGCGATCGTCATGTTGATTGTTTATTGGATCAATCGAAAGCGTCGTCTAGAAGAAAATCAACATTATGCATAACAGAGCTAGAAAATAAAATACGTTGAAATGGTTAGGACAAACAAACGAAAGAGGCAAACGGATTTCCGCTCGCCTCTTTGGTTTGTTTTCATTCTAGAAACGATGCTATCTATTCATGTTTGTCATGTTCATTTTGCTCTTGATCGTGTTCGCGGATCGTATTCACCTTGATTGTGCGGTCCGGCTCCCGGCCAAAACCATCAATCTCTAAGCGATCCTTGTACGCTTGGATGACAGAGTACGCATTGGTATCGGGTGTATCCAGCATGCCTTGGAAATTCACATATTTGATTCCGTTTTTCTCGCCATAATTGCCTGCATGATTATGCCCGTTGAAGTAAGCCACTACATTGCCCGCAGACTCCAGTTCCCGCATGATTTCAGCGTCATTCCATGCATTGTGCTCGTTGGCAGGGTATAGCGGATGATGCCCAATCACCACGACTTTTTCATTCCTTTTAGCCGATTCTTTAAGAATGTTATGTAGCCATGTCATTTGTTCCGAGCCTACTCCGCCATTCCAGGTCTGGGCATTTTCCGCTCCGGACGCCTTTAGTTGATTATACATCTTTTCGGCTTCTTGATATTTCGGGGAACCTGGTTCATTTGCATACAGGCTCAGGTCATTGGTGTCTAACACGACAAAACGCCAGCCTTTTTCAGCAAAGTCATAATATTGATTCTTCATACCCAAAATGTCAACCACTTGGTCTGTTGGTACTGCGAAATCATGGTTGCCGAGCACATGATATTTGGGACCTTCAATTTTGTTGAAATAAGGAAGAATGGTATGAAAACTGTCCACGTTCCGGTCGATCATATCGCCCATCTGTACGGTGAACGTAAGATCATGCCGATTGAGTTCAGCCGTTGCTTCCTGCAGTTTGCTTATCGAATTCCGATAATAGCGTACACCCGCTGCATCACAATCACAGTATTGGATATCGGTAAGAAGCCCGAATTCAAAGGAAGGCTTTTTGTCTGTATGTTCGTTCCTTTCTGCAGATGCAGATGTTGATGCAAATAGAGATAATCCTAATGCGACAGAAGCACTCATATACATCAATTTTTGTGCCATGCCTGGTTTTCTTGGTTTGATTGACATTGATCATTCCCCTCTCATTTTTTAACTGACTTTTTCATCATAATGTATGAAAGTGAAGAAATTGATAGATTTACCCAACCTTTAGATTTTTTTAAAATCTTAATATTGGATTTACAAAGCCTGCAACCGGGAAAACTCGTAATGTCTTTGGTGTTTTTAGTGGATAATCGGGTATTTGCGTTAAAATTAAAAGGTTTCTATTTAAACGAAGCATTTAAGATGAAGATAGCAGTAACAGTGAAAGGAATGATTTTTGCCCCCAAGTCCATATACCCTCATAAATTCCTCATACTGTCAATCAAGTTTGGCCGTTATATTGTTTTCTCGTAAGAAAGGATGCATATATTTGCCGCTTTTTGTGGTGCTTATGCACACGGCCGCCAGGCTTTCAGGCAATCGGCTTTTTTATTTTTTCGACGGACGCTCTTGTCAATCGGAACATTGTGGAGTGTGACCATTTTCGTTATGAGGTTTGCATCTTTCATGATGTTGGCCGGTATGCCTACAATAGAAACGGAATCTTCAGAATCGGCACGATCACCATTGTTCGACTCTTCTTCATTGATGGATGGATGACTTCTTTTGCTTTTCTCCTTTTGTTGATCTCAAAAACCATTTGCATTTCCACTTACTTGTCTTCCTTTTCTGTCAAAATTTGAGGGATTGGATGGAGAGAAAACTATGTTACAATGAACGGGGCCGCCGGACTGCTAGATCAATAACTAGAATAGAGGTGGACTTTAATGAAAACGATGAACGAAGTGTTTTGGCTTCGCAGCCTTTCATGTTTGACCGTTGTCTTGCTTCATGCGATCACAACGACGATCATTCATTACTATCCATCTCCGGATAACTCGACACATACCATTCTGCGCTCCCTGCAAATGCTGATGATGTATGGAACGCCGATGTTTGTGTTCATTTCGGAGTTTTTAATTGCCTACCGTTATCGTTACGGAGTAAAGCAAGGTTTTTTAAGTAAACGTGTAAAATTCATTTTGATTCCATATATCGTGATGGGACTGTTTTATGCAGTGGTGTATCAAGCGCCGCACGGCATTGGGTCCATTCTTTCCAAATGGGGGGACCATGTCTTTTTCGGTGCCTATCATGGTTATTTTATTTTGATCATTTTTCAATTTTATATTCTGCACCTTCTGTTTGATCGCGCATTAAGAAAAATGAATGCGAAAGCGACCCTTTTCGCTGCGTTTGTGGTCAATGCCGCTTATTTGGCATTCTTCAATTTCAATGATCCCCAAAACTACGGCATGGATCCTGACACCTGGACACGCCTGACGAATCTGCCGTTTTTGGCGTGGTTGTTTTATTTTGTGGCCGGTTATTATGCAGGCCGTTATTTCGGTCAATTCAAACAGTTTGTGATTAAGACACGCAAATGGCACCTTCCGTTTTTAGTTGGTTCAGCTGCCCTTGTTCTTGTGCTTTACCATACAGAAGCGCTGGTTGCTGTCGGCTCCAAACGATTTGATATTATTTTATTAACGACCGCTGTCATGGTCATCATGTTTTCCACGGCGTTCCGTCTGAAAAGGATTCCGCCGGAGCTCGTTGTGGTCAGTCAATATTCATTCGGCATTTATTTGCTTCATCCGTTTTTCCAGCTTGTCATTGCCAGAAACATCAAGAACTTCACCACAACGGACAACATGTTCGTGCTCATTTCGATTTTCTTTGGATTGGGCGTCCTTCTTCCGATGGCCGTCACTAATCTGCTCAACCGCATCCCGTACGGTCAGTATATCGTCGGGAAAGTCGGCGTCGGGAAGAAACGAGAGACAGCTCGACAAAGCGAACAGGCGAAAGCTGCTTAACAAGAAAAGCGGAGCAAGCCCGTTTAAGCCGATAGGACGTTGGAGCTTCCGACGGGGAACCGCTTTTTGGTTCCCTGTGAGGAAGTGAAACGGCCGTACGGCTTGGCTTGCGCAGCTGGACAACACGAAAAGCACAGGCGACTGTTTAACGTGCAATTTATACTTTCTTATATAAAGAGAAAGAAGCGTCCCTCACGTGAGGGGCGCTTCTTCTTTGTTATGGCTTTCTTTATACCATTGTTCAAATTGCCCGCCAGAGAGCGGTTTGCTGAAATAGCAGCCCTCCACTTCATCGCATTTTCGCATTGAAGAATGGCGGCCAAAAGCGGTCACCATTGCAGCGGAAGGGTCAAAATGCCAAGATACTCCTTCATGGCCATGCCTGTATAAGAGGAACCCGTCGGAACGAAATTATTCGCATGGGCCCTCAATTCAAAGCTTTTTTTATAATCGGTCGGATATGGCTGTACCTTCATTCCCGCTCTTTCAAAATTCAGGATGGAGCGCTCCATATGAAAAGCGGACGTCACCAAAATCGGATGCTTAAGCTTTAAGCGGTCCATAATCGCCTTTGTGTTTAACGCGTTTTGCTTCGTATTCAAGCTTTTTGTCTCTGTGATGATTCGGTCTTTTGGCACGCCCAAATCGATCAATTGCCTTTTGGCGATTTCGGCTTCGATTCCGGTGTCGCTGAAGACGGAGCCTCCGGAGACAATGATTGGGAGTTCCGTCTCACGGTAAAGCCTCGCTGCGGTCAACAGGCGGTTGGCCGCCGAACCGGACAGATGGCCGGGACCGGTAATATCCGGTGTATCGGACGTCGCCCCGCCCCCGAGCATGACGATCACATCCCCATACAATTCATGGGGCGGTTCATATCGCTTTTCGAGCGAATGGATCAACCTGTCCCCGACATATGGAATGGAAGAAACATATAAACCCATCGTAATGATGAACAAACATTTCGCTTCCCATCTATGTTGACGGTATAACCAGATACTCAATCCCAATAACAGAAGAATAAAGATGCCGGGGGGCAATAAAAACCCGTAAATAAATTTCGTTATGTAAAGCATATGTAAAAACCTCCAGTTCCATTATAACCGGAGTTTGTGAAGTCGTTGTAAAAAATTTCACTTCTTGTAATCCCAAAGGATCTTCCATTCCCCTTTTTCTTTCGTTACGAACACATATTGCCGAAAATCGAATGCGCCGTATTTCCCTTTGTATGATTGGGTGACAGTCATTTTATATACGACCTTCAACGGTGAAACACCCTCTTCCATTTTCCACCGTTCGATTTTTTCCGGCTTGTCAATTGTGTAAGAAAAGGTCTCTGCACCAAAATGGCCCATAAACACATGGGCACGGTCCTGAACATAGGGCCCCTTCGGGAATTTTACCTTCATCTGTGAATGGAGCAGCTCCCACGAATCGCCAAATTCCCCTTCCTGTTCGTACGTGTAAAATTCCTCGACCGTTTTTTTCGCCTGATGGCCCGGAGAAAGAAACGAAAGGAGTGTCCAAAACAAGCTGCCGATGACCAAAATGGCAAGAATCAGTAAGATGATATTTCTTGGAAGCAGACGTCTTTTGCGCATGGATCACGGTCCCCTTTGTGGAAAGGCTATTTATAACCATGATTATTCATGCTGATTCTCTTTTATTATCCGGATTGTCTACATCGTTTAAAAAACGCTTGATCGACAGTTCTGTTTTCCGTCAGCTCCTATTAAACGATGAACGCCGTCAGCTATATAAATCCATTTTCATTTTCGACATCAGCTTTGGCTTTTTAAGCTACTTACAGTTTTTCTGTCTTTACATCTTGAATAGGCTGAAAAGGTGAAAATCTGACATGACTGTTTTATGCCATGTCGGATTTTCAATGTGGATTTATATAGATGGAATCATTCACTTTTAAACAAGATATACATCATTTAACTTTCGTCGTTGTGTCTAAGTTGGGCAGCACATGATAGATGTACACATCCTTTTTATGTTTAAACAATGACTTTCTCCTTCTTTTTTGAAAATATACTCTATACGTTTCCCTTAAACCATCGTACCTTAGATACTTTAGTTTTTTCTTCTTGGCAAACAGTTTAGCTGCCTTCTCAATATCAGTTTCTGTATGAATTTCGTAATCAGGATACTTATAGTCAATTTGTAAAGGATGCTCATTAATGGATTCCAAGAAAAAGAACATGTTGATCCCCCCATATATTTTTCACAGTGCTATATCGTTAACTCAAATGGTTTAATTGATTAGTGATTCTTTATACATGAATTATAAAGAATCATACATGCACTTTTTGTAAAAAAATGTAGAATAAGGTGAATATTATGGCAAAAAAACCGTTAACTATATTACGTACATCATAATTAAGTTCATAAGGCCATTTTAATGGCACCACACTTCTTAAAAAACAAAAAAAGCAACCCTCAAACGGATTGCTCGCTGTATTTAATGAATAATTCGCGCGATTTACCGGCCACTACAAAATAATATGGCCTATTAACCTTAGCCAACCAAAGAATGATATCCATAATGGAATGCTCAGAGATGTCCCCCACACTAGACCGACCAGGAAATTTCCTTGTTCTTCCATCCAAATCCACTCCTTCTTTAGGTTGCAGGTTAACGTATGATGATTTGTTTCGTCTTGTACATTCATTATAAATAAAAACGCTTTCACTGTATATGGCTTTTCGCTCCATTATATTTTATTCATAGATTTTGATAGACATCATTCCATGTATGGAAATGGGAAGAAAAAAGAAAAATAAGGTGACTACTTAAAGGAAGGAAGGATTCTATGCGCAATTTTTACAAAAACTTGGCAATCGCTATCCCGTTGTCGTTTACAGCATTATACGCACTCCCTGCCCATGCGGAGAATATGCCTAGTCCTTCGGAAAGCGCTCCAGTTAAGCTGACGAAAGAACAAAAAAAGGAGTTGTCCACCCTCCAAAAGGATCTTCTCGAAAAACGAAAAGAAGTGATTTCCAAATATGTGGAGTATGGTGTCTTGACAAAAGAAAAAGGACAAAAAATCATTTCCCGTTTGGAACAGCGCTATGCCGAACTTGAAAAAAATGATTTCATCCCTAAATGTAATGGCTTCAAAAAGGGACATCACAAAGGACATCATGAATAACCGATGAACATAAGATAGGAGGATGACTCAAAAGGTATAAAAAGCCATCCCTTTTAAGTCATCCTCCTAAAAGCCTTCACTTATGAAGGCCTTTTTTGTGTCTCATTAGCTGATCGCCGCACCGCCTGCCCGCAAAAGAAGATTCTCCGTTTTTCTCCCCAATACGGTTAAAATAATGTGCACTTATGATCATGGGGGTACAGTCGCTATGGTTTGAAGAACGTAGATCAATCTCAAAAATAAAATCATGATCCTTCACATAAGGTTTCACCATTTCCCAATTAATTCTGCCCTTCCCCAGCGGCAATGAATCATGCATGACACCCAGACTATCCACAACATGAAAATATCTTGCAAAGGTGTGAAACTTCTCTAGATGCTCTTGCAATCTTCCGTTGTCCCCTTTTAATGATAGAAAAGAATGGCTTATATCAATATTTAATGGCAATGTTAACGGCTCCACGATTTCTGAAAGCAGAAATGGATTTTCAGCTGAGAAAATTCCGCGTATTGTATCCTCCCAAAGAAACGAGTCATCGCAAATCGTTAATACCTCTTCAATTCGTTTTCTTGTTTCCTTTCTTTTGGCCGAGTCTCGATAATCGGTACTTTCCGACGATTGATAATGGCAATGAACGACACATTTAATTTCTTCTTGTTGACAGATCGATGCCAACACTTTACAGGACCAGTCGTAATGATCACGCATCTCCTGGTTTACGCTTATAATATCCAGGTACCGTCCCTTATAAGTCATTGGATGATGGAGATACACGCGGGCACCTTTAGACTTTACCAATTGGATAGACTGTACAATCCGTTCAGGCTGATATAAATCGTCTTCTACTAAATGGAACTCAACGATTTCAGGATTATATTTCATTCTATTTTGAATATGGTCAGCATTCAGCCCGGTTTTCAAACGAATATACTTCATCTTTCGCTCCCCTTTTTACCCCTTTGTGCACATTTTATCAACATTCTTTGCATCCTTAACATATTTTGTATTACAATCTTGTTAATTTTTCGAAAGCGATTCATTATATGTCTATTTCGTATGATTTATATCATCGCTTTGTTTTAACAAAAAGGGAGCCGACGGTAATCCTGTTGTTAAACTGAAATGAACCGCCGACGAAATCCTTGATGTTGCTGGATTTCTCTTGACGGTTCATGTTCAGGAGGCTGATCCGAAAGCATGTTCTTTGCGCTTTCGGGTCAGCCCCTTCCGTTTACTAGCTGATCACCACACCGCCCGCCCGCTCGATGCACCCTTTCACCATTTCGTAAATATCGTGGAGAAACGGCTGCCGGACGAGCTCTTCTGTTTGTGTCGGTACGGCTTGCTGGAGCGGCTTTCCTGTGATCTCTTCTTCCGCGTATGCCAATAAATCTTGATGAATCAAAAAGCAAATGCGTTCAATGGTCCGGTCTTTTTCGATATTCGGCGCTTCCGGAAGCGACCATCCTGACGGTTCTTGAATGAAAAATCGATAAAGGGCTTCACCCATGCAGGAAGCAAACGTGGAGAAGATGTCATCATGGTATTCGATTCGATTGCGGAACTGTCTCGCTCCATCCAAAATGGCCAATGAAAGGGCCGTGCTGCCATAAATCGGATAAACGTGATGGCTTCCTTTTGGTATCGTTGACTTTTCTAATGCATGAACCAATTTTTGAAGTGTTTGGACGGTCCGATTCCCATTGGAGGACTCTGCCATATACAGCCCGTTTTGTTTCAGGGCACTCATGACGATCCGTCCCGCTCTCTCCCCCCATGCACTTCCAACCTGCTGCACCCGATTATGCAAGGTATGGAGAAGATGTTCACATTTATCCTGATGTGTTGGCAGACGGTTGCCGGTTACCGCCTCAACATTTGTGAAGACAATATGCATTTTGTGTGCCTGGCCGTTGATGACCATTTCTTTAAACAACGAACAGCCGGCTGTGCTTCCGGCCCGTTCTACGATCATGACCGCATCCGCAGAGGTGATTCTCTCCGTTTGATGGGCGGAAAGCCGGCCGTCAGCGATTGTCCGCTCGGTCAACATGAGCTTTGGAACCGCTCCTTCGTTTGCAAGCGGACGAAACGGCCCTTTAATGCGCATTCCCTCTACAAGCGCCGTCAGCTGATTGCCGTCCACCCCCGGGTCGTCCCCGAACAGCAGATACAACAGCTGCAAAAAGTAGTCCCCGTCTCTCGTTTTTAAACGCCAGCATACCGGCCAGTCATCGGTATGATACGTGATTTGCCCATTTTCAAGGATCGAAAAAAGCCGTTCGATTTCTTCTAATAAAGCATCTGTTATTCCGTTGCATACAGGATCTTGCCGCCATAAAGCAAGAAATCGTTGTTTTTGTTCATCATCGGGCACATGTTGGGTAAGCACATCGTTTCGAAGTCTTATTGCGGCGTCTTTCATGGCTTTTAAATAGGGCTCCCATCGCTGTAAATGGGTTTTGTCACACGCCGGCGGTGCAAACCCGTACAGGGATGATACCGCTGAAGGGAGAGGGCCCATTAAACTGCGAAGGGAAAAATCCCTGTCCATCAATGCTTTCATCATCTCTTGCTCCGAGTTTTCCATTGCATACACCGCGGCCGCCTCAACCACCGCTTCTTCCACACGTGCTTTCACTTCCTTAAACGGGAGAAACGTGACGACCACTTCGTAAAGCTCCTGGTCTGCCAAAAGCCATTCGATTTCATATGACACGTTATGCGTCATGCCGGCAGGCGGAAACAGCTCGGTTTCGTCTTTTAATCCGAGAAGCTGACGCAGCAACGTTGTCTTTCCCGCTCCCCGCTCCCCGATGATTTGCACATTCGCGTATCCTTCTTCGCTCTGAAACGGAAGAACACGATTGCGGATTCCCACTAAAACCGGCTCCTCCTGTTCATCATATACGGCGGCCACAATTCGCTCATCAAACAATGTGTTGGCCCGTGCTTTCGCTTTCGGTGTCCAAAACTTTTCGTCCGTTACCAAGTCATTCAATTGCTTCCGCAGCTTTTCCGCTTCTTCCTCACTATTTAGATTCAATCCCATTCTGATGGGTTGTCCCTTTTTCCCGCCCGCCTCTTTGCGAAATGGGTGTTCAAATGTGACACACCAGCTTTGGCCGTTTTGCGAACGGCTCTTTTTGGCCCGATCCACTGTCATATGATTGACATCCCCCTCTATTTAATAACAATCATCTTTTATGTTCATATAATGCTAGAAGCAGAGATTGCTTGTTCTCTCTATTCAATGTATGAAGGAAATAAAGTCAGTATGCTGAATGATTGTGTTCGTTTGAAGAGGGTTTTTTTTGCGATATGTAGAAAAAGAATGTGAGGTGATAATATGCTAGCAAAGATGATGACATGCCATGTTCATGACAATCAAAAAGATGTTTTCTCGTATAAACAGCAGCATTGGGCGGCCCTTGCCCATGTGGACGGGTTTATCGGGCAGCTCGGAGGCTGGAATGTTGACCAGCCGACAGAAGCATTTGTATTGGGGTTATGGGAAAACGAGGAGATGTACCAGGACTTCATGAAGCATACCCATGATTCCATTTTTTATAAAAGCGGCCAGGAAGCGACATATCATCATTTGGATGTGAACATTTCCAAGCAGTCGCAATCGATGGGCGGACGCTACAATTTCTTCCGCTCCAGTGCGCTTGAATCCCGCTATATAATGGTGACAACATGTAAGCTTCAGGAAAACCAGCCTTATGTAATGAAAGAAATCATTCAACAGCTTACCCATCCTGCTTTTCGCTGCCTGTTTCATATCGCTGCCCCGGTTAACCATGAAACGATCACGATCATTTCTCTTTACAGCGCGGCATGTCCGCCAAACACGATTGACCGGCTTATCCATCCCGCTGTGTCCGCCGTTAAACAGCACTTTTATGAGCTGGAGCCCAATTGGCTTGTGCTTAAACAGCCCTCCTAATCATTTTCCTGTAAAAGAAAAGCTGCGAATTGCGGCTTTTTTTATTTCAGCTGTAAACGATGACTCATTTAGTGATTTATTCCCATTAGAATTATGGCTACCCATTCACATGAATAATTCTAAACATTATTAAAATTGCAATAAATGGATAAAAAAGAAATGAATTGATTGCTTAAAAAAGATCAAATGAAAAAGCTGCTTCAAACAGGAACAATCCCTGTTTTGTTATCCGCTAGTTTTTTTATGGGCGCCTGTTGCTCAAGCTGAAACGCCTTATTACGGAAAAGACTACAGTCAGCCGGAAAAGGGGTGATTTTTTCCCTTTTGAGTCACCCTCATATCATTTTTAATGCATCTGAAATCGGAGTTTCACCTGATACAAGATCAAATGAACGATTAAACGTATGTTCCTCATTTAGAGCCGCCATAATGGTTTGGGCAACATAATAAGGTTTTATCTTCTCGTTCCAGTTCTCTCTTCTGTGAGCCTGAAGGGCACTGACCATAATAAACCGTTTCGTTCCTATTTTTTCGGCGGCTGCCTTCCAGATTGGCCGCCACAGCTTCCACTCCTACTTTCTCAAAGGACTCTGCCTGTTCGTTCTTCCTGACCATCGCCCTGACTGTATGTTCATCACTTTCCCTTAACAAAGATATAAGGTGTTGTCCTATTTACCCATTTGATTCCTTCCTTTCCATTATTTCGAAGTAAAAGGGACTTATCAAACAAACGGCTCGGCCAGCGGCCTGCGATAAGTCCCTTTTCAATCGCGGGAAACAGTTCAACAGGATTTCGTCATCACGTTTTTATTTTCATCCAATGTTACGAGCATGTCGGTCATCCCGACAAACAACCCATTTTCCACGACTCCCGGAATACTGTTCAATTTCCGCTCAAGCGTTTCAGGATACGGAATGTCCGGGAAGTTGCAGTCAAAAATATAGTTGCCGTTATCCGTAACAAACGGCTTTCCTTCTTTCAGCCTTATCTCTAGAGAGCAGCCAAGCTCGCGGATATACCGTTCGGTCATACTGAATCCAAATGGAACCACTTCAACAGGAAGAAGGAACGTCCCCAGTTTTTCAACGAGCTTCGAAGAATCGGCAACAACGATAAACTGCTTGGCGGCATTTGCGATGATTTTCTCGCGAAGCAGCGCCCCGCCTCCACCTTTCGTCAAATTCAAATTCGGGTCCACTTCATCCGCTCCATCAATGGCAACATCGATTTGTTCAATTTCTCCAAAGTTAGCGAGCGGGATGCCGAATTCCTTTGCCAGCTTTTCCGTTTGAACGGACGTTGGAATGCCTTGAATGGAAAGCCCTTCTTTGACAAGCCGTCCGAGCTTTTTTAGTGTATAGTATACGGTGGAACCAGTGCCGAGTCCGACGACCATGCCGTCTTTCACGAACTCTGCCGCTTTTTCACCGACTAATTGTTTTTCGTTCATTGTACTCACCCCCGACGTACAGGATGTACTAGCAAATATGTGGCGATTTTAGCCTTTGTTCCTTACCTCTTTATTATCCCCTTTTATGAAGTGAAAAACACCAAGTTTTGGATACACTAACCATCAAGGGGAAGGCGGTGCGTATCCCCATTTGGCCAATATGCCGGCAGCGTATGATGAATAAGATTCAGCAAATCGCCAAAAAGTCAGGAAGACTTTTGCCTATTCGTTCTGTTATAATAAGGGAAATGGGATTTTCATTTTAATACTTGGGAGACGATTAACATGAATCTAGGATTCGGAGAAGTTGCCATCATTTTATTTGTTGCGTTGCTTTTATTCGGACCAAAAAAACTTCCAGAACTTGGGAAAGCGGCCGGTAAAACATTGAAAGAATTTAAAGATGCGACTCGGGGGATTATGGAAGACGACAATTCTGCCGAGAAGAAATAAGCATTGCAGTATGAAGAGGGTGTCCTGAAAGTACGTTTTTTGTACTTGGGACATCCCTTTTTTTCTTTTCCTCCTATTTCCGTATATATCCTCATGTTCAAATTCAAAGAATTGCATAGCTCTTTTCCTTATAGGGATGCTAAAACTGTGGTCGAGAAAAAACTTGTAAACAGCCTAAAATGAACTTTGCCTACACGCTGAATGTTAAGAGTGATGTTTATTTCTCTTCGTTTCATTTTTCATTTCCTTCATAAAATAATAGATCGTGGTAAGAATGAAGATTCCTGCCAGCATCATAACCATAAAGTTCGTCATAACTTTACCTCCCTTTCTTCTATCCTTTTATCCGTCATTGACCCGGCTTTCTGTTTTTGAGCCATAAACATGACCAATTTTCGGCGGTCCAGCCAAAGTAAGATCAAGCACATACTCGTTAATACGGTACTTAGATCCTGCACGCCAATATCAAAGCAATAATTGACCATCATCACATTGACGACGATCGGGAAATAACAAACGGCCCCCAATGTGGCTGTCCTCGGAATCATAATCAAAATGGCGGATATGACTTCCCCCAGTCCGATGAATATTTCATAAACACGCGAATAGCCAAAAAATGTCCACGCCATGACAAATCCTTCTCCATTTATCGCCGCCATTTCTGGAGTGGGTGTACCGAATTGTCCCATGGTTAATTTGGCTGCTCCATAAATCAGGAAATTTGCCGCTAAAAAAAGACGAAATGTAGTGGGAATCGACTGTTTGAGCACACGAACAAGTCTACTGTTGTTCATTTGACGCATCATCCTTTCTTTTATCCATGTTCAAAAACCTTTTGCGCATCTCCGGGGCGGGAATCATGCAAGCTTCCTGTTTCCCCAAAAAATGGTACCGATGTTTTGCAAACCACCGGTAGAATGCGTTCCGGATCGGTCCAGGGATAACGATTAGAACATATAGTCCTTTCCATAAACCATCCAGTTTTCTGCAAATGCGAAGCACTGCCGTTGATTCTGTATAGATTCGTTCTCCCTCAATTAAGACAATGGAGTCAAAGGGGGAAGCAGAACGATGACCAGCAAGCACCGATTCCGCTATGCTTGATTGTAATGATGCAAAACGGAAATGACCTTTGCGATCACGCCGAATAATAAACTTTACAGACCGATTGCAAAAACCGCACTCTCCATCAAAGAGAACGACAGAGTGTTTATCTGAATCAATCAGCCTATGATTCATCAATCATTCTCCTTTCCCAGTCCTCTTATTTGCATAAATCCAATTTAATTTTTTAACCTCTGCCACCGTGCTTTCTTCTATTCGCGCCTTTCTGTTCTCTCATCTTGAATGGGCTTTCAAAGGTTCTCGTATAAGGCTTCGGCAAGGGCCCGTAAGGGAAATGGGCGAAGCCTTATGCGTAAATCATGTGGCATGGACCGCTTTTGTCCATGTCACATGATTTATGTGGATGTATATATTTTAGTTTGCGAACTTTAAAAGGAGTTTAAGTTACGTTTAATTTTCGTTTGGATGAATATTCCATGTTTAACATCTATTTTGGTTCTGGTAACGGACTACCGTACAAAATAAACGTAGGAGTTGAGAATATGAACGGAAACAACTTATTGAGGGATTGGTCCTATTATACAGATAGGCTGCCTGAATTTTTATTGGCACTAGTCGTTCTATCGGTCGGTTGGCTCACGGCCAAAGCGATCGGAAATGGGATAGAAAAACCATTACATAAAACGAAGGCCGATAACAAGCTGTTTTCAGGCCTTGAAAACCGGAAATATCGTCCGGAAAAAATAAGCGGAAAAGTCGTGTACTATCTTGTCCTTGCGTTTGTCTTTATCATCGTGTTTAACATTTTAAAAGCCGCTCTTATATTCCAATAGCCGAGTTTGTTTTCGGTAATTCCATTACTTCCGTCTCGGTGGCTAACGAAACAAAATATTTGCCGGAAGGATTGCGTCTTACGGTGGCACTCTTATAAATCCTTTTTGACTAGAGTTACTTTCCCGTTAACTGTTTCTTCCTCAAACAAATCCGTAACTTTAATAAGAATATAATTTTTTAGATAAACAGAATCTACTATAAACTTGGATGCAATCACCATCCCGGCGTTCTCCACCGAAAAATTATTCGTCTGAACCATCGTTTGTGGAGGAAACTAACATTCTATGTATCTAACGAATGGTTTTTGCACCGGAGCCTAATGGTCCGTATTTATTTGGCGAATACATGGTTGCCAATAACGGCTGTTACTTGTCGGGTTTCTAGCCAATCATTGGTTGCTATTTGTGGGTTGTAGAAATAAAGAGCATCATTTGTATGATTTTGACTGGCTAGCGCTTCATTCACCGCCCGTTTTGAATCATCAGATGCAGGCTGGTTAATGGCTCCATTTCCTGCAGGTGTAAATTGATATTCACCGTTTTCTAGCTGCTGATAGATGACATCATGAATAGAGTTTGGAAATTCTGGAGAAGCAACGCGATTTAATACAACGATCGCTACTGCTACTTTTCCTTGATACGGCTCACCTTTCGCTTCTGCCTCTACTAATCTGGACAATAAATCTTTATCTTCAGCTGAAATAGCGACAGACTGAGGTGGAGCTGGCTGCTGATTGACTGCCGGTGCAGCGGGCTGAGCCGTTTGTGCTTCAGCAGAAGACGAACCATTTCCGATGGTTAAAGATTGTCCAATATAAATCGTATCATTTTGTAAATGATTCGCTGCTTTTAGTCCTTCCACTGTTACCCCATAGTGTTTCGCAATGCTGAATAAAGTATCGCCTTTTGCTACTTTATGTACAATAGAACTGCTTGCTTGGACTGCTGTATGATCAGGAATGGTTAATGTTTCACCAATATAGATCATGTCATTTTGACGATGATTCGCTTTTTTTAATTCATCCACTGTCACTCCATTTTGTTGACCAAGCTCCCATAAAGTATCTCCTTTCACCACTTTATGTAGAGCTGCTGCCTCTGCTGTTCCTTGTGCTGCTAGAAATGACAAAGATGCTGCAGAAGCAAATACCCATTTTTTCATGGTTGTCTTTTTCATAAAAAATACCTCCCCAAAAACTGCATGACATTATCGTAGCATAGAGGATTGGGATTTTATTGAAAGAATGGGTAACATTTATGGTAATTCTATTAAGATTCTTACATGGTGGATAATAATGTTACAACATTTACAGAAACCTCAAAAAAACTTAATAAACATGACGTTTGTATTGCGAATTTACTTTAGAGGAATTTTTTTCATTATAATGAGAATCTATATTTAGCTGTTTACGCTTCAACTGACAACCATATATGGTGATAACTCCTGTTCCTTCAATGAGCATTGTAGAGAAAAGAGGTTTGTCTATACTCTGAGGCTAGGATGAGGGCCCAACCTTTTGCTCTTTATTTCAGGCATATCAACTATTTTTGAGAAGAAAGATGATAGGAACATAGAAACTTAATTAAGTATAAGAAAGGGAGATTGATGTGTTGAAAGAATTTTGTTATAGAGCCGGACAAAGAAATCGATAGGATGGCCAGCAAGTATAAAGTATGAGTAACTTCTTCTAACGAGGGTGATGTTAACAAAAAAGGGCAGATAGCTTAATCATCTGCCCTTTTTTGTTAAGTTAATTTGTCATAGACGAACTGTAATCCGATTATATAATCATTAATTTAAAACAAAAAGGGAAGGAAATTGTAATTTAACGGTAAAAAAGTAAAGTATATTTCCTGGCACAACATAATCAGAGGGTTCTGGTGCAAAAAGAACCAGAAATCCAGTCTTTCTTTAAAAACAACAAAAATGGGTAGAGTTCTACAAAGAAAATTTATATAGGTACCTCTTAGTTAGAATTCTTATGATTCTATACAAACGGAAGCAATCTCGCTTCTGCGGAAGGTTACAGTTTTTCCTTGTCCCTTCAAATCATTGTATTGAAAAAAAGCTGGATTGGATCCTTTCTCACCAAAGGGATTAAAAGTAGCCAAAAAAGCATGATCAAATTTAATAGGTTCACCACAAATGATGTAATTAGATAACTTTACTCTCAATAATCCCATTGTGTTCTTATTCCTTAACCAAGACTTTGGAATTTCTAATTCCATAATAAAGTTGAAGGTGTGTCCATTAATGAGAAGTACTTCTATATGAAAGGAATGTTCTTTAAATTGAATCTCTTGATCTTTCAGTAATTTCTCTAACATTTCATCCCGATCCTCCTTCTTTCTTTCAACAAAAACAAACTTACCCTATTATGTTATAACCAAAATCTAATTTATCCTCTTAAATGAGCTGTTTTTAACAAAAATTAAATTTTTGTGGATGAAAACCCCTTTTTTGTAAAATTAACCTTGTGTTTTCGATGTTGTAATACGTTAAGGTAATAAAGCGATGGTACAGGACTCGTCTAAAATATGGTAACGAAGCTAGTTTCTATTAATTCTTTTAGAATCATATCGTTTTTATTAACCCCTGTATTAAATCCTCTTCGTCTGATTATTGGTGAATGATGAATTCGAAATCAAAAAAAAAGACCAGGCTCGCGCCCGTCCTACAATTTCACTATTTCTTCGTATTCAGTCAACGTAGTAGAAATGATTCGACGTTCTATACTTTTTGCGGATCTTTCTAATTGCTCCAGTCTGTCTTCGATGCTGCCCAAGCGTTCATGTATCGCCTGGAACTGGTCGCCTAAGTACCTCGTTAAGACTTCCTCGTTAGCCATCAGTGATCTCCCCTCCATACGTAATCGCATGTCCATATTTTAACAAATAAACGGATCATTTTTCCTGTCTTAATGATTCTTTAACATACTCTTTAATATCTTTACTTTCTTCCCGTCACATCGACTAGAAATCGTCGTAATCGACATCTTTTCCGGTTCTTAGAACGAAAAAAGGCAAAGCTGCCCGCCCGCCTTATTGATCTCGCACCATTTTATTTAACGTTTTAATTTCAACGCTATACTCAACGGAACGAGCTGCTAATTCGTCAATAATCCGTTGCTGCTTGTCGACGAATTGCTTTAAATTCTCGTAACTTTCCGGACTGCTAATATCATATTTTGTTCAAACGAAAATACAGAGCAGATTTCTTCTTCAATAAGAGGGAGGTTAGTAACGTAACAAAAAGGGTAATTTTGTTATGATGTAATGGTATTCACAATGGGAGGAGGATAATTGTGCCTAAAACGCTACCAGGAAGGTTATCAGCCTTAGTTTTAGCTTTTTTCTTGATGGAGCTCATTTATTTTGTTGTTTTAACTCTGCAAGGTGATCCGTTGGGAGCTGTTTTGCATTTTATTCAAATTACTCCTTTTATAGCTCTAGTTGGTATCATTTTTAGTATATTTGCCATCAACAAAGAAGATTCCATCACTAAAACTATTCCTAAAATCACGTTGTCAATAGGAATTATTTTTGTTTGCTTGTATTTCTACTTAATGTTTAGTTGACTTTTCAGGGGTGAGGAATTTAACTATATAGGTTTGTAATTTGAATTTGAGACTAACGGGCAGTAATGTTAAACTAACAATGTTAAGCAAATAGATAACAAAATAACGATGCATGGGTTCAAATCGTTTTTAAAAAGTTTAAAGAAGAAATAAATTATGTTATCTTATAGCTTTTTTCTTCTTGTAACTCTAAAATATTGGAATTTGGTGTCATGGAAGTATAAGATTACCATTTCTTATTTGAAAGTACTCTGAAAATTAATGGAGTCTGTTAATACTACTTGATATGTAGACACTCCTTAGAACAGTATTTTCAACTCCGAACAATGGGGTGGAATGAGTGTCCTTTTGGCAAAAGATAAAAGCAAGAATAAAAAAATGGCTGCCCGTAGGACAGGAGGAACAGAAGGACATAGAATTTGAACAGCTTGAGTCTGATATCCTTACTCCTGATATGACCGAAAATGAACCTGTACTGTGCTCCCCTCCAATGGTGTCAACCCGAACTGATCTTCCTTATCAGGTGATGGAAAGATACCATGACAGTAAATACTGGGAATGGACAGAACGAATTAGAGGGTATCAAGATCGGTTAACACAAGAGAAATTTATTCCGGAAATTGAATGTAAGGATGAGGAGATCGTTCGACATTTTGGATCCTCGCAACCGGCTTCCCATGATGTACTTCTTCATTACTTGCCTGCATCAAAGGAATTACATCAAAACCCGGTTTTGCTTGTCCATGGTGCCGGACATTATGCAAACCTGTCCTGGTGTGAATCTTTGCATCAGGAAAAAGGGCTTGTCCATTCGTTATCATCGTCAGGAAGAGATGTATTTGCGGTTAGCTTTGCTCATTGCCATGGCGATAACTGGCAGCAAGCGATTCAATTATCGAACATCATCCGACGAATCAAGGAAGTGGTCCAGACGGATAAAATCGATTTGATTGCCCATAGTAAAGGGGGAGTGCCTGTATGGATCTATTTGGCAGGACTCTGCAGTCCGTGGGATGCGCAATATCAAGGGGAAGTGGAACGGTATATAATGTTGGGGACACCTAACCGGGGATTGGATTTTCCCTTCCGCCATGTCTTCCCCAATTGGTCCGTCATTGAGATGGGAATCAATGCGCCGATTGCTTGTGATTCCATCATGTATTATGGTGTTTACATAGATACGACGGAGCGAAGCATTTATCGTGATGGTGGTGTGTTTCCGGGTTCCTGTCAGCTCCTGTATCGTTGGGACGATAAATACCCCGTTCAGATTCAGTCCAAAACCTTATACTATGGCGGACAAAATATTCTTCTTCATTCCAGGGGCATCGATGCTGCAATCCGGGAAGGAGATCATTTGATGGAGAAACTACTGTCTTCACCGATTGATAGCCAGATCGAAGTCCATGTACTGGCAGGTAATCAACCTTACTTTAATGGCATACGCGGGGAGCAAGATGCAGCAAGCGATGGGCTTGTATTTGTAGATAGTGTCCTTTTTACCGATGGAATCGCTCCTTCCCCCAATCAAGTCAAACGAAAAGATGTCTTACCTCTTAATCATTTGGAACTGCTTTATCATCCGGATGCGCATCAATGGGTATTGGACGGACTTTTATATCAATATAACTAACCGGTTTCCAATGAAACTGTTTTTTTTCGATTTTCTTCTTTGGGACGTCTTATGCGTAGTATTTAATAAATGAAAAAATGTTCTTTACCCATAAGTCCAAAAATTAGCAAAAAATCGTTCAAACACATCAACAGTGTCCTCACGTAAAAAACTCAAATTCTAGAAATCCGAATTTTTTTGGTTGCCAATAAGAATGGTTAACTAAAGATGAATGTTATATACAATTAATTAGTTTTTATTTTTTCCCTCATGCAACATTAATAGTGACTTTCTGGACAATAAAACAGAAAGAATGTTTCTTTAGAAGTGGAGTAATCTCAAAAGATAGCATCGGTTTAAGGGTGTGTTGTTCAGCTAACTGAGGGCTTTCGTGAAACAAGAGGAGTTGCACTGCAGCTCCTTTTGTAGCTGTTGGTTTATCAAAATATATTCCCGCTTTTGTTGAAAAAAGCATCCGCTTTATCCAAGCAGATGCTCCTTTTTTGACGTGTTTCTTCCTATCAAGCTATTTTCGCACCAGAACCTTTATTACCATTGTTCTTCAATAACAAAATGCTTCAAGAATTATTTCAAACTGCGGTTTAAGAAAGCTTTTGTTCGTTCAAACCTTGGGTTCGTAAACAAATCTGCAGGAGCACCGGATTCGACAATCTCTCCATTGTCCATGAAAATGACCCTGTTTGCCACTTCCTTGGCGAACCCCATCTCGTGCGTCACCACAATCATCGTCATTTGTTCTTGAGCCAGGTCCTTCATGACTTGTAATACTTCGCCCGTCAATTCTGGATCCAAGGCGGAAGTAGGTTCATCAAATAGCAGAAATTCCGGGTTCATCATAAGCGCCCTGGCAATTGCTACTCTTTGTTTTTGTCCACCTGAGAGCTTAGCCGGATATGCTGTTGCCCGATCAGAGAGTCCAATTTTCTCTAGGAGCTCATTGCTGCGTTGCCCGATTTCAGCGGACGATTCCTTTTTTACCATTCTGGGAGCAAGCTCCAAATTTTCTTTGACTGTGAGATGAGGAAAGAGGTTAAAATGCTGAAAGACCATACCCATTTTGCCAGTAATCTGTTTGATTTCTTGAGGTTTTGCGTATATTCCATCCTTCACCAGATGATTGCCAGACACACAGATGCTGCCGTCGTCTACTTCTTCGAGATGGACCAGACTGCGGAGCATCGTGCTTTTTCCAGAGCCGGATGGACCGATTACTGCTACCACATCATTTTTATTCACATCAAAAGTAATCTGTTTTAGTACTTCCAGCTTGCCATATGACTTTTTAAGATTGGATACTTCAATGATAGGCACATTCACCATTCCTTCTTATTCAAATTTGAACCGACGTTCGAACCATTTAAAGATCATGGTTAATACAAGCGTCATAATCAAATAAATGACACCTGCCACGACAAATGGCACGATCGTAAAATCACGATTGACAGCAGTTTGAGCAAAATGTAACAATTCCGGTACAGCTACCGCATAGAGCAGTGCGGTATCCTTGACCAGTGTCACCGATTCGTTAGCCACAGCTGGAAGTGCTATGCGAAACATTTGAGGCAGTATGATCTTTGTCATCGTCTGCCATTTATTCAAGCCAAGGACTTGAGATGCCTCATATTGACCTTTATCAATAGCCAGAAGACCACCGCGAAAGATTTCGGCAAAATAGGCTGCATAGTTCAAAATAAAACCTAAACAGGCAGCGACAAAACGATCAAGAACCAAATATTCGCCAATCACAGGCAGCATTGGCAGCCCGAAGCATATAAATAACAGTTGAAGCAAGAGCGGGGTTCCACGCAACACGTAAATATAGCCCTGAGCAAGCCAGGAAAGAGGCTTGAAACTGCTTCTTACAGCGAGCGTTAATACAAAACCCAACGGAATAGACACCACAATGGCGATCAAAAACAAGAGAACTGTCATCTGTGCCCCTTCTAGCATGGGCATAAGTATTGAGGTAATGTAATCAAAAGACATAAAAGGTTCCTCCAAAAACAAAACAGGGTTCCCCCGTGGAAATCCTGTTTCGCCCTATATTCGTTATTACTTTAACACCTTATCTTCGCCAAACCACTTTTTCGAAATTTCGGCGGCAGTACCATCCTCATTCATCTCATCGAGTGCTTTTTGAAGCTTTTCAAGTAAGGCTTCATTTCCTTTTTTAACGCCTACTCCATACTCTTCTGGAGCAAGGGATTCATCTAACACCTTAAAGGTATCTTTCTCTTTAGTCATATAGTAATCTATGACAACCTCATCGATAACTACCGCATCTAAACGGCCGTTCTTTAAGTCATTCAAGGCAGAAACATTGTCGGAAAACTCCGTAACAGTTTTAATTTTGGATTTGATAGGGTTAGCATTCAAAGCATCTGCTGCGGATGATAGAGACTGAAGACCCACAACTTTACCTTCTAAATCGCTTAGCTTAGCAAGCTTTGAATCAGCAAGGGTAACAACCACCTGTGCATTTTTCAAATACGGCTTTGTAAAAAGAACCTTCTTCTTACGTTCATCCGTAATAGTATACCCGTTCCAAATGAGATCAATTCGTCCGCTGCTTAGCTCAGATTCTTTTGTTTGCCAGTCAATGGGTTGAAATTTAACCTTTGTTCCCATTTTTTCTGCAGCTGCTTTGGCGTAGTCGATGTCAAAACCAACAATCTCATTGTTCTCATCCCGGAACCCCATAGGTGCAAATTTATCGTCGATTCCAATCACCAGCGTGTCATCCGCTTTCTCCGTTGATTCAGAAGATTTAGAACACCCTGCAACAATCGAAAGTGCGGTTACTATTACTAAGATAATAGTTGCTAAACGTTTCATATTTTAGGATACCACCTTTAACTGAGTATTATTTTACTTTAGTACACTACCATATTATCAAACTATAATATTGTAACACCATAATATTATAAATACAATATCCATTATGAATTGTAAAATAAAGGAGCCCTTTCCATTAAGGAATTAGGCCCCTTCAAATTGTTTTATACTTATTTTGGCTATCGCCTCCACATGTATCGTATATGGAAACAAGAATAAGCATCATGGCAATTGCTTCTTTTTTGACAAGTTTCTTCCTA
>NZ_JBHRZT010000052.1:537309-625361 GCF_042649685.1 Bacillus songklensis | reverse complement strand
TGGCGCCAACCCCGCAAGGGGGGCGCCAGCCGCTTAGGTCTAGAAAATTTGGCATGGCCGTTCTTTGGTCAGGTCGAATTTTCTAAATCGATCTATATAGATTTATTCTTGTGTTACTTCTTCATATTTCCCATTTCTGTGTTATTCTAGTTATATATACTACCTTTGGAGGTTAAGAGCTATGCAACGTACTTTAGAAGATACTAAAAATGCCAAAAGTGAGAAACTCCCATTTTCAAGGACCAATCCATTTCAAGCGAAGGTTCTTAAAAATATTAATTTAAATGGAACAGGCTCTAGCAAGGAAACAAGGCATATTGAGTTATCATTACAAGGGTCGGGCCTTTCTTATGTCCCAGGTGATGCACTTGGCGTTATCCCATCAAATGATCCAGAGCTTGTGGCTTCTCTTATTAATGAAATGGAATGGGATGAAGAAGCGGTTGTAACCGTTAGTAAGCAAGGTGAGACACTGCCACTGAAGGAAGCGCTGACAACCTACTTTGAAATTACACTGCTGACGAAGAAAATTTTACAACAGGCAGCTGCATTCACAGAAAACGAAAAGCTGCAAAAGCTTGTGCTGGTTGAAAATGCAAACCAACTAAAGGAATATTGCTATGGGCGTGATTTGCTTGATATGTTACGTGATTTTGGTCCATGGAAGGCTTCTGCCCAAGAAATCGTCTCATTATTAAGAAAAATGACGCCGCGTCTCTATTCTATTGCAAGCAGTATTACTGCTAATCCAGATGAAGTTCATCTAACCATCGGTGCTGTACGCTACACGGCGCACGGACGCGATCGAAAAGGCGTTTGTTCTGTTTTATGTGCAGAACGTGTTCAAGAAGGAGATACGCTTCCAGTCTTTGTTCAAGCAAATAAACACTTCTATTTGCCAGAGTCTCAAGACAAAGATATTATTATGGTTGGACCTGGGACAGGCATTGCACCATTCCGTTCTTTTATCCAGGAACGAGCAGTAAATAAAGCCACTGGCCGGTCATGGCTATTTTTTGGAGACCAGCATGCAGCGTCAGATTTCCTTTATCAAAGCGAGTTGGAAAAATATCAACAAGATGGGGTATTGACAAGACTTGATACTGCATTCTCCCGTGATACGGCTCAAAAAGTTTATGTGCAACATAAAATGCTTGAGCATAGCAAAGAATTGTTTGAATGGATTGAAAAAGGAGCTTATTTCTACGTTTGTGGGGATAAGGAACATATGGCGAAAGACGTCAACGAAGCGCTTATTACTGTTATTGAAAAAGAAGGCGCGATGGCTCGCGATGCAGCTGAAGCGTATCTTAAAGATATGCAGAAGCAAGGGCGTTATCAACGTGATGTGTATTAAAATGAAAACGTTTTAAGTATACAGTTATATTGTTTTCAAAAAATAACGCTTCGTTCCGGTTGGTACGGAGCGTTACTTTTTTGATTGTCTTTAGTGTCAAATTATATAAAAAGACTTGTACATGAGTGGCGGACATGAAAGCTTGGCTGCTCTCTTTTTTTATGTCTTATTAAATTAAAGCGCCCGATTGCGGAATATTGAAAAATACGAAAGAGTTGCAAAAAATGGCACCTCATTTATTTTACTAAAGCCATCCTTTTGTTGAATTAGGCCAACATTAATAAACCTAATAAGCATACTGAAGCAATAACAGTTCCATAAACAAAAATTATTTTTAACTTAGTTTCAACTTTCTTATGTCCATCAGCAGATCTGTTCATATATTTTTTTACTGCTAACCGCTCTTGAACTTGCTCGTACTCTGAAAGAGATGCAAATTCGATTAACCGTTGTAACAAGCGGCATTAATACTGCTCTTGAGTTACATGAACATCCTGATATCACCGTTATCTTATTAGGCGGGATTGTTAAAAGAGGCTCGTATTCCCTAGAAGATAGTTTGGGAGTAAATATTTTGAACCAAATTAATATAGACCTAATGTTTACTTCCGCTAATGGATTTTCATTCGAATCCGGTTTATCTGATTTCAGTGTATATGAAGTAGAATTAAAAAAAGCCATGGTTAACGCTTCTAATAAGGTAGTTGCTTTGCTTGACCATACTAAAATTAATAAAAATTCAATTGCATCATTTGCTTCAATAGATCAAATAGATACTATAATAACTGATTTCGCTATAACAGATGATTATGCAAAAAAATTTAAAGAACAAAACATTGAAGTAATGATAGTATCAACTGACGAATTTGAGTAAATTTAGAGACACCAAAGCAGCCAAGCGCTTCTTGAAAAAAGCCTTGGCTTTTTCGTATGTTGCCAGACCCCGTGTCATAACAGTAGATAAAAATCCAGCTTATCCAGTATCGATTCAACAGTTGAAAAAGGATTAACGTTAACAATACCCCCGGCAGGGCCTTTTCTTTTGAAGAGGTTGATATTACCAACACTCTCCCCTCTCCTTTTTTGTTAAAATTTTTAAAGACTATAAGTTTGTGAGAGGAATGTCAATGATGAAGAAATCCAACCTTCTCCTTGCGCTGATTTTCATCATCACTTTCGCGGGAGGATTCATTTCGGGGGTATTATTCTCTACCAACGACACACAGCGGGAAACTTCCGAAAGTCAAAAATCCCGGAAAACGGAACAAGCTCCAATATCTCAAAAGAACCCAAAACCAAAGACAACACCAGAACCGGCACAGCCAAAAGTGCTGATTGGCTACGTTCAGGATTTTCGGGATCCCAATACGGTCCATTATTCCCAATTGACGCACGTCATTTTCTCCTTTGCCCATCCGACAAAAGACGGCCGTCTTTTATTACATGGAGAAACGGCCATCAACCATTTGCGGACAATGGTTCAAAAAGCGCATCAACATCACACAAAAGCGATGCTTGCAATTGGCGGTTGGTATCACATCCAGGGCGGTGAGTCGTACGAATATTTCAAAACGGCTATCAGTCAGCCCGCTTCCCGTACAAGACTCGTAAACGAGCTTGTCGGGATGGCCGATCGTGAAAAGCTGGACGGTATCGACATCGATTTTGAACATCCTCGCTCCGAAGCAGATGCCAAAAATCTGGCCGCTTTTACAAAAGCGTTAAGCGACAAGCTCCATGCGAAGGATAAGGAACTGTCCATTGCCGTTTATTCCAAGATTCATAGCGTGACGGGAACGGAAGTCACATCCGTGGTGTTCGAGCCATCGATGTTCCGGGATGTCGATCACGTAAACATCATGGCTTATGACGGACAGTGGGACGGCGAGTATAATGCGGCGAATCTGTCTCCTTACCCGTTCACGGAACATATCGTCAATTATTGGGCGAATCTATTTGAGGAAAACGGGATTTCCAAAGAAAAACTCGTGTTGGGCGTTCCATTTTATGCCCAGCCGGAAGACTTGTCTGCTGGACAACTCTCCTATGCCGCGATCGTAGGCAGCAATCCAGCAAACGCCGGACATGATGTTGTCACCATGAATGGGACAACCTATCACTACAACGGGGTTGCAACCATCCAAAAGAAAACAAAGCTGGCGCTCGACCACAGCTTCGGCGGGATGATGCTGTGGGAAGCCGGTCATGATGCAGCAGGACATCAAAGTTTGACAAGTGCTATCTCAGAAGTCCTGAAAAAATCAACCACAGAGCAAGAGCAAGCAAAGCAATATACGGTTAAATCAGGGAAATGAAAAAGAAGCGGCCTAAAGCCCCCCCTGAAAGGTTAAACTGTTTTTAAATCAAATGAAGCGGCTGACAAGAACCTGTAAGGGATTTTGGCAGCCGCTTATGCGTAATGAATTTAACATGAGAACGTTTTTTGCTCTATTCGCATCTTTCTGTTCTTACATCTTGAATAATCGAAAAAGGTTAAGAATTGGACATGGGCTGTTTTTTGCCCATGTCCAATTCTTTGATTGATATAGATCAATCCAAATAACCGGTCTTGTTTCGATTTTTTCGCCTAATGGCCCTTACAAGGAAAAAGAGTATCAAGAACACTAGAATCATGCCGACGTTTAGAAGTCCTCCTAAAAATAATGTTGCATCTTTGAGCCAATCGATCATGTTTTATCACCTCTTACACAACATTACCCGCTCAATTGGACGACTAATCCTTTTGCCGGGAGTTTCTTCCGCTCTCTAAACTCAACGCGCCAACTGAGAAAAAGGCAAATCGCTCCTTGTCATATTTTTCGCTTTACTGTCGTATATATTACTGCTCAGTTTCATAAACCCTTTCAAAAATTTTGTAAGAACTTAACAAAATTACCATTGAAAATTTGTATCTAAATGTTAAAATGACATAAAAGTTGAAATTTTCTGTAAAAAGGAGCGATTGGATGAATATAGGTTCACACGTTCTCTATAATGAAAAAGAATATGTTGTCATTCATGTGTATAACAGCGGCTATTGCGAAATCCGGGATGTGACCCATCAATTTACGGTAAAACTAGTACACAGCCGCGACATCAAACCGATTTCGTTGTCATCGTGACTATTTCCTCTTATGTCAACTTCCCTTGTGCCGTCTTCTTTATATCTTCTGATTTCCAAAGTTTTTCCCACTCCGATATTACAGAACGTGGTATTGATTCAAGCATTTCTACAACCGGCTCGTACATAGTGAACTTTCTTCGAGAAAATGGGCGTTTACCAAGCTTTTTCGGCGAATGTCTTAGCTTTTCTTTTGCGGTCAAGAAAAGAAGTGGTCGATTTTTTTTTCGAGCCCAAATAAAAGAGCGACAGCCTTCTAAGCCGCCGCCCCTCCTATTGTCAAATGTGCTTATTATGGTGCTTTTATATGTCAAATGGGTTACTGCTGAATAAACACAAAGAAGCCCAGGCACAGGCAGGGTTGCCCGTCTTCTAAACAGGAGCAGAAACCTACCCGCCTGGGCTTTTATCCCTTCGGTGTCATATCGCCGATCGTTTGTAGGGCAAAACAACGATATGTGAATCGCTCGGACCGGACTCTTTTCGAATAGAAAAGACGGGAACCTGGATTCTCTTTCCACTCATAGTCCCATCATTTCCGGTGACGGGGTAGAAACGCTTGGGCCTTATTCCCGAGTATATATGAGTATGTGTGATTCAACTGTCGTTTTCTTATCTTAATCATAGTCATTCTCTATCAAGCTGTCAATCTTTTTACGAACTTTTTTTTATTATTATAAATTAATGTTCGTGTTTTATCCTTGATGTGATCAGCAGACTGCAAAAAGCCCGGGAAGATTTCCCGTGCTTTTTGCTTCGCTGCACTGGTGTAGGACAGAACAACGATTGATTCGTCAGTCTCTCAGTCTCTAGGATCTCCTGGGAGGAAATCCCTTCTTTACCTATTATACCTTCCATATATTACAACTATAAAACAAAATTGTAAAAGTATTTTACAATTTATAAGAAAATTTCCCCATGCCGTTCAATGAATATGATATTTGGCATATATAAGGGCTTGCAAGCTGCGTTCCAGCTGTCGAAGGTGAGTTCTTGCCTGCTGCAACAGCTGACGGCGCTGTTCATAATATAATTTCGCAAGAGTTTGCTCTACAATCTTTTTTTCCTGAGCCAGGACGTCCATCTTATCTTCCAATCCTTCCAGCGTTAATAGTCTACAAGTTGCCAGCTGGTAAATTGGATTGCCATAATCCAAAAGTGTAAGCATATCGCAAAGCAAATCATGGTCATACAAATGGGTATTATGCAAATAGCCTAATAACTCCATCAGTTCCTCCAATAAACGCTGATCGACGTCCGCTTCATCGGACACGATCGTTCCCACAAACGTAAAGCATTCTTCCTCCAACTGGCGATAGATTTGCTCGATACGCTGCAGCGCTTCTCCAATTCTCATCGTCTGTCCCCCCTCACCTTTGTTCATATCCTGTTATATGTACAGTGAATGGGATTTATGTGTATATGAATCTACATAAATCGTAGAACATGGATAAAAAAGATCCATGTTCTATGATTTACATGTAAGCTCATTCAAGAAAAAAACAGAAAGGCGTGAAAAGGAGATACGGTTTCCCCTGTCATCCTCTAGCTCATATAATTATAGGCTTCAACCCCTGTTCCCTCTTTCTCCCGCTTTTCGTAGCAGCTGTGACAAACAGACTTGCCGTGCATCGGATATTCATCATAGCACGAAATGCAAAAAATCCAGGAATCGTCATCCGTTTCCACTGCTTTTAATGATTGGGTGACCGGGACCTTTCGCTCTGCCTGAGGCGCTTCATATGGGTCGAATGAGTCCAAATCTACGATTTCCGGTGTCTCCAGGTCATCATAATCAAGTAATGAAATCGGCTTTAAATGGAGACGTTCCAACGACACGTTAT
The DNA here is from genome assembly GCF_042649685.1 of Bacillus songklensis. NCBI lineage: Bacteria > Bacillati > Bacillota > Bacilli > Caryophanales > Bacillaceae > Bacillus > Bacillus songklensis. Next base: position 619,039 of record NZ_JBHRZT010000052.1, on the reverse strand, counting down.
ACGGTACAAATAACGGATGACATGGATAATGATGGTGTGTCTTACCAAGGCAGCAAAGCGGAACTCCTTCCAACAATGAGATTAGATCACGGTCCCGCCCGTGAATCGTAGAGTTTTCCCCCCATGCCGCTACCACTAAATCTGCATCCGCAACCGCATACTGAATGTAGCGGTCATTATCGTAACCGACAGCTTCTTCCTTCGTTAACTCTTTCAATAGAGTGTGCCGGCTTGCCTGGTAAGCAAAAAGCGTAACAATTTCAAGTGATCCGAATCCCCAGCGTTTGGCAAGCAAAATGCATTTAGTCATTGTCGCATCCTCTTTATGTTCATCGGCCATTCCCGGGCTCAGCAGCACAAACGTTACTTTCCGTTTATTGTTTTCATCCCACACTCGGGAAACCGAATAACGATATGTGCCGGTTTCATCAAAAATTGCTTCCCTCTTCATAAAAATGCCCCCATCCTTTATTTTCAAAGTTTGCAAGTTGCATTCTTCATATGTTTATTTGGAAAATGGTAGCTCATGACAATTTTCAGGCACGGAAAAGACAATTTCTCTTTTAGCAGCTGATAGATGAAAATGACATATATCTAAATCCAAGTGAACCTTTTTAACCTATCTGAGATGAAAGAACAGACGGATCTTTAATATATGAATCTACTTAATTTTTCAACATCACAATACAATTCTCCATTCAAGTAAAAATAAGATGCATTTCAAAAACTGTGTTATAATTCTAAATTAAGGTAACTTTTGCATGGGAATTCGTTTTTTGAAAGGAATTGAGGAATAATGGCAAACACACATACATTCTCTAAAGGTGAAGAGATCGCTAACTCCATCACGCATGGAATTGGGGCACTTTTAAGTATCGCCGCTTTAGTATTGTTGATCGTGTATTCATCCCTTTACGGCAATGCATGGCATGTGGTGAGCTTTACTTTGTTTGGTGCCACAATGGTTCTTCTTTATACGTCATCAACACTTGTCCACAGTTTTCCTGCAGGCAAAGTAAAAGATCTATTCGAAATCATGGATCACTCTTCCATTTACTTTTTTATTGCAGGAACTTATACGCCCTTCCTATTTATCGCTGTGAAAGGATGGATCGGCTGGACATTATTTGGGATGGTGTGGGGACTCGCAATCGGAGGAACCGTTTTTAAAGCGTTTTTTGTAAAGAAATACCTTTTTGCTTCTACGATTTTGTACGTTCTGATGGGCTGGTTAATCGTACTTGCTTGGAACCCGCTCGTTGAAAACGTACCTCCAAATGGTATCACTTTATTAGTCGTAGGGGGCGTTCTCTATACGGTTGGGGCCATCTTCTACGTTTGGAGAGGTTTCAAGTTTCACCACGCCATCTGGCATCTATTCGTGCTGGGAGGCACCGCGACCCACTTTTTTGCCGTTTTATTTTATCTGCTCTAATAAATATAAGATGAAAAACCCGGACTGCCCAGACAATCCGGGTTTTCTTATTTCGTCGATTCTCCTGTCAATACCTTATAGCATACATAAACAATGAATGTTGGTTCTATTTTTCCATCCATTCCATAAAAATTTAATAACCTTTGAAACAAGCTGTATTTCTTCTCGTCGGGGGGTGTGAAAAGGATTGTTCGTTCCATCATTCAGAAAACCCACCTTTATTTTTCCCATTCTTATATGCCTGTCGTTGTTTTTTATTCTTGCCTGGGCGGTGGAAAAGAATCTCGATTCATTGTCGTTCTTGGATAAACAAATAGATGGGTTTATTAACGGATTTCACAATGACCAATTAACATCCACGGCAAAAGTTATGAGTCGTTTAAGTAATTATCGTTTCTGTTTGATATTGACTTTCATTTTGGCTCTCTGTCTAGCGTTTGGCCGCTGTTTTTTGACGTCTTTCTTTTTGTTTTTTGGATACACGGGAACGAGATTGCTGCGGAACTTTGTGAAAGAAGCCATCGGGAGGACACGCCCCGGAAAGAATTTCATCGGGAATGATGGCGGATCCTTTCCAAGCGGTCACATGCTTTACTCTTGTATGTTTTATGGCTTTATTTTATTCATTATTTGGTGCGTGTTAATGGAAAATCAAAAGAAGGCGGCCGCTTGGTTAGCAGGCTTGTCATTTTTCATATTCCTTGGATTAGTCGGTGTTAGTCGAATTTATTTAGGTGATCATTATGCAAGTGATGTGTTAGGGGGATTTTTTCTGGGAGCGGCATATCTACTATTTTTCTTTATGGTGTTGACACATATTTGGAAAAAAGGATGGCGATAAGTGATATGTTAAAATAACGAGTGAAAAATTCCGTATTGTGCTGTAAATTCTTTTACGATCTTAGTCCGCTTGCCATCTTCATTGCTATCAAAGTGAAGTAGTTTTGACAGCACTTTTAGTGCCTCGATGATGTAAGGGCCTTTATTTAACATCACACACTGAGCCCTGTTCGCCATTATGGCATCCGTTATTTCCGCGCGTGACGGTACACCTTTCTTGAGCAGTCTATCCAATACTTGAGTTGCCCATATGACCGGAACATGCGCAGCCCTGCAAATCGATAATATTTCCTCCTGAGCATAGGCCAAATTTTCAAATCCGACTTCAACCGCTAAATCTCCCCTTGCAATCATCACCCCAAAGCCTTCAAAGTTTAATCCCTCTAAAATGATGCGGGCAAGATTATGGATCGCGTCTTTCGTTTCAATTTTCGCCACTACCGCTAGATGGGGGGCTGCCAATCTCTCGAGAGCATCGCGAAGATCACTCAAATCTTTAGGTGAATGCACAAAGGAAAGGCCGACAATATCCGCGTATTTGACGATAAACGATAAATCGGATAAATCCTTTTTTGTTGGTGAAGCGGCATTTAGGCTCGGTAACGAATCGGGCAAGTTAAATCCATTCCCTTCCTTGATTCTTTTGGCTTTTAGGGAAGGAGCGGCAATGTTTAGGTCGATCCATTGATTGGTTACATGTGAAACAATTCCATAAACCTTTCCATCATCAATAAATACGCGATCACCAATCCGAACATTTTTGAATGCTTTAGGAAGGGTAACGGGGACACCGGGGATTGTATGTTCATCCCCTGCATGCCCAAGCCGATTCTCGTCAAGATACAATCTTAGTTTATCGCCTTTTTTCACTTCAATGGTCTCAGGCTTAGAAAGCAAGGAGCGAACGCTCATGGTTATTTTTTCATTTTGAAGAATAGTCGTTTCATCAATATAAGCTGTTTTATCCAGCTGTACTTTGATACATGATGAATCGCGTTTATCAATTACTTTCATTCCCCGTTTTCTTCCCCGTATATCATTAAATGTCAATTCATCACCGACCTTTAATTGGTCAAAAGAATCTTCTGCGCTGACCGCTAATATAAAAGTGGCAGAATCGCTTCCATTCTCATCGTTCATTGTATTTTCCGCCCGGGTGCTAATATAGCCCTGGATAAAACCTGCCGCATTGCCATAGGCATCTCGCGGGACAGACAGCTTAAGGGGCAAGGTTTCATTTTGAATTTTGCCAATGCGAATTTTAGGACCCGCCAAATCCATATAAATCTTGCATGTACGATTTCCATATTTTCCGATGGATGTTAGCTTCCTTTCCGCTGTACGTACTTCATCAATTAACTTCTCCCAAATAGGAGGTGAATCGTGAGCACAATTAATCCTTGCAATATCCATTCCATGCAGCAATAATTGTTCCATGATTTCTGGTTCATGAATCAGCGATGAATCCAGCGTGACCATGATTCCCGGGGGTTGGATGGTGCCAAATACCGCTTCCGCCCTTGTTTTCATGATTTCTTTGGCACGGGTATAATCAGGGCATTGTAAAGCGGCCGGAGGTGGTGGATATACACCCAGGTTGTTTAAAATTTTTTCTATGCTTTTTATCACATGGGCTTCTCCTGTCTCCAATGCTGCCAGCCCTTCTTCTTGCAATGCCATTTGCACTTTCGATAAATCCATTTCTCTGAGAACTAAAAAAGAAAGGAAATTGTCACGACTGTATGGATACTTTTTTAATGGAAGATAGTCTGCCATTCTTTCGGACTTTTTGATCATATCATCATATATGTTAGCTATCATTTCAGCTAGTTTTTTACGCTCAGGGGATCGATTTATAGATTGCGGCCTTTCCATTCCATTCACCCCAACCAGAAAAATTTTCAACAAGGTGTTAACCCTTTATTATTACATTCATATTCAAAGATAAGCGTAAGTGGAATCACCTATAACGTTCTAAAAATCAAAATCGCATTGCTCTTCAATTGACAGCACTGCTTTTTGAAAAGCAAAAAGCCCAACCCTGTCCGGGTTTGGGCTTTTTCAAAAGAAATGATAGTTGAAAGTGTTTCTTGCAACACCCTTTTTCCAGCTGAACAATACATACAACAAATATCTCAAACGAAATTCTTTTTCATTTAAAACAGCTTTGGCAGTGATTGCATGATCGTATACACACTTAAAATGGCCATGAGCACCACTACGAAGCCGCCGAAGATCGCAAGCCACAGTGGATGCTTATAATCCCCAACGATGTTCTTTTTATAAGCTGCAACCAGCATTGTGCTGAGTGTGATCGGTAAAATCAAGCCGTTTAATGCACCAACTAACACTAAAACTTTAACAGGCTGTCCAATGGTGACGAGCACAAGAGTTGAAATAATAATAAATGCAATAATAATCCAGTTTTCATATTGCTCGATCTTTGGATGAAATGTTCGAATGAATGATACAGACGTATAGGCGGCACCAATCACCGATGTAATAGCAGCCGCAAACATGACGATTCCAAATAGTTTATATCCGATATCTCCTGCCGCTAACTGAAAGACAGAAGCAGGCGGATTGCTTTCATCCAATGTAAGTCCTTGACTGACGACTCCCAGGGCCGCCAGGAAGAGAAAGATCCGCATAATAGAGGCAATCGTAATGCCTGATACCGCACTTCTCGTCACTTGAGGGATTGCTTGTTTTCCTCGAATGCCTGCGTCAAGCAAACGATGCCCTCCTGCAAACGTAATATATCCGCCCACTGTCCCCCCTACGAGCGTGACAATAGCAAGTATATCAACCTTATCGGGCATGAAGGTTTTCGCTATCGCTTCACCAACAGGAGGCGAAGAGGTGATGGCAACATAGAGCGTCAATAAAATCATGACGCCGCCCATGATTTGTGCAAAGCGATCCATTAGTTTCCCCGCTTCTTTTACCAGGAAGACAGCAACCGCAATGGCACCGCTAATAAGCGCCCCTGTTTCAACCGATACGCCGAACAAAACGTTCATGCCCAGTCCGGCGCCGCCAACGTTTCCGATATTAAACGCGAGCCCTCCTATAATGATGAGAATCGCGATCAATCCTCCCAAACCCGGCAAAACGAGATTGGCGATATCCTGTGCTCTCTTTTCCGAGACAGCAATGATGCGCCATACATTCATTTGGACACCAATGTCTAAAATGATCGAAATTAAAATAACAAACCCGAAGCTTGCTGCTAATTGCTGTGTAAAAACCGTCGTTTGTGTTAAAAAACCCGGACCAATGGCAGATGTCGCCATCAAGAAAGCCGCTCCGAGCAGCACGCTCCATCCTGATTTTGCTCCCATTCATGCTTCTCCCTTCTTAGCTGTATGATTGAACCGTAATTCCTTCTTTCATAAACTCCTCGCGGATGTGACGGGCAAAATTCAATGCATGCGGCCCATCTCCATGGATACAGACGGTGTCCGCTTGAATCTCTACGTCCGCTCCTTGCTCGGATAATACTTTTCCTTCTTTGATCATGCGAACGACTTGTGCCACTGCCTTTCTATCATCTGTTACCAGCGCATTTTCCCGAGAGCGCGGCGTTAGCGTTCCATCACTCTGATACGTTCGATCGGCAAATACCTCATTCGCCGTTTGCAACCCGACTTTCTTTCCTGCCTTGACTAACTCGCTTCCTGCAAGTCCAAATAACACAAGTTCAGGGTCTACTTTATAGACGGCCCGGGCAATCGCTTCGGACAATTCCCGGTTGACGGCCGCCATGTTATAAAGGGCACCGTGCGGTTTTACATGTTTCATCACACCGCCTTCCGCCTTCACGAATGCATTCAATGCACCGATTTGATAGACGACGATTTCATATGCTTCCCTCGGCGTAATCGGCAAATTTCGGCGACCGAATCCGATTAAATCGGAAAGGCCGGGATGCGCCCCGATACTTACCCCTTTTTCAAGGGCAAGCAGGACCGTTTGGCGCATCGTCGCCGGATCTCCCGCATGAAAGCCGCACGCAATATTCGCCGATGTCACATAATTTAGTATCTCTTCATCATTTCCAATTTTATACACGCCGAAACTTTCACCTAAGTCGCAATTCAAGTCAATGTGAAACATGTTCATTCTCCTTTCTATTAAATCGTTAAAGAGATGATCCGCTTCATATACTGAAACTGTTTTTCTCTTTTTAGATATAATCGCTGTGCTTCCTCAAGGGAAATGTCAGAAAAGGATACATGCCGACCCGGCAAGACTTGAGCAAGCAAAGGCAGATCAACGGACGCAGCCTGTGCGATGCGCGGATAGCCGCCTGTTGTTTGATGGTCGGCCATGAGGACAATCGGATTTCCGTCCGACGGTACCTGAATCGTTCCGAATGCGACAGCGCTCGATAATAATTCAAACGGCTCTGTCAAAGTCAAAGCTGGGCCCTGCAGGCGGTAGCCCATCCGATCTGACTGCGGAGTCACTTGAAAAGGTTTTGTGAATACATCTTGCCTGCTTTCTTCTGTGAAGCGATCGAATTCCGCTCCTTTTATAGCACGAATGGTTGGGTTGGATTCATAGGAAGGAAGCCATGTTGGATGAAGTGTCCAGCTTGCTGCGGCAAATGGTTGATCCGCTGCCCCTTTTTGCAAAGAATCAATAAGCTTTTCGCCAAACGGCGACGGAGCATTGAAACCGATCACATCACCGTATTGAAGAGCCCGTCCTTTATAGCCGCCGATTTCTGCGCGCAAATAGGTAGATACACTCCCCATCACTTCCGGCAGCTGAAATCCACCTGAGACTGATAGATATGTTCGGCATCCCTTTTTAGGCACTCCGAATTCAAGCACGCTGCCTTCTCTTACCCAGACAGGACGCCACATCGGAACGTCCTTTCCATCAATGGCAGGAGTTAAATTTCCGCCTGTTAATGCGATCAAACACGACTGTTCAAACAGCAGTTTGGGGCCCATCAAGGTAAGCTCCATTGCTCCTTCATGCTCGTCGTTGCCTACAAGCATGTTGGCGATGCGGAGAGCGTACGGGTCCATTGCTCCATTTAAAATGACGCCGTACTGCCTGTATCCGTACCGGCCGCCGTCTTGAATCGTCGTCAGCAAACCTGTTCTGACTACTTTGATGCTCATGACTGACCCTCCTTCAACCGATCAAACTCTGCCCTGGATATAGGGGCAAACCGAATGATATCTCCGGTCTGTAAAAGAGTGGGCGGAGTAGAATCAGGCTGAAAAAGGGATAGCGGCGTACGTCCAATGAGCTGCCAGCCCCCTGGTGTTTCAAATGGATAAATGCCTGTTTGCGCACCTGCGATGCCTACTGATCCTGCTGGAATGGCTTTTCGAGGTGATGCTTTTCTTGGAGCTGCTATTTTTTCAGACATGCCTCCAAGGTAAGGAAAACCAGGAGCAAAGCCAATCATATAAACAAGATATTTCCCGTTCGAATGAATGCGGATGACATCTTCTTCGGCCATTCCGTTATGCTTGGCCACAAACTCAAGATCCGGACCGAAATCCTCTCCATAACAAACAGGGATGTCGACGATCCGCCTTTTTATATTCTGATGAAAATCAAGCGAGTTCAGCCTGTCACTCACTCGCTTAGAAAACGTTTCATAAGGCTGTTTTTTTCCTTGTTCGCTGACTTTCCACGGATCATAAAAAATGGTGACATTCGTAAATGCCGGTACAAACTCGATCATTCCTTCAATGGGATGATCCATTAAATATGTACAAAAAGACTGTATGTTTTGCTGAATCTCCTCTGTTACATTTTTCCCGAATTCCACTATGACGGCTTGATCGCCCAGGGGAGATAATGTATATGTGGCTGCCATCGTGCTGTCCCCCTTTATTTATAAAGTCATACTCCGCCAAGTTACAAAATTGGCACCTTTAATCATAATATTCAGTTTAAATTAAGTAATTAAAGATTACAAGGATGATATACTCTTGATCGGCAAAGCTTGAGGTGGGGATGGTTCTCTTCATTCGTGATAAAAAATACATAAAAAAAGTATATTTTTTCATAATGGAAACACGTATTCTTTTGTATGGCATATTCCATCCTGATGATCCAACCAACAACACCAGATTTTAGCCCGGCTTATAAAAACGGTGCACTCTCTAATATCGTTTGCATCTTCTTTCCTTCCATGCTATAATAAAGAAGTTATTTTTGTTCGGTATATGACTGATGGAAAAACTATTTGAATAAGTAGTTTTCGCCTTGAAAGAATATGGTTGAGCAAGGATATTAATACAACCGTGGAAAAGATCCACGCAGGAGGTACAATTATGGTACAAGGTAAAGTAAAATGGTTTAATTCAGAAAAAGGTTTCGGCTTCATTGAAGTAGAAGGTCAAGACGATGTATTCGTACACTTCTCTGCTATTCAAGGCGACGGCTTCAAAACATTAGAAGAAGGCCAAACTGTTTCTTTTGAAATCGAGCAAGGCGCTCGTGGACCACAAGCTGCTAACGTTCAAAAGTAATGTTCAAGAAGACTCCCCCGCGGGAGTCTTCTTTTTTACTCCGTATTCATCATAAAACATGCCCTGGGTGAACCCGGGCATGTTTTATGATGATCCTTACTGACTCTCCAAACTTTTTCCGGCTATAAAGCCAAGATTCGAAGATTAAGCAGAAATGTTGATCGATTTTTTTCTTGATCTCATTGCCTTCTCTACAATCCCGCTTCCACAAATGACCCCTGCAATGATGAAGACAAATCCGATGAGCTGTTGGAGATAAATGGGCTCCCCTAAAAACAGACTAGATCCCACCAATGCAAAAAACGGGCTTAAGTTGAGGAAAATGGCAGATTCCGCTGCTCCGATATGCTGTACCGTCTGATTGTAAACCATATGCCCGACAGCCGTTGCCAAAATGGCAGAAGCCAAAAAAACCATCCATATGCCGATATCTCCCGAAACCATTGTAGACAACCCTTTTGGTTCCATGAAAAGACTCATGATAAACAAAAGAACAGACCCCGTTACTAGCATCCATCCTGTCATGAGACGCCCGTCAATGGTCGAGGATGCCTTACGGATAAACACATAACTGACCGCTTGAATCAATAAAGATAAAAAGACAAACAAGTCACCCACCGATCCGGATGACAGCGTACCGCTTCCGTGTAACACAACAAAACTTACTCCCGTCAATCCGAAAACAATGCCGATGAAGCGAATGAATGTAAGGCGCGTTCCCAAAAACAAGATGGCCAGCACGGTCGTCATGAGCGGTGCCAATCCCATAATCAGTCCACCGTTCGTAGCCGTTGTTTTTTGCAATCCCAACGATAAAAAGAAATGATGCCCGACTACATTGAATAAGCCGACAAAGGTAATAAAACCCAATTCCTTTAATTGAAGCTTGCGGGAAGCCTTCATGATTTTTAACATGAGCAAAACCGATAATCCCGCAATTAAGATACGAAAAGAGGTCATCGTCAAAGGTGCGAAATGAGAGACCAATACCTTTGTCGCCGAAACGTTGAATCCCCAAAACAACATGATCATAACTAACGCACCATATACTTTATACTTTTGCATAACGCTGTCCCACCCTGTTAGATTTAACCAATGACTTTATTTTACTACATCATTTGTATTGAAATCTAGAATTACTAAGACCGAAGTATCTAAATCCACATAAATAATGTAGCATGGACAAAAGCGGTCCATGCTACATTATTTACGCATAAGGCTTCGCCCATTTCCCTTACGGGCCCTTGCCGAAGCCTTATATGAGAACCTTTTTCGCTTATTCAAGATGAAAAAACGGAAAAGCGCGAGATGTAGATAAACACATGAATTATTTCCCCGAAAATTGTCGTGTATTTATCAACCGCTTGTATGGGAACCTTAAATTGTCCCCAATTATAGTAAAATGATAATGAACGGGGGTCTTCGAGGGAGGTAACGATGTGGAAACTATAGATAAGGCTTATACAACAAAAGAGGTTAGCACGACGTTAGGAATTGGAGGCTCAGCGTTAAGAAAATGGTGTTTATCCCCTGAAAAGAACGGGTACCATTTCACCAGGAACGACCAAAATCACGGTTATCCCTTGAGAAGGACTTGGTGGTTTTGAAGCTTTTCCAAACGATGGTTCAGACGAATGACTTTTCAATAGAGAACGCCGGGATGGTGATTGCATCAAAGTTTAAAGAGAGTGCGTTCTCAAACGGGACGGGTAGCGTTCCTTCCCGAAAAGAAAGGATTCGTTCACACGTTCATATTGGCAAAAATAAAAAAGACCCTGACCGATACTTTGATCGATCAGGGTAAGACGCGGGTTTTCATATCCGCCCCCATCTTAAAAGGTTATACGAAATCGCAGGAGAATCATGTGATCTGTTATGATCATATAAAATTTATAAGATGGACTCCAATCGTTTGTCAGGTTTCTTAACATCCTTTTTATATATTGATATTTTCATTGGTTCGTTCTATAATGAACTCTGTGTCAAAAAATGAATAGCAAACCCTCATCCTAATCGATGAGGTAGAGGTCGCGATTTTTAATAGTAAAGTGAATGAGGTGCAGAGAACACCCATGAGGTCACTTGAAAGGAAAAATCGCCGAAGCTTGTTCTTTTTCTCTGAACGGACAGGCTGGGGCTGTTCCCGAACAGGGACAGAACTGTCACATTTGCCCTAACCGGGTCAATGTGAAGAGCTATCTTCATGGAAGGTTTGATGCAGTTTGAATAAAGAATGCCGTCGAAATCCTTTCGAGGCTTTTTTTATTGCTCTCGCTCCTTCCGATTATCATCAAGAAAAGGGGTTTTCTTATTTATGAGTCAACATGCCGGAACACAAGAAAAGCAACAACTGCACCGCGGCTTGCAGGCCCGTCATTTAACGATGATTTCCCTTGGCGGCGCCATTGGAACAGGCTTGTTTTTAGCGAGCGGAGCAGCAATCCATACAGCCGGTCCAGGCGGAGCGCTTCTTGCTTATACCATCATTGGAATTATGGTTTATTTTCTGATGACAAGTCTTGGTGAGATGGCAGCTTATATGCCGGAAGCCGGTTCTTTCAGTACGTATGCAACGAAGTTTGTAGACCCTGCATTCGGTTTTGCACTTGGCTGGAACTATTGGTATAACTGGGCGATCACGATTGCCGCAGAGTTGGTTGCCGGTGCCCTTATCATTAAATTCTGGTTTCCGGATAGCTCCTCTCTTCTTTGGAGCGCCTTGTTTTTAGTGATTATGTTTGGTTTAAACTATTTATCCGTCAAAGGTTTTGGTGAAGCGGAATATTGGTTTTCACTCATTAAAGTGGTAACCGTTATTGTCTTTTTAGTTACGGGTATTTTCATGATTTTCGGTATTTTCGCCGGTGAACCTACCGGATTTAAAAATTTTACCATTGCAGATGGTCCGTTCCACGGCGGATTCTTTACGATGCTGGGCATTTTCATGGCTGCCGGCTTCTCCTTCCAGGGAACGGAATTGCTTGGGGTCGCTGCCGGTGAGAGTGAAGACCCTGCCCGCAACGTTCCACGTTCTGTAAGACAAGTATTCTGGCGTATTTTATTATTCTACGTTTTAGCTATTTTTGTGATCGGAATGCTCATCCCATTTACAACAGAAACCCTGGCAAGTGATGATGTACGTGTAAGTCCATTTACCCTCATCTTTGAACGTGCCGGCTTTGCCTTTGCCGCTTCAGCAATCAATGCCGTTATTTTAACGGCTGTGTTATCGGCCGGTAACTCCGGTATGTACGCTTCAACGCGTATGCTTTGGAACCTTGCCAAAGAAGGAAAAGCACCAAAGTTTTTAGCGAAAGTCAATAAACGCGGGGTTCCTGTCAACGCCCTTATTGTTACTGCCCTGGTTGGCGTTTTGGCATTCTTTGCTTCTCTCTTTGGGGACGGTGCCGTTTATACATGGCTATTAAATGCATCCGGGATGTGCGGTTTTATTGCATGGTTAGGAATTGCCATCAGTCACTATCGTTTCCGCAGAGCTTTTGTGGCTCAAGGACATGACTTAAAGAAACTTCCGTACCGTGCCAAATGGTTCCCGTTCGGCCCTATTTTCGCTTTTGTTTTATGTACTTTCGTTATTTTAGGGCAAAATTATTCGGCTTTCCTTGGTGAACAAATTGATTGGTATAGTGTCGCGGTTTCTTATATTGGTTTGCCCTTATTTATTGTTGTATGGCTTGGATATAAGTTCACTAAGAAAACCAAAATGATTCCATTAGAACAATGCGATATTAGCGGAGTGAATACTCGAATAAAATAATACATGTAAGATAAATTTCGACAAGCTTGAAATAAATCGAGCTTTTTCACCAAAAACACCTATGAACCATTTCATGTGGTTTATAGGTGTTTTTTCATATAATGAAACTTCCATTTTTACCCTATCTTCTTTACTCTGTATTAAAATACATTCTTATACAATATCAAAAATTTCCTCAAAGCAGGACTTCCCCCTTCAAATAAGGGATTTATCTGTAATATAACAAGCTGTCGATGAATGTAGAATATTCAGACAAAAAATGTTCAAAATTTAATTTACAAATTTTTCTGATAACTATATAATTAACACAAATATTGAAAACGTTTTGCATAGAGAGGAGGAAAAATGTAGATTTTTCACGTTTTCACACTGTTTGTGTTAGTTATTTAAAATTTTTAAGGGGGTTTCATATGTCATTACACGATTCTCAAGCTCAGGTGAAAGAACCGTCTGAATCCATTGATTACACGGCGATTGTCCAATCTGCTTCATTCAAAGAATTATTGGCGGCCAAGAAAAAATTTATCGTCCCGTTTTCATTATTCTTTTTAGCCTTTTATTTCATATTACCGATTTTAACTGCTTATTCGACTGTATTAAATCAACCGGCCTTTGGCGGCATGACATGGGCATGGGTATTCGCTTTTGCCCAGTTCGTGATGACATGGGCACTTTGCATGATTTACTCCAGCAAAGCTGCAAAGTTTGACCGGTTAGTTGAAAAGATCATGCAGCAAATTAAACAAGGGAGGTAACATTACATGAATGTATTAGCTTTTGGTCTATTCTTAGCAATCGTCGGACTCACGCTTGTCATCACCTATTTTGCTGCGAAAAAAACGAACAACGCAAGTGAGTTTTATACGGCCGGCGGTGGATTGACGGGCTGGCAAAACGGACTGGCCATCGCCGGTGACTACATGTCGGCTGCTTCCTTCCTCGGTATTGCGGGAATGATTGCCCTGGCAGGCTTTGACGGATTTTTCTACAGTATCGGGTTCCTCGTTGCTTACCTTGTCGTGCTTTACATCGTAGCCGAGCCTCTTCGTAACCTTGGTAAGTACACAATGGCAGATATGATTGCTGCCCGCTTCAATGACAAAAAAGTTCGCGGTGTTGCCGCATTGAACACCATCGCCATCTCCATTTTTTACATGATTGCCCAACTGGTTGGTGCAGGCGGTCTCATTAAACTTCTTCTTGGTATTGACTACATCTATTCAGTCCTCATCGTTGGCACGTTAATGACAGTGTACGTTGTATTCGGCGGAATGACCGCAACAAGCTGGGTACAAATCACAAAAGCCGTCCTATTAATGATTGGTACATTCATTATTTCCCTCATGGTATTCGCAAAATTTGATTTTAGCATCGCTAACATGTTCACGCATATGAAAACAGCCACTCCAATTGGAGAAGCGTTCTTAAACCCCGGCAACAAATTCAAAGACCCGCTCGATATGATTTCATTAAATTTAGCTCTCGTACTGGGAACAGCCGGCCTTCCGCATATTTTAATCCGCTTCTTTACGGTAAAAGACGCGCCGACTGCTCGTCAATCGGTTGTATATGCTACTTGGATCATCGGCTTTTTCTATATTATGACGATTTTCCTCGGCTTCGGTGCAGCCGCATTTGTTGGCTATGACAACATTATTGCAGCAAATGCAGCCGGAAATATGGCAGCGCCATTGCTTGCCCAAGTGTTAGGCGGCGACTTCTTATTCGCCTTCGTATCTGCGGTTGCTTTCGCGACTATCTTAGCCGTCGTGGCAGGACTTGTATTATCGGCAGCATCAGCCTTTGCTCACGATTTCTATAGCCATATCATCCGTCGCGGCCAGGCAACGGAAAAAGAACAAATGGTGGCAGCCCGCTTAGCATCTGTCGGTGTAGCCATCATCTCGATCATCCTGGCTTTATTCGCGCAAAAAATGAACGTCGCCTTCCTTGTGGCGCTTGCATTCGCCGTAGCGGCAAGCGCAAACTTGCCGATTATTTTATTAACGATTTTCTGGAGACGCTTTAATACAGCAGGTGCAGTAACCGGCATGCTTGTTGGTTTATTCAGCTCTCTGATTCTAGTAGCAATAAGCCCGAACGTGTGGAATCCGGAACCGGGAGTGGCCATCTTAGTGGGCGAAGCCATCTTCCCTCTAACAAACCCGGGAATTGTCTCCATTCCATTAGGATTTATCGCAGCGATTATCGGCACCATCGTATCCAACAAAAAAGAAGACTCGAAGAAATTCGATGAAATCGTTGTTAAAGCCAATACTGGCTTGGGAGTTTCCGGTGTGTCGAATCACTAGAAACATTCTGTTAACAAATAACTGATGAATGGATTCAACCTCATTTTGGACGAACTTTACCTATATAAATCCATTTTCATTTTTCGACATCAACTGTGGCTTTTTAAACCGCCTATAGTTTTTCTGTCTTCGCATCTTAAATAGGTTGAAAAGGTGAAAATCCGACATGGCTGCTTTTGATCATGTCGGATTTTCAATGTGGATTTCTTATTTATCGGCTGGGAAGACGAGCCCAATTTGTTTTCGGGTTTCTTCCATGATTTCCGCTGTTGCCAGGGAATGACCGTAGGAATTGATAGACGATTCCAACTGTCGATTTTTAATTAGCTCAATAAATTCTTTTACCTCGTAATACATCGTCTTCCTTACTTGAGGTTGGGTGATATCTTCTACGCTCCCATCTCTGTAGTGAATCCCCACTTTTTCCGGCGTATGTATTTTATCAATTTAAAATAAGCCTTGATTTTAATGTTTTTGTTTAAGCGCCCTTTCAAATTGTTCAACATACTCTCGGAATCTCTTAAACGTTGTTCATCAATATCGTATAAGGCAAATTCGAACCCTTCTATTGCAGGAACAAGCATACAATCCCCTAGAATGTTTTTAGCAAAAACCGTACTGCCTGCCCCCAAAAATGTAATTTTGAACATGTAAAAACCTCCCAATAATAAAACCTCAAAAAGATCAAGATGGCTCCTGCGAATAGGAGTGTATATAACTTAAGTCATACAGGCAAAGCCTAGTTATATGCTTTTTTCATAAACATGCTTGGCCTGACAAACACTTTTTTTCCTTGAATAGGTTTTGTATGTGATCAAACCTATACATCCAGCAAAAGCGAAATAGCTTAATAGTTTGTATAAGGCTGCCCCGCCGAAATGATCAAGAACCATGCCTCCCCCTAATGACCCGATAATCCCTGAAAGACCAAAAAAAGCTGAAATGAAAAACAACTGGCCGGTTGCCCTGAATTCCTCCGGGAGAAGCTTTGTTACAAACTGGAACGCACATAAATAAAAAATGCCAAATGTAATCCCATGCATCGATTGAAGCAGGATAACATGTGAAGGAGTTTCAGCAAATGAAAATAGCAGCCATCTCAAGCCGTATAATCCTGAAGCAACCACTATGTAGGTTATTTCGTTAAGAAAACGCATCCAATAAGGACTAAGCAAGAAGACAACAGCTTCAACTGCCACTCCAACAAACCATGCTAAACCAATTAACGATTCGCTTCCTCCGAGCTGCTTTATGTATATCCCGAGAAAACTATCATTTGTCCGATGAGCGATCGTTACAAACATAATAAAAAATAAAAATAGGATAAACCTTGATTGGAAAATAACGCTTACCGCTCCTTTTAAATTGATTGGTTTTGCAGCGGCATTAACATCAGAAACTTTCCAGACAAGCCCAAAAGCGATTAAAGCAAATACAAGATAAGGATATAATAAGTTGTCAATTCCGATACGGGATAGAATGTGTCCCCCTATTAATGATGTTACGGCAAAACCTATTGAGCCCCACATCCTTATCGTTCCAAATGCCGTTCCTATAAATTGTGATGTTCTTTGCGCTAAGCTGTCACCTAACGCTCCAATGGGGGCCATAAAAGAAAAAAATACCCCGCATAAAAAAAGGAGCGTCAAAAATGAACCCATTTGAAACAAAATGATGCTGCTTATAATCACTCCTACTAAACAAATAAGCATCATTTTTTTTATCGTTTTGTATTTATCGCTCATATACCCCCAAAAAGGTTGTGCAAAAAGAGAAGTAAATGGACCAACAGCCATTAACCATCCTATTTTTGTCGCAGTTAATCCCTGTTCTTGAAAATACAACGGGAGAAAATTAGTCATAATTGTTACTGAAGAATGAAAAAAGAATAAAAAAATACTTAAATGCAGAATCGCGTTTTTATGCATTGCCGCTCTTTCCCCTCTTCTGTTGCGAATTGTTATTGCGTTTGGCTTGCCCGTGTAAAAACTTCCCTTTCCCTTTATTCTTGCTTACCATTGCAGCTAGTTCCCAAAATGCTGAAGCTGACTTACAAGGAACAAGAACACCTTGTAAGTCAGCCTATCGTTACAAAATACCTCTCTCATACTGTGCGACTGAGATTATGTTTATTTGTAGCAAAGTATTATCTTTATATGGATTACATCAACTTTTTAATATTATTCATCGTTTTTTATTTTATTCATATTTTTCTGATTTTCAGCTTGAATAAACTTGAAAGTGTTCTCCCATATTGAACTGTTCGCCATTACGATTAAACTTTCGGTGGCCGTCCGGTTTCCCCCACCCCCCTCCTCCAATCACCCAGGTTTCAATTCTTACCTCACTCACTTTTAACTCGTGTCCCCGGGCTGCCCATCGTTCATCACACGCATTAGCACCTAAAAAGAAATATTTCTCTAAAATTTCTCTGACCAATATGCAAATAGATTTTAACATTATTTAGAAAATTTTCAATATAAAGCTCCATTCTTTTTCTAGCCCCCGGATGGTCGATATTTTGATTCACTTCTAATCCTAAAACTCCATTCCTTACGCCCACTGAGCTTCCCAGCGTTTCATTTCTTTCAAAATCTTATGGAAAGCGCGTCCTTTCTCTGTGAGGGAATACTCAACCTTAACAGGGACAGGGGCATACACTGTGCGAGTAACGATTTCGTTATCTTCCAACTGACGCAGCGTATCCGTCAAAGCCTTCGGACTGATTTTAGGAATGGCTTTTTTCAATTCTCCAAATCTCTTTGTCCCTTCCAGCAATTCTCTTAAAACAAAAAAAGACCACTTCCCGCCGATGATATTGAGTTCTTTTTCAATCGAACATTCAATATGTACCGCTTTACCCTCTTTCATCAGAAGCTCTCCTTCATTCAAATTTTATATTAAATATAAAATTTATACTATATAACTCGGCCTTTACTTTATCCAGAAACTTCATTACTTGTAAAGAATTTTCCAATATTTTATAATTTTTAATGCAAGACTAATTGTTGGAGGGGATATAAGGATGAAATATCGTAAACTAGGAAAAACCGGTTTAAAGGTTAGCGAAATTAGTTTAGGAAGCTGGCTTACATACGGTAACTCGACTGAAAAGGATACGGCCGCAAAGACGATTGAAGCCGCTTATGATTTAGGAATTAATTCCTTTGATACGGCGAACGTTTATGCCACTGGAGAAGCCGAAAAGATTGTTGGTGAAGCATTAGGGAGATATCCAAGAGAATCTTATGTTCTTGCTACCAAGGTATTCTGGCCAATGGGAGAAGGGCCGAATGACCGCGGCCTTTCCAGAAAGCATGTATTTGAGCAGCTTCACGCGAGCTTGAAGCGCTTAAACTTAGATTATGTCGACATTTATTATTGTCATCGTTATGATCCGGAAACTCCTGTGGATGAAACATTGAGAACGATTGATGACATGGTTCGTCAAGGAAAGGTGCTATATGTCGGTGTCAGCGAATGGACAGCACAACAAATTCAAGAAGGTCTCGGAACAGCAGATAAATATTTATTGGATCGAATTGTAGTGAATCAACCCGTTTACAATATGTTTAATCGTTACATTGAAAAAGAAGTCATCCCTGTCAGCGAAAAAAATGGTATTAGCCAAATCGTCTTTTCACCATTGGCTCAAGGCGTCTTGACAGGAAAATATAGCCGAGGCGGAAAATTTCCTGAAGGAAGTCGTGCAACAGATCCAAAAGCAAATATGCATATGGGATCGTTGTTAACAGATGAAGTATTAGGAAAGGTTGAACAGTTAGAGAAAATCGCCAATGAACTGGATATTAAATTATCCCAATTGGCATTAGCCTGGATTCTGCGCCAACAAAATGTGGCCAGTGCCTTAATTGGAGCAAGCAAACCTGAGCAAGTGCAAGAAAATGCAAAAGCAATTGATGTGACTCTTACTGATGACGTGTTAGAGAAAATTGAACATATTCTTGGGTAAGATTATATGAATCCACATAAAGAATTTAGCATGGACAAACACCGCCCATGCTAAATTCTTTACGCATAAGCCTTGACCGATTTACCTTACGGTCCCTCGGCCAAGGCTTATACGAAGACCTTTTTCGTTTATTCAGGATGATAAATCCAAAAACCTTGAAGAGGATCGTAGGCGAAGACTAGTGTTAAATTATTAACCTTTGTAAGCTCATTCAAGGTGAGAGAACAGAAAAATCTTAAATAGCATAAAAAGCATCAATGGAGACAATGTGCTCACATACCGATTTTAAAACAAGGTACCAGTGGAAAATGGAAAAAGCACATGCTTATGGGTAAATGATGTGACATGAGGTTTTCTTCTCATGTCACATCATTTATGTGGATTCATATTTTCTTTAATGTTGAAGAGCACGATACAAAAAGGCCGCCGCCTGGGCACGCGTTACTTTCTCGTTCGGGGCAAACGTTCCATCCGGTTTCCCCGTGGCAATGCCGTTCACCGTTAACGCATCAATATAATCAGCTGCCCAGTGACCATTTGGTACATCTTTAAACGGCTTGGCCGAATGGCCTTTTAATTGAAACGCCATTGCCACCAATTTGGCCATTTGGGCACGCGTTAACTTCTCCTCTGGTTTAAATGTTCCGTCTTTGTAGCCTGACATGATGCCTTTTTGCTTTAAGAAGCGGACATATGGAAGAAACTCATTATCTTCCGGTATATCTGTAAATGCTGTTTGATCAGTAACCTTTTCTTCCTTAAATCCGATGGCATTGGCGATAAGCTTTGCCGCCTGGGCTCTCGTGACATTTTGATTCGGCTGGAAGGTACCATCCGGGTATCCGTTCACATAGCCTTCTTCTGCCGCAAACTGAATCTCTTCATATGCCCAGAATTCCTCTTTTACATCGGAGAAGGAAACTGGGCGTTTTCCCCCTTTTATCCAATTTGCAATATGTTGAATGAAGTTTTCCGGAACATTGGCAGGAATCGCGTATTCTGAATAGTCAGGCTCTCCGGCATAGTTGACGAGCAAGTGAATGAGGTTCGGATATTGTTTATACGTAACGTTATCGCGATTGGCTAAAGCGGCTTTCCACTCATTGATGTGGGAGGGCGCCACCTGCAAATCTTTTCCTCCTTGCATCATGAGAAGAGGCACCTTTTGCTTCGCTGCCAATTGTGTCGGCACATAGTCACGAAGCTCGTACCACCAATACGCGTTTGGAAGTCGAAATTCTTTTGGGATGTGATCCTTTGAATATTTCGGGTCATTGATCAGGGCTATTTGCTGCTCCCAGAACGCAAGATTGGCTTTTAATGCCTCCAGCTGCTCAGAAGGTGCCCCTTGTTCTTGGGCCCTTTCCAGTGCATCCTGCTGCTGCCACAACATGAGGTCTTGAAATTTGCCGCTCGGTCCCGAGACAACGATTCCCCCGGCAATCTGATGTTCATGATCGGCTTCTAAAATGCGCGGTAGTGCATAGCCTCCTTGGCTGTGTCCCAGTACATACATCTGGTTTTTATCTATTTGAGGAAGTGTTTGCAGCAGATGGACAGCTTTTACCGCATCGTTAATCGTTTCCTCCTGGATGGTCAGCTTCTGGTTCATCCCTGACTTAATATGATGTTCTCTCGTTACTTTTTCATAACGAAGCACGGCAATATTTCTATTTGCCAATCCTACCGCAATATCGCGAAAAGGCTTCATAGAATAAAGGGACTCGTCCTTATCGTTAGGACCGGACCCGTGCACAAGGACCACTACCGGAAAAGGCCCTTCCCCTTTTGGTATTGTTAAAGTACCGGGAAGAGCCAATTCTCCCTCCCCTATCGTGATGTCTTTTTCCACATAGTTTTCTTTCTTTTCATAAGGCGGCTCCTTGTACTGGCTGGCAGGCGTATAATAGAAAGGGATATAAAAATCATCGATATTGCCATCCTTATCGAAGTTAATGGTGATATCCATCGGGAATTTCTCCGCTTCATAGGTCATCACTACATTTGTATGAACACTGTTTGTTTCCCTTTTAATGGATAATGGCTTCCCTAATTTACCGAAAGGAGCTGTTTTCGCTTCCCAAACCTTTTGAAAAACTTCTGCAGGAACATGCTTTTTCAATGTTTCATTGAATAACGCATATGCCCCTTCCCAATTTCCTTTCGAAGCAGCCGTCATAAATGTACTGGCTGCTTGCTCGTAATTCATGGGGGCAATGGTTGGAGCCGGTTCTTCCGCATGAGCAACTGCAACTAATCCGCTTGTTTCAGGCATCATCACACCGCTTGTTCCAATGGCCGCTGCCAGCAAAGCCGGTGCCGCTTTCTTCCACTTTATTTTTTTCTTCACCCTTCTCTCTCCCATCTTTTCGTCTCTTTAAGGTAATATTATCCATTTTTATCATAAATTAGTTTCTAAATATATACAATCGAAAACTCCTGACTATCTTTAATAGTTTAGGCTCTGTTAAATAATAGTGTTGATTTTTGAATATCCCAAAATAAAATTTGGAAAAACAATTCGATGGAAAACTAATGCTCAAAATGTAAAGGATATTGTTAGGAGGACGGATTAGAATAAAAAGAGAAAATAACTCCAATTGATATTACTTCCCTCTATTTGTTATAATGAATTGTTTTTAACATTATTGAGGGGGAACATTTTTTTATGTCAATCGAAGTAGGCAGCAAGGTACAAGGTAAAGTAACAGGTATCACTAATTTTGGAGCATTCGTAGAATTACCGGGAGGCTCAACAGGTCTTGTGCATATCAGCGAGGTAGCAGATAGCTATGTAAAAGACGTTAATGACCATCTCAAGGTAGGCGACCAGATTGAAGTAAAAGTGATTAGTGAGAAAGACGGAAAAATTGCCTTGTCCATCAAAAAAGCTATAGATAGACCCGAAGGACGAGCCTCTGCTTATTCCCAACGTCCACCACGCCAGGGAAGAGTTAATAGCCATTCCAAAGACTTCCGTTCAAAAAGCAATTTCCAACCAAAGGAAAGTTTCGAAGATAAAATGGCTCGTTTTTTAAAGACTAGTGAAGAGAATTTATCTTCCCTTAAACGCGGCACCGAAACAAAACGGGGCGGTAGAGGCGGAAGACGCGGATAACCTGCTGCGTTTTTTAATACTTCATCAATAGATAAAGGCAAGCCCGTATAAACTGGCTTGCCTTCTTTTAGTGACCTCTTCTCGCAAAATCTACAAATCGGAACTTATCAAGCCGATGGCGTGATTCCGTGTATTCAAATAGACTGGCATCTTCTAAATAGACATAGTTTTTGACCACCACAATATGGTTATAATCTTTTAAATCCAAATATTTTTGATCTTCCTCTGTCGGCTCATCGACAAAAATTTCTTTCTTGGCAAAGCTGATTTTTAATTCCATGTCATGTTCAAGATACTCGTAAATAGAGCCCTCGCAAATCTCGCGTGTGAGGATAGGAACATATTTTTTATTAAAAAAAGCTTTGTCCAAAATAATGCGCTCTCCATCCATCTCGCGTGCCCGTAGCACTTTCCATACATTGTCTTTATTCGTGACATTTAGATGCTGCTGCAAATAATCATCCGGTTTCATAAGGGCGAATTCGTACACGATCGTTTTCCACGGCTTCCCCATTTTTTGCGCCAATTCTTTAAAGCTCACAAGACCGGAAATCGGAAAATCAAATTTGCTTACATCTAATACAAACGAACCTTTTCCTCTTATTTTTTGAATATAGCCGTTTTGTGAAAGCATTGTTAACGCTTTTCGAATCGTCTCACGTGATGTATCATATTGCTCGACCAGCTCATTTTCTGACGGCAGCTTCGTATTGGGTTTTAACTGTCCGCTTTGGATTTTTTCTACAATTTCATCATAAATGGTTAAATATTTGTTAGTTCTCATCGTCTCATCACCGCATATCATCGTAGCTTTAAGCGGTTCGTTCCGCTAATCATTATAAAGGAGGGCCAACATGCCGTTTTGCACGTTAGCCCCCTCTGACGAAATGAACCTTTTATATATTTTACAGATAAACCTTCAACTAAGTCAAAAGATTCCTTGTATAGAAAGACTTTCCCTTATTTCTTCAAATGATACACAATCGACTCGTAAGGACGCAGCGTTACTTTTTTCACGTCATTGATTGAGTCATCATAGTTGGAAATCAAAATCTCACTGTTATATCCTTCTACATCTACTTCACCAGGCAATTCGAACGTTGTTTCTTTGCCATAGTAATTGTTGACGACGAGCAGTTTTTCATTTTCTCCATTGCGTACATATGCAAAAATGTCCGGGTGATCGGCCAAAATCAGCTGATAATCGCCGTCGGTGATAATGTCATATTGCTTACGCAGTTGAATCAGCTTTTGATAGTGGTAAAATACTGAATTTTTATCGTTCAACGCATTTTCTACATTAATTTCCGGATAATTCGATGCGACAGGAATCCACGGTGTGCCTGTCGTAAAACCAGCATTCGGCTGATCATTCCATTGAACCGGCGTTCGTGAATTGTCGCGTGATTTTTGTTTCAGGATGGCGATAATCTCTTCATCGCTTAAGCCCTGCTCACGTTTAAGCTTATAAATGTTTAACGATTCCACATCGCGGTAATCTTCAATGCGGTCAAACTTCGGATTCGTCATCCCAATTTCTTCACCTTGATAAATGTAAGGTGTTCCCTGCATCATATGAATCGATGTTGCCAACATTTTCGCTGATTCCGTACGGTATTCTCCGTCATTGCCGTAACGGGAAACGATGCGGGGCTGATCGTGGTTGCACCAGAACAACGCGTTCCAGCCGCCCCCTTTGTTCATTTCAACCTGCCATGTAGAAAGGATGCGTTTTAACGCAAGGAAATCAAAATCAGCGACAGTCCATTTGTCACCATTCGGATAATCCACTTTTAAGTGATGGAAGTTAAAGGTCATGCTCAACTCATGGCGATCCGGATTGGAATACTTGATACAATGATCAATTGTTGTCGATGACATTTCGCCGACTGTCATGGCATCATATTTCGAAAATACTTCACGGTTGGTCTCCTGTAAAAACTCATGGACTCTAGGGCCGTCCGTATAAAATTTGCGTCCGTCTCCAGGAGGTACAGACCCGTCATCATCCGGGAAGCGCTGATCTTTCGAGATTAAGTTGATGACATCCAAACGGAAGCCGTCGACTCCTTTCTCAAACCAGAATGTCATCATTTCATATACCTTTTGGCGCACTTCTTCATTTTCCCAGTTTAAATCTGCCTGCGTCACATCAAACAAGTGCAAATAATATTGCCCTGTTTTTTCATCATACTTCCAGGCAGAACCGCCAAATTTGGACTCCCAGTTCGTCGGCTCGCTGCCATCTTCCTTTCCGTCGCGCCAAATATAAAAGTCACGGTACGGGTTGTCCTTTGAAGAACTGGCTTGCTTGAACCATTCATGTTCTGTCGATGTATGATTCACCACAATGTCCATGATGATTTTAATGCCGCGTTCATGTGCCCCATCCAGCAAACGATCGAAATCTTCCATCGTTCCGTATTCTTCGTGAATGTTATAGTAGTCACTGATGTCATATCCGTTGTCACGCTGAGGCGACTTATAGATTGGCGTAAGCCAAATGACGTCCACACCCAACTCTTTTAAATAGTCTAGCTTTTCAATAATGCCCGGCAAATCGCCGACACCATTGCCCTTTGTATCATAAAAACTTTTCGGATAGATTTGGTATACAACTGCTTTTTTCCACCAAGGATGTTTCATCTCTTCCACCACCATTTGTTATTTAAGTAAGTATACTCTTGTTTCATAAGGTTTTAACTTGATTGTATGGATCGTCTCTGTTTCATCTACTGCATAGTTGCTGATCAATAATTGTGCAGAATTATATTCAATCGTATCCGGCAATCCAAACACCGGCTTCTTTCCGAAAAAATTACAAACAACCAGCAGCGTTTGCCCGTCCAGTGTACGTTTATAAGCAAAAATCTCCGGATGATCCTCTAAAAGCAATTCATAATCTCCGTACACAATAATGTCCTGCTCTTTTCGAAGTTGAATGAGTTTGCGGTAATAATGGTAAACGGAGTCCGGATCTGCCATCGCCTGCTCAGCGTTCACTTCATGATAATTCGGGTTGACTTTAATCCATGGCGTTCCTGTTGTAAATCCGGCATTTGGACTTGCATTCCACTGCATTGGTGTTCTCGAGTTATCGCGTCCTTTTGCATAAATGCTTTCCATGATTTGTTCTTCAGGAATTCCATCTTCCTTTTGTTCCTGATACATGTTCATGATTTCAATATCACGATAATCGTCGATTGATTCAAAGCGAACATTGGTCATTCCGATTTCTTCTCCCTGATAGACATAAGGAGTGCCTTTCATCATATGAAGAAGGGTGGCGAGCATTTTCGCTGATTCCACGCGGTATTCTTTGTCATTTCCAAAGCGTGACACTGAACGCGGCTGATCGTGATTATTGAAGTAAAGACTGTTCCATCCCTTTTCTTCCAGCGCTTTTTGCCACTTTGTCAAGTTCTGCTTTAAGTCCAGCAAGTTAAGCGGCTTTAAATCCCATTTTCCGTTTGGACCGTTATCTAGCCCCATGTGTTCAAACTGAAACACCATGTTTACTTCTTTACGATCTTCATCTGTATAAAGTCGGGCCAATTCCGGTGTGACCCCAGGCATCTCTCCGACTGTCATCACATCATAGGAGGAAAGGGCTTCACGATTCATTTCTTGCAAATAGTCGTGAATATGAGGGCCGTTTCGATAATATTTGCTGCCGGATGCATACTTTTTCCCGGGCTTGGGCTCACCGTCAGGCAGCTCTTCCGGTTTTGAAATAAAATTGATAACATCCATACGGAAACCATCAATGCCCTTATCGAGCCACCATTTCATCATGTCATACACTTCTTTTCGAAGCTTCGGATTTGCCCAGTTTAAATCAGGCTGTTTTTTAGAAAAGAGATGTAAATAATATTCACCCGTTGCTTCGTCATACTGCCATGCTGAACCCCCGAAATTGGAATACCAGTTGTTCGGCTCTTTTCCATCTTTGCCGGGACGCCATATATAATAGTCACGGTATGGGTTGTCCTTCGATTTTTTTGCTTCCACAAACCATGGATGCTCGTCGGAACTATGATTGACAACAAGATCCATAATAAGCCTCATCCCGCGTTTATGTACTTCGGACAGAAGATCTTCCCAATCGGCCATCGTGCCGAATTCATCCATAATATTTTGATAATCGCTAATATCATATCCGTTATCATCATTAGGTGATTTGTAAACAGGAGATAGCCAAATCACATCAATCCCTAGTTTTTTCAAATAATCAAGCTTGGAAATAATACCTCGCAAATCGCCAATGCCGTCACCATTACTGTCCATAAAGCTTCTGGGATAGACTTGATACACAACGCTTTCTTTCCACCACGTTTTACTCATTCACACCAACTCCTAATATTCCGCTGTATGTATGCTCTATAAAGGAAACTTCCATCAGTGGGGGGCTTACTGCCCGTTAATGCGGGATAAAGCAAGATACGATACCATCGTGAACAAGCTATATGCTTTTATGTTCGATGGTATCGTTGGCTTTTCTTATCATAATCCTTAGAGCCTGCTTCTTTCGCAGGCTCCATGTTTCATTATTTGTTTTTACGCAATTTGCCGAATACAAATGTCAACACAGCTGGAACGACGATCGCAATCGCCATGCCGATAAAGAATGCTCCCCAATTTTGCGGGAAGATGGATAAGAAGGCAGGCAGGCCGCCGACACCGATAGATGGTGCTTGTACGCCATTCATTGTAATAACCATGCCTGCAAGCGCTGATCCGACGATCGCTGAGATAAAGGCAAAGCGGAAGCGTAAGTTCACACCGAACATCGCCGGTTCTGTAATTCCAAGATAAGCTGAGATTGCAGATGTTAAGGATAAACCTTTCAGCTTTTCATCTTTTAATACAAACATCATCGCTAATGCTGCAGAACCTTGTGCGATGTTTGATAGAGCAACCATCGGCCATAAGAATGTTCCGCCTGTGCTGCCGATCAATTGCAGGTCAACGGCTAAGAACGTATGGTGCATACCTGTAATAACAAGCGGAGCATAAAGACCGCCGTAAAGCAATCCGCCTAACACAGGAACAGCGTGGAAAATACCTACAACGGCAGAAGTAATCACTTTAGCAATGGTAAATGTAATCGGTCCGATTGCAATGAATGAAAGAAAACCAGTCAACAATAAGGCAATTGGTGCTACAAGCAACAACTGGAATGCATCCGGAATACGCTTTTTCAAGAAAATTTCAAGTTTCGCTAATACGTAAGAAGCAACTAATACGGGCAATACTTGACCTTGATAACCAACTTTTTGAATTTCAAAGCCGAATAAGTTCCATGTTGGAATTTCTTTTGCTGCACCGTAACTCCATGCGTTTAAAAGATCAGGGTGCACTAACATCAAACCAAGAACGATCCCCAACAGCGGGTTTCCGCCAAATTTGTTCACAGCAGACCAACCGATTAATCCTGGTAAAAATACGAATGCTGTATTCGCAATTAAGTTAATAATGCTTGCAAAGTCTTTCCACTTTGGATACACATCCACTAATGCTTTTTCATCAAAGAAAATGCCAGGGCCGGTTAAAACGTTATTAATCCCCATTAATAAACCGGCTGTTACGATGGCTGGCAAAATCGGGATGAAAATGTCCGCCAATGTCTTAATCGCCCGTTGCAGCGGATTTAAATTTTGTGCAGCGGCATCCTTAATCTCTTGCTTAGTTGCTTGACCGATTCCTGTCATCTGAACCATTTCGTTATATACTTTATCAACGGTGCCCTGCCCGATCACGACCTGAAACTGACCGTTTGCAGAGAATGAGCCCTTTACAAGATCAATATTTTCAAGCGCCTCTTTATCCACTTTGCTCTCATCTTGTAAGGCAAAGCGCAAGCGAGTGACGCAGTGGGTAGCGGCTGCAATATTATCTTTGCCGCCAATAGCCTGAACAATTTGTTCCACAGATTTTTTATTTACACTCATCTTTCTATCCTCCTGTTACCGTTTACAACTCCACGAAAGTAAACGGCGTTAATTCCCTCTCCAAAAACTATATTAAAACATTTAAACTCATCTTTTTTTTACCTTTTGTCAACGGTTTCATTTTTATCCCTCTCTTCCACCTTTTCAAAAGATCGGAAAATAACGGCTTTGCTTAAAACCTTTCCATCCCGGTAAAAATTCCGCCTGGTGAATCGCTTACATGAAGCGATTGAACAAGCACTTGTATATACAAGATCAAACTTGTATATACATATTATCCTGCACATGCAATCTTGTCAACAAAAATCGACAAATAAACTGAATATATTTTCCCCTTCATTCTCTAGTAAAATTAGGATGAATTTATCAAAGGTATACCCAAAAACGATGGGACCGAAAGAAGTCAATAAAATAAAGAGGGTGGTTCAAAAGCATAAAGGATACGCTTTTGAACCACCCTCCTGAAAACAGATAACCGGCGCTAAACATTTACATTCCAAAACTATGATATTGGACAAAAAGAACGAATGCACTTTTATTCATGCGATAGATAGGCATCGATTTCCTGCAAATACTCACCGATTTTTCGATTATGAATCACAAGGTCAGCCATTCCATCCAATTCCGTTTCTTCCATATTGATAATGACAAGCTGTGCTCCATTCCGTTTTGCCTCAATCGGAAATAAATTGGCTGGAGACACTTGGAGAGATGAACCAAGCACAATAAACAAATCGGCTTTTTTCGTTTCTTGTTCCGCTGCCAGCACCGCTTCATCGGGAAGTGTTTCTCCAAACAGAACGACGGACGGACGAAGAAATCCCCCGCATTCACATGTCGTGTGTGCCTGCAAATACAGGTTATGGTTTGCCTTTTGCCTGCATCTGTCACAGTAAAGATACCGTAATGTTCCGTGCACCTCTGCAATGTTTTCGCTGCCGGCAAGATGATGAAAACCATCTACATTTTGGGTGATGATGCTTTTAATCAGCCCTTTTCTTTCCCATTTCGCTAATATATAGTGCCCGTCGTGAGGCTGACATTGCTTTAATCCTTTAATTCGCTCTGTATAAAATTCCACAAATTCGTCACGGTTATGCTCCATCGCATACGTACTGGCCAGCCTTGCAGGGTCTTTGTATTTCCATAATCCTTGAGCAGCTGAACGAAAGTCCGGTAACCCGCTTTCCGTCGACATACCTGCTCCCGTTAATACAACAGGATACTTTGCTTTACGCAGCAACGTTTGTAATTCCATCACCTTCACCCCCTGATTCGACTCCAAGTTCATTATACCATATTTTGCCTTGCCGTTAGTTTATCATACAATTAGTTGTCCATATCCAGTCCGTCTAATTTCTTATATAAATCCCACTTATTTTTTTAACCTCTATCACCGGATCTTCTTCTATTCATACCTTTCTGTTCTCTCATCTTGCTTAATTTTTTAACATCATCTATCGCTTGTTATCCTGTTTATGTTCCTTTGTTTGAGCATCCTGAATAGACTCAAAAGGTTCTCAATCATGTAGCATGGACCGCTTTTGTCCATGTTACATGATTGATGTGGATTTATATATTTTTAAAAAGAAAGGCACACGACTTAAAAGCCGTGCGCCTTTCGCTCTTAGTAAGGGATATTAACTGAAAAAAAGCCCAGTGATTTGGTACCTCGTCTTAATGTTGATTTGGTAACGTTCTTGCTGCTTCCTCTTCAGCGAATGTGCTTAAATTAGAAGCCGCACCCGCGGATGCAAAACCGGCGATAAGAGTTACTGCTAGACAAATGCTTGTTAACCATTTTTTCATCTTCATCACCCTTTATAGTAGTGTAATGTTACTGCTATTATAACTTACTTCTAAAAAGCTTGTAGGAACGTTGTCACGTATTCTGTACAGGAAAACTGCATCAAATGGACGATAAACTGCTTCTTTTTTAAAAACATATAATTATAGTAATATTTTCATGTCATTTTAGATGGCGTGTTGTTCCAATAGCTTTTTCATCTGCTGCTTCACAAGCGCAACAAATTTTTCATTTTTCTCCAGCCCAAAGATAAAAATAGCTTTCTCTAAATATTGTGTCCCTTTTTCTTTTTGCTGCATTTTGATTAAGTTGCAGCCAGACTGATAATGTAACTCGCCAAACAAATAGAGAGACTCGCAGCTGATGCATAAATGGATCCCTCTTTCACTATATACCAACGATTCTTTATACTCTCCCATTTCCGTCAATGTCCGTGATAACCCGTACAAAATCCGAATTTTAATTTTTTCATTTTTAATCTGCGGCAAATACTTTAATTGAGTCAATGCCGTTTTATAAATATCCACCGCTCGCCCAAATTCTTTTTCTTCATTATGGATAATGGCGACACTGTTCAAAACCTCAATTTCTCGTTCCTTGTAATAAGAATGAGAGGTTTGGGTTAATGTAATGGCCTCGTACAATTTACTTAGCGATTTGTCTTTATTTTTATATACATAATAGTCACAAATCCCTTCATGCCACATCAAAAATTGCTTATTAGCGGGCGTTTGAAAAAGCGGACTCTCTTTTTCACGCTGAACGATATGAGCGACGGAATCATAATCCCTCTTACGAATATATTGACGTATTAAATTTTTGACCTCCGCTACATAATCAAGCCTTGGCGTTTCAATAATATCAAAGAAATAGTTCATATCTACACCAAGGCGTTTGGAAATTTCATATAAGGTGATGCTGTAAGGATATTCATCCCCGTTTTCAAGCTTACTGATTTGTGCCTGTGTACAAATCCCTTGTGCCAGTTCTTTTTGTGACAATCCGACCATTTTTCTTAGTTCACGAATGATACTGCCAATACGCACTTGCTGCTCCACATCGCGTCCCTCCCGCCTTTTATCTTCCTACCTTCTATTTATACATAACTCGTACCATTTCCTTCTTAATTCGAAATACTCATAAAGAAAGCCCGTCAATTGGCGGATTTTTAAGGAACTAGACAGAGACACAGCTTGACGTATAAAAAAGAGGTTGTCCCAAAAGTACAAAAAACGTACTTTTGGGACAACCTCCTGTGATGAACCATCATTAAAAATCCAAGAAAATCAAGGATTTCAGCGACATTTATCACAGAAAAATATATAAATCCAATTTAATAATCCGACATAAACATTTGCCTATGGTTCTCTTATGGCTTTTTTGGTTTTCCCACCTTGAGTCTGCTAAAAGGGTCTTCGTATAAGCAGCTGCTTATGCGTAACGAATTCGACATGGGCGGTTTTTGCCTATGCCGAATTCGTTATGTGGATTTATATAGATGATGATCATTTCCTAGAGGCTTTTGAGCCCCTTTAAAATCCGTAATGAACGGATCTCCTGTTTTGTTTCAGCTGTTCCAAGCTGATAAATTTTTTCGTACAGCTTTGTGATTAAACTATGCTGCTCTTCTCTTGTCTCTATGCCGTTTTCTTCATTCAACGATGTAATAATTGGTGTTGGATCATATTCGGTTGTCTTGATCTCTTATGCTAATTCTTTCGCTTTTGTTTCTTTTCCTAAAATCAACACAGATAATGCTCCAATTACGATTGCAATACAAAAAATCGCAAAAATCATGGTAATCGATGTTTGTTGGGCAGCAAGATAACCGACTAAAAGAGGTCCCAATATTCCTCCGACACGTCCGAACGATGCAGCCATTCCGGCTCCCGTTCCGCGAATTTCTGTCGGGTATTGCTCTGGAGTGTAGGCATACAACCCGCCCCATGCTCCTAGATTAAAGAAAGATAAGAAAATACCGGACGTTAATAATAATGGCAATGACTCAGCATTTCCAAAGAAATAGGCACTTACTGCCGTTCCAATTAAATAGGTGACTAACACGAATTTTCGACCAGCTCGCTCAATCAGCCAGGCAGCGCTGAAATAGCCCGGAAGTTGGGCCAATGTCATGATTAAGACATACTGGAAGCTTTTAATTAGACTGAATCCTTTCATGACCATAACGCTTGGAAGCCATAAAAACATGCCGTAATAGGAGAAAACGACACAAAACCACAAAACCCAAAGCATAATCGTTTCACGGCGATACTGTCCTGACCAGACATCCGCCATATTCTGAAACACAGAACGCTTTGTTTGAACTGCTTCAAAGCGCGGTGAATCGGGTAGATTCCAGCGTAAATACAAAGCGTAAAATGCAGGTAGCGCGCTTAAAAGCAAAGCTGTCTGCCATCCAAACTTTGGAATGATAAAAAAGGAAATGAGCGCGGCGATCAACCAGCCTCCTGCCCAAAAGCTTTCAAGCAATACCACTACCTTTCCCCGCTCTTTTGCGGGCACTGTCTCTGACACTAATGTGGATGCAACCGGCAATTCCCCTCCAAGTCCCATCCCAATCAAAAAGCGTAAAAGCAAAAATACAGCTAACGTAGTGGAAAAAGCGGACAATCCGCTTCCGACGGAAAACAACAATAATGTAATAACGAAAACATGTTTACGCCCAATTTTATCGGCTAAAAGTCCAAATATGAACGCGCCGGCGGCCATACCGATGGAGTTCACACTCCCAATCCATCCCATTTGCTGGACAGATAAATTCCACTCTTTTTGTAAAGCGGCCAGGATGAAGGACAACATCCCCACATCCATCGCATCAAACAACCAACCAAGCCCTGCGATACTTAAAAGCTTGCGATTTGATATATTCTTTGCCTTAGTCATTGTCAACCCCCTTATTTTACACGTGTAAACTTCGACTTTACATCAAAAATATTATAATCAGTACTATGATTATATTCAATCTTTTTTTACACATGTAAAGCTGTAAAGTGCATTATCACTCTTTACACTGGATGAACTTGTCCCTTATTATGTGCGAGAATAGACGATTGTAAAAGGGGAATATCCAATTGGTTTAAAATCAAATGCTTTTGATCCAGCCTCATTTTCAACAAATTTGATTTGTTACCTTATGTTGGGAGCATATAAAAAAACGTCCTTTCCGTCATACGGGAAAGGACGTTTTTTATGAAGCTATAAATTTTTACCTTCATTTTCAATTGAGTTGTTGTATAATCATTATTAAAGTATTCGTTAAACCATTTTACACAGGGGCGATTTCTGCTAAACTATTCCAATGCCTTTTACCCTAGACACTGTCATGTTTAGTCGTTATCGCCTTTTGAATTTTTGCGGCTATTGCCTCTTGATTCCCCGCCCTTTTCACCAATTTCTTCATAGAAATCATCACCATGATTTTTAGATGTTGCTTCTCCGCCTTTTTGACCGATTTCTTGATAAAATTCTTTATCATGATTTTCTGATGTTGCTTCTCCGCCTTTGCGGCCGATTTCCTGATAGAATTCCTTATCATGATTTCTGGAAGTTGCTTCTCCACCCATGCGGCCTGCTTCTTCTCGACTCATTTTGTTATCATCGTTTCTGTTATTTTTGTTGTTTTTGTCTGCCATTTTTAATTCCTCCTTCATTATTCTAGTAAGTTGTGCTCTACCACTTTTTTATGTGGTTGGTTATGATATACCACTTCCCCTTTATGCTAAACCTTTTTTTCATAAAATTTTTAATACGAAACATAGAGTACTAGATTGTTTATGCTTTCTTACATAGCAAAAAGAAAGTCTGGATATGCCCAGACCTTCTTTCGATGTATACCGCTATTTATTACTTATGAATCCAAATTGCACCTGCTGAGTTATCTTTTGCTTCACCGATGACTTGGAATTTCAGGCCGTGATTTGGAACAAGGCGGCCTGCATCAGGAATGCGAGCATCAATATAAGATTTCGCATCATCAAAAGCAGTCGTTCCCGGTAAACTTAAGAAATTGTAAGTACCGCGTACAGAGTTCGATACTGTAAATGCCGGTGTAGGATCTAATGAGAACGCTGCATTCGCTACCTGGTAACGAGTACTTTGCGTCAATTTCCCTTCTATATTAGGAACGGCTGCCGGATGTGCATCGACTACTCCCAGGAAGCCTTCACCAGGGTGTTCGCCAACCCAGTTGTCCATGAAACTTTCGTCACCGTACCATACAACCATACCTGTGTTGTATTTCGCACCGCGGGAATACGCTAATGATTTATCAGCACCGGCATAATTTCTCCACTCCAAATAATAGTAATTATCTTTGAAATAGCTGCCGTCTGTTGTTTCGAATCCATCCAATTGGAATTTCGGTGTACCTTCTGCATCATCGAAGAACACTTGGTTACCGTCTACTACTAACTCTGCATTATCTAATGCAAAACCGTCCAATGCCAGACCACCGTCTGTATCGTATTCAAATACAAGCTTCACTTTTTTGCCCGCAAACTGACTTAAATCATAGGACTTGTCTATCCATTGGCCTTTTGAAGATTCTGCGCGAGTATCACGATCTGTATCGTCATCACCGATTGTATCGATTAATATTTCTTGACCATCGTCTGTTATCGCATTTACATATAAGAAGTCGTAATCCCATTCAATATCAAAGTACGCTTTATAATTAAATGATGCAGACGTTGCATTTGTTAAATCAAATTCAGGTGATGTCATTCTTGTCAGAAGATCATCTCCTTTTGTGCTGTAATAGTACTTCGCGCCAAAAGCAGGCTTAATGCCTTGCAATTTTTTTTTCGGCAAGTTAACCTTTACGACGCCGGGATTTTTGGATTTGGTTACACTTTGGTCAATAATAGTCGCTACGCCGTCTTTCGCAATGTCTTCATAATCGATTTCGGTAATGTTGGCCCAGTTGCCGCCCATTACTTTTTGGAAAAACTCTTTATTTTGCGGGGAGAAGCTGGACGGTGCCGTTCCGGCAATGTTCCCGTTCCAGCTGCCGCCGCTCATGATGGACCATGATGCAACAGGCTCGCCTTCGCCTGTATACTGGGTATCATACTCATCCGGCAATCCTAAATCGTGGCCGAACTCATGGGCAAACACACCAACCGCTCCGTCTTCCGGCTGGATTGTGTAGTCGTACGCTGCCATTTTTCCATCCCAATAGTCGACTTTCGCCTCTGTACCATCGACTTCATACGGGCCATCTAATGTCCAACGATGTGACCAGATTGCGTCGTCACCTAATTTACCGCCGCCTGCCTCCTGACCTGTACCGGCATGGATGACCATTAAATGATCGACTAAACCATCCGGCTCATTTTGATTTCCGTCACCATCAATATCATATTGGTCGAATCGATCGTATTGGGCCAAGTCGATACTCGCTTTAACCGCTGCATTCAATGCATCCTTTACAAGATCGCGAGGTCCTTTAGGATTTAAATTATCATTCCCTCCATTTGGATTGTCATCTCCATATTCGCGCGCATTGCCCGGCACTGTTAGCCAATCGGATACCGTGCCGTCCACTGTATAGCTGCCGCCTGACTGTTCTTCATAGTATTGCTTGAATGTTTGAATTTTTTCCCCATTAAAGAGTGTGAATTCTTCATCACCGAACATTAACTGTTGATAATGCTCACGATTGAAATCTTTCGCGTACATATAACCGTCTTCTTGCACCACGTTGTTATGTTTGAAGTCGGCAAACTCTGTTAATAAAACAAGAACTTTATCTGTACGAACAGAGCCGCTGTAAGAGCCTTGCTTCGCAGAATCTACTTTTACATAGCCGTTCGGCTTTCCTTTTTTAAAGTTTTCATGGCCATTTTTCAACTGTTTTGTTAGCTTGTCTTTTTGTTTCGCTAAAAACTCTGAGGCTTTTTGATCAAGCATCTTATCATTATGGTGGTTATGCTTTTGATGTATGTCTCCTCCTTTTTCCTTAATATACTGTTTGACTGCTTGTTGAACTTCCTGCACTGAAGCACTTTTTGAAATCATACCGCGCTCTTGCAAAGTCTTAGCAAGACGTTCTTCTGGAATAGTGTTTACATCAATAGGCGCTGATTCCGCCGAGCTGTCTGAAGTTGTTGCAGCTTGTACAGGCGTTGACAATGCAGAACCTAGCAATAAACTCCCGGCCATGATAGATCCAACTGTTATTTTTGCTAGTTTAGCCGCTTCTTTCTCCCTCTTTTCAGCAGACCTTCTTAGCTTTCTCATGTGTACCCCCCTCCAACAATTTAGAACAAAGATAATTTTGTGAATTATCAAACTTTTATTCGATTATATCTCACTATTTTTTTACAACAATAAACCAAATGGCTTATTTTATTAATAAAATATTCTATTAAAATATCAAACATAATGTCTTGATAGTTGGAATGAAGACTATGATCCCATACCTTATATAACTATAGTTATTTGAAAACGGTCTTTTTTCTTATCTGCATCATTCAATAATGTTATAGACCTGTTTTTAAAACTGCAAAAATAAACCTCTGCGCCCATAAGGATGCAGAGGTTTCTCTTCCTTTTCTCATTCATACTTGGACCATTTGACCGTACTCTCCAATACAATAGCCAACAAGATTCCCATTAATAAACCATTGCTGATTAGAGGACGAATGTAGATGGATACACTGGCAAAAACCTCGGGTGGCATGTTCATTAAGGAAATTCCCATTAATGCAGGAAGGGCAATACGATAAATGGTTTTCGAATTAAACGTATAGTCTTGAATGCTTCGTAACGCTGTCCCAAACAGCTGTAAATAGGCTACAAATAACACCGAATTCCCTACTGTCACAGGCAGCGTTGAAAACAATGCGCCCAGTGCGGGGATAATCCCCAGAATGGCAAATAAAACGCCGCCAATGAGAAATGGCTTCCGATCTAAAATCCTGGAACTTTCCAAAAAGCCGATGGAAGATGTGAAGGGCGCATAAGGAACAAGACCTAACACAGCGGCAATACAGGTAAAAAGGCCCGTGATCGTGAAGGAAAAGCGATATTGACTGTTTTCTGTTGTTGTTCCGTGCAGCTTTTCTGATGCACGGATCGAGGCCATGGTATTACTTGCGTTTAATATCCCCGCTAAAAACGCTGTAATGACAACCCCAAGCTGCAACTGTGGTTTTCCCCATGGAAACAGCGACAGCTCAAAACCTGTGCTGCTAACCAAAGGAGATGAGGGAAATAACCATACATATAAAATCCAGCCAATGGTAATTCCGATCAAAATCGCAAAATTGCTGATAAGCCCTTTCCCTTTTATGCTGATTACGCTTACCAGAATGACAATGGCGATGGAAAAAAGACTGACCGGCAAATCAAGGGAACCTTCTTCCGTCACCTTCAGCATTCCTTTAAAGAAGATAAGGATAAGCTGAATGGCCAATAACAACAAATATATACTCATGACCATTGGGGTAAAGATTTTTTGCAATAGGGGAACTAAATTCAATGCACCAATCATCATCGTTGCAGCACCTGCAAGAAGAATCCCCAATGCAAGACCGCCTCCCACTTCTGCATAGCTCATTCCAACCGAAGAAGCGGAAGTACATAAACTAAGAATAAGTCCCCACCATATGCCCGAGTGCCCTTCCAACAACGGATAGCGATGCCCGATGATTCCTTGCAATATGCACGCAAGGCCCGTGACGATAAACGAACTTCGCATTGCTATTGCTATTTGCTCCGCCTCTAAATGGAAAGCGTTCCCAATCGAGACCGGCACAACTACCGTATTGGCGAAAATAAAAAAGAGCCATTGGAGGGAGGCAAACACGGTGGCTGAGGAAGATAATTTACTCACATTTTCTCCTTCTTTCTTTCAAACTACGACCCTTCTATTATATCTCACATAAATAATGGGGCACGAATTGTTTTTATCCGTGCCCCATTATTTATGTGGATTTATATACAAATAGCTGTCTTAAAGTGCTGCTTCGTCTGTTGTTTTTTCCATCTCCGTTTTAAAAACAGGGAAGTTGACATTGTGTCTAACTGCCATCACTCGAATAACGAACGTTACGGCGAGACATATATATAACGATAAAATATGCGGAACATGATCATATGTTAGCAAAAGACTCACCGATCCAATAATGGCAGCAATCGCGTAAATCTCTTTTTGAAAAACAAATGGAATTTCTTTAGCGAATACATCGCGCATAATCCCTCCGCCAATTCCCGTGATCAATCCCATGGAAACGACAATAAAGGGTTCATCCATGTTATGGGTTAAAGCGGTGTTCGCCCCCACTGCAGTAAAGACACCAAGACCAATAGCATCCGAAATCATGATGATTCCGTGAAGCCGATTCACATTATGGTAAAACAGCCATGTAGCCAGCGCCGCTGCTAAACTGACAAAAAAATAGATTGGTTCAACAAAAGCGGTTGGCGGTACATTCCCAATCATTACATCGCGAATGATTCCTCCGCCTAGAGCTGCTGCTACCGCCAAACAAATGACTCCGAATAAATCAAGTTGCTTTTTGATTCCGACAAGCGCACCGGATATTGCAGACGCAATAATCCCAAGAAACACGAACACATTAATGACAGCCATATTTTCCCCTCACAATATTTGATTTTACAAACATAAAATTTACAACAATCCGGGGGCTGTGACAATACTTTTTTCACCATTTTTATGAAAGATTTCACAAAAATGAACAATTCATGAATCCCTTGGCCCGCTTAGCTTCAACCATAAAATTTTCCACGCGGTAAAAAAGCGTTTTCACAAACTTTCCGTTTGCCGTTCCGCTTGAATGATCGACCAGTGAAATCGAAAAAGGTTCTCGTATAAGCCTTCGACCAGGGCCCGCAACGGAAATGGGCGAAGGCTTATGCGTAAAGAATATGACATGGGCGGTTTTTGCTCATGTCATATTCTTTATGTGGATTTATACATATATTCGACAAAAATAGGCAGAATCCTAGTCTTTCCTCATAGTCTCTTACTACCTTTCTTCCATTTCCACAATTTCCCCTATTCCCTTACCCCCAAAAATCGACATAAACTATAGAATAGATATATGAGACTTTAACTCTAAAGGAATTGGGTGAAAATATGTTCTCGAATACTGAGATTGGAATTGATTTAGGTACAGCAAATGTCCTTGTTTATAGTAAAAGTAAGGGTATTATCTTAAACGAGCCTTCCGTTGTAGCCATTGATACAGAAACGAAAAATGTGCTGGCGGTTGGAACGGAAGCGAAAAGCATGATTGGAAAAACTCCAGGCAGAATTATGGCGATGCGTCCGTTAAAAAAAGGCGTGATCGCTGATTTTGATGTCACAACAAGCATGCTGAAACAAATTATGAAAAAAATTACGAAAACATCAGGATTTTCCCTTCGCAAACCGACCGTTGTGGTTTGTACACCGTCCGGTTCCACAACAGTCGAACGACGTGCCATTCACGACGCGGTAAAAAGCTGCGGTGCCAAAGAGGTCCACTTAATTGAAGAACCTGTAGCGGCTGCCATAGGAGCAGATTTGCCTGTCGATGAGCCAGTGGCAAACGTGGTAGTCGATATCGGCGGAGGTACAACAGAGGTGGCGATCATTTCCTTCGGAGGAATTGTTTCTTGCAACTCAATCCGCATCGGGGGAGATAATCTGGACGACGATATCATGCAGCATATCCGCAAAAAATACAATTTGCTGATTGGTGAACGAACAGCTGAGCAAGTGAAGATGGAGATCGGCTATGCTCCGGTGGAACACGAAGAAAAGACGATGGATGTGTGCGGCCGTGATTTAGTGACGGGGCTTCCGAAAACAATTACTGTCAGCTCCTATGAAATTCAAGGGGCCATAAAAGAATCACTGCTTCAAGTTTTAGAAGCCATTCGCGCTACATTAGAAGATTGTCCTGCAGAATTAAGCGGAGATATCGTAGACCGTGGAGTCATTATATCCGGAGGCGGCGCTTTGTTAAACGGCATGCAGGAGTGGCTAAGCGAAGTCATGGTCGTGCCTGTCCATGTCGCTCCAAGTCCTTTGGAATCAGTGGCAATCGGAACAGGGCGTTCCCTAACATTTATTGATCGAATTCAAAAAGCTGTGAAGTAACAAGAAAAACAGGAACCTTTTCAGCAGGTTCCTGTTTTTTTATGGCCGGTTTAAAAAACAATGTTAATTTTCCATGTTTTTAACTCCTATGTAAAAAAACCGCTATTTCCCACACTTTCATCTCCGACTAACCATAGACAAGATATCAATAACCTCACCGAGTTCATCCAACAATTGTATCCAGGTACATTGAATAATCCTTTTTTACACTCTATTACAGCTGCCGAATATTTGCATATGATGTTTTACATTTTCGTACGCTGCATGGATGACATCTTGATGAAAAATAAAATAATCTGCATAAGCCGCAGCCTCAACCGATTTATTAACCGTGTTCATCACACTATTAAAAGTGGCGGTCGCGACGTTAATTTTGCGAATGCCATGTT
Organism: Bacillus songklensis; assembly: GCF_042649685.1. NCBI lineage: Bacteria > Bacillati > Bacillota > Bacilli > Caryophanales > Bacillaceae > Bacillus > Bacillus songklensis. Next base: position 578,798 of record NZ_JBHRZT010000052.1, on the reverse strand, counting down.
GAATACACTTCTTAAAATCCTCAGCGCTAATCCCGGAGCCTCCATGCAATACTAACGGAATGTCCACTTGTTGGTCAATTTCTTGCAAACGATCCAATCGTAAGTTTGGGTTCCCCTTGTACATACCGTGTGCATTTCCGATGGCAATTGCTAATGCATCTACATTGGTTTCCTCTGCAAATCGCTTCGCTTCTTCCACGCTGGTAAGTGAAATCTCAATATCTTCCGAGCCGTCTTCACTGCCGCCGACCCTGCCGATCTCCGCTTCCACTGTTGCACCATATTGCTTTGCCAGCTTTACAACCTCTTTTGTATTTCGAATATTTTCTTCCAGCGGATGGTGAGAACCATCATACATAACAGAGCTAAAACCAATTTCTAACGTCTGCTTAATTTTCTCGATTGTCATCCCATGATCAAAATGAACTGCTACAGGAACATTGGCTTCTTTCGCCGCTGCCACCATTAAAGGACCGATCATATGGATGGGTGAATGCTTAAGACGAACTTCCGCAATTTGCAGAATTAAAGGGGAGCGCAATTCCTCCGCTGCTTTGATAGCTCCCATTACCATCTCCATATTTGCAATACTGAACGCTCCTACTCCGTAATTTTCTTGCTCTGCTTTCGTTAAAATGTCTTTCATTTTCACTAATGCCATTGAATACTCACCTTTTTCATCATGATTTACCATTCCATGTTTAATAAACAGCACCATTAGGTTAAGCGCTTACCCTTTTCACGAAAAAATTATACGTTTGCATTCTAGGTGTGTCAATGAGAATTCCGAATATTTTTAATTGTCAATCCAAGGTCGATACTCCTTTTTATACTTTCAATGCAAAGGGGCTGTCGATTCACGAATAATTAGTTCAGGAGAAAGGAGTAAACGTTCTTTATAGGTTTTAGGCTCTTCCATTTCTTGAATTAATAGATTCACCACTTTTGTCCCTATCTCTTTCATCGGTTGAGCAATTGTCGTTAGCATCGGAGTTGCAGTAGTGGAAAGAACCGTATTGTCAAATCCGATGATCGATACATCGTGAGGAATACTTAAACCTGCTTCTTTAATGGCTTGCATGGCTCCAATGGCCAATAAGTCGTTACACACAAAAATAGCGGTGGGTCTCTCCTTCAATGAGAAGAGTTGTCTAGCACTTTCATACCCTTTTGTTATGGCAGCTTCTGTTTTAATAACGTACCTGTCAATTCCTTGAACACCCGCTTCTTCCATAGTATCCCTAAAGGCATATACACGAGGTTTATTGCTGCGGACATTTTCCGCGATAATAGCAATTCTTCTATGGCCCAGGGATAGTAAATACGAAGTAGCCAAGTAGCTCCCCCGATAATCGTCAACCGTCACTGTATTTATGGATAATTCCGGGATTTCTGACGCTACCAGGGCAATGGGAATATGTTGCTTTACCATATCTTCAAGCAAGCTTGCACATCGGAAAGCCGAAGCTACAATAAGACCATCGATTTGCTGTCGGATTAAGAGCGATAAATACTTTTCTTCCTTTTCTTTATTATTATCCGTGCTGCACATCATGACATTGAATCCCAGTTCATGGCTGCGATCTTCAATGCTTCTTGCAATTTCAGCAAAAAAAGGATTTGAAATATCAGGTATAAGAAGGCCGATCGTTTTTGTTTGTTTTCCTGTTAAAGCAGACGCTACTACGCTTGGATGATAATTGAGCTCACTTATGGCCTGAAGCACTATTTTTCTTGTTCGTTCACTGATACGTCCAGTATTGTTTATCACTTTTGATACGGTAGAAATTGAGACACCTGCTTGTTCAGCGACACTATAAATCGTCGGTTTCATATAATGCCTCCTCTCTTATAGACTTATATTATGTAATATGAATCTTTCAAAAATAGGCAGCACCGCTGAAAGCGTTACTGCCTATTAGATATTTGCCGGTCGACCCTTTAACTCTCTCATGTAATTCTCCGCTGTATCCTTAATTCGCCGCAAGTCTATTAACCAACTTATTCATATATAGATCGATTTAGAAAATTCGACCTGACCAAAGAACGGCCATGCCAAATTTTCTAGACCTAAGCGGCTGGCACCCCCCTTGCGGGGTTGGCGCCAACCGCATAGGTGAACCCTTGAGGGCGAATTCAAGTTGTCTGGATCACCGATTGTGATGCCTCTTGATTGAATGAAGATGTGTCGAGTTATTAAGTGGAATATATATATAGATTAGATCCTGCGAAACAGAAGCGTTATGTAAAGACTCATAACCCTTTTCAATATAATGCACAACCTGTAAGGAATCCTCAATAGAATATCTTGGTTGCCAGCCATTGAGGATGCAATCATGCAAATGTTCGACTTGATTTAAATATTGATCATCTTCGTAAGCTTCGTATAAAACGGTTTGATTATTATGATCTTTTATAATCACTTTCCCAAAATGATCGGGTGATACGTCTGGACGGAAAGATGAATCTACTAAAATCGTCCCTTTTGGCCCAATCACTTCATAGCGATTAATAAATGGAAGTTCGACACTTGCTGTCACCTCAGCCGTTCGCCCTTTTTTGCTGCTTTAATAGCCCATTCTGCATGCAGGGCATTGGGTAGGGGAATGTAGACGGCATTAATAGCGGGATCATCAAGTAACTGATCATATTCTTTATAGATCGTCGGGATATTGAATCTCTCTGCACGTCCCTCGCTTTTACTTGCAATTGCCACTACTTCGGCACGATCCGAACGCCTTAAGGCTGGTAAGAGCTGATCATAAGCGATATTCGCCGCGCTGAGAATCCCCCAGCGAATTTTTCTCATACATTATCAACTCCCTGTTTATACTGAAATATGCTGATCCGCATAAGACATTATAAAGCATTTGCAAACTTGGCTGTTCCCGTATTTTTATCGAACATACAAGAGTAGTCAAGTGCTTTTACCAAAAGCACCCGGCTACTTCCCATCTTTCCAAAATCAACCTTGTTATTTAGAAATGCTTTGTAAGAATTCTAATTTTTCTTGTGCATTATCTTTTGTAATTACATCAATGCCGCTGTCAATACGTTCTTCAACCTTTTCACCTTTCACCGCTTTTACTGCATTTTCTACTCCCTGGTACCCCATATCATATGGACTTTGGGCAATCGTTCCTGCCAGTTTTCCGTTTTTAATGGATTGAACGGCTTCAACCGTACCGTCTGTACCAATAACCGGAACTTTTAATCCTTTTGCATCAAGAGCGCGCAATACCCCCAGCGCCATGTCATCATTTGCACTAAAGACACCTTTTATATCGGGATCTTTTTGTAAAATATTTTCCATAACAGACATCGCTTTTGTTTTGTCACTGTCAGCCGGCTGTTCGGCTACAACTTTCATTCCGGCTTTCTCTAACGCTTCTTTTGCCCCTTTAATACGCTTATCGGTTGCTTCGTTACCTAAAGCACCTGCGATTAATGCTACTTTGTCCCCTTTTTGAAGCATGGAAGCTAATAGCTTACCGCCTTCTTGACCTGCTGTATAGTTTTCCGTTCCAATAAATGATGTTTTACCTTCAAACTCAGCATCTGTGTCAATTAAAAGGACCGGAAGATCACTTTGTGTCGCTTGTTCTAATACTGGTACAACTGTATCAGGCTGTGATGGTGAAACGACAAGAGCACTGGGACTTTGGTTAAGAGAATCTTCAATCATATTTACCTGTTCCATGATTTGCGATTCAGCAGATGGACCGACAATCGTCACATCAACACCTAAGTCTTTCCCGGCTGCTTTCGCTCCAGCTTCAACATACTTCCAATACGGGCTGCTTAACGTTTTTAAGACAACGGCAACACTCTCGCTTCCGCCTTCTCCACCCGTTTTGGCTGAAGAACCCTGACTGCATCCAACTGCCGATAATAGTAAACCTGTAGCCGCTAGTACCATTCCAAATTTTCTCATTTTTTTCTCCCCCTGTTTTCTATATAATGTGAATCTTCATTCAGGGGGGTACCTTCATCCCCCACTGAATGTTAGTTGAACCAATCTGGCTTTTACCGGCATTGATCCCTACCTATCTTCTTCAGATTCCTTATCATCTTGAGATAGGGGTCTTGCTGCCAGTTAATGCGGGATAAAATGATCATTCAAAGAAAGCGTTTAATCAAAAATCCCTGAAAAAGTGTCTTGATTAATGATCCATTATCCCTTCTTACTGTTTCGCTGACGAAGCACATCCACATATACAGCAGCGATAATAACGAAACCAATAACGGTCATTTGAAAGTCGGCTGATACGTTCAAAAGGTTCAGTCCGTTTCTTAATACCGCGATGATCATCGCACCGATTAATGTACCCCAGACCGTACCAACACCGCCAAAGAAGCTTGCTCCACCGATAATAACAGCGGCAATCGCATCCAGCTCATATGATAACCCGGCAAGCGGGAACGCTGAGTTTACACGTCCTACCATAACTAAACCTGCAAGCGCTGCCATAAATCCGCTGATTGTATAAACGATGACCAATACCCGATTAACATTAATACCGGATAAGTGGGCTGCTTCTTTATTTCCACCGATTGCATAAATGTATCGGCCTGTTTGTGTTCTTGTTAGGAAAACATGGAAAATAACATACATAGCAATAACAAGCAGGAAGCTAACCGGGATCGGGCCAACAAATTCCCTTCCCAAAAACTGAATCATATATGGGAAACCGGCAATCGGGGCTGCTGCTGTAATAATAAGAGCTAATCCCCTCGCAATGTTCATCGTTCCAAGTGTTGAAATAAACGGATGGGGCAACCGTAATTTTGTTAACATGATTCCGTTCAACCAACCGAAAAAGGCACCTACCAATAAACATACTAGTATTCCGACGAATGGATTCATTCCCATGTTGACTGTTACAACCCCCATCAACATGATGGCAATCGCAAGAATAGATCCTACAGACAAGTCAATTCCGGCTGTTAAAATCGGTAAAAGCATCCCGAGCGCCAGAATGGCATTAATAGATGATTGACGTGCAATATTCATGACGTTGTTGACCGTTAAAAATTTATCTGATAAAACCGTAAGTATCACGCTTAACAATACTAAACCAATTAGAGCCCCAAACTTTTCCAAGTAATAACGAGTGGATTTTCCCTCTTTTGCTGCTTTTGATTTCTCTACAATAATCTCCGCCATACTATCAACCTCCTGTAGCCGCTTTCATAATATTTTCTTGTGTTGCTTCCCTGCGAGGCAAATCCGCTGTAATCTGTCCTTCACTCATGACCAGAATGCGATCGCACATTCCTAAAATTTCTGGTAAATCAGAAGAAATCATCAATACGATAGCTCCGTTTTCTACCAGCTGATTCATTAATCGATACACTTCTACTTTTGCTCCGACATCAATCCCCCTCGTCGGTTCATCGAAGATAAAGACCTTCGCTTGTGTACAAAGCCATTTTGCAATGACGACTTTTTGCTGATTACCGCCGCTTAGTTTGCGTGCATTCAATGTAATATCTCCTGGGCGGACCTTTAATTCTTTTATATAGTCTTCAGCTGTATGTTTGATTCTTTGCAAGTCTATTAATCTGTTCTTCTGAAAGCTTTTCATATTGGCTAGTGAGATGTTAAAATCTAGAGGCTGATCTAATAAAAGGCCTTCGTTTTTACGGTCTTCTGTGATAAAAGCAATACCTGCATTAATCGCATCGCGTGGAGTTTTGATGGTTACTTCTTTTCCATCGATAAAAATTTTCCCGTCCTCTTTCGGATCTGCTGCAAAAATGGCTCTCGCCAGTTCAGTACGTCCTGCCCCAACAAGACCTGCAATCCCTACAATCTCACCGTAGCGAACATGGAAGGATAACGAATGTTTAGAGCCCTTTACTTTCAAATTCTCGACACGAAAACCTTCATTGCCGACCGTAAAAGATTGTTTTGGATATTTCTCATCTAATGTACGGCCTACCATTAGCTCAATCCATTTGTCTGTGCTTGTCGTTTTAACTGGGAGGGTCTCAATTTTAAACCCGTCCCGCAAAATCGTAATTCGGTCACCCATTCTTTTAATCTCATCGAGCCGGTGAGAGATGAAGACAATGGCTATTCCTTTTCTTGTTAATTCTTCAACAGTGCTGTATAACTGCTCTACTTCTGTAGCACTCAAGCTGGCTGTTGGCTCGTCCATGATGATTAGCTTCGCATCAAGAGTAAGCGCTTTTGCAATTTCAACTAGCTGCTGCTGGCCAATTCCCAGCTCACCCAGGTTTCGATCGGCTAAATTAGGGTTTTGGCCAAGCATTTGTAAATAATGTTTCGCCCGCTCTTTCATTTGCTTATGATTCAACAGCGATGCTTTTCCGCCATTTTTTAATTCCCGGCCGAGAAAGATATTCTCATACACTTTCAATTGCGGGATGACATTTAACTCCTGATAAATCGTTGCAATACCAAGTTTCATTGAGTCTACGGGATTGTTGATATTTACAAGCTGGCCTTCCCAATATATTTCCCCTGCATCTTTTTCGTAGGCGCCAGTTAAGATTTTAATAAGCGTAGATTTTCCTGCACCGTTTTCTCCAAGCAGTACATGTACCTCTCCTGGGCGGACATCCAAATCAATGCCTTTCAATACATGGTTGTTTGAGAAACTTTTCTTTATGCCTTTCATCAACAATAAACTTTTTTCCTCGTTTTTCATTTATGGACTCCTTTCTTACTTGAATACTATAAGCCCAATATAAGCTAATTAAGGTAAGCGCTTTCCTTCCTTTTTTAAATTATATGGCGATTACGAAAATTAATCAACATTATTTTTCAAAAAATTCGATTATTTTTATTTTTTTGAATCAATCAATCAGATTGACTAGCCTTCGGTATCTCCTAACACTGAAAATACTGTTCATATGCAATACTTCCACTTTCTCTGGCTAGTATCACAGTTGTGTTCCTGTTGGCTGTATGTCTTTTACCAGAATAAATCTAACGAATCTTATAGTCCTTTCATTGACAAGCACAAAAATGTAAGCGTACCTTCCTCCTCTTTGGAGTTAAGCGCTTAATTCCAAAGAGGGGGATTGATATTGAAAATAAGATACTTATCGGGGCATTATGTCTAATTTCACAAACTTCTTGCGCGGGAACCTTCTTTCCCAACCGATTGGAATAAAACTAACATAGCAGCGATCAATGATAATATACCGGCGAAAAAAAACACTTCATTTAAGCCGATTCGCTCAGCAATTTCTCCCCCCATGATCGGACCAGAAAAGATGCCTAAAGCATAAAACGATTGGTAAAAACCCATCGCCGACATTTTTATTTCTCCAGGACTAATTTGTACGACTTGGCTTAATAGCAATGGAAAAACAAATCCGAGTGAAAGACCGATAGCGGCGTGTACCCAGCTAATCGAAATGAGGGATTTCGAAAATGGCACAATAAAAAGAAAGATAGACGTAACGCCAAAACTGCTCATTAAAACTAGTTTATTATACCTCACATTTAATTTGTAAAATACAAGCCACAGCGAAGACAAAGCATGCGGTATGAAAAATGCACACGTTAACCATAAAAGGGACTTCTCTTCTGCTCCTAGTCGTACCGCATAAATAGGAGTGAACCCGAATATAGTGATAAACAAAATGGCGTGTGCAATTAAAGAGAGAACCGTAATCATCTTTAGATGAGGCATAAGGAACGTTTCTTTTATATGCAGTGAAATATTAAAAAAAGCTTTATCCTCTTGTGATTCGACTTCTTTAATGCTCCAGGCAAAAAAAGCACCAAGCAATGATACAGCAACGCCCACCCAAAAAGGAAAGTTCCATCCAAAGAGAGCTACTAGATATCCGCTAATTGCCATGCTGATAAACTGTGCGGCTACGGTTAAAAATTGCAAAATACCCATCGCTTGCGAAGCGCGGCTCGTTATAAAATACTGCGAGTATAAAACGGTAGCCATTACCCACATAGAAGCTGTAATGCCGGCCAAAAGTCTTGCGATTAAAACCATTACAAAGGAATGAAAATAAATTAAAAGCAAACTGCTAATAAGCGCCATTACAAATCCAGCGACAAGCAAGTGTTTTCTCAAGCCTTGTAAAAGGTCTGATAATATACCAAACGGAAAACGAAGTAATATCTGTGTTATGCCATAGCTTCCAAGAATAATCCCTATAGCAGAATAAGTGAAACCAATGGATTGTAAATATACTCCAAAAACAGGAGCATAAATATAAATAGCGAACCAAAAGCAGAACACGGCCATCATAAAAAAGAAATGATTTTTTACAGAAATGTTTGGCTGCAGTTTCGCTGCTTTTCTCTCTTTTAATGCCCCCAAATTGCTCAACCTCTCCATTTCTTATTTGTAGAAATTATTGATATGAATTCATATACATAACAAAATCCCCTTCAAGTAAACAGTATCGTGCTTTCTTGTTACCGTCTACTTAAAAAGGGATAATATGGCTTTTGTTTTAAGATACCGATACCTGTTGTTCTAATTTGCTTGTCTCATCAATTCAGGCTCCACAGCTTTCTTTGCTTCCGGAAGGGTGAGGAAATTCGTTAAGAAAGCACCAGCGAAATACAAGCCAGCGAAAATCCACATCACTCCGCCCACCCCTAAACTTCCGATGAAGGCGGTAACAATTAATGGTCCTGCAAAAGCGGCCAATCCAGAGCCTAAGTTCAGAACAGACATTGCTGCCCCCTTATTTGTCTGGGGCGAGAGAAGGTACTAAGGCTGTAAGAGGTACATAACCAGCCTACAGCTCTTCCTAACATATTCTGTGGCGTTCGATAAGAAACCCAAACCAAGAATGAGTAAGCAAATAAAGGATACCCAAAACCTCTCAAAGCATAACCCAACAATAGTATAGAATAGTTCATATGCGGAATACCCCAAGCGATAAATCCAATTGAACCAAGGATAAAAGCACCCAAACCATACGTCATGGCCTTTCTTGGGCCCCAGTTCTGAACAAACACACCCGAAAACCAGGAAGAAGCAGATACAGTAATTCCATAAACCGTGAATAGCAAAGCGGATTTTTCCATCGTCAAGCCTTGATCAACGAGATAAGGTGATAACCATCCTTGTTCCAAACCATCTTAATTTTTTAACATCACATCTATCGCTTGTTATTCTGTTTATGTTCCTTTGTTTGAGCATCCTGAATAGACTCAAACGGTTCTCGTATAAGGCTTCGGCAAGGGCCTGTAAGGGGAATTGGCGAAGCCTTATGCGTAAATCATGTAGCATGGACCGCTTTTGCCCATGTTACATGATTTATGTGGATTTATTTATATACGGCCTCATTAGCGGGATGTGATTGGACTTTAATTAGTTGACCTGTTTCGAACGATTCTTTGCAGGCGTATCCTAGAATGGTAGATTGAACGCCATCATCAACCGTTACATGTGGCTGACGATTTTCTAAAATACATTGAATAAACTCTTCTACTTCGCTTAAATACGCCTGTTCAAACCTTTCGATAAAACCTTCAGAACATTCCTTTACTGCGCCCTGGTCTCCAAATACCGTTACCATGTTTTTCTCGGGGACAGTTCCAATGCGAAGCGTTCCTTTTGTCCCGACAATTTCCGTTTCAATATGATACCCGTGGGCGCAATTGCGGCCGGCCACAAAAATCCCCATTGTGTTATTTTTAAACTTTACAAGAGCTGCACCTGTCTCTGCATCATTCAATTCAGCGATTTCCGGGTAGGCATAAGCGCCGCCAATGGCCCATACAGAATCCGCTTCCGATTGTAGATACCATCTCGCGAGATCTAGATCATGAATGGACATGTCTAAGAACAGGCCGCCGCTGTAGTTGTTTTTGGCAAAATTCATGAAACCGTCTATTGCTTTTGCGGGATCGAATCCGTAACAACGAATTAAAACAGGTTCACCGATTACACCTTGTTCCATTTTTTGTTTTGCATATTGATAAGACTTGTCGTAACGTCGCATAAAGCCAACCATGAATACTTGATCTGGATGTTTTTCTACAGCTTCTTTTACGCGAACGACCTCATTCAAATGCAGGCCCAGAGGTTTTTCGGTAAAGACGTGAAACCCTTTCTCCAATGCTTTTTCAATTTGTTCACAATGAAAGCCTGACGGTGAGGCGATGAAAATGGCATCCAACTCTTTATTTTCTAACATATCGTTATAATTCGTATAGCCGTGGGGAATACCCCATTCCCTTTGAAGCTCATCCACTTCTTCTTTCACAACGCTGCATATAGCATGAAGTTCGCAATTGCGAATACGAAATGCCAGATTTTCAGCATGCTGTCTTCCTAAACGACCTAATCCTACAATCCCGATTTTCACTTTTTTCATTCATATATCCCCTCTCTGTTATACAAGCGCCCAACAATTCGTAAGGGTTTTCAAAAGATGCATTAAAGACCGCCTTTTTCTCTTATATACCGACGAGCTTTTACAGCATATTCGAAAGGATTGGCTAATGCGGGATCCTGTTCTGCCTCTACAACGAACCAGCCTTCATAATCTGAATTACTGATTATTGTGAAAATTTCGTCAAATTTAATCACACCATCTCCAGGTACTGTAAAAGCCCCTTCCTTGACTGCCTGCAAAAAGCTTAAGTCATTTTCTTTCACTCTATCTACTATCTCTTGGCGGACATCTTTTAAATGTACATGTTTGATACGAGGTAAATATTTTTTTAAAATATAAAGCGGATCTTCTCCTGAGAATACAAGATGACCTGTGTCAAAAAGTAATGAAACAAGCTTCGGATCTGTCATCTCCATTAACTTCTCGATTTCTTCCGTTGTTTGAACGCCTGTGCCCATATGATGATGATACACAATCCGCATACCCTTCTCTTCAGCCAGTTTTCCCAAGTGGTTTAACCCCTCTGCAAGCCTGTTCCATTCTTCTTGTGTAAACACTGGCTTTTCCCTGAATAGTGGAACATCCATTAATCCTTGAATGCTTCTTCCCTGCTCGGACACAACAATAACTTTTGCTCCCATTTCATGCAGGAAATCCCGATGCTGAATAAACGCCTCAACGGTTTCTTCAAGCGGTTTTGTTGTAAGAAATGAACTAAACCAAGCACTTGCAATTTCTAAATTACGCAATGATAAAGCCTTTTTCAATACAGCTGTATCCCGGGGGTATTTATTGCCCACCTCGCTTCCCGCAAATCCAGCTAGCGCCATTTCACTGATACATTGTTCGAATGTATTCTCTCCTCCCAGCTCCGGCAGATCATCATTTGTCCAAGCAATTGGCGCAATACCAAGTTTAATTGTGTTTTCTTTAAACATCTCTCTGTCTCTCCTCTACCCAATAATAGAAAGGGCTTTCATTAAAGCCTGAAATTCTCTATAAAATTTTACTTACCAAATGGACCTTCCCTAATCATTGGTATCTTACAGGGGGGCCTGAAAGAGAGAAGAAAGGCTCATTTCGTAAGTTTTTCTGGAATGTGCACTTTTGCCCATCCCAGAAAACTCTTTAATAGCGTCTTGCTTTTTGTAGGTTACTTTCTTTATCCTCGTATGCGGCTTGCATTTTGGGACTGGCGGACACTTCCGCAACCCCTACATGCCACCATGATTCATAACCGTTTGTCATCGTTTTTGGCAATACTTTAATATCAATTAATGTCGAAATGGATTGCTTTTTCGCATCTTCAATTGCCGCTTTTAATTCCGGGATCGACGTAACGCTGTACGTCTTCACACCATAACCGGCCGCACTAGCCGCAAAATCAATTTTCATAATATTTCCATTTAATTTTCCGGCTTCATTGTTTCGGTAACGGAACTCTGTACCGAAGCTGCCCATGCCGTTACCCATTTGTAAGTTATTAATACAACCGAAACCAGAATTATCAAAGAGCACTACATTGATTTTCTTTCCTTCTTGAAGGCTTGTCACCAATTCCGAATGCAGCATTTGATAGCTGCCGTCTCCAACCATTGCATACACTTCTTTATTCGGCTCAGCCAGCTTCACTCCAAATGCACCGGAAACCTCATAGCCCATACAAGAATAGCCGTATTCCATATGATACGTGTTCGGCTTACGGGATACCCACATTCTTTGGAGATCACCCGGAAGACTGCCGGCAGCTCCAATAATGACCGCATCTTCATCAATCAGCTTATTGATTTCCCCAATCACTTCTGTCTGGGCTAACCGTGTACCAAGTGTCTCGGCATATTCCGCTAATGCCTCATCAAGATGACCTGCCACTTCCGGCGTGAAGCCTTGTTCCTCATAACGAATGTTGTGCAGACGTTCCACCTCTGTTTCCCATGCATCTTTTGCAGCCGCAATTTCCGTTGTATAACCCGATTGGTAATGGATCTTTTCCAGTTCATTTCCTAAAGCAATAAGAGCTGCCCTTGCATCTGCCACTATTTTCACCGCATCAAGCTTACCCGCATGAAACTCGGAAACATTGATGGTTAAGAAATCGGCTTGTTCGTTTTGAAATAGCTGTTTCGATGCGGTCGTGAAGTCCGTAAATCTTGTCCCGACTCCAATCACAAGGTCTGCTTCTTTTGCAATCATATTGGCTGCTAAATTTCCTGTTACGCCGATACCGCCAAGGTTATAGCGATGATTGCTTTCAACTGCACTTTTTCCAGCCTGTGTTTCCCCGAATGGGATATGGAACTTTTCTGCAAACTGTTTTAAAGCTTCTGCCGCTTCAGAATAACGCACGCCGCCGCCGCAAATGATGATCGGTTTTTTCTTTCCTTTGATAAGCTCAACTGCCTCTGCCAAACTATCAGTTGTTGGAACACGGCGTTCAATTCGATGAACACGCTTTTTGAAGAAATATTCCGGAAAATCCCACGCTTCCCCTTGAACATCTTGCGGCAAGGCAATTGTTACAGCGCCGGTATCCGCAGGGTTTGTCAAAATACGCATTGCGTTAATCATGGCAGTCATTAATTGTTCCGGGCGATTGATACGGTCCCAATACTTACTCACGGCACGAAAGGCATCGTTTGTTGAGATCGACAAATCATGAGTATGCTCGATTTGCTGAAGAACGGGATCGGGTTGTCTTGTCGCAAATACATCACCAGGAAGCAATAATACCGGAATATTATTGGCAGATGCCGTCGCTGCCGCCGTGACCATGTTGGCCGAACCCGGGCCGACCGAAGCTGTACATGCCATAATTTGCCTGCGATGCTTTTGTTTGGCAAAAGCTACAGCTGCCTGAGCCATTCCCTGCTCATTTCTTCCTTGATACACTTCAAGATCTCCGGCATCTTCTTCTAGTGCCTGACCGATTCCTAACACATTCCCGTGACCGAAAATGGTGAAAACACCTTTGACAAACTTTTGCTGCTGTCCATCGAACTCTATATATTGCTCATTTATAAATTTCACTAATGCTTGCGCAGTTGTCATTCTTAACGTCTTCATTAATCATCGCCACCTTCCTATTCTATCTTTTCTCACTATCGTATTTGAATCTACTAAAATAAAGAATTAAGCGCTTTCTTCTTTATGTAACATGAGATGGTATGAAAGGGAAACCACGGAAGCGCTAAGCATTTCTTATTTCCCTCCTCTTCCATCTATACAAATGCGACTGAACTTTTTAACATCCTCATCGCTTTTTATACTGTTCATGGCATTTTTGTTCTTGCATCTTGAGTACACCAAAAAGGTAATCATGTAACATGGATGCTTTTTATCCATGTTACATGATTTATCTGGATTTAGACTACCAGCGAGTTGTCACCATTTTCTTTCTTGTATAAAACTCTACTCCGTCTGTACCGTTCGCATGAAGATCGCCGTAGAAAGAATCTTTCCAGCCGGAGAATGGGAAGAATGCCATTGGTGCAGGAACACCGACATTGACACCTAACATACCTGAGTGGATGGTTTCACGGAATTGACGCACGCTTCCGCCGTTTTTCGTGTAAATGCAGGCACCATTTGCGAATCTTGAATTATTGGCAATTTCAATTGCCTCATCTAATGTTTTCACGCGAATGACCGATAAAACCGGCGCGAAAATCTCATCTTGCCAGATCTTCATTTCTTGCGTTACTTCATCAAAAATAGTAGGACCAACAAAGTAACCTTCACCTTTTACCGCCGCATCTTCTCTTCCATCACGAACAAGGCGGGCTCCTTCTTGAACGCCTGACTCGATATAGCCAAGTGTACGCTCTTTATGACCATCACGGATAACAGGCCCTAAGAATACATCTTCTTCAAGTCCGTTTCCGATTTGTAGTTTGTTTGCTTCTTCTACTAATTTTTCAATCAATGCATCAGCTACTTCTTCTTGAACTGTTACAACAGAGGCAGCCATGCAGCGCTCACCCGCAGAACCGAATGCTGCACCAATAATTTGAGATGTAGCAATATCAAGATCGGCGTCATTTAACACGATGGAGTGGTTTTTCGCACCCGCCAATGCTTGAACGCGCTTTAGATTTTCTGTTCCTTTTTTGTACACGTATTCCGCAACAGGCTGAGAACCAACGAAAGAAATCGCTTTGACCAGCTTGTGCTCAAGAAGGCCGTTTACGACATCATGCGCACCGTTGACGATGTTTAACACACCTTTTGGCAAGCCCGCTTCTTCAAATAATTCAGCAAGGCGGGCAGCTAAAAGCGGGGTACGTTCAGATGGCTTTAACACAAAGGTGTTGCCGCACGCAATCGCCAGCGGGAACATCCAGCACGGTACCATCATCGGGAAGTTAAATGGCGTAATACCGCCTACAACCCCGATTGGGTAACGATACATGCCAGACTCAATATTTGTCGCGATATCCGGAAGCTGTTTCCCCATCATTAACGTTGGTGCCCCAGCTGCAAATTCTACACACTCGATTCCGCGTTGCACTTCGCCGTACGCTTCCTTGTAGCTTTTGCCGTTTTCAATTGTGACCAATTTCGCTAACTCGTCCCAGTTATCGACTAATAATTGTTGATATTTAAATAGAATGCGGGCACGTTTTGGAACCGCCACTTGTGACCATGTTTGAAACGCTTCGCTCGCTGCTTGTACCGCTTTGTCTACATCTTCTTTTGTAGAAAGAGGAACTTCCGCGATCACTTCGCCAGTTGCCGGATTATAAACGGGTTCTGTTTTTGCGGCAGATACTTCTACCCATTCGCCGCCGATATAGTTTTTCACTGTTTTTACCGCTGTTTGTGTCATGAACATTCTCTCCCTTATGTTTTTTTATTGACGCAGCTACTGTATGGATATCTGCATATCCGGAGGCACCAAAAGCAGGAATGGTGCAATCCAATAGTTGTGCCTTTCATCAATCTATCCATTTAACTAGCACTCTAACTTTTTGCTTTCCTAACGAGCTGCTTCTAACACTTCTTCTGCTGTTGCCATAAAGCTTTTCAATTCCTCGACTGTTGGCATGGCGTCCGAGCAGCTATGTTTTGAAATGACAATTGAAGCAGAAGCACCGCCTAACCGCATTGCCTGAGAAATATCCATTCCCTGCATCAATCCGTAAATAAAAGCGGAAGCATAGGAATCGCCTGCACCGAAGGTTTTTAGTACTTTCGTTTTGAAAATTCCGCCTCGATGGGACTGGCCGTCTCCCGTATAAGCAATGGAGCCATCTCCTCCATGTTTAATGACGACGATTTGGGCATGATGTGAAAACCATCTCTCGGCTGTCACTTGATCATTGGATTCCTCATAGTTTAATAGTTTTTCCATCATATCAAATTCTTCACGAGTGCCGATGATGACATCACATTTTTCGGCTGCCAGATTGTAATAAACGGCTGTTTCCGCTTCAGATTCCCACGTATAAGGACGGTAATCGATATCAAAGAAAACGACGACATTATGTTTTCTTGCATACTCCAGTGCTAAAAACACCGCTTCTCGTGAAGGACTTTTTGCTAAAGCCGTTCCAGAGATTAATAGAGCTTTTGACTGTTTGATATACTCTTCCGAAACTTCTGTTGGATCCAGCTTTAAATCGGCCACATTGTCTCGATACATCAAAATGCTGCATTCTTGGGGACTTTTGATTTCTGTAAAAGCTAAACCTGTTACGGCACCTGTTCGATCTATTAAAACGTTATCTGTGTTAATGTTGTTTTCTTTTAAGTATTGGGTAATGAATTGACCCATTTGATCGTCGGACACTTTTCCGATAAAGCCTGTTTTTAGGCCCAGACGAGCTGTCCCGATTGCAATATTTGCAGGAGAACCTCCTACATATTTGGTAAATGTCTTTGTTTCTTCCATTGGCCGCTGCGTTTCATTGGCATTCAAATCTATACATAAACGTCCGACTGCTATAAAATCCAAGGGGCGATTTTCCATAAAGACGAGTGGATTCACCGGATAATACCTCCTTTTAATAAAGCGCTTTCTTAATCTAACAAAAAAAATAATGAAGATAATTATAATAAAATGTGGTAGCGCTTGAATGGTATACATTCGAGAAAATAGGTTAAGCGCTTTCCTTAATTCTCATTATACATATTAAAGATGAAAACGCAAAGTGTTTTTTTGTTATTTTTAGAATATTTTTTATTCTCTTGATGCGTACCAAAAAAAGCGCTTGCTGTTTTTGCATGCGCTTTTTTTGGTGAATTCAATTATTAGCATAAGTCATTCTGCTCTATCCCGTTAGGTCCCCTTCTGTTCTTATATCTTGAATAAGTTCAAAAAGGCCTTCACTAATGGGAGATGGATGATTTTTATCCATCTCCCATCAGTGATATGGATTTATATAGGTGCTGTAGAATTTCGTATAACTAACTCCGGAAGCATAAGAGTGCGCTGTTTTGAAGTTTGTTCATTTTCAATTTCCTCGAGCAATACTGTCATGGCCTGATTGGCCATCTCCTTAATCGGCTGAGATACGCTCGTTAAGGTTGGATTGGCGATTTCGGCTAAGATTGTATTGTCAAAACCAATGATAGAGAGTTCCTCCGGAATGTTTATCCCAAGTTTACGAGCCTCTTCGATCGCTCCGATTGCAAGTAAATCGTTACAGGCAAAAATAGCTGTAGGCCGGTCTTCCTTCCTCTGAAGCAACTGACGTGCAACCATTTTTCCATTCTCAATGGCAGCAGTCGTATAGATGATATTGGACTCGTTTAAGTTCATTCCCGCTCTTATAATTGCCTCTTTATAGCCTTGGACGCGATGATAGCTCCTCGATATATCCTCAGCGATGACACCGATGTGTTTGTGCCCCAGTGAAAGGAGGTAGCTTGTTGCCTGGAAGCCGCCTTTATAGTCATCTACCGAAACCGAGTTAATTCCCAATGTCGGTATATCAATAGTGAACAAAACAACAGGGATTTTCTCTTTTAACATCTGCTCCACCAAAGCTGTCTCTTTAATATAAGAAGCGATAATCAACCCATCTACCTGTTTTCGCATCAAAAGAGAAAGGTAGAGATTCGCTTTTTCATCCTTGCCGTCCGTACTGCAGATGACCAGCCCAAACCCCAATTTTTGAGCACAATCTTCGAAGCTTCGCGCTACTTCCGCAAAAAAGGGATTAGCAATGTCCGGAACCAATAAACCGATTGTTCCAGTTCGTTTTCTTGTTAACGCAGAAGCGACCATGCTGGGCTGATAATTCAGTTGGGTCATGACCTCCTGGACTTTTTTTCTTGTCTTTTCACTTATTCGTCCAGTATTATTAATGACTTTTGAAACAGTGGCAATGGAGACTCCCGCTTTCTCTGCCACATCATAAATTGTAACCTTCATACTGTCGAAATCACCTTTTTATTCATATTACCTACTATTATATCACAAACGCCATTGCGTCTTTCCTTCGATCTGCAAATGTTTTCCTGGATATATGAATCCGCATAAATCATTTATCATGGAAAAAACATCCATGATAAATGATTTACATTGACTTACACAACCTTCCAAAACAAAAAAGAATGACATCCAAGTCATTCTTTTTTGACATTATTTAATAGGCTGGAAAAGCCATTCATGGTCCGGATCGTTATGAAATTTCCAAGTGCGGACAGGGCCTGCCATTACGTTCAAATAATAGGATTCATACCCTGGCGGCGCTGACACCGGATGATATCCTTCAGGAACGAGTACAACACTGCGATTTGGAACAGCAATGGTCTCATCCAGGGAACGGCTGTCATTGTATACTCGCTGAACAACAAAGCCCTGCTTTGGATTGACTTCATGGTAATACGTTTCTTCCAAATAAGATTCAGAAGGAAGGTTATTTCGATCATGCTTATGCGGAGGATAACTCGACCAATTTCCAGCTGGAGTAAACACTTCCACGACAAGCAAGCTGTCGGCCGGCTTTTGCTCCGGTAAAATGTTATGAATTTTTCTGGCCGTATGACCTGATCCGCGATCTTCAACCCCGACATCTTCCGGTGCAATTAACCGCGCTTCATACGTTCCCTTTCCAGGAGCGAGGCAAACTGCCAACTCAAGGTCTGTCAAGGCTTCTACTGTATACGTATCTTCATTTGGTACATATACAGAGTAAGGAGGAATTTTTTCAAAAACGGACATGCGCTTTCCAATTTCTAAAAAGGATGTGTGATCTGTATAAACCGATGCTTTTCCGCTTAATACAACGAGACAAGCCTCTTGATCACCGGTTTTGTTCGTTAACGTCTCTCCGCTCTTTAAAGAGTATACTTCAAAGCCTACATATTCCCACCCCGCATTTTCCGGGGTTACCGATAGGATTTTCCCTTGTTTATCACGCTTCTGGGGGCGCATAATTAATTTCGACATACGAAACCCTCCTCTTTTTTCAGTTTATTAGTTGAGCACAACTTTATCTTCTGCTTGTTCTATATGTTCAATCTTAACTGGACGGCCCGTCACGAAGGATTCCTTTGCCGCCTTTGCAATTCGTTCCGCTTGTAGCCCATCGTTTCCACAGCAAATTACCTCTTGATTTTCCAGAAGCGCCTTTGCAAATTGTGTAACTTCCTCTATATAAGCCTGCGTATAGCGCTCAAGGAAAAAGTATAACGGTTTATCCTTTGAAACACCTTCCGCTGTAGATACTTCTACTGTTGTTGGACGGCAGTTATCAGCCGTTGCCGCTCCTTTTGCCCCAAACACTTCAACTCGCTGGTCATAACCATAAACAGCTTGACGGCTATTGTCAATGACTCCAAGTGCGCCGTTTGCGAATGTTAACGTAACAATGGCTGTATCCACATCTCCAGCCTCTCCAATAGCAGGGTCGACTAAAACGGCTCCTCGAGCAGATACTTCCACTACCTCACTATTCATCACATAGCGGGCCATATCAAAATCGTGAATCATCATATCCATAAACAGTCCGCCTGAAGAACGTACATATTCCACGCTTGGCGGCTCTGGATCCCTCGACGTAATCTTTAAAATATGCGGCTGACCCACTTCTCCTTGCTGAACAAGCTCGCGTACTTTCTTAAAGTTCGGATCAAAGCGGCGGTTAAATCCAACTTGTAGTTTTACTCCTTCTTCTTCAACTACTTTTAACGCTTCAATTGTCTCTTCAACTGAGAAACTAACAGGCTTTTCACAAAAAATATGCTTTTTCGCACGTGCTGCTTCCTTAATGATTTGAGCATGTGTATTGGTCGGTGAGCAAATAAATACCGCATCGATTTCAGGATCAGTCAGCAAATCCTTATAATTATCTGTTAAAACAGAAATCCCTTTGCTGGATGCCCATTCCTGCAAATGATTAACGACTACATCGGAAACCGATTTGATTTGTATTTCAGGAATGGATAGTAAGTTATCTACGTGCAATTTGCCGATACGTCCGGCACCAATAATTCCAACTGTAATCTTCTTCATACGAGCTATCCCCTTTTTTGGAAAGTTTGGGAAAGCGCTTAACCTATTTTCATTACTATTATATCTAATTTGAAAGCGCTTTTCAATATAAAATGCAAAGTTATTCCATATTCTATATGAAAAAGAAAAAACCTTTCTCCTAACAATGAAAGACAGAAGAAAGGTTTTTTCATCGACACGATCGATTTTCAGTACAGCTTTTTCTTAATTCATTTGCCCGCCTGCATTCACATAGCGTGCACTGAATTCTTGCACAAATTGATTGGTGATGTTCGTATCATGGATAATCAACATATTTTCATCATTTACACTATTGCCGTTTTCACTCCAGTTTGTAGAACCTACTACTACTGTCGGATCGCTATTTGTATCTGCATCAATGATCATCGTTTTGGCGTGAAGCTTTCTTGTTTCGGCGTCTTGATAAACAGGAGCCGGAGCAGCCCAGCGAACATTCGGATTGTTTGTGCTCACTTGTGAAGCCGTCTGTCCCGTCATATCCACGCTTGCCGACCACCATTGATTCCAAAAATCAGAATCAAACACGCCTTTCACATCAAAGCCTGTACGCTGCCCTTGCAAATCATTATAAGATCCTTCCCATTTGTATTTTAGTTCGTTTACAAGCGCCTGGTCACTCCAGGCAAAAATCGTGAAATATGCCTTATACTGTGCTTCATTTTTCACTAGCTCTGTCATTCTTCCAACCGCATTATCGCCGGCAGAAAAATAAACTTCTACTTTCTTGCCCCCGATTGTCACAACATGGGGGATGTTATCCGTTTTGCGTGAGCTGAAGTTGGATGTAACAGGGTTCGGCTCAGTCGTATTGCTTCCCCACATTTCCTCAAACTCAGTTCGATAAATGGAAGCCAGTTCAGGAGAGTGGATTTCGACTACATGATTCTGATTTCCATCCAAAATACCTTGCTGCATATTTTCTTCCGACCCGTAAAGGCCCGTCACCGTAAAATTCCAGCTTCCCGTAAATAACCATTTGCCGTCGATAACCGCGAACTTGTTATGCATCTGGGCATCAGGTGAATAATAACTATTCTCCGCTTTTTGCTCTCCCTCAACAAATAGATGGCCTGTTATCGTTTGGCTGCCAACTTGTACCGTTTTTTCCGGGATATCCCCTGTACTGGAAGGCAAACCGTATGCAGTACGTTTCGCTGTATCTTCTATTGCAAACATCGGTGAATCAGAGAGAATATGAATATCATCATTCGTTCCAATCACCATATCTTGTCCGCGGACCATTTTCTCAAGATATAAACGCATGATTTCATAACGTTCCACATAATTGGGATCACTTGAATCCTTTGCATCCGCTAATACACGTACTTTTACGCCTTGGGCCGCTTTCTCGATTAACTTATCAACCACTTTCGGGAGATTGAGTTCATAGGTGGCAAAATCAATGGATGTCGTGGCTTCATTCAGTCGCTTCAGTAAGCGGTTTTCCAAGTTTATGTTATAGTTTGCTTCGTTTCCGGCAGAAGCGTATTGCGTCAATGCACTCTTATTAAAATAAACGTTCATCGCTCCAAGTGCATCGCTCACATTATTCAGCTGTTCCGATGTCGACGGTTCAACTGGAACAGATTGTGCAACAGAGTTAGCAGACTTAGGCGTACCGCTGCCGCCGTTATATGCAGCAGTAGAGTTGCCCCAGTTTGTAGATGCATCTCCATTGCTGTAGGAATCAATGCGCTCCATGGTTGCTTTTGTGGTGTTATCCCCCGCATACCAAGTGCTCACAGAATCAATTAAGTTATGATTCTCATCATATAACATTAGAGCTTCATCTGTGTTATCAAGGCTGCCGCTGTAGATTTGATCAGCCGTCACACCACTTACCGTGTTATCGTCCGTTCTTTCCAATAAGAAATAACCTTTGGCCGGAATGTGTCCGGACAGCTGAATGGATGGAGAGCCATCTTGTGCCTTCAGCGTCCATCCCGTTATATCCATTTCTTGATTTGTGTTGTTATAAAGCTCCATCCACTCGTCGGCATAAGAAGCCGTTGTCCCCATCCATGCCACCTCGTTAATGACGACATCCCGCGTCACAGCAGCTTTTGTCTCCTCCTGAAATGCCGGATGTAAAAAGCTCGTCCCTACTACAGCGATGGAACAGATTACTGATAAAACCGTTTTTCTTTTTAGCATTTTTCCCTTCTCCTCTTCTTGTTGTATGCGCACCCGTCCATTATAAATGCGGTAAAACTTGCGAAGGAATAAGGAAAAAGGTCGATGTTTTCTAAATGTTTCGTAAACAAAAATAGATAAATAGATTGAATATTATTTTACAAAATTAACTCTTTCTTTAATTTTTTTACAAAGGTTCTTGTTCTTCGTGAAAACGACAAAGCTGACTCAAAAATCCCCTCATAAAAGGATAAACTTTTTTAAAATCAAATGAAGCGTCAAGAAAATCCTTGATTTTGTTGACGCTTCATTTGATGGGATGTCTCAAAACGACATAATCCTCGTCGTTTTGAAACATCCCCTTTCTATGATTTCTGAACTGCCCGTAACTGTTCATTGAGAATTGCTGCATCCCTCATTGCTCGCTCGTCCTGTAAAATATCGTCAGGCTTACTTCCTTTCCCGATCACATAGCCTGCAAACTCCATTCCCATAAAATCAAAAATATATTGAAACTGCTGAATAAGCGGCAATGCCTTAATCCGGGGATTGTCTCCCCCTGCCACAATAACATACGCCCTTTTCTTGCTCATTTGTTCTTTAAAATTGTAACGAGTATCACGCAAACTCTGTGACCAGCGATCAACAAAATCCTTCATCGCACCCGACATCCCGTACCAGTATAACGGTGTCACAAATACAAGAATGTCATGCTCTAGAACCTGTTCAATCGTCACATCGTAGTCATCATCAATCGGCTGGAAACCCCCTTCTTCATGCCGTTGATCCACGACAGGCTGAATGTTTCTGTCCCGCAAATAAACATGGGTGATTTCCAGCCCTTCAAATGCCGTTTCGGCCAACTTCTCGGAATTCCCGTTTGGACGCGAACTTCCGTATAATGCAAGTATTTTCATTTTGACACTCCTTCAAATTTTAAAATTTTCTCCTGTCTTTTAAAGATACAATATTCAACCGTTATAAACAAAAGACGTTGCTTCTGACCATTTTATCTGAATCCCCCTCTGAAAGACTCTGTTCCAAGAACAATGTTGATAATGGGAGCATCCAATTTCCTCAAATTACTGATAATGGATAAAGTGAAACTTCATTCACCGGAGATCTTACTGCCAGTTAATTTCCCTCTTGAAAAACATGAATTCCACCAACAATTAAGTGAGGTTATTTTTAAAACGGGCGGTAACAGGCACCTAAAATAAAATGTACATAGGAAACTTGCCCCTTTCACATTTAGCTTGTGTACATAAATTGATTTTGTCAGGAATAATTTGAAAAGGAGCGTAATAAATGACGGATGAACATCCAATAGAAAATTTACCATTTTTAATGAATGATGAACTAGATCCAACAACTTCATTTTTTTGGTTTCCGCCACTAGGGGAAGGAACGCCGGCACCGGATACATTTGATAACTCACTAGAGACCTTCATAACAGTAACAGTTGAAAATCTAACTACAAATACCCCCCTTGCACAGTTTGAATTGCTAGGTATTTCTGAAAGTAATTACAGGGTTAACTGGAGAGTGAGAAATGTTCGAATAGGAGATGAGATTCAATTTCTGGTTGAAGTCAACGAAGTGACTCGAAATAATACAAATTTACCTCCTATTGCACTTGTTCCTCTTACAGTGATAGCTGGACCAAATACGTTTGTTAATAACCGGATCATTCCTATTAGATTTAGAATTGATAACGATCCAGTTATTCGAGCACGCCAGTTAAATATTCTAGGAAACACAGCAACACAGATTGCAGAACAATTAAATTCCGAGTTTTTTATAACCGTACAACAAACTGCACAAATCCTTGCCAACGAGGCTTTTAGAGCAACGGAGATAGCTGGTGCACTTCTTTCAGTGTTTGACCTTGAGGCCGGGGATACAGCCGAAATCTTGATGCTGCTAGGTTTTAGTGTACTTGATATAGCTCAAGCACTTCAGGAGGTATTCAACTTGGCTGCTCAAAGTGCTGCAGAGATCTTAAAGGCGGTAGGCTTTACCGTAACGGAGGTAGCGTCAGCCCTTAAAGACGTATTCCTCGAAGCTGCGCAGGGTGCAGCTTCGATTTTAAAGGTCATCGGCTTTACCGTAACGGAGGTAGCGTTGGCCCTTAAAGACGTATTCGTACTGGCAGCACAGGGGGCGGCAACGATTTTAAAGGCGATCGGCTTTGTCGTAACGGAGGTAGCGTTAGCCCTTAAAGACGTATTCTTACTGGCAGCGCAGGGGGCAGCAACGATTTTAAAGACGATCGGCTTTGTCGTAACGGAGGTAGCGTCAGCCCTTAAAGACGTATTTGTACTGGCAGCACAGGGGGCAGCTTCGATCTTAAAGGCCATCGGCTTTGTCGTAACGGAGATAGCGTCAGCCCTTAAAGACGTATTCTTACTGGCAGCGCAGGGGGCGGCAACGATTTTAAAGGCGATTGGCTTTGTCGTAACGGAGATAGCGTCAGCCCTTAAAGACGTATTCTTACTGGCAGCACAGGGGGCGGCAACGATCTTAAAGGCCATCGGCTTTGTCGTAACGGAGGTAGCGTCAGCCCTTAAAGACGTATTCTTACTGGCAGCGCAGGGGGCGGCAACGATTTTAAAGGCGATTGGCTTTGTCGTAACGGAGGTAGCGTCAGCCCTTAAAGACGTATTCTTACTGGCAGCACAGGGGGCAGCAACGATCTTAAAGGCGATTGGCTTTGTCGTAACGGAGGTAGCGTCAGCCCTTAAAGACGTATTCCTAGAGGCAGCACAGGGGGCGGCAACGATTTTAAAGGCCATCGGCTTTGTCGTAACAGAGGTAGCGTCAGCCCTTAAAGACGTATTCTTACTGGCAGCGCAGGGGGCAGCTTCGATCTTAAAGGCCATCGGCTTTGTCGTAACGGAGGTAGCGTCAGCCCTTAAAGACGTATTTTTACTGGCAGCGCAGGGGGCAGCTTCGATTTTAAAGGCGGTCGGCTTTGTCGCAACGGAGGTAGCGTCAGCCCTTAAAGACGTATTCCTAGAGGCAGCACAGGGGGCAGCTATGATCTTAAAGGCGATTGGATTTATTGTAGCCGAAATAGCTACAGCACTTTTTGACGTTTTTACTACAGCAGTTGAAGAAATTGCCGAAGTCCTTCAATTTATAGGCTTCACTCTAATGGAAATAAGTCAGGTTCTCAAGGATGTTTTTTCCTTTACTGCTCAAGCCATTGCTCAATTTCTAAATGATGTATTTAGTGTAGCGAACGATGTTGTTACGGGGATATTAAATGGACTTGGTTATGCTGCAGAAGAAATAGGTGAAGCCCTTGAAAGCGTGTTCGGTGAAGTTGGCGACTTATTCTGTGACATATTTGGCGGTGGCATAATTGGTGACCTATTTTGCTAGATACTGAAAAATAGGTAGTTACGCCCTGCACATTCCTTGAAGCGGGAGTATTCTTTCGGAAAATAATAAAATTCGTTTAAGGTAAAAAAGAGAAAGGGTGACTCAAAAGCGCCGTTATTCAACGACCTTTTGAGTCATCCTCCTTTTATCCCTCATTAACCATTAAGGGACAATAAGACCCTCACCTCGAGCTAGAGGAAACAGAAGAAGCTTAGGTGAGGGATGAAGAAAACCTTACTTGATTACATAAGATTTGCGAATGTTAATGCTCTATGCAGCATCTTGGCGATTTGGGCACGTGTAGTACCGCCTCTAGGATCAAAGCTTCCATCATTCTTTCCGCTCATAATTCCTGCTTGCAGAAGGAATTCAATATCCTTTTGAGCATAAGGGCTAATGATTTCTTTATCCTTTAATAGATCTAATTTTTTTGATTGATCTAATTTTGCAGAGTCATATGTGACAAAGTTTAATGCCCGTTTGATCATTGCTGCAGCTTGCTCGCGTTTTACAGGTTCAAAAGGAGCGAATGTCCCATCTTCCTTCCCTGTGATAATACCAGCTTCTACCGCTGCCATAATATCTTTTGTATACCAGCTGTCAGCACTTACATCTTTAAAACGGCCATCGTATTGCTTATCTGTTGTTAACCCTAAGCTTCTTGTTAACAATAACGCTAATTGAAGGCGGGTCGTTGTATTATTTGGTCTGAATGTACCGTCTTCATAGCCTTTAATGATAAATTTAGAAGCTAATGTTTCAATATCCTCGCGGTTCCAGGCCTGCTCTAAATCTTTATAGGTAACTGTATTTTCAACAACAGTGTATTTACTGTTCGTTAAGCTTTTGAAAATAGCCTTGTTGCCTTCAAATTTGGTTGGGATTGCAGAGACCGTACCGTCATCATTTAATCGAACCGCTGTCGCACGGTTTGGATTTACTGTCTTGCTCATTGTAATCTCGCGCTCTACATATTGAGTAAAACGGTCAATCTCTTTCATTTTACTTCCAGCAACGGCCCCAATCTTGAATTCTACTACTTTTGCTGCCAGATTAAGATTATTCTTCTTAATTGCCCCTGTAGTGTCTGTTGTTTCATTCATGGTGATAGATAGTTTTACATCCTTGCCTTGTACACCTAAAGATTGGGCAATGGCTTCTACATTAATCTCACTGGCCGGAAGCGTATAAGAGACGACATCACCTTTTAGTTCAACGGTGAACCGTTGATCTTTTTCATTTAAAAGATTGAACGTTTCAGCTGAAATTTCTACTTTCGCCTTTTCATTACCTGTTACTTTAGGCATAGAGATTTCTAATGCTTTTGATTTAGGGTTATTCTTGATAAACTCCTCTACTTTGCTGTTATCTACTTTAGCAACAACAGATGCCTGTCCCTTAGAATCCGTCTGCTTTTCCTCTTTAACGTAAGGCTCTTTTCCTCCAGCAGATGGAGTTGTTGTGCCGCCGGAGCTGCCTGAACCACCACGAGATCCTCCGTTTGAGCCGCCGCCTGAGTTTCCGCCACCATTGTTACCGCCGCTTCCGTTTGATTGAATAACAGTAAACGTATCTGTTGCTACTTCTTCATCTTTACCCGCTACAATTGTATAAGTTCCAAGCTCCGCTTCTTGCGGTAATGCAAAAGAAGCCTCATATTGTTTTTGATCATTTGGTTGTACTATATCAAAATATAAAACAGTATTATTCGGTGCAACTACTTTTATAGTTACTTCTGAAAAAGTAGATTGCCCTCTAATAACCAAAGTTTCTCCACGCTTTTTGGACTGAACATCTTCAATTGAAATGTTTTGGGTGCCTTCTCCCGATGCTTTAAATACAATAAACTTATCAGTTGCTACTTCGCTTCCTTGTCCTGCTACTATTTGATAGGTTCCTGTTTCGGCATTGACCGGCAGTGTAAAGCTGCTGGAATAATCACCATTATTAGAAGGCTGCACAGAGTCATAAAATAGATTTAAATTATTAGGGTCTACTACTTTAATAATTACATCAGAAGAAGTTGCTTTTCCTTGAATCGTCACAGCTTCTCCCTGCTTCTTATTTGGAATATCGTTTAAAGTCGGCGCAGCCGCAAACGAAGCGGTCGGAAGTGCTGAGGAAATAAGGGCAGCAACTAATCCCATTGATAAGAATTTTTGTTTCAATTTGAATCCCTCTCTTTTTTAGAGTCATAAACCCGGAGAGAACTCCGGGTTTATCTATTTTTGCTCCGGTCTAGATTATCTAGTTGGTTGAACTTAAATTAGCTGGCTTTTGTTGCATCAGCTGGTGCTGTTGTTTCTGAAGCTGGTGCTGCTGTTTCTGCAGGTGCAACCGCAGCAGGAGCAGCTTCAACTTTTTGGATACGACCTTCTGCTTTGTATTCAAATGGTTTGGGCAATGATTTTACAAAATCAGCTGTTGCTTTCAAATCTTCCGGACCCACTTCTAAATCTGTGGAAAGTGCTCCAATGCCGTATTTCATGTTTCCATACATGTAGTTGTTTACAACAACTGTATATTCTTTAGTTTTATCAATCTTACTTCCATCTGGTAGGAAGATATCTACCACTTTACCTGTTTTAGCCGCACTGTCATAAGTATAAGTGTACTTGAAGCCGGCAATGTGGAAGTCAAGACCTCTGTCTGTGATTTGGTTGTTTAATACAGTTTCTAAATCTGCACCACTAAGTTTTACTTTGTTTAATACATTACCGAACGGCTGGATAGAGAATAAATCACCAAATGTAACTTCACCCGCATCCAGCTGTGCACGGACACCGCCGCCGTTCATCAGGGCAAAGTCAGCATTCATCGCAGCTTTCATGCCGTCTGCGATTAAGTTACCAAGTGCTTTGTCACCAGATTCCCCTATATTAGGGTAATCTTTTGATAAAGCTGCTGAAGATTCACCGACTACTTCCGCCTTAATTGGAGCTATTTTATCTTCGTACTTTTTCATAATAGCTGAAATGGCAGGGTCTGGAGTGTAATCAGGTTGGTAAACTGTCACGACTTCTGCTTCTTTTTTCACAATATCGCCTGTAGCAGGGTCGATTTCAAGATCAACATCAGAGAAAGCAGAGCCGTAAGAATATGCTTGAACGAGCAATTTACCGTCAACTTCTTTATCAACAAAAACATGGTTATGGGCAGCAAAGATCGCGTCAACTTCATCATCCACTTTTTCGGCAATGTCAGATGCATCGAATGCATCAGCTTTACCGGTTTGTGTCGTAGGGTTATGAGCAAGTACAACAATTGCCTCTATGCCTTGTTTCTTTAACTCTTCCGTGTACTTGTTAATTGCTTCCGCTTCATCGGTAATTTCAAGTGTTTCATTGCCTTTACGTACAATCATGTTAGGAGTCTCTTGTGTTACAACCCCGATGAAACCGATTTTTGTACCGCCAACTTCTTTGATAACATAAGGCTCAGTAATTAACTTACCAGTAGCTGAATCATATGCATTCGCAGCAACAACCGGGAAGTTCATTCCGTCATAGTTTTCAGTACCTTTTGGATGCTGACCACCCTTGATCATACGCTGTAATTCAGCAATACCTTCGTCAAATTCGTGGTTACCAAGCGTACCGACATCGAAGCCCATAGCTTCCATTACCTCAACAGTAGGCTCATCCTGGAATAAGGCAGAGATAAGCGGGCTTCCGCCAATCATGTCGCCAGCATGAACTAAAAGTGTGTTGGGATTGGTTGCTTCACGCTGCTTCATTGCCGCAGCTGTGTATTCCATGCTGCCTGCCAATACATCTTTGCCGTCACGTTTTAATTTAGTGTCTGTATCTAATTGACCGTGCAAATCGTTTAAGCCTAGTAATTGTACCTTAATATTCTCATTCGGAGGCTCTGTCGTATTGCTGCCCTTTAAGTCAATTGTATAAATACCATAGCCTTTATCGTCTGTTCTGCCAGTGTATTTAATGTTATCCGTTGATTCTGCATACGCTGCTCCCCTAGGTGAAGATGTGAATGTTACATTTACATCGCCGTTAATAGGAGCAATCGACCAGTTGTGATCAATCGTTGGATTAATTTCACCTTTTTCTTTAATGTAATCCATTAAAATTTGGCGATTTTCATCAGCAGAATCTACAACATATTTGCTGCCTTTCACGCCAGGGAAGTTACCGCCGCCGCCTGCACGGTAGTTATTTGTAACAACGATAAAGTCTTGATTTGGATCAACAGGCTGACCGTTATATGTCAAGTTAACAATACGGCTATTGTTAGCATCGATAAGGTCACCGTTAGGCTTATATTTTGCAGGTTTAGTTACATCAACTTGATACTGAACCCCGTCAATAACATCAAAGTTATAAACTTGGAATGAAGGGTTTAATAATGGTTGTTCTTCTGTTTTAGAAGGATCAATTTGGTTAAATTTCCCCGCCGACATTTCTAACCATTCTTTCACAACGGAACCTTTCACAAGAATTGCTTTTAGGGTGTTATCATAGAGATAAAGGTCACCGGCACTGCGGATTGTTAAATCGCCTTTTTGAATTTCTGTATATTCATCAGCATTGTTGCGTCCTGCTTTAAATGGTGCACCTACGGATAAAATCGGAGTGTTTTTATACTCTGGTGCGTTTAAAGCAATATATTTTTCTACATACCATTTCTGGGCAGCTGTCACAACTTGAACGGAAGGATCATCTTGTACAAGTGAGAAATAGCTGTGAATTGGTGCAGTGGTTGTGCCAAGCTTACCATTCGTATAATCAACTGTTGCTTTGTGCTCATTCTCAATTAATTTTACTAGAGACTGATCAACATCACTTGAATCTGCTTTCACGGCTTTTGTAGAAGATTGAGAGTTAATAACTTCCCATTTACCGCTTCCAGTTTTCATAATGTCTAAATCGATAATACCTAAATTTCCACCGCCATAACCAGCTTGAACAGCGGCCACACCATTGATTGTTCCTTTAGCATTGTCTACGCCAGGTAAAGGTTTACCGTCAGTACCTTTGAATAAAGCATCCAGAGCGTTTTCCGTAGCGGCAGGAAACACCTTATGAGTATGAGAGAACGTAATTGCGTCGATTCCGTCAACTTTACTTAATGCGTAAACAGCATCTTCTGCCATTGCACCTTTCACTGCGGCGCCGTTGAATCCTGAGTGTGTAAGGGCGATAACGATATCAGCGCCTTTTTCCTTCATCTCTGGAACATATTTTTCCGCAGTAGTAACGATGTCTGCTGTCGTCACTTTTCCTTGAAGGTGTGCTTTGTCCCAATCCATAATTTGCGGAGGAGCGAAGCCTATATAGCCGATTTTCAATGTCTGTTTTTGACCTTTTTCGTCAATCACTTCCTTTTCGACGATTTTATAAGGCTCAAACATCGGTTTATCATTTGCAGGATTTCCGTCTCCATCGTCTTCATTAACGTTAGCTGACACATAGTCAAAGTCGGCATCATCATAAATTTCATCTAACATATCTAAACCATAGTTAAATTCATGGTTACCTAAAGTTGCCATATCATAATCAAGTTCATTCATGATTTTAATGGCAGGATGTACTTGTCCATCTTTTAATGGATTAATCTGTGCCATATAAGAGCCCAGTGGTGTACCCTGAATGGTATCTCCATTATCTACTAGAACACTATTTTCCACTTCCGCGCGAGCCTGCTTAATGAGTGTAGCCGTTTTAACCACACCAACTTTGTTTGAATCAGCACCTTTATAGTAATCATGGTTCATTAAATTCGTATGGGTATCTGTTGTTTCCATAATACGCAGTTTCACTAAAGAACTAGGAGAAGAGATAGTAACCGGTGCAGCTAAGCTGTTACCCACGTCTGTAAGGCTGCCGCTGTAGCTGTCTACTACAAACACTTTTACTGTATAAGATGTACCGCTCACATTAAAATGGGCTGTGAATTTTTCCGTATGGTCAATATCTGTTTCAAGAGCTGCGATACTAACAGGGGTTGTACCATTCATTAATTGAAATACAACGACTTCGTCACCTTCATGTTGTTGTTTTTCTGTTGGTGAAACTACTACACTTGCTTTCACACCGCTGGAGAAGTTAAGGTCACTTTGACCAATAATAAACGGTTTATCAGCTAGTACATTTGTATAGGAAGGAGTCTGTGCCGGTTGAGAAACTACTTGACCTGTTGGGTTAGACAGTCCTTCCGCACCAGCCGGGGTTGAAAGAAACGGGGTTGACACTAAAATTAATGCAAGAGAAGTAGCTAAAAGCTTCTTCACACTACGTGGTTTTCGTTTTTTCATCAATCATTCACCCTTCTAGAAATAAGTATTTTTTACTATTAATCTATTAAGAACTAAATCAAAAATACTATATCATTAGTAGATTGGTATTTTTGTAAAGATTTTTTTAAATTGTAAATGATTGTCATGAATTAGCATCTATTTGTTAATTTAGTGTAAATATCCAGAAGTGTTATAGGTGGACTTTATACTGTGAAACCTTGATTTTCATTAAATAGAGAAGATTTAAAAAATATATAATGTCCACGAGAAAATTTACATTAAAACAAAAAAATAAAAAAGAGGCTCACGATTCAAATCGCAAACCCCGTTTCTATCATCTATACAGACAAATATAAAACCGATCTAGAAACCCAATCTAGAAACCCTTCTCTCTACTCCTTCTCATAAAATAGACTCCACCTGTATCTTTTGAGAAACCAAACAACTCATAAAAACCTTCCATCTCCGGCCTACAGTAAAGCTCAAAATGGCGAACATGCTGTAAGGAATGATGCTGTAAAATATAGTTCATTAAATATTGGCCGATTCCTTTTTTCCGATGCGATCCCTTCACGATAATATCTAAAACAAGCGCTTTGTAGACATAATCCGTTAATACCCTTCCAAAACCGATTAGTTCATTTGCCTCTGCATCTTGTATTCCGATTACAAGACTTGTATGCTTGAGCATTTCCTTAATAT
Organism: Bacillus songklensis; assembly: GCF_042649685.1. Taxonomy (NCBI): domain Bacteria; kingdom Bacillati; phylum Bacillota; class Bacilli; order Caryophanales; family Bacillaceae; genus Bacillus; species Bacillus songklensis. The sequence goes on along the minus strand of NZ_JBHRZT010000052.1, from coordinate 546,483 downwards.
CATTGAGTTTTCGGCCTTTTGTCCACCATTCTTGCTGGTACAAATCATAAAGGTTTTTTACATCATCTTCTGTAAGCGTTTCCATCACTTTTACATTCAATTTCTTCCCTCCTCCCATTCTTACTAATTACTCTTTTTATAAGGATATTCCTATTCAACAAGTTGTCTATAATGATAAATATTTTAACAAGCACGGCGACAGCAGTTAGAAATTATGGATCGATATTTAATGAACCGTCAAGAAAATCGTTGGTTTTACCGGATTTTCCATGAAGCTTCATTTAAAGGGGTTGAGCCCAAACGACATGGTCCTCGTCGTTTGGGCTCAACCCCTTTTGTTAGTTAATATCCCCTAAATAAACGGGAAGTTTCGCATAACGGTCTGTCATATGCATTAAAAGCGGCCGGATTGCAAGCGGGTATAAAGGAACATCCATTAAATCATCCAATGCAAGCCATTCTACACCTATTTGCTTTTCATCCGGAACAGTACCGCATTTGACAGCCTCAGCCGGTGATTTTAATGTACAGGAAAATAAAAATTCCACTTGATGAAAGTCGCGGTCGCTTTCCGGTTTGTGGTGTTTTTCGATATAATCGCGGACGAATTTTAATTCCCCTACTTCCACCTCTACGCCCACTTCCTCCATACATTCCCGCTTTAAATTTTCATGTAAGTTTTCCCCATGCTCCTGTCCGCCGCCTGGAAGGAGATACAATACTCCATTCTCACCTTGCATTTTAATCGCAAGCAGCTTTCCTTCATGAATGATGATCGCTTTTGCTGCAGTTCTGACCATTTTTTCCGCTCCTTTTTCTTTTCATACTGCCTATTATAAAAAAAATAATCATAAACCATCCACCGCCTGCCCGTGTGATTGTGCCAAAATCACGATTTACAAATATAACGAATTAACAGGCGTGCTGGTTACGCTAATAGCCTTTTTTGATATCCACTTGATTAAGCAGCGGCTCGTTCTTTTCAATCTTATTAAGTGTCTCCATAAAGCACTTCACCGCTTCTCCCGGCGACGTAATCGCTGCAATATGCGGTGTAATGGTGAGATTCGGATGCTCCCACAGCGGTGATTCATCCGGCAATGGTTCTTTGTTCACCACATCCAAAACGGCTCGGCGCACCCTTCCGTTCTCCAGCGCCTCAAGCAAAGCCGGCTCGTCCACCGTTGCTCCTCTTCCTACATTGATAAAGCCGGCACTATTTAGCTTTGCAAAAAAGGAAGAACAAAAAAGCTGATACGTTTCGCTCGTAAGGGGCAGCGTACTAACCACCCAGTCTGCTTGCATCAAAAGGTCGGATGCTTCCGATACAGTCACAACTTGTCTGAAATAAGATTTGGATGCCCCGCTTAACGAAACTCCATACACCATCATTCCCAATAATGAAAAAGCCTTTGCCAATTCCTGTCCGATTTCCCCCGTTCCATAGACGACAACGGTCTGGGTTTGTAACGAAACAGGCTCGACCATCTCCCATCGTTTTTGCGATTGCATCTTTTGAAAAGTCTCATGACATTGTAAATCTCTTAATATGTAACTTAAACAATATTCACCGATCTGGCTTCCAAACGAACAAACCGAGCGGGTCAGCAGTACATGATCGTCCCATTTTCGTTGAAACAAATAGGCATCGACGCCAGCCCCTAACGAATGTACCCATTTTAAGTTCCCGAATTCAAAATTAGCCGTTGGCCGAAAACTGACATAAGCATCCGCCCATAAGAAATCATCACGGGACACTTCATCTTCTTCCAAAAATCGGAGGTTTTTAGACAGATGCCGTGCTTCTAAAATCTTTTCAATCCCTTTGTAAATACGTCCTGTTACCAGGATGTTTTCAATGTTCAACCTTGTCTCCCCCATTTCAGTAGATGAATCATCCATTACGGAAATAGTATACCAGCAATTAGCTCACAATTCTTACTTTTCTCCTCTCCCTTGCCTAAAAGACAAGTTAAACGATAAAAAAATCATTGATATACTAATTCCCTACTATATTGCTTTTCATTTTGACAATAGGAACCAATTCCTTTATTTTTAAACATAAGTCACTATATGAATCCACATAAAGAATGTAACAGGGACAAAGAACACCCATGCTACATTCTTTAGGAACCTTTTCGGACGGATTCAAGATGTAAGAACAAAAGAGCCGTGAATAGTATAGAAAGCACAAGCTAATGTTGAAAAATTTAGTGAGACTTATAAGTTATTTATTTTATCATTTCCGACAGAAGACTCCCACCTCAAGAAATGCGAAGGGCACAGCCCAATGAGTAGGTGGGAGATGAATGGCGGTTGGCATTAGCCAAAATGATCCTCTTGATGGTATAATCAGAACGAATGTTCCTAATTCGTGAGGTGAGATTCATGCTAGTGAACAAAGCCTACAAGTTTCGCCTATACCCAAATAAGAAACAGATCGAACTCATTAACAAAACCATCGGCTGTTCAAGATTCGTTTTTAACTTTTTTCTGGAAAGGCAAGTGCTTAAACAAATACGAAACAGTGAAATCACTTCCTGAGCTAAAGAAGCATTACTCTTTTTTGAAAGAAGTAGATAGTATTGCCTTGCAAAAGTCAGTAGAGAATTTAGCTGATTCCTATGACCGCTATTATAAAAAGCAAAACAAACAACCACGTTTTAAGTCAAAAAAGAATCCTGTTCAATCCTATACAACAAAGCATACGAATGGAAATATCGCTGTAATAGACAACTATATCAAATTGCCTAAACTCGGGAACGTCCGTTTTGCGAAAAGTCGTGAAGTCGAAGGTCGAATTTTGAGTGCAACCGTAAGAAGAAATCCTTCTGGCAAATATTTTGTTTCTTTAGCCACCGAATCGAAAGTAACGGAATTACCCAAAACTAATTCGGCTATCGGAGTTGATGTCGGCTTAAAAGACTTTGCCATTCTTTCGGATGGGATGGTTTACTCCAATCCGAAGTTTTTTCGCACGCTGGAACAAAAGTTAGCCAAAGCACAAAAAATGATGAGCAGACGAACCATAGGCGGTGCGAATTGGTACAAAGCTAAAAAGAAAGTCGCTCGTACCCATGAAAAGATTTCCAATGCAAGAAAAGACTATCTAGACAAAATCTCCACCGAAATGGTCAAAAACCACGACATTATCGGGATGGAAGATTTGTCCGTTTTAAATATGATGAAAAACCATCATCTTGCAAAAGCCATCAGTGAAGTGTCTTGGTCACAATTCAAAAGCATGATGGAATACAAGGCGAATTGGTACGGTAAACAAGTAGTAACCGTTGCAAAAAACTTCGCCAGCAGTCAACTTTGTTCCAGCTGTGGCTATCAAAACAAAGACGTTAAAAATCTCGGATTACGTGAATGGGAATGTCCTAAGTGCCATACCCATCATAATCGTGATATTAACGCAAGCCTGAATCTTAAAAATGAAGCCGTAAGACTTCTAACCGCAGGGACTGCGGGGATCGCCTAATCAAAAACTGGTGGATACACTGGTGTTCTTAGGAATCTCCCGCTTCAAACAACCCGTAAGGATGTTAAGCGGTGAGTAGTTCAATTTTTAGGAGGAAACATGTTACAAAAATTTGGTTTCTCGCAATATGAAAGCAACGTTTACGAAATTCTTGTATCGAGTGATGAGCCGATGGATGCAACAAACATCGTCAAATATTCCCATGTACCAAAGGCCAAAATATATGAAGTATTGTCCCGCATGATTGAAAAGGGAATGGTCATGGATACGATATCCGAGAAAAAAAAGCTTTACTCTGCCCTCCCTTTAGAAGTGGCGATAAAAAAGTTGACACAAGAATTTCAAACGAATATCGATGAATTAAGAAGCAATAAACAGAAGAGAACATTTACAGATGATCGGGTTTGGAATTTGAAATCAAACTCTTCCATCCTTGTTCAATGCAAAAAACTGATAGAAGAAGCGCAGCATTCCATTTTAATTTCAGCCTGGCATGATGATTTCTCGGAATACTTGTCTATGCTGGAAGAAAAAGAACGGAACGGCGTAGCAGTGGAGGGACTTGTGATCGGGGAAATCCCATCACAATTATCAAACTTACATATCTTAATTCCTTCTGAAAAACATCATTTATTGGAAAGGTCAAGACTCATTGTTGCCGACCAAAAGGAAATTATTTTTGCCGTTGTGGAGAATAATCAATGGCAGGCAATGAAAACGATGTCTCAACCGTTTGTCAAGTTTTTCACAGACTTTTTCTATCATGATTTGGCTCTTGCAAAAGTAACGGAAAAATTTTATGACCAGCTCATGAATGACGAAGAAATGAGGGCATTGTTAATGAAATTGCGTTATTAAAAAAGGGATTTGCCTGTTATGGCAAATCCCTTTTTCAACGGATGCAAAAAAATGAAGATTACTCATGCACCATGTTTCCAACCGCGGCGGCTGAAGGTCGTGTGATGGAATAAACAGCACATACTAAAGCAGCTAATACAAATAAAACGCCTACCCAGGAATTATACATGATCGAGCTTTGTTCGATTACAATGCCGCCGATTGCCGAACCGGAAGCAATCCCTAGATGGCAGGCAGAGTTATTGATACTTAGCTGAATATCTGACGTCTCTGGAGATGTTTGAATCAGATAGTTTTGTTGGGCCGGTGAAATTGCCCAGCTTAACGCACTCCACATCACCATGATCACTAAAAAGAGAACAAACGAAGCCTTTGTAACAATCGGCATTAAAATCATCATCACGGCAAACAGAGGGATAATCGTCAAAATGGCCCTTCCGGTTCCCACTTTATCAGAAGCCCATCCGCCCATGCCTCCTCCCATGACAGCCGCAATCCCGAAAACGAAGTACATGATGCTGATCATGGTGGAATTCAAGTGCAACGTCGATTGTAAAAATGGAGTAAAGTATGCATATAACGTTAAATGACCAGTCAGGATCAAGACGGAAATCATCTGCGCACTGAAAACCTTTGAATGTCTCAGCGCTTTTACCTGTTCACGCAGCGGAACGATAGGATTAGGCGCTATTTCTTTTAAGAACAGCGAAATGCTAACCATCGCTACAATGGTCAAAAACGAAATAAGGACAAAAGGAGCTCTCCAGCCATAAAGATTGCCAAGCATCATTCCAATCGGTACACCCAACACAAGTGATCCGCTGATCCCCATGTAAATAACACCGATCGCTCTTCCTTTATATTCCGGCTTTACAATGCTTGATGCAATCGTAACGGAAAGAACGATCAACAAAGAAGCACTCGCCGCTGATACGACTCTGGAAAGCATCAAGATCGCATAATCGGGAGTGAATACTGCCATCATATTTCCAATCAAGAAAATGAGCAAAGTCCATAAATATAATTTCTTCCTCTCTATTTTCGCCGTTGCATTTAACAAAATCGGAGACGCAATGGCAAAAGCCAAAGAGAAAACTGAAATAAGTTGACCTGCCGTACTAATGGAAATTTGCAAATCTTTGGCGATCAGGTCAAGAATACCGCCAATAATCAATTCAACGATTCCAACGATAAAAGCTGAAATTGCTAAAATATACACACTCAAATTCATTTATGATCACCTCTATAAAGTTACTACTATTATAGTAACCTATTGAAAATAAAACAAGAGACTTTTCATCTGTTCCACAAAATGGAGAAAAAGAGTCCCTCTCTCGCCTCTTCTTCCCTCCTTCCATTACCTCTAACACAAAGGAACAATATAGGTATTAAGAATTAAAGATATCAAAGGAGGAAGTTTTACATGGGAAAGGGGGTAAGGAAAAATAAAGTGTTCGCAACTTAACAGCGATAAAATGTTTTTAATAAGAAAACGCCTCCATGTTAAATAGTAAATCTATATCTGGAAAATATAGAGTATAATATTAAGAAAGTAAAATCTAGCAGGGGTAGAGATCATTGGAAAAACAAAAAAGCAGGTATAGATGGGTTGTTTTTGCCACAGTATTGTTTACTTATTTTTTAATCGTTAGTCAAAGAACAGCGCCTGGATTAATTTCAGATCAATTAATGAAGGAGTTCAATGTTACAGCATCTACCATTGGATTACTGACGAGTATTCAATTTTTGGCTTACGCTGGTTTGCAAATTCCGATTGGGATATTGTCTGATCGTTTTGGTCCCAATCTTTTTCTTATTATAGGGACACTACTTAATGGTTTAGGTACTTTAATTTATAGTCTTGCACCAAATGAATTGGTTCTGCTTCTTGCCAGATTATTGGTAGGAATGGGGGATGCGACAATTTGGATCAATTTGGTGTTAATATTGAGCCAATGGTTCAAAGTGAAAGAATTTGTCGGATTGCTTGGTCTGGCAGGGATGATTGGGAGCCTTGGTTTCTTGATGGCGACTGTTCCCTTTTCTACATGGATAGCCTTATCGGGGTGGAGAGCACCATTTTTCACAGTGGGAATTATTTTATGTCTTTGTGGAATTCTCCTTTATTTTGTACTCGTTAAAAAACCAAAGCGAATGATGAAGAACAATTCTGTAACCAACATATCATCTGTTAAAATGGAGCAAAAACGTGAAAAAACTCTTGTTATGTTACGTCGCATATTTTCTAGTCGTCAAGCATGGGCAGCATTCTTATGCCACTTTGGCGTCGTCGGTACATATGTAGGATTTATCGGTTCTTGGGCAGTTCCATATGGGATGCATGTGTATGGAATGACACGCTCAGGTGCGAGTCAGCTCATTATGATCGGCCTTATTGGGGCAATCATTGGCGCTCCTCTAACAAGTTGGGTTGCAAGTCGTTTAGAATCGATAAAACGACCCTATATTGTTGTTCATATGATTATTTTTTTAAGTTGGATTGCTTTTCTTTTATTCAGTGGGAAGCCGCCATTTTTCATGCTTATTATTCTTTTCTTAATCATTGGTTATGGAAATGGGGCAAGCGCTCTAACATTCGCGATTGTTCGCCAATCTTTTGCTATCAAGGAGGTCGGTGTTGTCTCAGGATTTGCTAATACGGGAGGATTTTTAAGCGCCGTCCTATTACCAAGCATTTTGGGGAAAGTATTAGACCATTTTCATACTGCTTCAAGTAGTGTTGCATACCACTACGGTTTTATTATTCCAGTCATATTCTCAATGTTCGGCATGATTGGAGGAATTCTCATTAAGGAACAACTTCAGGAAGTGAAGCAACCAAGTAAACTAACGGTTTAGTTGAAATGAAATTTAGGAGAAAGCAAAAGTTGTATACTTGCTTTCTCTTTTTCTATGAAATAGACTGGTTCTGGTGCAGATACGACATAATGCTGTTTCTGAACATAATAGGACTCTACCACCTGACGTTGAAGATAAAATGAGTATAATGACTTAAAAATAAAAATTCCTCCACCAACAAAATCAAAAAAAGTGATGTTATAATAAAATGCTTATGTTTTACCATTTATTTTTCCTCGAGAAAGAAAAGATTTTGTTTAAGAAAGGCGATAGTATGCTAAGAGGCTCAAAATCTAAATTATGTTTGGTAGGATTCTATTTTTTCCTAACCATCACCTATTTGCTCTGGAGACTATTTTTCACGTTACCTACTGACTTTGGCATCGTTTCTTTAGTCGCTGGAATCATGTTATTATTTGCGGAGTGTGTAGGATTCGTTGAATCTATTATTTTCTATTTAACAGTCTATGATACCCGTACTCCCAAAACACCAATCGTTCCAACCGATCGATACCCGGACGTTGATGTGTTTATTGCAACGTATAACGAACCTTCTTCTTTATTATATAAGACAATTGTAGGTTGTAAAAATATGGACTACCCAGACCGTAGTAAGGTACATATTTATGTATGTGATGATGGGCGTAGAAAAGAGATACATGAACTTTGTATCAAACTGGGGGTAGGCTACATTACAAGAACAGATAACAGACATGCGAAAGCGGGAAACCTTAATCATGCTTGTACGCAGACGACATCCCCTTATCTAGTGACGTTTGATGCGGATATGATTCCTATGAGTGATTTTTTAATGGCCACGATGCCTTTCTTTATAGAAGATCCAAACGTTGGATTTGTTCAAGTCCCTCAGAATTTTTACAACGCGGACCTGTTTCAATATAATCTTTTTTTGGATGATAAAATACCGAATGAGCAAGAATTGTTCTCTAGGTCCATTCAAGCTGGAAAGTATAAATACAACGCCGTTATTTATGCGGGAAGCAACACTGTTATTGCTCGTAGGGCCATAGAAGATATCGGGGGTTTTGCAGTTGATACAATAACAGAAGATTTTGCGACAGGGATGCTTATTCAAGGTCAGGGGTATCGAACAGTCTATCTAAACGAAGTTCATGCTTCTGGATTGTCCCCTGAGACGTTGGAAGACTTGTATAATCACCGGATACGTTGGGGGCGCGGGGTTGTACAGACTTTCAAAAAATTCATCCCATTATCAATAAAAGGGTTAAGTATCATGCAAAAAACAAGGAAACACAACTGTCATTGTGTTTTCTTAATAACCACTGCCATTATTCGCTGCTTTTAATCTTGCCTCAACTTCTTTTAATCTAATACTTATATCAGCCTCTTTTTCCTTTATGGCTTCGTCAGTCATTTTTTTGCTATCTCCATATTATGTTGCTGCAATTCTTCTTTCATATCAAGCCTTTGTTGTTGTTGTTGAGCTTTTAAATCGAGTTCCTTTTGTTCCTTTTCCCTCAAATATTGAATATGTTCCTCTTCCTTTTTACGTTCATAAGCCAATTCTTTTTTTTGTTTCGCTTTCATTGCTTTTTCTGCTTTTTTCCTTTCCTTATAAGCCTTAGAAGGAGGGGTTGGGACAGTTTTTTTGTCATTTGTTTGAATGATGTAAGAGCCATCCGACAAAGCAATAATATTCATGTACTCCATTTTTTGTTTCTCAAAAGCTTCTCTTTGACCTTTTGCCAAATAATATTTACCGTCATGTTCAAAATAAACGTCATCACCTTGAACTTGAGCGTTGGCAGTATAGGAAACAAAGTTCCCAACGGGCTCTGCATTCTTTTTAAAGGCGTTGCATCCAAGCATTCGCTTCCCTCCCTAAGTAAAAAATTTAGCTTCAACTAAATCTCCCCGTTAGCCAACCATGCCACACTTTGCGGCACCATCAGAAAGATCAAAATATTAATTTTCAGGATAATCATCTTAAC
>NZ_JBHRZT010000052.1:513408-537161 GCF_042649685.1 Bacillus songklensis | reverse complement strand
CCTTTTTTGTTGTTGTTATAAGTTATAAGTGAATTTTAGTGGAACCAACAATCTGAATTACTCATCTTTATTATTCTCATCACCTATATCTTCCGCATCTTCTATTGGATCTTCTGGATCTGGATCTGTATCATTTTCATCATCTTTAAACATGTTATCATCTTCATCAACGCCAGGTGCGTTATCATTATTACCATTGTTACCATTGTTGTCATTATTACCATTGTTGTCATTATTACCATTGTTGTCATTGACATCATTGTTATCTTCTGGAGGCGGCTCCTGATCACCGTTACAGCCCACCATCAACATGGCAGATAACAATGTACCTATTAACATGAGAAACCATTTTTTATTCATGGTCATTCTCCTTTCTTCATGTATGTATGACCTCTAGGTCTTTGCTTATCATTCCCCATATGTATGGAATTATGAGTGACTTTTCCAAAAAAATTCCCTAGGAGAAACAAAAATAAAGATACCTCCAAATTAATATCAGAAGGTATCTCCGAAAGGAAAACCATGAAATTTCAGTTTCTCATGCTTTAATTAGTTTGTTCATTCTCTATTAAATATATTCTGATTGTATAGGATTGAATGACTGATTCTATACTTCATTAGAAATCAATCTCTTCATTACCAGTCTCAATACATCACGTTTTTTTAAAAATTATGCTTCTTGTTCCACTGACCTCCATTAGTGAAAGAAAACGTTTCATAAAAAAACTCCTCTTGCTGCGGTTCAAGAGGAGTTGACATGGGACGGATTATCTACAACAAAAAAGAGGATTGAAAAAATGAACTCTCTTTTTGAAGTAGGTCATATAAAAATATTTCTAGATGGGCCTAAATGGACTCGAACCATCGACCTCACGCTTATCAGGCGTGCGCTCTAACCAGCTGAGCTATAGGCCCGTAATGGAGCGGGTGATGAGAATCGAACTCACGACATCAGCTTGGAAGGCTGAGGTTTTACCACTAAACTACACCCGCAAATTTCACTTTATGGGGCGATTGATGGGAATCGAACCCACGAATGCCAGAGCCACAATCTGGTGCGTTAACCACTTCGCCACAACCGCCATGGTGGAGGGGGACGGATTCGAACCGCCGAACCCTGAGGGAGCGGATTTACAGTCCGCCGCGTTTAGCCACTTCGCTACCCCTCCGTTGTTTGCTTTGTCCAGCTATGGCTCCTAATCTTTCGGTCGTCTCACTTCTGTCCATGAAACCAAAGAACGGTTTCCGGGTCAGAAGCTCCAACGCCTCTCAAGATTAAACAGGCGCCTTCGCTTTTCTTATAATGGTGCCGGCGAGAGGACTTGAACCCCCAACCTACTGATTACAAGTCAGTTGCTCTACCAATTGAGCTACACCGGCTAAATAGTGGTGGCTCGGGACGGAATCGAACCGCCGACACAAGGATTTTCAGTCCTTTGCTCTACCAACTGAGCTACCGAGCCTTTTTATAAATGGCGGAGGAAGAGGGATTCGAACCCCCGCGGGCTTTGACACCCCTGTCGGTTTTCAAGACCGATCCCTTCAGCCGGACTTGGGTATTCCTCCGTTATTTTATAATTTAGTGAGTATAAAATAAAAATGGCTCCACAGGCAGGATTCGAACCTGCGACCAATCGGTTAACAGCCGATTGCTCTACCACTGAGCTACTGTGGAATGATTTGAAATGGTGGAGCCTAGCGGGATCGAACCGCTGACCTCCTGCGTGCAAAGCAGGCGCTCTCCCAGCTGAGCTAAGGCCCCATGATTATTTAATGAACGGTCGGGAAGAAAGGATTCAAACCTGCTGCGATCCCATGGTCCCAAACCATGTGCTCTATACCAAGCTAAGCTACTTCCGTTATTATGTGTGAATTCTTTCACTACGGCTGTTTCACTTCTTCTGTTGAGACTGTCGTCTCTTCCGCCAGAAGCTCCAACATCCTATCGGTTTAAGCGGGCTTTCTCCGCTTTTCTTAAATATGGCGCGCCCGACAGGAGTCGAACCCATAACCTTCTGATCCGTAGTCAGACGCTCTATCCAATTGAGCTACGGGCGCATGATTAAAATGGTGAGCCATGAAGGACTCGAACCTTCGACCCTCTGATTAAAAGTCAGATGCTCTACCGACTGAGCTAATGGCTCATCAATGAATAATGAATGGCTGGGCTAGCTGGATTCGAACCAACGCATGACGGAGTCAAAGTCCGTTGCCTTACCGCTTGGCTATAGCCCAATATAATGGTGGAGGATGACGGGATCGAACCGCCGACCCCCTGCTTGTAAGGCAGGTGCTCTCCCAGCTGAGCTAATCCTCCGATGCACAGGATGTGCAAGTGCAGACGTTGCGGCAGGACGTCGCGAACTTAGTCTGCCATCCTTTAGATGACCCGTACGGGATTCGAACCCGTGTTACCGCCGTGAAAGGGCGGTGTCTTAACCACTTGACCAACGGGCCAGATAAAAACCCCTAATCATTGCTAAGAAGCGACTTTTACATAATATCAATTGAAAAAATAAAAGTCAATAACTTCTTTTCTTTTTTTTCTTTTCGTCGTATTAAATCGACGCTTTATTATATTAATATTATTTTCTATTAAAGTCAATTCCCCTAAAAAAATTAACATTATATCTTGTTGATAGTAAACATTGTACGGTTCCCACGCAATAATTCACATAATTGTTAAATTATTGATGTTTCAAAATGACAGAATTGTTTTGTTATTTAGGTAAGTCATGGTTAGATTGATTTCATATAAAAGAAAGAAGTGTTATTATGAATCGTAAATATAAAAAATCATTTGAAGAGCTAGTGCAAGAGAATAAACAAGAATTACTTAATGATAAACAAGCACTAGAAAAAATTGAAAAGCGTATAGAAAAACGCCAAAGGGACTCTTAAACCATTAAACAAGAGAGAACATTCTAAAACGAATCGTGTAATAGAAAAATAGTAGGTACTAGAACCTATTAACGTTCCAGAAACAATCATTCCTTTGACATTTAGGGTAATGCCCAATTCCAATTTCGACTTCTCATTGTTGGCAAATTGCACAAGTGAGGATAAAACAACGTCACAAACGGCTACTGGTTTTTGAGGTTTTTCCATATTTTCCAACTCCTATTTACAATATATACCTTAATATATCCATAAAAGTTTTAAAAATCTTCATTATGGGTTTTATAAAGAGATTGTCTTTAATATTTCATATCATCAGGTACCATTTGTCCTTCTGCAATGAAATCTTTGCTTGGTTTGATATCACCTTTCCTTTAATGTAACTTTGTAAGTTTACTCTCTAGTTCTTCAACGCGTTCCTTCAGTTTTTACACAAACACTGAAAGGTGAAGTAACAGAGATCGTGATATCTCTCAATTTTAAAAATTCTAGAAGATTTCTAATAAAAAATACATATAAACTATTTTTATATGTATTTTTTCACGTTGTCGAAAAACCCGAAAGGTCTCCCCACAACCTGAAGGCTACCTACATGAGTAGGTAGCCTAAGCCATATAGGAATATTTAGTTTTAATAGGCGAATCTTTTTGTAACAAGTAAAATGAAGTTAACACTTCATCCTATTCATTACGGTTAAAGATCCATTAGCGAGATGTACTAGCTGCACCAGGTACCTGTCCTGATAATTGAGATTGAGCTGTAGCAACAAGACGCTTTGTGATCTCACCACCTACTGAACCATTTGCACGGGATGTTTGATCTGCTCCAAGCTGCACACCAAATTCAGTAGCAATCTCATATTTTAATTGTTCAAGTGCCATTTCTGCACCTTGTACTAATAAACGATTACGGCCACCACTACGATTTGACATATGCCTTCACCTCCTTCAACCTTTATCGTCTCTTTTATACAAAAGACTGATACCTTGTAAATATTGGAAGAATAATAACTTGTAAATCCTCCATAATAAGACTGTTGAAAGGAACAGAGTGAACAAAACAATCACTTGTAAAGCTCTTTCTAATCATCTCCTTGTAAGTCACAAAAATTAAGTTTGCCATGTGTTTATGAACGAAAAAAGGGATGAAGGCGTTCTAGCCTTCATCCCTTTTTTCATGAACAGAAGGCCTCGTGTTGAAATGGCATCAATATTTTTCCTCTCGAAAAGACGGCAAGGTGTTGTTCAAGATACTGATAACCCACTATAGAAAAAACGCCCTTCCAAACCTGGAGAAGACCATGAATGATGAGACTTCATGTTTTGGTAAAAGTTGGAAGAATAAAAAGAGAAACAGAGCAAATTCTATAACTGTTGTTTATCACCATATAAGGGGGAAAGAAAATGCCACAACGAATTTACCAAGCGGCTCAACAGGCCCAACAATCACTTCAACAGATTCAACAAGTTGCCCAGCAATTAGGTAGACAGGGACAGCAGGTTGGCAACTTTGCAGGTGCCCAATCCGTCATGCAGCCTGGATTTGCCGGAACAGACGCACAGCAGGTGAGACAGGATATTAGCAACGACCTTATGCGTGGAAACCAAGGAGGCTTTATCCAATAACACCAGGATTATCCATAATGAGGGAAATCTCGAAAGAAGCTTTCCTTCATATAGCCAGCCTCAGCTATTGATCCGCTATTTAGTTTTAACCTGTAGCCATGAACGTGAACTGAAACATCCACCTCATGAATTCCTTTTGAGGAATTCGTTAAGTTTGATGATTTAATGGTATCAAAGGGTCCTGATCATTGTGATTGAGCTGTATCAACAAGACGATTTGTGATTTCGCCACCTACTGAATCGTTTGTACAAGTCGTTTGGGCAGCTCCAAATTGTGCATAAAATTAGAGCTGTCCCTTTATCATCGGGCTTCCCTTTTTATTTTTGGAACTAGTTAAGATACAGCCAATAATTAAAATCGAAAAAAGCCTCGGATGTTTGAAATCCGAGGCTTTTTTCACTCAACATGATGGTCATTTTGTTCTATTTAGGAATGATTTTTCCACTTATGATGAGCCTATTGCAAACAATTTCGAAAAACTCTACTGTTTAAGGTTGTTCTTAAGGAAACATGTCCAAGATGTCAGTAATCATAATTATTAAATCAGACTGTATTCACATTTAGATTACATAATGTTTCTTTATTGGCAATCAAAGAGGTTGGGTACCTTTCAGCTTTTAGGTATCCAACCTCTTTTTTGTTGACATCAATTTTATCGGAAGTTCAAATAAATTCAAACCATTGCGAGCATACGATAGTGGTGCTCTGATTAATGATTACCATAAACCTTGAACCAATAGAAGACGGCTCTCTTACTCAGTCTTATTCATTTATCAATTCCTCCGCCATTTCCGGAAAGTCAATAAACGGATTCCGGTTCCCTTGCAATTCAAAGATGGCCAGGTTCCGGTGTTTTTCATAGAGAGACACCGGAAACCGCTGATGCCATTCTAATAAAAGCTGCAGGTTAACAAAATCATTCTTTATTATCCCTGGGTACCGGATTAAAAAATACAATGTGGCCCTTGCAACAATTCCCTTTCCGTATTCAGGCTCAAACTTTCCTTCATCTACCTTTCCGCAGCCTTCCTTAATTCCTAAAATACGGCTTTCCGGAACATAGTCAGAAAAATCATAATAAGGATGGTTTCCGCGCCGGCTGTTGCATGCGGGTTCACAGGCAAATAAATGATGCAAATCTCCCCTCATTGGCTCTTGCTTATGAAACCATGATTGAGGTACCACATGCTCACAATTTAAAGTAATTTCATCAGATAAACTAGTAATGTTCCCTCTTGCTGTGTTTTCAAGAATACGAATATCCTCCTCAATGACAACGAGCGGATCCATTCCTTTCCCGGAATATAAGCTTTTAAGTTTTCCATTTTCATGAAGATCCACCCATGGATAAACATAACGATGAGGAGAGTAATTCAGCTTATTCTGATGTGTTTTTTCTAATAGATGATGAATGCTATTTCTCTCAAGTGATGTATTTTGATAATACGTTTGTTGGATTTTTTTATCCCTTTGTTCCTCATAGTAGCTGCGGTTATTGCGGTATTCTAAATAGGCTTCCCTTGCATTCTCCCGTTCTTTTGTCAGCAATTTTAGACTATTCATCATAAGCTCCGCTCTTTAGCCGCAAATTGTTGATTGAATATTTCTGACAATTGGTCCATTACAGTTAAATAGACTAGTCCATTGCCTTCAAGTTTTGGAGAATTTCCTAATGGCACCGTTCTTTTTATTAATTGGGCATAAAGCTCAGGCTCTGTGAGATTTCGTTCGAAGCTTGTATTGGCAAGAACTTTTATCAGCGCCATTGCTCCGGAAACATGAGGCGTAGCCATAGAGGTTCCGCTCAATGTAGCATATTTTCCATTTAAATAGGTTGATAATATTTTCTCTCCAGGAGCCACTAAGTCTACTTCATTATTTGAATTTGAAAAATTTGAAGAGCGTCTCTCCAGGTCAATTGCGCCTACGCTTATCACTTCATTATAAGAACCTGGATAGTCAAATTCATCTGTTGAATCATTGCCATCACCTTCATTTCCTGCCGCACAAATCACAAGAATGTTGTCGGTGACAGCTTTTTGAATCGCTTCATGCAGCTCAGGCACATCCTCCGGACCGCCAAGCGACATAGAGATAATATCAACTTTTTGCTCTATTGCATAGTTAATCCCATCAATAATCCATTCGTATTGGCCAGAACCATTTTTATCAAGAACCTTGATAATAAGCAAATTTGCTTCAGGGGCTACACCTACAACACCAGTATTGCTTTGTATTGCAGCGATCGTCCCTGCAACATGAGTACCATGACCATTGTAATCCTTGTATACATCAGGGTTCCCGCCATCATCGTTCGTGAAATTTCTTCCGCCGACAATCCGTTCTTTTAAGTCAGGGTGGGTAATCTCACAGCCAGTATCCAATATGGCAACCGTTATTCCCTTCCCTTTTGTTTGATCCCAGATTTTCTGGGCCTGAATCATTTCCACTCCTTTGGGAACTTCATTGACCTTTTCTACCTGTTCAACCACTTGAAACGGAATCAAGCGTACTTTTCGCTCCATTTTTATTCCCTCCTATAGGATTAAATTGAAGCCAACCCATGATGCTACTAATATTTTAACAACTCTGGATTTGGTATAAAAGCTACCTTTGGAGTGTTTTGTTTCTAGTATTCGGGGTATCGCCAGCACTTTGGATATTTACTACGCTAAGGAGGTTTTTTATGGGTAACTTTCTCTAACGCTTATGGTGTTAATTGGGTGTGTGAAATACAGATTCCTAAATTTTTTTAGAACTTTCGTTTTTTAATGTTTAAACCAAATCATAAAGGGTACTTCCTTGGTCACTATTTAGTTGACGATTGGCGGGATCCTTCGAGTGGGTCCGCCCATTATTCCAATCCCTCTGCAGCTGCGAAGAAATAGTACAGAAATTAAGCACAAAACAACCAGTCGAATTTAACAACGACTGGTTGTTTGATTTAATAGTTCTATATAGTTCAGTTTAAAGTCCATCGTTCTTTACGGATACCATCTCGCTAAACTCGGCTTCTTCCCAACCTTTACAAACATCGACCCACTTTTTAGCAAATGAATATTGAAATAATTCATCACATGTTAATTCGATGGCAGAGTTTGTGCTTCCACAGGCGGGAAAAAGGGTCTCGAAACGTTTCATTGAGACATCCAGATAGACGTCCATTTCATTTTTCAATCCGAACGGGCAAACGCCACCTATAACATGTCCGGTTTGCTCTAGCACTTCATCAGGCGTGAGCATACGTGCCTTGAAGCCAAATGTGTGGCGAAATTTCTTGTTATCGATTTTTGCATCACCAGAAGCGACGATCAAAATGGCTTTTTCCTCTTCTCCCCTGAAGGATAGCGTCTTCGCAATTCGAGCAGGGATGACACCAATTGTATCAGCTGCCTGCTCAACCGTAGCACTTAATGTTTCAAATTCCATCACATCATCTTCACGATTCCACTGTTTAAAATGGGCTTTTACACTTTCAAATGACACCCTATTCATCCTTCCCTTAACGATATTACGTAACATGATAGCACGCTTTAATAAGGTAAATCAATGAGAGGGTTTGTAAAATACAGAAAAATACTTGATTTAGATAAAAATAAAACCAAATTAGATAAAGTAAAAATATCCCATCATCTCAATAGTAGATGATTCATTATTATCTGTATGCCTGTGTAAAAAACACATATTTTCCCACAAGTGTGAAGAAATTGTGGAAAAGCGGATAAAAAATGTATATATCGCCGTAAGTGTGATAAATATCACATTATTTTGGCTTATATCGTGATAATTTGTTGGAAGTGTGAAAGATATCATAACATCTTTCACTATGCTGTGATGACATTGCAGTGTTTTGATCTATTTGAATGTATCCACAAAATAGATGTCAATTTCAACATGATTATTTACGGATGGATAAGAAAGGAGATGAAACATATGAAAAAACAGAAGTTGCTGCATATCGGTAAAGTAATGATGATGGCAGCTTTGGCACCGGTCTTGTTAGCGGGTTGTGACAGTCGTTATCTGATTTTAAATCCTCAGGGACCAGTTGCTCAAAAAGAGTACAACTTAATTATCTTTTCAATTGTTTTGTGTGCGATTGTCGTTATTCCCGTTTTAGGTCTTCTTGTATATATCGTTTTCCGTTACCGTGATAAACCGGAAAATAAAGCGCCATATGCACCAGAATGGGACGACAGTAAAACGCTTGAAATCGTTTGGTGGGGAATCCCAATTGTCATTATTGGTATTTTAGGTTTCTTTACTGCAAAGACGACTTATAATTTAGTCGAACCTCCTAAGAAGGATATCGAGCCACTGACGATTGAAGTGACATCACTCGATTGGAAATGGTTATTCCAATACCCTGATCAAAACATTGCAACAGTCAACTATGTTGAAATTCCAGAAGATGTACCTGTTCAATTTGTTTTAACTTCAGATGCTCCAATGAACTCGTTTTGGGTACCGGAATTAGGCGGTCAATTATATTCAATGCCTGGAATGGCGATGGGGCTTTGGCTGCAAGCGGATCACTCTGGTGAGTTTTTCGGCTCAGGTGCCAATTTTACAGGTGATGGATTTGCCCATATGACTTTTAAGGTTACTTCAAAGCCGCAATCTGAGTTTGATCAGTGGGTGAAACAGGTCAAACAAACAGCGCCGGCGTTAACAAAAGCTGATTATGACAAACTGGCGGAACAGGGACTTTCTAAAGAGAAATCATACTCAGCTATTCCAGAAGGCTTATTTAAAGAAATCGTCGATAAAAACGGCGGTCAATATTACAAGCAGCATCATCACATGAATAGTGAAGATATTGCTGAAATGAGAATGAATGTTGGCCATCAGGCCCATGAACATCATGAATAAGGAAAAGGAAGGAGGAAAATCAGTTGCTAGACAAATTAAAAGACTTCGCATCCGAGTTTTTTGTAACGGGTGAACCGTTAATTTACGGTGCAGACGTAGCGATTCTATTAACGACTATCGGCATCATTTTTGTTCTTACGTATTTTAAAAAGTGGCAATGGTTATGGCGTGAATGGCTCACAACCGTCGATCATAAAAAAATAGGTATCATGTATATGCTTTCTTCATTGTTAATGCTGTTCCGCGGCGGAGTTGACGCTCTATTAATGCGCATCCAGCTGGCATTCCCTCAATGGGAGTTTTTGGACTCGCATCATTACAATGAAATATTTACAACTCACGGTACGATCATGATTCTCTTTATGGCGATGCCGCTGATGTTTGCCTTCTTTAACATTGTCGTTCCGCTTCAAATCGGGGCCAGGGACGTAGCCTATCCATTTTTAAATGCGGTGAGTTTCTGGCTGTTCTTCTTTGGAGCGATGCTGTTTAACCTTTCATTTGTGATCGGTGGTTCACCGGCTGCCGGCTGGTTGAGTTACCCGCCATTATCCGGGATGGAATTCAGTCCTGGACCAGGGCAAGATTTCTATATTTGGGGTATCCAAATATCTGGTATCGGTAGTTTAGCTTCCGGTATTAACTTCATCGTGACAATCCTGAAAATGCGTGCACCAGGCATGAAATTAATGCATATGCCGCTATTTACTTGGTCTGTATTAGCAAGCTGTATCATCATCATTTTCGCGTTCCCTGTGTTAACCGTTACACTTGCGTTATTATTCATCGACCGTTTCTTTGACGGACATTTCTTTACAATGGCTGCCGGCGGAAATCCGATGATGTATATCAACTTGATTTGGATGTGGGGACATCCTGAAGTCTACATTGTGGTTCTTCCTGCATTCGGTATCTTTTCTGAGATCGTTGCAACATTCTCTAAAAAGAGAGTATTTGGCTATAAATCAATGGTCTTCTCTATGATGATCATTAGTGTTCTTTCTTATTTCACATGGGTGCATCACTTCTTTACAATGGGTGCAGGCGCTAATGTCAACGTATTCTTTGCCATCACAACAATGGCGATTGGTATCCCAACAGGGGTAAAAGTATTCAACTGGTTATTTACGATGTTCCGCGGCCGCATTCAAATGACGCAGCCAATGTTATGGACCATTGCTTTTATCCCGTGTTTTATAGTCGGGGGAGCGACAGGGGTTATGCTTTCTGCTGCACCAGCGGACTATCAATACCATAATAGTTATTTCTTGATTGCCCACTTCCACCAAGTATTAATCGGAGGAGTCGTGTTCGGCTTTTTTGCCGGATTATATTATTGGTGGCCAAAAATGTTTGGATTTAAACTAAATGACCGCCTTGGCAAATGGGCGTTCTGGACATGGAACATTGGTTTCTACGTATGTTTCATGCCACAATATGCATTAGGTTTCATGGGAATGACCCGTCGTATTTATACGTACGATTTCGATATGGGCTGGGCACCATTAAACGTTGTATCTACAGTGGGAGCTTTTTTCATGGGTGTAGGGTTTATCTTCCAGGCGGCTCAAATTCTTCATGGCATTAAGTATGGAGAGCGTGACTTAACAGGTGATCCGTGGAATGGCCGTACATTAGAGTGGTCTATCCCGTCTCCGCCGCCGCACTACAATTTTGCAGTAGTTCCTGAAGTAAAAGGACAGGACGCATGGTGGACAATGAAAGAAGAAATGAAAAATCAGGAGACTAAGAAATCCGTTAAACTTCATCCAATCCACATGCCGAAAAATTCAGGCATTCCGTTTATCATGTCTGTCTTCTGGTTTATCGCTGGCTTCGGCTTGACTTTCCACTGGGTATGGATGGCGATTTTCGGCCTGGTTGGAGTAGCCGGATGTTTACTTGCTCGTTCGTTCCAATACAATTCAGATTACTATATTCCGGTTGACGAGATCCGTAGCACCGAGGCCTCATTAGGGAGGGTTGTATAATGGCACACGCTGCAGTACATCATGAAGAACATCATCATGAGGATCATGAATCGATTAAGGTACTTGGTTTTTGGCTTTTCCTTGTGACAGACTGTATCTTGTTTGGGGCTTTATTTGCCACATATGCCGTGCTTGTTAACCATACAGCCGGCGGCCCTACAGGAAAAGAGCTTTTTGAAGTTCCAGGGTTTACAGCGGAAACGTTTATCTTACTAACGAGCAGTTTTACGAGCGGCTTGGCCGTATTGGCTATGTATAAAGGAAAAACAAAAGGGCTGATTGGGTGGTTGATCGTGACGGCATTGTTAGGCTTATCCTTCGTCGGCTTGGAAATCAACGAGTTTCGAATCATGTTTCATGAGGGAGCTGCCATTTCAACGAGTGCATTTTTAACAGCTTTTTATACACTTGTCAGCACACATGGTATCCACGTTTCAATCGGCTTAGTTTGGATGATCTCAATCATTCTACAACTAAAACGCCATGGAATTACAAATGTAACAAAACGCAAAGTTACTATTATCAGCTTATATTGGCACTTTCTTGACGTTGTATGGATTTTCCTTTACACAGCTGTTTATTTAATGGGGGTGATGTAAGATGTCGCATCAAGAAAATCATGGTTCGTTAAAAGCTTACATCATTGGATTTGTCTTTTCGATCGTCTTAACGATCATCCCTTTAGTGCTGGTATTGAACCATACATTAAGCGGGGGCTTATTAACTGCTAGCATTTTAGCAATGGCCGTTCTTCAGTTTTTGGTGCAGTTGTTTTTCTTCATGCACATTAAAGACGGAGAAAAGCCTCGCTACAATGTAATGGCATTAGTGCTCGCCGTTGTATTTGTCATTACAATTGTAGCCGGATCCATTTGGATTATGACATTTAACTCTCAAGTACAATAAAAAATCTCCATTCTATCCAGAGTTTGTATGAATAATAATAGGCGCTTAGAAAAAACATGATAGATAGAACGGAAAAGTCGGCAGCCTCTAATCAATGACAAAAGTTGATTTTTACTGAAAGGCCCCGTCACGGAATCCACCGATTTTGCTGGATTTTCATGACGGGGCTTTTCTGGAGGATGACTCAAAAGGTATGTCTTTTTATACCTTTTAAATTAGTTATGCGGATTCATGCTTAGAGGAAAGGGTTTAAACATATGGATAAATTTTATATAGAGGGTCAACTAAACAAAACATTAAAAAAACTAAAAGATATTGAATTTGCTTTAAATGAATCTTCCATTGTGGCAATTACAGATAGCAGAGGGATTATTAATCATGTTAACGATAAATTTTGCACCATATCAAAATACAGCCGTGAAGAATTGATTGGAAAAGACCATCGAATTATTAATTCCGGATATCATTCGCCGGAATTTTTCCGTGAATTGTGGAGCACTATTAAAAACGGTGAAATTTGGAAGGGTGAAATCAAAAATAAGGCGAACGATGGTACGTATTATTGGGTCGATACTACAATTGTTCCC
Organism: Bacillus songklensis; assembly: GCF_042649685.1. NCBI lineage: Bacteria > Bacillati > Bacillota > Bacilli > Caryophanales > Bacillaceae > Bacillus > Bacillus songklensis. The sequence goes on along the minus strand of NZ_JBHRZT010000052.1, from coordinate 524,281 downwards.
TTCCTGGATGATAAAAGCAGACCTTATCAATACGTGTCCATTCGCAACGACATTACTGATCGTAAAAACATCGAGCAAGACATTAAACAAATGGCTTATTACGATCCTTTAACTAATTTACCTAATAGGTATTTATTAAATAGAAGACTAAAAGAAGTTCTTTTAAATAAAAATGATAAACATCAAACTGCTATTTTATTTTTAGACTTGGATCGTTTTAAGTCCATTAATGATACTTTAGGTCATACCATCGGAGACTCGTTATTAAAAGAGGTCGGACAGAGACTAAAAAGTTGCCTTCGTGAAACAGATTTCATTTCACGTCAAGGCGGGGATGAATTTATAATTTTTTTGGACTTTATAAACTGTAAACAAGAAGTCATTAAAGTTGCCAATAGAATCCTTGATAAGCTTTCCCCGCCATTTTTCATTGGTAATGAAAAAATCTTGATATCGGCCAGCATTGGGATTAGCTTACATTTAATCGAAGATAAACAAAAGATCAATAAAGAAACCGTTAATGATTCTATAGAAACATTAATTAAACAAGCCGATATAGCTATGTATTATGCTAAAGAAATAGGTGGCAATAATTATCAATTTAATACACCTGTCCTAAATGAGAAAATAGTCAGGAATTTAAATTTGGAAAAACAGTTAAAACAAGCATTAGAAAAAGATGAATTTTCAATCGTTTATCAACCGCTGGTCAATTTGACTAATGGTGGCATACTTCGAGTTGAAGCCCTCATACGCTGGGAAAATTCTCAGTTTGGTATGATTTCCCCTATGGAATTTATACCTATTTTGGAAGAAACAGGACTAATTGTTCCTGTGGGGAGATGGATTTTGAAGGGTGCTTGTAACCAAATGAAAAAATGGCGAGATGATGGAATTCAGTTATCAAGGATAGCGGTGAATGTTTCTCCAATACAATTCAAACATCATCAATTTATTAAAGATATCAAACAGATTTTAAAAGATACACAGCTTGAACCCGAATTATTGGAACTAGAAATAACCGAAAGCGTGATATGGGATATTAAAGAATCGATGAAGATATTAAAAGAATTAAAAAGTTTAGATGTAAAAATATCGATTGATGATTTTGGTACTGGCTATTCCTCTCTAAGTTATTTAAAGCATTTACCGATTGATAATTTAAAGATCGACAAATCGTTTATAAATGATTTAGATAAAGATGGGGAAGTTATCGTAAAAACTATTATTGATATGGGAAGAAATTTAAAATTTAATGTAATTGCCGAAGGAATTGAAACTGAGAAACAATTATCGTTTCTAAAAAACCAAGGATGCCATATAGGACAAGGTTATTTCTTTAGTAAGCCAATCTCACCCCAAGAAATTTCTGAATTGTTATTGAATTAAGAACTGATAATATAGCTTAAAAAGTTTGTAGAGTTCTATAAAAGAATGAATGACCAAAAATTTCTGTTTGGTGATTTAACAGGTGTTACATCGGGAGGGAGTCTGTTTATGTTGTTATTCAAAAAAGGTAATCGTACATATTTCTAGAATAGGCACAAAGACTTCCATTAACGTAGAAAAAAATTCTATTGGTGGAAAAAAGAGTTAGAGGTCCAGCAAGAACAAATGAACAATATTAACCATAGCATGGGGAAGATTAAAAATGAAATGGAGCAATTAAAAGATATTTCAAAACAAATTGGTGATATTGTTAGTATTGTTACTGATATAGCCGAACAAACTAATTTGCTATCATTAAATGCAGCCATTGAAGCAGCACGAGCCGGGGAACACGGAAAAGGATTTGCAGTAGTGGCAGATGAAGTAAGAAAATTAGCAACGGAAACAAAGAAAACAGTTTCAACTGTGTCACAGCTCGTCGAAAAAACGAATGCTCAAATTAACAGTGTTTCTCACCATATTACAGAAATAAAGCATTTAGTTACAAATGGTACTGATAAAATGATTCAGATTAACCATCTATTTGATGATATAGTGGGAGAAATGAAGAAAAGTAAAGAACAAAGCGATGTTATTGAACAAGAATTAGAATCGTTTTGGAATGGTTTAGAAGAAGTAAACAAAGCCGTCTCTCATGTGGCAATATCAGTTGAAGATCTTCTTGAACTTACAAATAACTAATGTTAATAAAACGGGAGATACACTTTTTAAGAAACAAGAGTACCTCCCATTTTTACTTTATAGACAATAAAGTCCCGTTATTATCCCTAAAAACAGGAGAATTGTTTATTTTTTGTGCGTTCCCCGCCTTATATGTGGATTTATTGAAAAGGTTTTTCCCCATCTGGCGAATCTGGGGGCTGAAGCTTATCTTTTAAAGAATATTGTGGTTATGAATACCATAAAGACATCCATAACCATATTTTAGAAAATGATCGCGGACTCTCATACGCCTCCCGTATGCCCCAAAATGATTCTTGTTTAAAAGCAGCATTTACAATCGACAAACATATCGAAGGCATTCTTCACAATTTCCTTTTCATCCACTGGAGCTTCCGGTTCTAGAGGTTCAATCATTCATTTTATTCGGATATTGTCCAAGTATCCATCATTTAATATCCATATTTTTCCACATATTAAGTAAAGAGAATCAAACGTGTTCAAATAAATGTCAAATTTTTTTTATTACAATCGCTTACAATGTGATTTTTGTCACATTGTTATTACTCCGTATTTAGTATATTTTAATTGTGAAAAAAATCACAAATAGGAGAAAGGTGAAAATACAATGAAAAACATTCGCAGAAAAGTAGCAGTTATCGGTACGGGATTTGTAGGAGCAAGTTATGCATTCGCGATGGTTAACCAAGGTGTCGCAAATGAATTAGTGTTAATTGACATAAATCAAGAAAAAGCAGAAGGCGAAATTCGCGACTTAAATCACGCCATGCCGTTTGTATCTCCAATGAAAATTTGGGCTGGCGGTTATGAAGAGTGTAAAGATGCTGACTTAGTTGTCATCACTGCCGGTGCCAATCAAGCTCCTGGTGAGACTCGCTTAGACTTAGTTGGTAAAAACGTAAACATCTTTAAGAAAATCGTCGGAAACATTATGGAAAGTGGATTTGACGGTATCATTTTAGTCGCAACAAACCCGGTTGACATTCTTTCTTACGTCACTTGGAAATTATCTGGATTGCCGAAAGAACGTGTAATCGGTTCTGGTACGATCTTAGATTCAGCTCGCTTCCGTTACCTATTAAGCGATTACTTCAAAGTAGACCCTCGTAACGTGCATGCTTACATTATGGGTGAACATGGTGATACAGAGCTGCCTGTTTGGAGTCATACTCAAATTGGCAGCGTACCTGTTCAAAAGTTCTTAAATGTAAATAGCGTACAGGAGGTAGCCGAGCATCCGGATATGAAAAACATTTTTTTGAACACACGTGATGCTGCCTATCACATTATCAATCGTAAAGGTGCAACATACTATGGAATCGCAATGGGGCTTGTGCGCGTAACAAAAGCTATTTTAGGGGATGAAAACTCTATCCTGACGGTATCTGCCCTTCTTGAAGGACAATACGGCGTCGAAGATGTATACACTGGCGTGCCTGCCATGGTTAACAAAGATGGTATTCAACAAGTCATTGAGCTTGAATTGAATGAAACTGAACTTGAACAATTCAAACACTCTGCCAACGTATTAAAAGAAACTCGTGAACAAGCATTTTAATTTTAACAAAAAATAAGTAGGAAGAGAGGCTAAACTCTCTCCTTTCTTCTTATTTTAAAATAATGAGGTGAATATCATGGGGTGGACTCAAATATATGACCCAATGCAAAATATATGGTTGTCAGCCATTATTGCAGTAATTCCTATTTTTTTCTTCTTTTTAGGATTAACCGTACTTAAAATGAAAGCCTATATGGCTGCCGGTTTAACCGTCATTCTTTCCGTTATTGTTGCTGTTGCTTTTTATAAAATGCCGGTTAATATGGTGATCGGTGCTGCCGGATACGGGATCATATATGCGTTATGGCCAATCGCTTATATTATTATCGGTGCCTTATTTTTGTATAAACTCTCTGTAAAAAGCGGCCAATTTGATGTCATTCGTCAATCAATCGTTTCTATTACAGATGATCCCCGTCTTCAAATGCTGCTGGTTGCCTTTTCCTTTAACGCTTTCTTAGAAGGTGCTGCTGGTTTCGGTGCACCAATTGCCATTACAGCGGCTTTACTTGTTGGTTTAGGATTCAATCCATTAAAAGCCGCGGCATTATGTTTAATTGCTAACACAGCTTCTGGTGCATTCGGCGCAATGGGAATTCCAGTCATTGTAGCTGGACAAGTTTCTGGTATTGAGGCAAAAGAAATCGCGAAATTTTTGGGCTACTCTCTTCCATGTATTTCTTTTTTTGTACCATTCTTATTAGTCATGATTATGGATGGATTTAAAGGTGTTCGTGAAGTTTGGAAACCAACTTTCGTAACAGCTGCAACTTATGCAATTGCTCAATATTTAACGATTACATTTATCGGCCCTGAATTACCGAACATCATTGCTTCTATCGTTAGTCTTGTATCTCTTGCATTTTACATTAAAGTAACTAATAAAAAAGATGCGGCTGTCGAAGAAAAGCTTACTGTTCGTCAAGTTTTAAAAGCGTGGTCTCCGTTTATCGCTTTAACTTTCTTGGTAACGACTTGGAGTCTAAACTTCTTTAAAGGATTATTTGCTCCCGGGGGTTTATTTGAAAAAACAAATCTTATGATTGAAATTCCAGGCTTACACAATCAAGTCATTAAAGCAACTCCGCTTGTTCCAGAGCCGACACCATATGCAGCGGTCTTAAAATTGGATGTAATCGCTGCGACTGGGTCAGCTATCGCTTTATCCGGTATTATTGCCATGCTTATTTTAAGAATGGATTTAAAAACTGGAAAAGACACTTTAATGGAAACTATAGAAGAATTGTCTAAACCCATTTTCACTATTATGATGGTTCTTGCTTTTGCGTTCGTTGCTAACTATTCCGGCCAATCTTCTACTCTTGGCTTGGCTTTGGCAAATACTGCTCATATTTTTCCATTCTTATCTCCTGTATTAGGATGGATTGGGGTGTTCTTAACAGGATCTGTTGTATCTAACAATGCCTTATTTGGAAGTTTACAAACAACAACAGCAAGCCAAATTCAAGTGCTTCCGTTAATTCTCGTTGCAGCGAATACTGCCGGCGGAGTCATGGCAAAAATGCTTTCTCCGCAATCTATCGCGGTCGCAACAGGTGCTGTAGGACTCGTTGGTAAAGAAGCTGACCTATTCCGTTTTACATTAAAATACAGTATCGGATTTTTAATTCTCGCTGGCATCATTACTTTTGTTCAAGCTCTACTATTATAAATTGGTTCCGGCGCAAAAACACTTACTAGAAAAATAAAACTATTCATTTCTTTCGAATTTGAGATTAAAAAGCTAATCCATAATCTCACTTTTGATGCATATGATCCTTTCTTGTTTATTCGTATTTTCAACAATTCTTACAATAATCCGAGTGGAGGGTGTCATTCCCTGAAGGCTTTTGACTCAGCCCCTGCCATTTTTCATACTATATGAATCCACATAAATAATTGGACATAAATAAAAAGCATTTATGTCCAATTATTTACGCGTAAGGGATCTTGTTATTCTAATCAGAATAACAAGAGATCCCTTACACTATTTCCTGATTCATCATTTTTCCCCTTTTACTTTGCTTGATTTGTTAATCTATTGTTTGATCATTTTATCTTCCCACTGACCTGGAACATCATAACAAAATGGATTGAACAAATAAATAAGGTACGAGTAAAGTAACCAAATCAATAGATAAAGTAATACTTTTACCCTTTCCTTTTTCGCCATCTCTTCGGTTACTCTCCATCTAAATCAGATATTTTCAAAAATATTAACAGCTAAACGAATAATTGAAGGACCTTGTTCATCTTACGCGATGAAAATGCGAGAAATTTTCAAGTTAAGTCAATAGATTATTAATATAAAATCGTGTACTCTGTAAAAGTACGCATTGCAACAATCATTTTTTGTACATACCCATTTATCCCGCTCTAACGGGCAGTAAGACCCTTCACTGAATGAAGTTTCACTTTATGAAATTGTAAGGTTCTTTGAATTAAAGTGTAACTTCGTAGGGGTATCATATTTCAAGACAGAAATAGAAAAGGGAATGAGGGAACGGAAGAATGGAAACATCAAATTATAAGCAGTCTACGACTGTAACACTTCTGCTTGCAGGAACCTTTATCGCCATATTGAATCAAACACTGATGATTACAGCGATACCGCCCGTTATGGAAGAAATGAATATTACGGCGAACAGTGCACAGTGGCTTACTACTGTTTTTATGCTTGTGAATGGGATTATGATCCCTGTAAGCGCCTTTTTATTGGAGCGTTTTTCAACGAGGCAGCTCTTTATATCGGCCATGAGTATTTTCGCCTTTGGCACATTAGTTGCGGGAGTCGCTCCTAATTTTGAAATTCTATTACTCGGAAGGATGATACAATCAAGCGGAGCCGGTGTGATGCTTCCGCTTATGCAAACGGTATTTTTAATGATTTTTCCTGTTCATAAGCGCGGCGCAGCGATGGGGTTAATCGGACTCGTTATTTCGTTTGCACCGGCGATTGGTCCAGCTTTGTCTGGATGGATAACGGAACATTACTCCTGGAGGCTCTTGTTTTTCATTATTCTGCCGATTGCTCTCGTCGATATCCTGGTTGCTTTTATTGCTTTGAAAAATGTGACAGACGTAACCAGACCGAAAGTCGATATCCTTTCAATTATTTTGTCTTCATTTGGGTTCGGTGGATTACTCTATGGATTTACATGCGCCGGCAATTATGGATGGCTGGACTCCAGTACGCTCCTCTCCCTCGGAGTCGGAGTGCTGACACTTATATTGTTTATTACAAGGCAACTACGATTGGAACATCCAATGCTTGAATTCCGGGTGTTTACTTATTCGATTTTTCCGCTGGCTGTACTTATTGGAATGATTGTCTTTATGGGATTGATTGGAGCAGAAACGCTCATCCCACTATTTATGCAAAATATGCGGGAGTTTACAGCGTTTGAAGCTGGTCTGGCCATTTTACCGGGAGCGCTGATTACCGGCTTTATGTCACCTATCACAGGACGGATATTTGATAAAATCGGTGCGAGATGGCTAGTGATTATCGGTTTAACGATTATTACAGCATCTTCGTTTGCCTTTACCAATTTAGGGCCCTCGACATCCTTTACCTTCATCACGATTATGTACGGGGTGCGGATGCTTGGTTTATCGATGGTAATGATGCCGGTCTCAACGGCCGCGTTAAACCAACTGCCGAAACGATTGATTCCCCATGGAGCTGCGATGGATAATACAATGAAAATGATCGCAGCGTCGGTCGGTACCGCTATTCTTGTCACCGTGATGACCACGACAGCTGAGACCGCAAAACAGCACCCGGAAATCCCCTATCCGGATATGTATGGGGTCAATATAGCCTTTATCGTCATCACACTTCTCTCGTTAGTAGGCTTAGTTATTTCTTTTTCCATTAAAAACAACAAGTTACCGGAAAAAGAATTGGAAGAACAATGGGCGGATGTAAGTGTAAACAAGCAGTAATAACAAATGTGCTTCCCTTACATAAACCGAAGATGAAAAAGGGTTGTTCTAATAAAGGAAACTTCCATCAGTGAGGGTTTTCGTTCATCCCCCACTGATGGGTTAGTTGATCTTATCGGGCATTTACACGAGAAAGCGAACCCCTAGGAGCCACAGCTAGATGAGGACAGTGTGATTCCCCACTTAAACAAAATACAAAGTCTGTTCTTTCGTTTCAAACAGCGGGAGAAGCAAAACCGTTATTTATCAAGGGGATAAGGTTGGAAAAAGGAACGAATATCGGAAAGTGGCTTGTTAAAGCGGCAGAGTCGATGTATACAAAGCTTTAAAGTAATAGAGGGTGTCCCAAGTACAAAAAACGCACTTGGGACACCCTCCTGCAATGAACCTTCATCAAAAATCCAAGAAAATCAAGGATTTCGGTGACGGTTCATCGCAGAAAAATAGATTATGATCATCTTCTGAAGACTTTTGAGTCAGCTCCCGCTTATTTCACCAACTCATGTTTAAATGCATAAATGACCGCCTGTGTCCGGTCCTGTACTTCAAGCTTGCTTAAAATATTGCTTACATGCGTTTTCACTGTTTTTAATGCGATGAACAGCTCATCGGCGATTTCCTGATTCGTTTTTCCTTCTGCCATGAGAAGCAAAATTTCCATTTCCCTTGCAGTAAGTTGCTCATGAGGAAGCTGAACATTGCGCTGACGCATTTTAATCATCATTTTGCCTGTTACTTCCGGCTCTAAAACTGATTGGCCGTGATATGTAGCACGAACAGCATTCGCAATTTCACTTGCCTTTGATGTTTTCAACATATAGCTTGTTGCTCCTGCTTCCAATGCCGGATACACTTTTTCATCATCCAAAAAGCTTGTCACAATAATAATTCTTGCTTCCGGCCAGCTTTCGATGATTTTCTTGGTTGCTTCAATGCCGTCCATTCGCTTCATGACCAGATCCATCAAAATAACATCAGGACGAAGTTCCAACGCGAGCCCGACCGCTTCCGTTCCATCTTCTGCCTCTCCTACTACCTCGATATCCGGCTGTGCTGATAAATAAGAAGAGACCCCGATTCTTACCATTTCATGATCATCGACAAACAATACTTTAATCATTTTCTTCACCCTTTAAAGACATCATCGGCACTTTTACCTCTAGACGTGTCCCCTTATTTTTCACACTGACTATTTTCATCGTACCGCCAATCTCGACTGCTCGTTCATACATGTTTTGCAAGCCGTACGATCCTGCTTTTGTTTCTTCGACATCAAAACCGATGCCATCATCGACCACCCGCAAAATAATCAAATCATCTCTATGGATCAATAATACTTCCAGCATGGCTGCCTTAGAATGACGAAGAGTATTAGACACAGATTCCTGCAGGATACGGAATAAATGGTCCTCAATTCCTTTATCCAAGGACATTGGCTCAATTTTCCATTTTATGTTCATCGGCACTTTTTGTGATAATTCGACCAGCAGCTCTTGCATTCCTTCCTGAAGCGATTTTCCTTTTAAGGCAACAGGGCGCAAATGAAGGAGTAATGCACGCATTTCGAGCTGTGATTGGTGAATCATCTCTTCCGCCATTTTCAGCTGTTTCGTTTCACGGTCATCAGAAAGCGGCTTTGACTCGTTAATGGCTGACATCAACATGGACGCGGCAAATAACTGCTGACTGACAGAATCATGCAGTTCCCGAGCTAAGCGGTTACGCTCTTGTGACACAATTTCCTGGATGCGCTTTTCTTGATCTTCCGCTTTTTCATTGGCCAGCTTTTGGGACAATTTCGTTTGTTCCATCATTTGTTTTTGAAGTTTTTCGACTCGGTCCCAAATGGTACGGAATTCCTCCAGCGCAGGAGACGGAGGCACGTCTGTATGGCGGCCTTGCTCCAAATCTTGCAATCCGGCTGCCACTGAATGCAATTGCTTGCGCCATAAAAAGCCGGACGTAATGCCAAATATAATGCCGATAGCTGTGCTGAGACTTGGAGCAAAAATGATAAATGGCACATCCATGATTTCCCGTTCCCATACTAAAGACCATTCATCTAATGGGAATAACACAAAGAAAACGGCTGATAACGTAAAAAAAATGACGATAGACAGGCACGCGCATATAAGAAGTTGCCGCTGAATTGTATTCATATGCGCTTCACCTCTAAATCGCCCACCATCATGGAGGTCATAATTTTCACTTTTTGTTCCGCTTTTTCATATTGAGATGTTTGAAATCGAAGTACTTGATTGAACACCTTGGAATCGTATTCATTTAAAATCTTTGCCGTCCCCGCCCATACAGAATGGTGAACGCTCATTTCTACCTCATATGGGACGAGAACCCGAATATTCCCTATAAAGTTACGAATGAAAACAACAGCTTCCCCTTTTGGCAATACCGTATAGCTTAAATCGATGACCGTGTCACCAATCCCTGCCTGGATGTTGATATCGTTCCATTCGTATACGTGTTCGGGTGTTTGCTGGCGGCCCATAAACCGATTGTCAAACAACGGCTTTTTCGTTAATAATTCCCCTCCTTGCATGTATTCAGGCTCCCTCAAAACCGGTTGGATGTACACAGGATGCCTCTTTGTTTGAATAAACCGAATGACCACATGAACAAGAATGGCCAGCAAAAAAAATTTGAATGTCATCATGCTTAAAATATTGATAAAAAAGCCAATCAATCCAAGCCAAAATAAAATCTTGCCGGATTTACGCGGCAGTCTTTTTCGACCGATATATATAAAGCCAACTGATATAAAAAGGGAGAAAATGATCCCCGTATTAAAAAATGAGATTTCAAGTAATAATAGGAGAATTCCGATAAGAAGAATCCAGCTTATATAATCGGTTTTCCTTTTGTCCAACATGGGGATTCCTCCCTTCTAATAATCATTCAACAAATAAACCAAAGGGGACTGACTCGAAAGGCCGTCCTTTCATATTACAAAAATCCTTTTACTAAATGAACCTTCATAAAATTCATCGATTGTACTGAATTTTCTATGACGATTCATTTGATGGCGTGTCTCAAAATCACATGTCTCTGTGGTTTTGGGACACCCGCCTTTATAGAATACCATGTTTTAATGAGGAAGTAGAATGCGTTTCTATTGATTCATCGCCTTTTTACTACTCTCTTAACTTTTCTTCAGCTCAGCCCATTTTTCAACATACTCACTTATCCTCCTTATGTCTATATGTTAACTGGATTTCACTT
>NZ_JBHRZT010000052.1:421873-513279 GCF_042649685.1 Bacillus songklensis | reverse complement strand
CCCCCCCCCCGCAACATGGACCGTTATATAAATCCAGTAATACCAAGGGTTTTGATTGACGGTCCATATTGCATAAAACATAAAATCCAGCATTTTTTGAACTTATGGGTCAGCCCCTCCTGAAAATGAACCGTCATGACCATCCCGTGAAATCAAGGATTTCGTTGACGGTTCATTTCAGTTTTAAAGCAAGGTTATCATCTTTTCTGAGCTTTTTACTTATCCTTCTCTCGAAATATTTCAAATGCATGTTGGATGTCAGACCTGCTTTTTTTATATTGACGATTCTTTTCATTCTGTGATTTAATAGCAATAAATGTTAACCATTAAATAAAAAAAGTTAACAATAGGAGGTTCTCATGAAAAAATGGACAACCTACGATCTTGCGCAGATTGCCTTACTTGCTAGCTTTATAGCCATTACGGGTGCTATTAAAGTCCCTACCGGTATTCCGGGATCTGAATTTCAGCTGTCCGCCCCCATTGCAGTAGCCATCGCAGCCGTGTTCGGATTCAAGCGATACATAACCGCAGGCATCATCGCAAGCCTCATCCTTTTTCTTCTTGGAATGCACAATCTATTAAACATCGAAATAGCCATGGTGTTTCGAATCGTTGCCGGCGGTCTTGTTGCTTTATTGGGACCTTCCCTTCCTGTTTTAATGCTGGCGGGTCCGATTGGTTCTGTCGCCGCTCGCTGGGCGCTCGCCTTAAGCCTTAGCATTCCCGCCGGTCCTCTTCTTCTGGCCGCTCTTCCAGGTATGGTGTTTACCGCTTTAACCGTTTGGCCGTTAAAACAGCTTTTTGAAAAAATCAGTGAAAAAACGGAGGTTCGTCGTCATGTTAAACGAGTTTTATAGCGTAAGAATGAGAGCAGCCGAAGGAGGCGCACACGAACAGGGCGGCCGGCATATATCGGGTGGAGAGCGCCTCGGCCAAAAAGGAGATCTTCATGAGCTGGCAGCAGAGCTGCTTGCTAAATCCTTAAATCATTCACGCGGTGATTGTGATTTCATTCAAGTAGTGATCGAAAAGCTCCATGGCCAGGAAATGAAAACAATCAGCCCTCTTCCTGTTTCCACTGAGCATGTACGGAATGTTGCTGAAGGAAGAGAAAAAGCTGCATTCCTTCTTTCAACCCTTGGAATTTCCGATGAAGCCATCAAGCGAGGGCTTAACCTCCTTAAGCGGTCTACCCGCCAGAGAGGGGCCATGATTATAGACAGCCAAACAGGGCAGCGGCTTGATGAGAGGGAATTGAAGGGAGTAAGAGTATCCCGAATGGATTGGGAGGCAAAAGGCTGGGAAAAGTGGTCTGCCTCTTACCGAACTCTTAGCTCTTCACGCATCAGGGAAGCCCTTGCTCTCGCTTCAAAAGTTGCCTCTTCCCCTTATACACTAGCTGAATTATGCTGGTCGGATGATCCTGATTATGTAACGGGATATGTCGCGAGCCCTTCTATCGGCTATAGACGGATCACTCATCTTAAGGAAATCGGAGATAGCTGCGGAGGACGCATCTTCTTTGCCGAGCGAGGCTGCAATATATCAGCCTATATTGCATATTTAGAAAAAACACCTGTATGGCTTCAATACGAACCGACTAATCTCATTTCTGAAGGAGGGCAAGGGTATGAAGGATTGGGTCGATCAGGAGTTACAGCAAATCCATGAAAAAGGATTGCTTCGAACACTCCGTCGAATAGATGGAACAAATGGGGCGCAAATCAACCTTGAAGGAAGGCCTGTTCTTTTATTTTCTACTAACAATTATCTAGGTTTGGCCAATGACCCGCGCATGAAGAAAAAAGCGATTGAAGCAATCGGACAGTTCGGCACAGGGAGCGGAGGTTCCCGTTTAACGACCGGGAATTTTTCTTTACATGAAGAGCTCGAACGCACCATCGCCTCTTTTAAAGGAAAAGAGGATGCAATCGTGTTTAGCAGTGGTTTTCTTGCTAATGTCGGCACCATCTCTTCCCTGATGGGACGCGGCGATGTCATTTTAAGCGATGCCTTAAATCATGCCAGCATCATTGACGGCTGCCGTTTAAGCAAAGCCGATACACTTATTTATGATCATGTAGACATGGACGATTTAGAAAAAAAGTTACGAAATGCTGCCTCTTATCGCCGAAAGCTAATTGTAACAGATGGAGTGTTCAGTATGGATGGAAATATCGCTCCTCTTCCCGCTATCGTGTCGCTTGCGAAACAGTACGGTGCAATGGTGATGGTCGATGATGCCCATGCCACAGGCGTACTGGGATCAACAGGAGCCGGTACAGCTGAGTACTTCGGATTGACTGACCAGATTGACCTGTTAATGGGCACTCTCAGCAAATCGGTTGGGGCTGAGGGAGGATATGTTGCCGCTTCCCACTCTATTATTCAGTATTTACGCAATAGAGCTCGTTCTTTTATTTTCCAAACTTCTCTGTCCCCTGCCGTTGTCGCAGCCAGTATAGAGGGGATTCGCATCATTCGTACAGAAGGAGAACGAAGAACGCGGCTGCTCGAAAATGCTCAATTTTTACGGAAAGGATTAGCAAAAGCGGGCTTTTCTCTTGTAGATGGTTCTACCCCTATTATTGCGGTTCTGATTGGCTGTGCACATGACGCTGTCCGGTTTGCAAAAAGGTTAGAAGAAGAAGGGGTTTATGCGCCTGCCATCCGCCCCCCTACTGTACCTGAGGGAATGAGCCGCATTCGTGTGACCGTAATGGCTACCCATCAGCAAGAGCAGCTTGAATACGCCTTACATACCTTTTTGAAGATTGGAAACGAGATGGGTCTGATTTATGCAAACATTTAACCTAACTAAAAGAGCCAGCCGAACTCAAATCGGCTGGCTTTTTTAGTGAACTTGAATATGGTTCTTTTATCATTTTTCTGAAAGAAGACTCCCACTTCAAACAAAGTTAAATGGGGGTAGTTAAAATATTTCACTGTTTTTCTAGGTTATCCTGAATCAATTCCTTGTCGAGGACGATTTAGACTTACAACCGTATCTCCCGGCTCTCCTTCTAACTCTCCTTCATTCGTGAAAAATTCAATTTCACCTGAAGGTTTTAAAAGAAAGAGCAATAGTGCACCTTTATCCAGCTCTCCCACAAATTCCTTATAGTCGTACTGCTCAGTCAACTTTGTTGTTTGAAAAACATATCCGCTCTCTACTTTTGCATTTAACTCTTCCCACGAGGCATCTTCATCAAATAAGATTCGCCCTCCAATCGTAGGACCCAGGTTTTCAACGTCGTCCCACTCCGTGTGGTGGAGGCTAAGCTGGAACAAATTATTTCTACCAAACTCATGAATGAACGTTGTACAAACAAGCGCGTTATAAGAGTCTGTTTGCGTCGCCCCTAATGTGTACTTATAGGGTGTCATATCAAGACGATACTCCGTTTGTTCGGAGAGGATTTCTCCCCGATAAAAAGGAATCCCCTCCTCCCGCGCTTTAAGAAGCCGATAGAAGGAAGAATCCGTCATTTGCCGTTTTTTATTGAGAGGATTCTATACCGCTCTGGCTCATAACACTCTTGTTATTCAGGCGGTTACAAGCTATTTGGAAGCACGGAGAAAAATTTCCGAAGGAGAAGCAGGCTCCTACAGACTTTGTGTTGGCCGTATGGCTGTTATGGGTGTTCTGTCCAGAATTGAAACTGCCATTTTGGGAAATATTGTTTACCCCCGGGTTATGAATGTTGATTAAGAGCTTCATTAAGAAATCACCACCTTCGTTCCTTACTATTTTATTTATAGCTTTTCATTATGTTTGGACATATATTGACAATGGATTGCTAACTTCCGGAAAGAATTCTTTTATCTCTCCTTTATTTACAAAGATTGGTCCTCTGTTAACGCAAAGTTTTCTTTAATCCTAGTCTTACCTCGTATATAATTTACTGTGTGATGTTTTACGGTAAGTATTGATTTTATGAATATTGGCCCGCTTTAAAAGGCAGGTTTAAAACGATAAATGGAAAGGTGTAGAAACATGAGTATTTTAACAGTCAAAAACTTAAGCCACGGTTTTGGGGACCGCGCCATTTTCAACGATGTTTCATTCCGCCTTCTAAAGGGCGAACACATAGGCCTGATTGGAGCGAACGGTGAAGGTAAATCAACGTTCATGAACATTATTACCGGACAGCTGGAGCCGGATGAAGGGAAAGTGGAATGGTCGAAAAAAGTACGGGTTGGTTACCTTGATCAGCATGCCGTGCTGGAAAGAGGCATGACAATCCGTGATGTGTTGAAAGGTGCCTTTCAGTATTTATTTGATATGGAATCAGAAATGAACCAAATCTATGAGAAAATGGCAGAAGCAACACCGGAAGAATTGGAAGAAATGCTTGAAGAAGTGGGAACCATCCAAGATTCATTAACCAATAACGATTTTTACGTGATCGATTCCAAAGTGGAAGAAATTGCACGCGGCCTCGGATTGGATGATGTGGGTCTTGATCGCGATGTCCAGGATTTAAGCGGCGGGCAAAGAACAAAGGTTCTTCTCGCGAAGCTGTTGTTGGAAAAACCGGATATCCTTCTTTTGGACGAGCCGACCAACTACCTTGATGAGCAGCATATCGAATGGTTGAAGCGTTATTTACAAGAATATGAAAATGCCTTTATTTTAATCTCGCATGACATTCCATTTTTAAATAGCGTTATCAATCTAATTTATCATATGGAAAACCAGGAATTGAATCGTTATGTCGGTGACTATGATAACTTCATGCAAGTATATGAGGTTAAAAAACAGCAGCTTGAGGCGGCTTACAAAAAGCAGCAGCAAGAAATTGCTGATCTAAAAGACTTCGTGGCAAGAAACAAAGCGCGCGTTTCTACCCGAAACATGGCCATGTCCCGCCAGAAAAAGCTTGATAAGATGGAAGTGATCGAGCTGGCACAAGAAAAACCGAAGCCGGAGTTCAACTTTAAAGAAGCTAGAACATCCAGCAAATTGATTTTCCAAACAAATGATTTAGTCATCGGGTATGATGAGCCTCTTTCAAAACCATTGAACCTTCGCATGGAACGCGGCCAAAAAATCGCCCTTGTCGGTGCCAATGGAATCGGAAAAACAACGTTATTAAAGAGCATTCTAGGCGAAATCAAACCGATTTCAGGATCTGTTGAACGCGGTGAGTATCAACATATCGGTTATTTTGAGCAAGAAGTAAAAACGGCAAACTACAATACATGTATTGAGGAAGTATGGAATGAATTCCCTGGATTTAACCAAGCTGAAGTTCGTGCGGCTCTTGCTAAATGCGGTTTAACGACAAAGCATATTGAAAGCAAAGTCGAAGTATTGAGCGGAGGCGAAAAAGCGAAGGTTCGTTTATGTAAATTAATCAACAACGAAACGAACATCCTTGTTCTGGATGAGCCGACAAACCACTTGGATGTCGATGCAAAAGATGAATTAAAACGTGCTTTAAAAGCATACAAAGGCACTGTTCTCATCATTTGCCATGAACCTGAATTTTATCGTGATGTGGTAACAGACGTTTGGAATTGTGAAACGTGGACAACTAAAGTATTTTAATGAAACATCCCTCCGTTAAACGGAGGGATGTTTCATTAAAAAAACCTTCCAGTCAATGATTGGAAGGTCAAACAGGTTACAAACTGGAAGGTTGAAGGTTACATTTACATTATGGTTGCATGTTTTCATGAATAGAAGATTGTGAACATTTGATAGTGGCGGTTGATCCCTTTCATCGAGTCAACTATATAAATCCTGATATTACGAAATGGTACGGGCTTCTTCTTTATTTAATTGTTTTTCCAATTGAGCGATGCGTCCATCGATCGTACTGCGATGATAAGAAGAATTCACTTGATGTTCAAGGCGATCTAAGTATGCCTCCATGTCGTCAAAGCGAGCAAATGGTTGTGTATAGCCGTTTGTGTCTATCACTTGGTTCATACGGTGATGAGCACGGGCGACGTTCTCGCGTCCCATTAACTCCATGCGTCTAATATGCATATCTTTTAGCTTATGCTTCATTTCTTCATATTTACGCTCAAGCTCCTCTAATTGCTGCATCGCTTTTTGAAGCAAATCGTTTAATTTTGCTGCACGCTCTTCGTATTGGGCTTGCTCATTCACGGCAAATTGATAAAGCTCTGTCTCCCCTGCCTGTGAAGCAATTTCTGCCTGATGTTTGCGCTTTTGAGCCATCTCGTTGGCGTTACGGTATTCACGCGTAAACTCTTCTTTCAATAAATATTGGCGTTCAACCAGTTTCCGTACTTTTTCTGTTTCATGCTCGCATTGGCGTAAATATTGATTCAATAGTGCGATAGGATTCTTTTGTTCTTTTTGATCCAGCATGTCATGAAAATCGGCAGCGATAGAGTTTTTGATACGTGTAAATAAGTTACTCATTGTATACTCTCTCCTCTTTATTAATTTCGTTTTAACTCTGCCCATTGTTTCTCAAAATTCACAAATGGATCAGATTCTTCTTTCACGATCTCTTTATTGTCGTTCCACTTTTTATACACGATGTACAGAATGTATGCTGCTGCAACTCCAATGATCGCTGGAACGTTAGAGGCTGTAGCCATCAATGCGATGAAACCGATGACGGACCATAACACTTTACGAAACGTCGTTTCCGCTTTGAAAAATTGTTTGATCGCAAAGTATAGAACGACTAACCCAATCGCTAAGGCGATCATCGGTGCAAGATGGGTGAACAAAACAGCCGCTGCAATTCCTCCCAATAAAAGCAATCCAAATTTTTTCATCTTCGTTTTCCTCCTTTCGTATTTCCTATGTCTCTATCCTACCTATTTTTCAAAGGCGTCATAACGAGCCCCGGCTTTATTTTCATCTAAGACCTGAGCCGTATTTGGTTACAAGACCTATATAAATCCGCATAAACCTTTGTAAGTTTATTCAAGATGAAAAAACAGAAAGGCGTGAACAGAAGCAGGAATGGTAATAACTGAAAAAAAACTAAATTAGGATTATATAAAAAAATAAGGCATTCACCCGCTACTTTAGGTGAATGCCTGTGTTTTCGAATGCATATTATTTTTCGTTTAACAGTTTCTCCAGCTCGTCTAATGTTTGCTTGAAGACAGCCATGGTTTCTTCAATCGGTTGGGCAGTGGACATATCGACACCTGCCGCCTTTAAGACGCTGATAGGATCGCTGGAGTTTCCGGCTGCCAAGAAGTTGTCACGCACTCTCTCAAACGCCGGTTGGCCTTGATCAAGAATTTGTTTGGCCAACGCAGTTGAAGCTGCAAAACTAGTGGCATATTGATAGACATAGAAGTTGTAATAGAAATGGGGAATACGTGCCCATTCCATGGAGATTTCTTCATCGGAAATCATGGCAGGCCCGTAGTATTTTTGGTTGATTTCTTTATAAAGAGCTTTCAGCGCTTCGGCATTCAATGATTCGCCCTTTTGTTCTTTTTCATGAATGACTTTCTCGAATTCCGCGAATTGAGTTTGGCGGAATAACGTCGTACGGAAGTTCTCCAAACGTTGATTTAACAAGTACATTTTCTCTTCTTTTGTTTTAGCATTTTTATATTCACTTTCCCATAGCAAATGCTCATTCATCGTTGACGCGACTTCTGCCGTGAAGATTGGATAGTTGGATGAAATATACGGCTGCTTTTTATTTGTATAATAAGATTGCATCGCATGGCCAAGTTCATGGGCAATTGTCGCAACATCATCTTTTGTTCCTTCATAGTTTAATAGGACATACGGGTGGGTATCATAAGCTCCCCATTGATAAGCGCCGCTGCGTTTATCGTCTGTCGGATACACGTCAACCCATCCGCCGTTGAAGGCTTCTTCCAACAGCTTTCCATATTGTTCACCAAGCGGCTTCAACCCTGTAAGAACCATTTCTTTCGCTTGATCGTAAGGGATATAGCTGTCATTTGCCTGGACAATTGGTGTATAAATATCATACATATGTAATTCGCTTACACCAAGCATTTTCTTTTTCAATTCCATATAACGATGCATCAGCGGCAAGCTTTTATCGACTGTATCTATTAACTCGTCATATACTTTTGTCGGTACATTATTCGGAGTTAAGCTTGCCTCCATCGCCGTATCATACTTTCGCGCTTTAGCGTAAAGGTTATTTGCCTTTACTTTCCCGCCAAGCGTCTGGGCGAATGTATCTTGATATTGAGCAAGTGTTTGATAATAAGCCTCATATGCCTGCTTTCGAACTTCCCGATTCTTGCTCTCCATATAAGAAATAAAATTGGACCGTGTTAATTGTACCTCTTGTCCATTTTCATCTTTAATTTTAGGAAACTTAATATCCTTCGATAGCATTCCATATATTCCTTCAGGATTATCTGCCAAAGGAGTGGACTGTGCCAATAGCTCCTCCAAGTCTTTTGAAAGCGTATGATTTTTTGTGCGCAGTATATCCTTCACAAAATATCTGTAAGGCGCCAGTCCTTCATTTCTCAAGAAGGCCGTTATCCTAAGGGGAGCAATTGCGACGATTTCCGGCCCCAGCCACGATGTCTTCTCTTTTACCGCAACGGACATTTTTTCAGCACGATCCGCCAAGTCTTGTAATTCAGCATTCGACGTATTTACATCCAATGCCATGCTTGCATACACGTATGCCTTATCATGAATACGCATCAATGTACTGTAATCATCTAGAGCGGCTTTTAAGGATTTGGCAGATGTACTTAATTTTCCTTGATGCAAGGTAAACTGATTGGCCAAATCGGTTGCTTTTTTAATATCCGCTTCCCAGGCAGCCTTAGTCGGATAGATGTGTTCCAGCTTCCACTTGTACTGTTCAGGAATTTCGGCACGATTTTTATAAACTGGTTTGACTGATTCAGCCCTTGCCTGTACAGCCTCCATGCTGAGTACGTTAATCGGAGCCGCTACAGCTGAAAAAGTGATAGCCATTGCAGTCATGGATTTTAAAATTGTTTTTTTCATAGATTTTCCCCTTCCATCCTGTATTCACTCTATCTCGATAACTTCCATGAAGAATGGAGCTGTTATCAGGAGAAGTTCCCTGAATCTTTATTCCCGCTAATAGAGAAACACCTCTTATATTCGTCGTGAAAAGAGAAATCCCCTGTTAATTTTCAGATAATTATAATTATATCTTTACATCCTTTTAGGAAATTTACCACAACACCAGCGATGATCTTTCCGTTTCTCTCTACTTTATTCTTTTCACAGAGCCGTCATGATTACATCCGTATAACGATAGTGCTGCTTAATATACCGCAGTAACTCCAACCCGTTCATATCAGGAAAATATAAATCCAGGAGCACTAAATCCGGACGAAGAACTTCCAATTGCTCCTTTGCCTCCTGTTCGTCCATTGCCACCCCTATGACTTGGTATCCCGTTACTTTCTCCATAAACCGTCGATTAATTTCTGCAATCCTCTCATCATCTTCTATAATGAGAACCGAAATCAGTTGATTAACTTGTTTGTACACCATGTTTCTCCCCCTGTTTCACTTCTCCCCTATGCTTAGGAACCACCACTTTGACTGCTCCCACAGCAGTGGGATTCCCACCCCTAAAGGGGGTGCTATCGCACCGTAGTGGGCTTTCTCGTTCGGAAAATCTGTAATTCCTCTTGATGTCAAAAAGAAAGCTAACTGTTTCGGGTCAATGGATTGAATTTTATGGGCAATTCTGTTTAATGCCTCGTCCCAAGATAGGCGGGTAAACCGTTTTTCACCACGCTTATGTGAAAGCGGGTATGGAACCCTTCCAATCTTTCTCAACTCCGTGCTGTTCAATCTTCGCAACCCATTTATATCGCTAAATGGAGATTAACGGAAACTAATAATAAATATTCTATCTTTTTCTGTGAAAACCCATTTGTTGCAAATCACCTCTTCCCCTTGATAAATTACACTAAAATTCATTTAACTTCAGATGTTGGACCCGGCCCAATACTTCTCGCGGGAAGTCGTCTCATAAATACATATAAAATAATACTTATTTCTTTCAAAAAAAGACTTATGGCCTATTTTGATAAATGGTAATAAAAGCATATTTATTTCCTTTTTTTAACATAAGATAATGGTTTGGGGAGGGATTTACATAGTGAAAAAGAAATTGGTACAATTAACTACAGCCTTTTTACTTATTTGGGGGCTCATGGCTCCAACCAGCACAAGTGCAGCAAGCAATTTTTCTGATGTTCCATCAAATTTCTGGGCTTATAAAGAGATTCAATATTTAGTTGGGAAAGAGGTTATTAGAGGCTATCCTAATGGAACTTTTGGTCCCAATAACTCTATTAAACGTATTCAAGCCGCTTCCATGCTCGTTAAAGCGCTTGGCCTAAGCACGACTAATCATCCAAATCCCGGTTTCAAGGATTTGAAACCGGGAGATTACGGATATGAAATCGCCGCCGCGGTTGCCGATGAAGGAATATTGACCGGCAGCAATGGCTATTTCAATCCGAACGGAACACTGACAAGAGCACAGATGGCCAAGATTTTATCTGAAGCATACGGGCTTGGATATGTATTTGAAACCACTTTTAGAGACGTGACGAAATCTCACTGGGCTTTCAGATATGTCAATGCCCTTTATGGAAATGGTATTACAACAGGATATGCGGATTTCACATTCCGCCCTAATGAAAATGTCAGCCGCGCCCAATTCTCCGTCTTTATGGCCAGAGCATTAAATCCAGACTTCAAACCGGGCATTATTTTTAAGGCTGACCAGGCAAAGGCGGAATGGAAAAATGAAACAACGCTTGTGATAGAGATTCCGATGCGTAACAATTATCCTTATACCGTGACAAATATTAAATCTCAATTTGTGCTGGCAGTTGGCGAAACCATGATCGCTGAAAAATCATTCAATTTTGGTTCCGGAATCACTTTAAAATCCGGGGAAACCAAAACTGTCACTTTAGAGTTCACGACCAAAAATATGAATGAAGTAGAAGAAGGCCTGCTCTATCTGTATTGGCAATCCAACGGAGTAAGAAAATAGTCGATGGAAAACGCCGGCGTTGTAACCTGCCGGCGCTTTTTATTCCTAAACTCTTATCTTAGTTATCTCTTGGAACGGAACTCTTCTTTCACCCTTTCCAATAGCTCGGAGTTGATCAATATATCATAACCTGTCAACGCCATTGTCTTTGCTCCTAAAATCATGGCTTCGCGGCCTTGATCGCTCATGGCCGCCTCGCGAAATTCATGCGTATGGCAGGCGTATGGTTCCGAGCAAATTTGAACATATGGATGGATGGCGGGAACAACCTGGCTGACATTCCCCATATCCAATGAACCATGATCGCCCTCATCTTCATAAATATCTCCCGGGCTGACTCCTAACGCAATTAGATTGTTGTTAAATACAGTAGAGAGTTCTTCGTTTGTTACCATATCATCATATGAAAATTCGTAATTAGATATTTCCAAACGAGCTCCTGTCGCTAATGCCGCTGCCTCGGCGCAGGCTTTTACCTTTTTCACCACTTCATTTACATAGCGGCGAGTAGAGGCCCTTACATAAAATTGAGCCACTGCATATTCCGGAACGATATTGGCTGCTTTTCCCCCTTCAGGGATAATACCGTGAATACGAACATCTGATTTGACGTGCTGTCTTAATGCATTAATGCCATTAAACGTTTGAATGACCGCATCCAACGCATTGATTCCCTCGTGCGGTGCAGCTGCAGCATGAGCGGGTTTACCGAAAAACTCAAACTGAAGGGCATCCATCGCAAGGGACGTCCCGCTTTTTTGATGGATATAATACGGGTGAACCATCATGGCAACATCCAAATGATCAAAAACTCCTTCTTCTGCCATCGTCACTTTTCCGCCGCGCGTTTCCTCCGCAGGCGTTCCGTACACATACACCTTGCCTCCGCAGTGTTCCAATACGCTGCTTAATCCGATCCCTGCTGCAACAGCCATTGTTCCAATCAAATTATGTCCGCAGGCATGGCCTAATTCTGGAAGAGCGTCATATTCCGCCATAAACCCTATGGACGGACCTGGTTTCCCGCTGTCATATACGGCTGTAAAAGCAGTCGGCAAACCACACGTGCCGATTGTAACGGAAAACCCGTGTTCTTTTAACTTTTCCGATAAAATTTTACACGCTTTTACTTCCTCATGCCCCAACTCCGGGTTCTCCCCAATAAATTTACTAATCTCATAAAATTCATTTTGCAGCTCATCTATCTTCGAAATGACGATCTCTTTCATCATGCTTGTCCCCCTTTATCTCTATCGAAAATGTCATTTTTATCTTCATTTTATCCGATATAACAGAAAAAAAACCATCTTTTTATAGAAGAAGAGAGTAATAGATTTGCCTATAATCATTTTGTGCTAATAAAACTATTTTTATCTTGTAAACTATTTGTAATATAAATAGCAATAAATTGAAACATATCTGTTACATAAAACTGGTATTGTATCCTTAAGATACTATTAAAAGGAGATAACAATCTTGAAAAAAATTATTTTATCTATCAGTACAGCTATGTTGTTATCATTCGGATTTTCAGGAGCAGCCCTAGCAAATACATATACATATCAAGTAAAAAGCGGAGATACATTATGGAGCATCGCGAAAAAGAATAACGTGACAGTAGCTCAAATCAAGAGCTGGAACAAGCTTTCTTCCGATCGAATCGTTCCAAAACAGACCCTTAAGCTTTCTCCACAGAAAGCAACAGCTGCGGCAGCAAAACCCGCATCAAGCGTGAAAGGCGTGACATTTTCCAAAGAGCTTACTGTGACAGCTACAGCCTATTCGGCTGACTGTAAAGGGTGCAGCGGCATTACGGCAACGGGATTGAATTTAAAGAAGAACCCAAATGCAAAAGCCATTTCTGTCGATCCTAAAGTCATTCCTCTAGGAACAAAAGTATATGTAGAAGGCTATGGATACGCTGTAGCCGCAGATAAGGGAAGCGCGGTAAAAGGAAACAAAATTGACGTTTTCTTCCCAACTAAAAAACAAGCCTTACAATGGGGCGTTAAAAAAATAAAAGTAAAAATCGTAAAATAATAGATGTGTACTTATACAAACAGTCAGCTTTCTATCAATGAAGGCTGACTGTTTCGTGTTATAGAAAGTAGTTGCCATTGCTATATCTTCAGCCAGACACTACTAATTAAAAATAGCATCAATCAGTTTTTTATAATCCGAACGTAATTGACTGATTTTGGGACTCTGTTCCATGTTTGCAGTGGATTCATAGATAGAGTGGTGATACCAACTTTGCTTTTCTTTTCCTCTCTTGAACTTCTCCCACACTGCTTCTCCCTGTTCCTGTAAATCAAGAAGCAACGTTCGCAAATTATGGGTTTTATCGGCCAAAGTAATAATGATCGTATCCTCGCCCGCCTTCTGAAGTGATTCAATTGTGTGCGCCTTTCGTTCTTCCCACGGTAAAGTCTTATCGGGCTCACTGACGGATAAAACGAGTAATGCTACCCTTTCTCCAAACTCACGTTTAATGTCTTCCAATTCAATATCTGTATCTTCAACCGTATCATGTAAGATACCTGCTGCAATCACTTCTTCTTCGCAGCCGATTTTCTGCAGAAGAAAACCGACCGAAACGGGGTGAATAATATAAGGAATCATTGTTCCCTTCCGATATTGTCCCTCATGGGCGACCGCAGCAAATTGAATGGCTTTATCTATTAGCATTTCACTCTTCCTCTCCTTATCGGTATATTTACTATACAATAATTGGATGTTTTATATATATTCATTTTTCTGCTTTTCTTTATTTTTTACACATATTAAAACCTTTGAAAGTATTGGATAGGAATTAATCGAATCTCTCAACTTCTCTTAGCTCCAGATGTTTAATCTTTGATTTCACCTATCGATAATTATGTTAAATTAAAGTTATAACATTTCATTTTTCAAGGAAATATAGACGGGTATTCATGAACAAGGGGAGAAAAACAATGAAAAAGAATAAAATAGCAGGAAAAACAATGGAAGCCTGGAAAGAAGAATATCCTTTGCTAGATAAGCTTGTTTCAACAAAGGAAGTCTTCTGGGTAAATCCTGAATACGAATCGTTTCAAACAGCCAGTCAGCAAATCTCACTTAACGAAAACGACGTAAAAGAAGCAGAAGAGCGACTAAAGCGATTTGCCCCGTATATCGCAAAGGTGTTCCCGGAAACAAAAGAGATGGATGGCATTATTGAGTCTCCGATTGTATATATTCCTTCGATGCGGCAACAGTTGGAACAAGTGTATGAACAAAAGCTGCCGGGAGACTTTTTATTAAAGTGTGACAGCCATCTCCCTATTTCGGGGTCCATTAAAGCAAGGGGCGGTATTTATGAAGTTCTTAAACACGCTGAAGAATTAGCTTCACAGCACCAACTATTAAAAAGAGGCGATGATTATGTTATCTTGGACAGTGAGAAATTTCGAAGCCTCTTCTCGCAATACTCGATTGCAGTAGGGTCTACGGGCAATTTGGGCCTTAGCATCGGCATTATGAGTGCCAAAATGGGCTTTAACGTAACCGTTCATATGTCCGCCGATGCGAAGCAATGGAAAAAGGATTTGCTAAGAAGCAAGGGAGTAACGGTTGTTGAATACGCAGATGATTACAGCAAAGCCGTAGAAGAAGGCCGTAAACAGGCAGAGAAAGACCCGAATTGTTATTTCATTGATGATGAGAATTCCCGTGATTTATTTTTAGGCTATGCGGTTGCGGCTTCTCGTTTAAAGCAGCAATTAGAAGATTTAAAAATTACAATTGATCAAGACCATCCCCTATTTGTTTATCTGCCATGCGGGGTCGGCGGAGGGCCGGGTGGAGTTGCATTTGGATTAAAATTGATTTTCCGGGATCACGTCCATTGCTTCTTTGCAGAACCTACCCATTCACCATGTATGCTGATTGGTATGATGACAGGTTTGCATGACAAAGTCTCTGTACAAGATTTCGAAATCGACAATATCACAGCAGCAGACGGGCTTGCAGTCGGAAGGCCATCCGGCTTTGTCGGCAAAGTCATGGAGCCTTTGTTAAGCGGCAGCTATACGGTGAGTGATGATAAAATGTACAGGCTTTTGCGTTCCCTGGCAGATACAGAGAATATTTATCTGGAACCTTCTGCTTTAGCAGGCATGGCAGGGCCCGTTCATTTATGGAAGAGCACAGAAGGACAATCCTATTTAAATCATCACCAATTAACAGACAAAATGAAGAAGGCCGTTCACATCGTGTGGGCAACAGGCGGCAGCATGGTACCGAAGGAAATCATGGAAGAGTACTATAGAAAAGGACTATAGGCAAAGCCGCCTCTCAAATGAAGAAAAGCGGCCCTTACTATATGGATCTTACTTAATTTTTCAACATCAATCCTTGCCTTCGATCTTTTTCATGTTCATGTTCCTTCTGTCTCTTATCTTGAATGAGCTTACAAAGGTCTTCGTATAAGCGGCTGGCAAGAGCCCGCAAGGGAGCTTGTCAGCCGCTTATGCGTAAATAATTTAACATGAGCAAAAAACGCTCATGTTAAATTATTTATGTGGATTTATATTAGCAACAGCGGGATACTTTTCCTCCTTTTGCGTTAAAACGCGCTTCTTGCGCTTCACAAAAGAATGCTTGCCTCGATTTAATCGGTTCTTGCGGATGGTGAGATTTCATATGCTCTACGTACTTCTCATAGCTCGGTACACCAACAAGCAAACTGATGAATTGCTTGCGATATTTCATGATACTGGAAATCGTTTTAAGCATAATGTTTGAACTCTCCTTCATTACGAGGGATATAAGGAGCCTCATGAAGCTTCACGTCTTCATTTTTGATGACTTTAATCCAAATACGGGTGGCTGATATTAAAACCGCCACTACCACTAACATAAAAATTCCACAAAGAGCTGCGTCAACATAGTCATTCATGATGATTTGCTTCATTTGCTCTTTATTGGCAGCAGGAGCAAGCACTTTTCCTTCATCCAATGCTCCTTTAAATACGTTCGCATGGGCTAAAAAGCCAATTTTCGGATTTTCATGAAATAGCTTTTGCCATCCTGCCGTCATCGTAACAATTAAAATCCAAGTTGTTGGGACGAGCGTAACCCATACGTACGCCTTCTTCCCCATTTTGAACAAAATGGTCGTACCAAGCAATAACGCAATTCCCGCCAGCATCTGGTTGGCGATACCAAACAGCGGCCATAATGTGTTGATGCCTCCAAGCGGATCGATAACTCCTTGATACAAGAAGTAACCCCAGCTGAGAACACATAGAGCTGTAGCAATCATGTTGGCAGAAAGGGACTCCGTTTTTCCTAACGGCTTGTATACATGGCCCAAGATGTCCTGAATCATGAAGCGCCCTACACGTGTTCCAGCATCAATGGTCGTTAAGATAAACAGCGCTTCAAACAGAATGGCAAAATGATACCAGAAAGCCATGAGGGCTTTCCCTCCGATTACTTTTGCGAAAATGAACGCCATCCCAATCGCTAGAGTTGGTGCCCCTCCTGTACGGGATAAAATGGTTTCTTCACCGACATGATCTGCGAGCTGCGTCAGATCATCAGGAGAAACGGTAAATCCCCAGCCGGAAATCACCTGGGCGGCTTGCACCGCATCTTGGCCGATTATTGCAGGAGGACTGTTGATCGCAAAGTACGTACCCGGTGTAAGTACGCATGCTGCAATCATTGCCATAACGGCTACAAATGATTCCGTGAGCATTGCTCCGTACCCAATTGGACGCGCATGCGTTTCCCGCTCGATCATTTTCGGTGTTGTGCCCGAGGACACAAGCGCGTGGAAACCAGACACAGAACCGCAGGCAATGGTGATAAATAAGAATGGAAATAAGTTTCCTGCAAATACAGGACCTGTTCCGTCTACAAACTGTGTTACAGCCGGCATTTCCAGGTTCGGTGCAACGACTAAGATTCCTAAAGCGAGCCCTACAATCGTTCCAACTTTTAAGAAGGTACTTAAGTAATCACGAGGCGCTAAAAGCAGCCAGACAGGTAATACCGAAGCAATAAACCCGTATACAATCATCATGATGGCAATCGCTTCCCCTTTAAAGGTAAACATGCTTGCCAATGCAGGATTTTCTGCCACATATTGTCCGCCCATGATGGAAAGAAGCAATAAGATGACTCCAATGGCAGATCCTTCCCCCACTCGCCCAGGACGAATATAACGCATATAAATTCCCATGAATACAGCAATCGGAATGGTTGCTGCGATAGTAAACATTCCCCAAGGACTTCCTACAAGCGCTTTCACAACTACGAGTGCCAAAACGGCTAATAAAATAATCATAATGCCCAAAATGCCAACCATTGAGATAAGCCCTGTAACAGGTCCGATTTCTTCCTTAATGATTTCTCCAAGTGACTTACCTTTTCGGCGCATCGATCCGAATAAAATAATGAAATCTTGAACTGCACCAGCCAATACAACTCCAACCACAATCCAGATCGTCCCCGGTAAATAGCCCATCTGAGCTGCTAGAATCGGTCCTACAAGCGGCCCTGCCCCAGCGATAGCGGCGAAATGGTGACCGAACAACACCCATTTGTTTGTGGGAACATAGTCTTTTCCGTCATTGTAAGTTTCAGCAGGTGTTTGACGTTGGTCATCTAATTGAAAGACTTTTTGGGCAATGAATTTGCTGTAAAAACGATACGCAACCGCATAGACGCAGACAGCCGCCGTCAACAGCCAAATGGCGTTAATGGTTTCTCCTCTGTTCAACGCCAGTACGGCAAAACAGACAGCACCCAGAGCTGAAATCACTCCCCAAATCAAAATGGATTTCAACGCTTTCATCTGTATTCCCCCTTAATGATGTTTCTTAGGGGTAATTGTACTTAATTTTCTGAATTTTTTGTTAACAAAATCCCATGATGAACATTTTAGACCCTAACATGCTTAATTACTAGGACAACATGTCAGATTTCCAGACAATGACGTAAGCGCTTTACATAATTTCGGCTGACAGGAATCGGCTCGTTTTGACAGCCCTCTACATAAAGGTTGTACGTGCCATTGTAAAATGTTTTTAGTTCCGTTATATATCTCAGATTAACCAAATAACTTTTATGGACACGTACAAACAAATAAGTATTCAGTTTCTCTTCCAAGTATTGCAATGTGTAAGATGAAGTATAACAGTGATCCGCTGTATAAATGGAAACCATTTTATCTTCTTTATTCTTCACAATATATCGAATATCTGCAGGATTGATATATATAATAGAATCTTTACATTCAATGTGCAGCTTACGTACCCATTTGTTCGTTTGCTCTTTTTGAAATCTGGTCAATACGGCAGAAAGCTCCTGCCAGCAAAGAGGCTTTAATAGAAAATAAAAAGACTTCAACCGAAACGCAGCAACAGCGTGCTCCAGCTCACTGCTTGTTATGATCACCTTCAATTTTCTGTCAAATGACCGAATCAATTCAACTGTTTCCAACCCGCACACATCTGGTAATTGCCCATCGATAATCAGCAGATCGGGCTGAAATGCTTTCACAAGTTTAATCGTGTCTATTCCTGCTTCTGTTTCCTCGACATCGCATATTTTCGTTTCTTCTCTTATTACTTGAAGAAGCTGTTGACGTTCTTCTTTATTGCCGTTAGCAATGATTATTTTCACTAATTTGTTCTCCACCTTCCTGTCGGCCCTCATAGATTGAAATAATGGCAGTAATAATATAATTCTACTTTCCTTGGTGATGCTCCTCTTCGGTTCTGATGCAAATATTAGGGGATAGGAAAATAGTAGGATGATATGAAGTATTTGGAGGCGGTTGCCCCTTATTTTTATCAACTTCGGGGAAGATTGGTGCATCGGAAGTGCTTATAAAAGGCAAAGGCTGCAAAACCATTAGCAGCCTTTAGTTGTATTTTTCATTCAAATGTGTACAATTATTCTACCGCGTGCTTGCCCTTTTAAGATAGCAGGTAAGTTTTCAGGTAATTCTTCAAGTGTAATTTCTTTTTGAATAGAATCTAAAATGTTACCCGGTTTTAGGTCTGTTGCCATGCGATTCCAAAGCTCTTTTCGTAGTTCCATCGGGCAATAAACAGAATCAATGCCAAGTAAATTGATACCACGAAGAATAAATGGAAACACCGTGGTCGGTACGTCTGTTCCACCGGTTAATCCACTCACGGCAACAGACCCATTATAATCTATTTTACTTAAAATGGAAGCAAGCGTATCTCCTCCAACGGGATCAATCGCACCTGCCCATTGTTGTTTATCTAATGGTCTAATTTTTCCACTATAAACATCTTCCCTGGAGATGATGTCTTTTGCACCGAGCTTGTGTAAATAATCGTGCTCCGATGCTTTTCCAGTGCTTGCGACAACATGATACCCTCGTTTTGATAGCATAGAAACAGCTAAACTTCCTACTCCTCCAGTAGCCCCTGTTACAAGAACCTTACCTTTATCGGGTGATAATCCATTATCTTCCAATCTCTGAATTGATAATGCTGCTGTAAATCCTGCTGTTCCTAATGCCATAGCTTCTTTTAATGTTAAATTTTCTGGTAAAGGAACAATCCAATCTGCAGGAATTCGAGCATATTCACTATAACCGCCATAATGAGAAACACCTATTTCATAACTTGTTGCAATTACTTCATCACCTTCATGGAAGCGAGGATCTTGAGAAGAAACCACCACTCCCGCTAAATCAATTCCAGGTATAAAGGGATAAGATTTTACAATTTTACCATTAGGAATACTTGCTAAACCATCTTTGTAGTTAATACTAGAATAAGAAACTTTAATTAAAACCTCGCCATGAGGTAAATCATTTAAAGAAATATTCTTGATGTCAACCAAAAATTCACTTTCGGTTTTATCTACGATTAATGCTTTAAATCGTTCTCTCATTAAAATAGCCCCTCTACAATTATTTAGGTTAGCTTCATCAGCTATATAAATAACCCGGTCATCGTCGCTCAATTCAGGCGCATCCGCTCCCCAAGTTTTCGATCCATCCTGCCCATCTTTAAGAGCAAATTCGATTTAAGTTGTAACGTAGAAATTCTTTTGCGGGAGGAAGCCCATTTTGGTTGCGTCAAAGACAAGCTGTTCTCTAAATTTCGGATGGGCGATGTTAATCAGAGCTTCGGTGCGTTCCTGAATGGTTTTGCCTTTTAGTTCGGCTTTTCCGTACTCGGTTACGATAATATCGACATCATTTTTGGATGTGGTAACCACCGCACCCTGCGGCAGCTGTGGAACGATTTTGGAAATCGTGTCATTCTTCGCCGTGGAATACAGGCAAATAATTCCGCGTCCACTCTTCGTTAACCGCACACCCTTAGTGAAGTCCCCTTGGCCGCCCGATGAAGAATAATATTTTCCGTTGATGGTTTCTGAGTTACACTGGCCAATGAAGTCGACCTCAACGGTAGAATTCACGGATACAAGGTTATCAATTTGTGCAATATTTCGTACATCGTTGCATACGTCGCACGGGAGCATGAGAATGTCTTCATTTTCGTGAATAAAATCATACAATCGTTGCGTTCCCAGCGCAAAGGTAGCAGTGGTTTTTCCTTTGTAAAGCGTCTTGTTTTGGTTCGTAATGGCTCCTGATTCATATAAATCTACAATTTTATCGGGAAGCATTTCCGTATAGACGCCGAGGTCGCGATGATTCTCCAGAAATTCCATCACCGCGTTCGGCATCGAACCAAAACCGATTTGCAGGGTATCACCGTTTTTGATAATATCAGCAATCGTTTGTCCAATCTTATAGTCCTTTTCATTTAATTTTGGATTCGGCATCACCGGAATATTGACGTGGTTCTCAATTAGCGCCGTCACCTGACTAATGTGGATTTGGTTCTGCTCACCGAATGTACGCGGCATGTTTTCGTTCACTTCCAGAATAATCGTTTTCGCTTTGTCGATCAAGGGGCCGACGTAGGATAGGCTTGTTCCCAGCGAAAAATACCCGTTTTCATCCATTGTTGAAACCGTTGCCATAATCACGCGATTTGTTGTCGCCTGCAACAGTAAGGACGGAATGTCAGAAAAATGGTTGGGAAGCAAATCGATGGTTCCTTGCTGAAAGCCCGGACGGTCTTGACCGCTCAGAAATATGGAGACTTGCCTAATTCGTTCTTGTCCAATGTCGAAAGCCGGATGGAAAGGAAGCATTTGATAAATTCGATTTCCAGCCAGTTTTGTATGACCCGATAGCGCATTCAGCAATGCCGGAGGTCCACCGGGGGAAACGGGAGCAATAATGTCATCCCCTGGTTCAATAAAATGGATTGCTTGTTCCGCAGTAAGACACTTTGTTTGATATTCTGTATAAAAGCTCATTGTTTTTCCTCCTCTTCCCTGTTTATAAAAATAGATAAGATTGTAAGATTACAAGACCTCAACTACTACAGTTATGTCTTGCTCACCTTCTTAATTGATAGACTACCGTTACTTTCCTTGAAAGATACATGTCCGCTTTTCAAGAAATGCGGACATCCCTGCTTTTTGATCTTCGGTCGCAAAAAGCGTTCCAAACATCTCCGCTTCTAAGGACAGGGCACGTTCAAGATCCAGACCGATTCCCTCATTCACCGCTTTTTTACTGAATTGAACCCCAAGCGGTGAATTGGCCGCAATGTTATTAGCGATTTCTTTCGCTTTTGTTAATAACTCGGTTGGTTCAACCACATGGTTGACAAGGCCTATTTCGCGCGCTCTCTCTGCTGTAATTAGCTCCCCTGTAAACAGCAATTCTTTCGCTATCCCTGGACCGACAATACGTGGCAGCCGTTGGGACCCGCCGAAGCCCGCCATTATACCCAATTTGACTTCTGGCTGGCCAAACTTGGCCCGCGTACTTGCAATACGAAAGTCACATGCCATTGCCAACTCGCAGCCACCTCCAAGCGCAAATCCATTAACGGCGGCAATAATCGGCTGCGGCAAATTTTCTAATTTTGAAAAAACTTCATTGCCGAAGTGTGAGAATTCACGACCTTCTAGGACATTTTTATGTTTCATTTCACTGATATCCGCTCCCGCGACAAATGCCTTTTCACCTGCACCGGTCAGGATAACAGCGCGTATTGATGTGTCGCTCCCAATATGATCTGCCAAATCGGATAGTTCCTTTAACAATTGTGAATTGAGCGCGTTTAAATACTTCGGTCGATTAATCGTAATGATAGCTACATAATCTTCAACGGTATAAATGAGATGCTCGAATTTACTCATGGAATCCTCCTTTAATTGTACTCGTAGAACCCGCGTCCTGTTTTTAGGCCCAACCAGCCGGCCTTTACGTATTTTTTCAGCAATGGGCATGGACGGTATTTAGAATCGCCGTACCCTTCATAAAGTACTTCCATCACCGCCAGGCACACATCGAGGCCAATATAATCAGCAAGGGTGAGCGGTCCCATTGGATGATTGGCACCAAGTTTCATGACCTCATCGATGTCTTTCGGGGAAGCTATACCCTCATAAACGCAATAAATAGCTTCATTGATCATCGGAATGAGAATACGGTTCGCCGCAAAACCAGGGAAGTCTTTCACATCCACCGGAACCTTATTCATTTTTTTGGCCAAATCTACAATAACTTGGAACGTTTCGTCAGATGATGACAGACCGCGGATAACTTCCACAAGCTTCATCACTGGAACAGGATTAAAGAAATGCATGCCGATGAACTTTTCCGGTCTTCCTGTCACTGCCGCCAGCTCCGTAATTGACAATGACGATGTATTGGTGGCCAAAATCGCTTCTTTCGGCGCTATTTGATCTATTTGGCGAAAAACCTCAAGCTTAATTTCTTTATTTTCAGTCGCCGCTTCAATCACCAATTGAACATCTTTCGCATCGGCCAAATCAACGGAAACTTGAATTCGTGAAAGGATCTCTGTTTTTTCCGCTTCTGTTTTACGTCCTTTTTCCACATCGCGGCTAAGCTGCTTGGCAATTCTCTCGATTCCTTTTTGGACAAATTCTTCTTTTATATCATTTAACACAACCTGAATACCGGATTGTGCTAACACATGGGCGATACCGCTTCCCATCTGACCCGCGCCAATCACCATTCCTTTTTGAATATGCATCATCGTTGTTATTCCCCCATCTCTGTTGTTTTTAAAATAAAAACGCTTACAAAATTCGAGTGAAAAATATCTTACGGTACCATGCCCTTAAGATCACACACAAAATCATATGTCATTGGATTCCACGGCTTCACGACCGCGGATTAATTTCATTATAAGGAGAAAAAGATATCTATAATTTCAAAATCTTCCGCTCTTTCCTTTTGTTTTTTTGCTTTCATTTTCAGATTTTTCATTCAAATCTTCTGGTAACCAGATTTTTCAAAAAAAATAGCCGTTCGCTCATCCACGATCCGGCCATTTGGTAAGGTTAGAAAGCATGCTTCTGTATTCGCTGGGGGTCTGCCCTTCCTTGCGTTTAAAGGTCGTTGAAAAATAGGCTGCACTGGAAAAGCCGGTATGGCTGGCAATCACTTCTATTGGCAGCGACGTCATCTTCAGCAAATTTTTTGATTTTTCCAGCCGATAATCTGCCAGAAACTCTACAAAGGTCACTCCCGTTTCTTCCTTAAACATTCGACTGAAATGTGAAGGACTCAAGTATACAAAATTTGCTACTTCCTTTAGCGTGATTGGTTCATGATATTTTAATTTGATATAGTTCATCGCAGTTTCAATTGGATTTCCGAGGTCCGCTTCCAATGCTTTCTCCGATGACCCCTTCTGATTTTTCAAGATGGGTGCAGTTTGGTGAAGTTGCTGCGCAGTAATCAGCCGTTTAAAGGTTTGGATTAGCTCACTTTTTACGATGGGCTTTAACAAGTAAGCCGAAAAGCCCGCATTAATGCTAGCTTGTACCGTTTGAAACATTTGCAAATGCGTCACCACAACCACATGGGTGTTCGGATGGCTTTGTAACGCTTTTTTCCCGAACTCGATGCCATCCATATCAGGTAGTGACAGATCGGTCAGCAAAACAACAGGTTGTTTGTTTTTAAGCAAAGTCAACCCCTTCTCGGCTGTGTCCGCTTCCCATATAGAAAAATTCTGATAAGGGCTGTCTTTTAAGATAGAACGCATCACTTGGCGGTTTTCAACATCGTCATCCACGATCAAAATGTCATCCAAGAGAACCCTCCTTTCTAACAACTTTCAACATTTTTCTATTATAATAAAAAAGTTAACATGATGTCAGTTCCGTATAATTTCCTTCACGCAAATCACGACGTAAAACCTTGCCGGCTGAATTTCTTGGAACATCTGAAATGAACACATACTTTCTCGGCCGCTTGTAATTCGGCAATCGTTTGTGAGCTTTGCAAAAATAATCAAGCATCTGAGGCGTCAACCCCTTGCTTTCTGGAACTATAAAGGCAGTCACAATCTGCCCCCATCGCTTATCGTCTTCGCCGACAACTACCGCTTCACAAACAAGCGGATGCTCAGCAAGAACTTTTTCTACTTCCTGAGGATAGATGTTTTCTCCGCCGGAAAGAATCATATCGTCCACACGTCCGATAACATAAAGGTCGCCGTCGTCATCGATAAAGCCAGCATCCCCTGTGAAATACCATCCTTGTTTGATTGCTTTTTTAGTAGCCTCCGGACAATTCCAATAGCCTCTAAAAGCTTCCGCCGAGTTCATTTCTACAATAATTTCCCCGATTTCACCTTTCACCGGGATGGAAGTCGACAGGTTATTTCGCTTCCGACTCGGCTCAAGCAGGCTGATGCGCTGATGGATTCCAGGTTTCCCTACACAGCCCGGCTTCTTTCTCACATCTGAACAGAAGGTAAAAGTATAGATTTCCGTGCTACCGTAGTGATTATAAAAATATTGAGGTTTCAGGACCTCATCGCATTTTTGAATCAATTCCTCCGACATCGGTGCCCCAGAATAAACAATGGAATGGAGCGCTGAAAAGTCAATCTGTTTTACATTTGGATGTGAAACAAGATCATGATACATGGTCGGCGTCAAAAATAGGCAACTGATGTTTTCCTTAGCCATGGCCTTTAACCATTCATCAGAATCAAAATCGGGCAGAGCAATATAAGCTCCGTTGAGGAATGTCATCGTTAGCAGGGAACGCAACCCAATCGTATGGGATAATGCGGGAATACCAAGTGTTCGATCAAGTAGTTGATAACGATACTGTATGATGTGAGCCATGGATGAAGCGTATTCATTTCTATGAGTGCGCGGTACACCTTTTGGCTTGCCCGTAGTACCCGACGTATACAAAATGACGGCCAGATCATCATCCAAAATAGGGCAGGGTTCCACTTCAGCGGTTCCCGACTTCAACAGTTCTGCGTAGCTAATATCACCAGTTCCCTCTTCCAGACCAATTAAAAGCGGGCGCTCATTAAATTTTTGCTTCATCACCAAGTGTTTTCCAGCTTCTTCAAATACAATCAATTTTGCTTCCAGATCATTCACGCAATACTGAATATCCTCGGCCGATAAGCGTAAATTGATTGGTGAAAAAACTGCACCTACTCGTTGAACGGCCCAGAACATCACGACCATTTCAATCCGGTTTTTCAAAAGAACCATAACCCTGTCGTGTGCCTTCACTCCCAACTTTTGAAGGGAAAAAGCGACTTGGTTGACTTCCTCAGCGAGCTGAGAGTAGGTGTATTGTCTGTCTCCTTGTATCAGTGCCTTTTGATTAGGAAAGCGCTCTGCCGCAAATGAAAACATCTTATATAAATTCAAATTGGTCAGCTCCTTTAATTAGATTATCAAATTTAGTGGCAAACCGTACACAATTCCTCTTCCTCCTGCCAAATGGCAATTTATTTACCTTTAATTCACAATTGATTTCACTTATATAAATCTATTTTCTTTTTTAACATCAGCTTTGGCATTTTAGTCCGTCTTTGCACCTTAAACAGGCTGAAAAGGTAAAAATCTGACATGAATGCTTTTTGCCATGTCGGATTTCAATGTCGATTTATATAATTAAAATATTATCAATTATATAGATTTTCAAAAAAATTAATTTAAAATCCTTATCCACTTCACTTTCATTTTCTTACTTGTAATAATTCCTGAATTTTTTACCATTCCAGTGTATCAAATATAGCCAATGGACATTTATTTAAGCTAAAAAATGACCAACCAGAAATCATCTTGTTAGGGGTAAGATGGTACCTGCATTTTCTTGATTTGGTGGTGATGATGAAGGAACGTGGTCTGTTGAAAAGCCTCCTTCCAGATGGATGTCCATAATAAAAAATAAAATCAATTAAGTAATCTTTTTGAACCTCATTGAGCGTTATCTTTCTGTTTCATCTCTGTAAATCCTGTTGCTTTTACCTCTGCTTGTTTTTTCCAATTGCGGAAATCCAGCATCAGCATTTGTCCCACTTTTTCTTCTAGGGTCATATCATCCACTATTTGTTCAACTGTCGGAACCGTTGATTCTTCTGCAGAGGCTTGCCCTGTGGTAAGACTCAATAATAAGGCTTCATAAATGCGGGTCACAACACTGCTGTATTTTCCAGTATTGAACGAATCTCCGGCAAAGGTATTAGGAGCATTTATTGGATCTACAACCGGGGAATGCTTTTTATTGGTCAGCAAAGCAATACCTAAATTTTGTTCGAAGTCAATAATCGTCACTGTACCTGTCCAGCCTGTATGTCCAACAGCTGTCTCGCTTGCGTGAGGACCAAACATCCATGTCATGCTGCTGTTTCCATTTCTTCTCCAGCCAAGCCCGTATGTTGGATTTGTTTCGGACGGCCTGATGAAAGCATTAATTGTTGGCTGATCGAATATTTTCTCTTCCCCGTATCCGCCTCCGTTTAACATCACTTGCAATAATAAAGCTACATCGTCTGTGTCAGAGAAAAGACCCGCATGTCCTGAAACCCCGCCCATGGAATAAAAGGCTTTTTCATCGTGCACTTCCCCTTGCAATGTGTATGATCGGATATTCGGAAAATTTATCACTCCATCGCGAGTATTTCCCATTAACTCGGTTGCAGCAAAATCCTTTGTTTTAAAACCTTTTTGAAGAGGATTGTACATTGTATGGTTAAGGCCTAATGGTTTGTATATATTATTTTCAACATAATCGTCAAGCTTCTGTCCGGTTACTTTTTCAACGATATAACCTAAC
The DNA here is from genome assembly GCF_042649685.1 of Bacillus songklensis. Lineage (NCBI taxonomy): Bacteria > Bacillati > Bacillota > Bacilli > Caryophanales > Bacillaceae > Bacillus > Bacillus songklensis. The sequence goes on along the minus strand of NZ_JBHRZT010000052.1, from coordinate 486,084 downwards.
AGCATGTAATCTACATCGCTGTATATATTCTTTGTACCCGGTTTATACTGAAGTGGGGTTTTCGCCAGCATTGCCAGTGTCTTTTCACGTTCCTGCGAGTAAAGCTTACCGGCTACGGCAGGATTGTGATGTTGCGGATCAGCCGGAAAGCCTGCACTATGATGCAGGATGTCGATAATGCGCATCATGTCCTTTCCTTTAATCTCGTCTGTTGGCTCATCTTTAAATTCAGGGACATACTGCTGTACCCGGGCATTTAAATTGATCTTTCCTTCACTGACAAGCTTTTGCAGGGCATAATTTGTTGCATACATTTTTGTGTTTGAAGCAAGATCAAACATCGTATGTCTTTTTACTTTTTCTGGATTATTTAATAGATCCAACCCATCATATTTTTTGGCATAGCCGTAGGCCGTATTTTTGACAACTTTCCCGTCTTTCACAATGACGAGAGCTGCTCCTGGGAATCCACTTTTGATATCGGTCTCAATGAGTTCATCTACTTTATGAAGTTTTTCTGAGGAAAATCCAGCTTCTTCTGGTGTGTGTGCTTTTAATAAGGTTGGATATGGAATCATAATCTCCAATGATGCTCCTTTTGGTTGGATGTTTCGGACCTCGATTGTATTTTTGCCATTTACCGTGAAATGTCCGATATTGACCTTAATTGGGTTCCTGTGATGTTGGTGGAATAGCCGCGGAATCGATACGTCTTTACCATTTATGTATAATTCTGCGCTTTTCACCTCGAAGTTAGTAAAGTAAAGGGTTCCTTGCCGCTCATAAGCTTTAAAAGTACGTATATCATTCTCTATGAACTTTGGTTCAATCTGACTGTTGTTCATCATTTTATTCGTTTCATTTTCCTCCCATTTTATCTGTACATCAAGGGGTTCCTCCCCTGCCATTTCATCTTTAAATCCGAATAAGTACGTAAAGGCAAACCCAGCCGCATACGCAACGAACAAGCCGAGCAAATATAAAAGAATTTGATGGGCATGAACAAGGAAGGTCAATGGCAATCCGGAAACACCCACCGCGATTGTCGCGATCTTAAAATAGGCCTGAAACGCACCGCCAATTCCCGCTCCAAGACACGCCGTTAAAAATGGCCGGCCAAGCGGCAATGTAACGCCGAAAATTAACGGTTCACCGATGCCAAGCATTCCAGAAGGAAGCGCACCGCCAATTGCCCTTTTTAAGCGTACTTTTTTCGTTTTCATATAAATAGCAAATGCAGCACCAACTTGGCCCGCACCACCCATCGCTAAAATGGGAAGAAGCGGATCATCGCCAATTGAGTTAATGAGCTCAAGATGCACCGGTGTCAAACCTTGATGCAGTCCAGTTACAACAAGCGGCAAGAAGGTTGCCCCCAGCACAAAGCCTGCAAAAATGCCTCCGATGTCTAAAACAGCAAGCAGCCCTTTTGTAATTCCACCTGAAATCAATCCGCCGATCGGCATAAATACGACGTAGGTGACGATACCTGTAATTAATAGAGTAATAGTTGGTGTAATGATAATATCAAGCAACTGAGGAACAAAACGACGCACACGCTTTTCAACCAATGCTATGAAAATAGCCGAAAATAAAACGCCAATTAAACCGCCCCGCCCCGGCAATAACGCTTCGCCAAAAAGCTTGATGTCGGCCACAGCCGGATTGATGACCAAAATACCAGCCAGACCGCCTAATGCCGGAGAACCGCCAAACTCCTTTGCTGCATTTACCCCGACTAGTACTCCAAGGTAGGCAAACACCCCTCCTCCGATAACGGATAAGATAGTAGCAATTTGCGAGTTCACCGGCATCCATCCCGCCTGAATAACCGCCTTTGTAATACCTGTAATCAATCCTGATGCAACAAGAGCTGGAATAAGCGGAATAAAAATACTCGCAATTCGACGCAAAAACATCTTAAATGGAGTTGCATTTTTTTGTTTCAACTCTGATTTTTTCTGTGCGGCACGTTCCTCTAAACATATACCTTCAGATGCTTCTATTAACTGGCCGAACTCCTCTGTTACCTTATTTACCTTGCCAGGTCCCAAGATGATCTGCATCGTCTCTTCCTCGACAAGCCCTAATACTCCATCAATCTTTTTAATTGCCTCCCTATCAACAATCGTTGCATCTTTCGGAGTTACCCGAAGCCGAGTCATACAGTTAGTATAAGATGCAACGTTTTGAGGTCCGCCAAGCTGCTCTAATATCTTCTCTGCTAAAATACGATTTTCCCCATACATGTAAACTCCCCCTCTATGACTTATAGAAACCGTTTTTGGCAGCGTTTTCAAATATTCATAAGATTAACAACCCAGTGAGAGTGAGCGCTGTTAGAAGATTTTATATGAAGTCAGGACTATGAGGACCGGCAAACAAACTTCTCAATTACTTGCTTTCCTTTAAAAATTGTATGGCTTCTCGAGTTTTATCAATATCATCAATCGTTTCTCCATACTGCTTTGTTGCCATCCTTATTCCCCTTTACTTCTTACTGAGCTCAATTGCTTTTCTTACATAACCATGTGCCTGCTGCAGAAGTGCTGTAGATGCTTCATAATCTTGCTCTGTTCCGAGCATCACGATGGCTGTTTTGACTTCATTATTTGCTGTTTCTAATGCTTCTTTTGCTGTTTCATATGAAACACCCGTAACTTTATGAATGATGTTAATGGCGCGTTCCTTTAATTTATGATTGCTCACATGTACATCCACCATTAAATTCTCATATACCTTTCCGAGATGAACCATTGACGTTGTTGAAATCATATTTAAAATCATTTTATGTGCGGTTGCTGCTTTTAGTCTTGTTGATCCTGTCAATACTTCCGGTCCGACAACAACTTCAATGCTGTGGTCTGCAACCTGGCTAATCAGCGAGTTTTCATTGCAAGATAACGCTACGGCTTTGGATCCAACGCTGCGTGCATATTTAAGTGCACCTATTACATACGGTGTACGGCCGCTTGCCGCTATCCCGATAACCGTATCATCTGCCGTGAGATGAATAGCTTTTAAGTCTTGCTCGCCAAGCTCTTCTTTATCTTCAGCCCCCTCAACTGCTTTGACAAATGCTTTCTCCCCTCCAGCCATAATACCCTGAACCATGTGGGAAGGTGTACTAAAGGTGGGCGGGCATTCAACTGCATCTAACACTCCCAGCCTCCCGCTTGTACCAGCACCAATATAGATGACGCGCCCCCCTTTTTTTAATGACTCATAAGCAAACTTAACCGCAACTTCAACATCTGGAAGTACTTGTTGAACAGCCAAAGCAATTTTTTGATCTTCTTCGTTCATGATTCTCAAGATTTCCATCGTATCTGCAGTGTCTATATGCATTGTTCGCTCATTGCGGGATTCCGTTGTCAATGAAGGGAGTTTTTTATCCATTGATTAGTCCTCCAATTCCCAATATTATTTCAAATCCAACTGATTTATAATTAAAAAAGCATTCGTTTTTTAATTACCATATGCGTAAATAAACGGGCATGAATAAGGATTCATGCCCGTTTATTTACGTGGATTTATATTAATGGCCGCCAAGATAGGCCATCTTCACCTGATCACTTGCATTCAATTCTTCTGCTGTACCGGATAGCACGACGCGGCCTGTTTCGATAACATAAGCCCGATTGGCCACAGAAAGTGCCATATTGGCGTTTTGTTCCACTAATAAAATCGTGGTGCCTGTGGCATTGATTTCTTCGATAATCCGAAAAATCGTTTTAACAAGGAGAGGAGCGAGTCCCATGGACGGCTCGTCTAATAAAAGAAGACGAGGGCGTGCCATCAATGCCCGACCTATCGCCAGCATTTGCTGTTCCCCTCCCGACAGTGTTCCTGCCTGCTGCTTACGGCGCTCAAGAAGGCGCGGAAACAGTTGATAGACTTTCTCGAAGTCCTGACGAATTCCATCTTTGTCTTTTCGCAAAAAAGCACCCAATTCGAGGTTTTCTTCTACGCTCATATTGGCAAACACACGGCGGCCCTCCGGTACATGAGAAATCCCCTGTTTTACAATCCACTGCGCCGCTTTGCCGGCAATGGACTTATCTTCATATGAAATATCTCCTTGTTTCGGTTTCAATAATCCCGAAATAGCCTTAAGCAATGTACTCTTGCCAGCACCGTTCACACCAATTAAGGTCACGATTTCTCCCTGGTTAATTTCAAGGGAAACCTCTTTTAATGCCTGAATATTTCCATAGTATACATTGATTCCATCTACCTTTAGCATTATGAAACCTCCTCGCCCAGATACGCTTCAATTACTTTTGGATTGTTTCTGATTTCTGCAGGCGTTCCCTGTGCGATCAGCTGTCCGTGATCGAGTACGTAAATTCGTTCGCATACTCCCATCACGAGCGGCATATCATGCTCGATCAGTAAAACGGTCAAATCAAACTTTTCTCGAATAAAGGCAATTAAATTCATCAACTCATGCGTTTCTTGAGGATTCATACCTGCCGCCGGCTCATCAAGAAGCAGCAGCTTCGGATGCGCCGCCAATGCCCGTGCAATTTCTAACCGACGCTGCTGACCGTATGGCAAGTTTTTTGCCTTTTCATGGATAAAGGAATCAAGCTTGAAAATCTTCAAGAATTCAATCGCCTTATCCTCCATTTCTTTCTCCCCGGAGAAGTGCTTCGGCAAGCGGAAAATGGAGCTTAAGATAGAGTGCCTGGCGAGAGAATGATACGCGACTTTTACATTATCAAGCACGGAAAGTTCACCGAACAACCTAATATTTTGAAAGGTACGGCTAATTCCTTTTCTTGTGATTTGATACGGAGCAAGCCTATTCATTTTTTCTCCGTTTAATGCGATGCTTCCTTCTGTCGGGACATATACACCTGTCAGCAAGTTAAAGAATGTCGTCTTTCCAGCCCCGTTCGGTCCAATCAATCCCACTAATTCTCCTTTATTCAGTTCCACATTCACACCCGATACAGCCTTCAAGCCCCCGAATTGAATGCTGACGTTATCTACTTTAAGCAACGGTATGTTTGTCATTTTCCGCTCCCCCCTCAACTGCTCTTTGTCTCTTGAAGAATGATGTTAACTCTTTCGTGCCCATCAATCCCTGCGGACGATACAGCATCATCACTACGAGTACAAGGCTGTATATAATCATACGAGTCTCAGGATATTCCTGAAGGAACGTAGAAACGATTGTCAGCAAAATGGCGGCAATGACAGAACCGGACATGCTTCCCAATCCACCTAGCACTACGAAAATCAAAATATCAAAGGATTTTAGAAAGCCAAAATTTGTCGGCTGAATAATATAGAAGTTATGGGCATACAAACCGCCTGCAACCCCAGCAAAAAAAGCACCAATCGCAAAAGCTATCACTTTGTAATAAGTTGTATTGATTCCCATCGCATCCGCGGCAATTTCATCTTCCCTGATCGAAATGCAGGCACGCCCATGAGTCGAGTTGGTAAAGTTCACAATCACGATGAGAGTGATCAGCAGGAAAGTAAATACCCATGGCCATGTCGTCAGGTGGGATACCTGCATACCGCTGGCTCCGCCAACATACTCAACATTCAGCAACATGATTCTCACAATCTCTCCAAATCCGAGCGTCGCAATAGCTAAATAGTCGCCTTTTAGCCGAAGACTTGGAATACCGATAATAAGCCCTGCAATAGCTGCCGTAAGGCCGCCGACCAGCAATGCAACCGAGAATGGCATCTGCATTTTCATGGTAATAATGGCAGAGGCATAAGCACCAACCGCAAGAAAGCCGGCATGTCCAATCGAAAATTGTCCTGTAATGCCGATAATAAGATGCAGGCTTACAGCAAGAATAATATTAATGGCCATAAAAAACAACGTGTTCACATAAAAGGAATTCAGAATGCCTCCTGTGATTAAAAATTGGATTACTACAAAAACAGCAAGTGATGCTACAATAGAGAGCCAAAATCCTTTTTTCCGTTTGATTGTTGTCATCGCCCCTAGCCCTCCTTACACTTTTTCCCTTATGTTCTTTCCGAACAGGCCAGACGGTCGGAAAATCAAAATAAGAATGAGAACAATAAACGCTACCCCGTCACGCCATAGAGAATAGCCCAGAGCACTTACAAGAGATTCAATGACACCTAGAACAAGTCCCCCTACCATCGCTCCAGGGATAATGCCGATTCCGCCTAATACGGCTGCGACGAAAGCTTTCAATCCCGGGATAATCCCCATAAGCGGGTCAATTTTTACATAATAAGTACCGAAAATGACCCCTGCAGCACCTGCTAAGGCTGAACCAATCGCAAATGTCGCAGAGATGGTATTATCTACGTTAATGCCCATTAACCGCGCTGCTTCTGCATCATATGATACAGCACGCATCGCTTTTCCAATTTTGGTTTTGTGGACAATAAACTGAAGCAAAATCATTAATGCAATGGAAATGCCAAGAATGAATAACGACTGACTGCTGATGGTCACACCGAATATTTCAACACTTTTGGAGGGGAGTACATCACCCGGGTAAGCCTCGGGCTGCGCACCTCGTACATAAATGGTTCCATATTCAATGAACAGCGAGACCCCAATTGCAGTAATAAGAGCCGCAATTCTTGTGGCATTTCTTAGCGGTTTGTAAGCAATGCGCTCAATCAGCACCCCGAACAGGGCACATACTGCCATCGCCAAAATCAGCGCTGGGAAAAAGCTCAATTCTAAAAATTTAATGGAATAAAACCCTACAAATGCTCCTACCATAAATACGTCACCGTGAGCGAAGTTGATTAGCTTAACAATACCGTACACCATCGTATAACCGAGCGCGATCAACGCATATATACTGCCGAGAGATATTCCATTGACTAATTGCTGTATTAGTTCCATTTTCGCCCCTCCCTTTGGAAGTACTTTTTTGCAATAACGCAATAAAAAGTCCTATAAACTTCGAATAGGGGGACATGCCCCCTATTCGAATGATTTCACTATTCTCTTATGGATTCACTTTTGTTTTAAACTGCTGCTGGCCATCTTTATACTCGAGGATAGCGGCAGATTTTACAGGATCATGCTTCTCATCCAGAGTCAAGTTACCTGATACTAAAGCAAGATCTTTTGTTTCAGCAAGTGCTTTTTTGATTTTTTCCGGGCTTGTATCTCCTGCACGCTTGATTGCATCCGCAAGGAAGTACGCCGTATCGTAACCAAGGGCGTTAAATGCATCAGGGGATTTGTCGCTGTATTTCGCTTTAAATGCTTTCACGAATTCCTGAACCTTTGGATCTTTATCTCCAGATGAATAATGATTTGTAATATAAGTATTGTTTAATGCTTCTGCTCCTCCGATTTCAACAAGTTTCGGAGAATCCCAGCCGTCCCCGCCCATGAACGGAACGTTTAGGCCAAGTTCACGTGCCTGTTTCAAAATAAGGCCTGCTTCTTCATAGTATCCAGGCAAGAAGACAAATTCAGGATTAGAAGATTTAATACGTGTTAAAGTCGCACGAAAATCTGTATCTTTCGCAACATATGCTTCTTCTGATACAATTTTCCCTCCATTTTTCTCAAAAGAGTCTTTAAACGCAGCGGCAAGGCCTTTTGCATAATCGCTGGAACTGTCAATAAGGACGGCCGCATTTTTTACTTTCAAGTCACTTGTCGCAAAGTTTGCCGCTACTGTACCCTGAAACGGATCGATAAAGCATGTACGGAAGACAAAATCGTTTACCTTGCCGTCTTTGTTTGTAATATCAGGGTTTGTGCCTGTTGGTGTAATTAATGGCACTTTGTTATCTTGAGCCACTTGCACTTGTGCTAACGTGTTTGTACTTGTCGCTGCCCCTACGATGGCTGCCACTTGATCTTGGCTCACCAGTTTGATGGCACCGCTTGTCGCCTCTGCTGCTTCCGATTTATTATCTACTTTTACAAGCTCCAGTTTCTTACCGTTGATACCTTCTTTATTGATTTCATCAAGAGCAAGCTCCAATCCTTCAGCAATCGATTGGCCGTATGAAGCCACACCGCCGGACAGCTCAAGGTTAGCACCAATCTTGATGGTATCACCACCACCGCCTCCGGATGAACTTGTTTCAGTACTCTTCGCTCCGCCGCAACCCGCCATTACGCCGGCAGACAACATAAGCGACATAAAAACGCCTGCCAATTTTCTTTTTTTCATAAGTAATCCCCCTGTTTTGTTAAATTTGTCCGCTCTCCCACTCCTCTAATCCGTTTCCCCCTATCTAACTCCCTCCCATGTATTCCATATTCGACAAAGAAATAAACTATTTAGAATAAAAATAATATTCTGAAAACATTGTACAAGATTCCCTTATCTTCGTCTAGTCATATGTTATCGTTTTTTTTCTATAAAATTCTTATACAAATTTATTCCTTCCGATCCCCCTGAAAGGCTCCGGCACGTGAAATCCCATAAAACCAAGGACTTTTCTACCGGTTCCTTTCAGTAAAAACGTTTCTATCTATTCTTAACTTATGGGACAAGTCCTTCTCGCAAAATTAATCCTTTATCCTTGCTGCAGCGGTTTCTTGAATGGATTCATACAATTCGTGAAATTCATCCGCAGTGAGAGGCTTGCTAAACAAATATCCTTGCGCTTCGTTACAACGACGCCTGATTAAAAAATTAAGCTGTTCTGTCGTTTCTACTCCCTCCGCTATGACCTTTAGTTTCATATTGCGTGCCATCGCAATGATGGTAGAACAGATTTCTGCACTTTCTGAATCCATTCCTTTAATATCGCTAATAAAGGACCGATCAATTTTCAATGTATCAATCGGGAATTTTTTAAGATAGCTTAATGAAGAATAACCTGTACCGAAATCATCCATGGCAATGTTAATGCCAATATCTTTAAGTGCATTAAGCTTTGTAATGACATACTCCTCATTATGCATCGCAATGCTCTCCGTTATTTCCAACTCCAAGTATTTAGGATCAAGTCCGGTTTGTTCAATAATTTGAGTCACATTCTCTATCAAATTCTTTTGCTGGAATTGACGTGCCGATAAGTTAACCGAGACTCGAATTGGAGGATATCCAGCTTGCTGCCACAACACATTATGTTCGCATGCTTTACGTAAAATCCATTGTCCCATTTGAACAATTAAACCTGTCTCTTCAGCAATTGGGATGAATTCAGCCGGGGAAATCATTCCTGCCTCCGGATGCTTCCAACGTACCAATGCCTCACTCCCCACCAACTTACCCGTTTGCAAATCAATCTGCGGTTGATAGCACAGCATCAATTCATTGTATTCTAATGCCTTCCTTAATCCTTTCTCCATCTGGACTCTTTTCAAGATTGACTGATTCATCTCAACTGTAAATAATTGAAAATTGTTACGTCCTTGCTCTTTGGCACGATACATGGCTATATCCGCATTTTTGACGAGGGTTTCTGCATCCTCCCCATCCGTAGGATAAAAACTGACTCCAATGCTCGGAGTGACAAATAGTTCGTTCCCCTCAAAAATGAAAGGTGCCGATAATTCCTCAAGGATTCTTTGGGCTTTTTGAATAGCAGCTTCATGGCTGCAATCGGAAAACAACAGTACAAACTCATCTCCCCCTACCCGGGACACAACATCATGCTCTGTTGCATTTTCCAAAATTCGCTGCGCCACAGCCTTGAGTAAGTAATCCCCGACCGAGTGTCCAAACATATCATTAATTAATTTAAAACGATCTAAGTCAAGAAACATAACCGCAATTGGCTTCCTCTTACACTCTGAAAAGGCTAGTTCTCGGTTAAACCGGCGGGTAAAGGAACGAAGGTTAGGCAATCCCGTTAAAAAGTCATGATTTGCTTGATATTCAATTTCAGCATTTTTCTTCTTCAACTCTTGTGTATAGCATTTTAAGTTACGAGACATGGTGTTCACTTGCTGAGATAATAAACCAAGTTCATCCTTTCGATCAATATCCACTTGGGCCCCAAAATTCCCTTTTGCTATGTCACTCACTTTATTCAATATGTGATGGAGCGGTCTAACGATATAAACGGCTAAAAAATAGCTTATGCACATAACTAAAAGAAGAACAATAATTGAGATAATGATATTGTTAACAAGCTGTTTCTTCAATACCCCTTTGATGGTTTCATAATCGGACACCACTCCAATCACATAAGGCTTGGCGTCATTGATAGGAATGAAGCTTTTTAATATTTTTTTACTCTTTACTTTTGTTTCAAAGCTGACTGATTTCCCCGTTTTCATTGCTTTGTTTACAGCCGCTATATCTTTCTTTTTATCTTGGTAGGAGTAGTTACCGAATTGAATTTCTTGTTTCTCAAAATCAATATACTTTTGACCATTGGTTTCGGTATAGATAGGCGGCCTCCCAAACGTTTTAGGATTGAATCCTGTAATTTCGAGAATAACGTTCTGTTTCTCTAGAGCCTTTTTTACGATTGCTTCCGGACCCACCTTATGCTGGAAGTGCATGATTTGGTTATCTCTCACATAAGGATTGATAATATAATTGGTTGTTCCGTCATGGTAATATCCCCATTTATCTATATAATTGGGATTTGTATAGGAAGTATTCATCGGTCCTGACCAATAATGAGGAAGTTTTTGTCCTTGGGGAATTGTTACATGTTTTTCTTGAAACAATTGCTTAAAAGCGACAAACCAATATCCCCAATCCTTTGTACTCATGTCCCTCTCTTTCGGGTCGGACGATTTAACTCCCTTAATATCATTGCCTACAGTCTGCAATAGCGTAATGTAAGATACCTCTATCTTTTCAGCTACCTCTTTCAATTGTTCGTCTGTGACTTTCGCAATATCCGGGTCGAGAGCATATTGAGCCGCAACAGCTGCTGTTCGTAAATTTTCACCAACCAGGTCTTCTGCATACTCAGTACTGTACTGGGAGTGCTCAATCGCTATCGCAGTGACTTTCCCCAGTAATTCCATTTGTTCCTCCTGATCTTTTCTCAGCAAGCTTTCCGTGAAGAAATAGTACAGGGCATTATTTAACACAAGGATGGTTGTAACAACCAAGGCGATTATGTAGGATAATTTTTTCTGAAGCGACAAAGCACCATTCCACCTTAACTATATAGCTTGATTAGGGCCATAGTATTCAAAGTAATTTTTCTCTGTTTCCCAAAGACCGATTTTATATAATCCGGACAAGTAAGGAGAAAACATCTCCCATATGACTTTAACCATATTGTCAGAAGTGGGATTCATGTTCTTGAATTCCTCCGTATCGAGATTGAGGTGTTTATGATCAAATTTCTCTATAACAATTTGATTGACCGTCTCGTCCAATTCAGCTACCAAGTTTTCCGTTGTCGGTACCCGTTCTTGAAAGTAAGGATGTTCATGATTTAGGAACTTCCCGTTGAACTCTTCCTGGATCAACCCTTTTACCACCCTATCGATTTCTGTCGTGTTAACGACAATCCCTGACTGCTCATTTATATGTCCTCTTGCCATGACCTCCAGTACATAGTCATGTCCATGCCCATTCGGGTTACTGCATAATCCGAAAACTCGTTTATTCTCTTCTTCGCTCCAATCGGCCTTCCGATACAAATGAGCGGCGGAGAAATAAACTTTTCGAGATAAATAAATCATCCGTTCTCTCCCCCCGCTTTAAAATATCCAGGTAAACCCAAATAGGCTCTCTGCTTTTTTACAGAACCCCCTTTGGAGGAGTAAAAAGGTTCTTGTGGATTCATATAATAATCCTTTATTTATTTTTCGGTAAACAACTTTCATATATAAAGACCTATTTTCCCCCCACGCAATATTTAAGTCTAAATAACTATTAATTTCCAATAAATTGGTTATTGTCGCTTTTCTCCGGATTTGCTTCATTATTCTTTTTCTAGTAGAATGGAAAACTGTGTGTTATTTGAAGGCTTTCTATCTTCATCAAAGGCCGCACAACCTTTTCCATGCATCATAATCGGTTAAGGATCTGTCATTTCTATTCCTTATCCTTTGATTATGGAATCCAAAACCAAAACATAAGAGAGGAGTTTAAGAAAATGTTATTTAGCAGATTGAGAATGGAAGAAGAAGAGAAAAAAGATCCAATCGAATTAAAGAAAGATCTTGAAGACCTTGAATTCCAGCTCTTTCGCATGCAGGATAATTTAAAAGAAATTGCCAAAAAGGGGCAGGTAATTGGGATTGACCAATCCAAGGAGGATAAGTGGGTCATCGTATATGCAGTAGATGATGGAAACTCATGTAAAGTTATGTTGAATGAATGCGAGAGTGCATACAAGGGCGTTTGGGATTTCTCCATTCATGCCGTCTATTTCGACGACAACGCCATCCACATTGGAGATATTAAAGGTCCTGCCAACAAAGGATACGGTTCCATCTGTATGAACTACCTAAAGGATATTGCCAAAGAACAAAACATCCCATTCATTACAGGCGACATTGCCGAGAGAGACTGGGATCACCTCGATCGCCTCATTCACTTTTATGAGAAGCATCATTTCCGCGTGTCTGTCGATCGTGAAACAAAATCTGGTGAAATTAAATGGAATGATTTCTATCAATAGGCTGCAACAAGGAAATTAATTCTTGCACAGGATTAATCCGCCTATATTTTTTCTAATCAAAAGTCATTCGATTTGATTTCTATAAATCAGAAAGAACGCCTTCTTATCAGAACCTCCGGAAAATCAGGCCTAGTATCGATAGAGGGAGATGGCAGTGAAAATATTGTTTTCACTGCCATCTCCCTCTATTTTTTACCCTTCACGATCAAGAATTTCCCATCTATATTCTTTCATTTAATGTGAGAAAATGAGATGCATTCACTGCCTCCTACTGCATTCATTAACTATTTTTATAAAATCCATCATCATAAAACAGGAATTTACATATTTCGCGGGAAATTAAAATAACAATAACTTTTATAGGTGGTAAGTATGCATATCAATAAATTTGTTACTCCTGAAATTATTTTTGGCAAGAATGCCATTAAACAGGCTGGCGATGCTTGTCTCCGGCTTGGTGCAAAAAAAGTATTGATCGTAAGCGATTATGGAGTTGCAGCTGCAGGTTGGCTGGAAAAAGTCATTTCTATTTGCAAAGAGTCCCATCTGCCTTTCGCAACGTTCATTGATGTGACAACAAATCCAAAAGACGCGGAAGTTGCGAATGGGTGCCGTACTTTTATCGAAAACGAATGCGATGCCATTATCGGCGTGGGAGGCGGCAGTGCATTAGATGTGGCAAAAGCCATTGCCGTCCTTGCTGCTAACGGCGGAAAGATCAGTGATTATGAGGGTGTGGATAAAATCGAAAAACCTCTTCCTCCTATGATTATGATTATGACGACCGCCGGTTCCGGCTCTGAAGTCTCCCAATTCTCTGTTATTGTTGATTCTAATCGCCAAAAAAAAATGACTATCATTTCTAAGACATTGGTTCCTGATATTGCCATTATTGACCCTTATACACTGGTGACAAAAGAAAGCGCCTTAACCGCCGCAACAGGCATGGATGTTCTCACACATGCGGTGGAATCGTATGTCAGTATTGCCGCTACACCGCTTACAGATGTCCAGGCAAAAAATGCACTTTCCCTCGTGTCTACCTATTTACGTCCGTCAGTCGCTTCCAAAACAAACGAAGAAGCGAAAGAAGCGATGGCCATGGCAAGTTTACAGGCTGGCCTTGCTTTTTCAAATGCTATTTTAGGTGCTGCCCATGCGATTTCACATGCAATCGGCGGAAGATTTCCAATGGCCCATGGGGAAATCAACGCCATTTTGCTTCCATATGTAATGGACTTTAATTTTATCGCTGCACCTCGACGTTTTACAGAAATGGCTGAGTTTATGGGAATTGATACGAGAGGATTGACACAGCGCGAAGCCGGGAATGCAGCGATTCAATTTGTAAAGGAACTATCCCTTGATATTGGAACACCACAGCGGTTAAGTGATGTAGGAATTACGGAAGAAATGATTGATTGGACAAGTCAAACGGCACTCGAAGATGCATGTATGATTACCAATCCTCGTGACGTGACTCTTGAACATGTAAAAAGTCTATTAAAAAATGCGTTATAAGGCGGTGAACCATCATGTTAGAGGATAAACACGAGATGATAGCGCTGTTAACCGGTGTAAAGTCTTCAAAGAAAAATTATTATACCGAATTAAAGAAAACGGTCGAGCAATTGAAAAGGAAAAACATGCAGCTAGAAATCATCAATGATGTGATGAAAAGCATTAAAATTGATATGTCCTTAGAAGACATTTTGAAAAATGTTGTTGATAAATTGAGAGTGCTTGTTCACTGTGATCGTCTCAGTCTCTTATTGTTACGCAATCAGAACCTTACTTTAACGAATGTTTATCCAGAAGACAGGCATCACATTGAAATTGGATCCGTTATTCCAAATGAACACTCTCTCTATTGGTCAGCATTAAAAAACAGGCAAATCATTTTCCAACAGTTAAATGACTCTTATGCCAGCTTTTATGAAAAGGAATATTTGATAGGCCTTGATCTGCAAAGCATTTTGATATTGCCCATTTATATTAAAAATAAAGGAATCGGAATTCTAAGCCTCGGGCGTCATGATGCATCTGAGTGGAGCCTCGATGATCTTGCTTTCCTGGAACAGCTTACGGACCACCTGGCAGTCAGCATTGAAAATGCACAGTTATACAATGAAGTTTTGCGCGGAAAGCAGCAATGGGAGGATACCTTTAAAGCCGTTGATGACATGATCATTGTTTTTGATAAAGATTTAAATGTGCTTCAGTTTAATGATTCTGTCAAAGCTTTTTTTGACTTGAACGAACAATCCTCCGGCTTTCCCATCCTGGAGAAATCCTGCAAAACTCTTGTTCAAGAAACGTTTTATTCCCAAAAACCAGGATATAAGGAGATGTATTTCCAAAACAGCTCTACATGTGAAATGTATACATATCCTATAGAAAATAGCGAACAGCAAGTGTACGGGGTCATTGCCTATATCAAGGATGTAACAGAAAAGCGGAAAATGGAAGTACAACTGCTTCATTCCGGAAAACTGGCAGCCATAGGGGAAATGGCTGCGGGCATTGCACATGAATTAAACAGCCCTTTAACCGCTATTTTAGGAAACTCTCAACTTTTATTAAGAAATTCAACAAATGATGACCCGTCTTACACACTTCTAAATGATATTAAAAATTGTGGAGACCGCTGCAAACGAATTATTAAAAGTTTACTTACTTTTTCCCGACAGGATGAATATATGTTTGAATCTTGTTCTTTAAACGAGGCAGTAAGACAAGTACTTAACTTATTAAAGTATCAATTAGAAAAGAACGAGATTGTCATAAAGCAACTGCTTCAAGAAGATTTACCCTTTATCGAAGGAAGTCAGCCGCAGATTGAACAAATCATTATCAATTTGCTTTTAAATGCAAGAGATGCTCTTGAGCTGTCAAATCAAAAAAACAAAGAAATCATCATAAAGACTTCTCTTCAATTAAATGAGATTCACTTATCAGTTCAAGATAATGGCATTGGAATCGAAGAAAACAGATTATCAGAAATCTTTCACCCTTTCCATACGACAAAGGAAACTGAAAAAGGGACGGGTCTGGGTTTATCGGTAAGTATCGGCATCGCAAAAGCCCATGGGGGAACAATCAAGGTGTTCAGCAAGCTCCATACAGGCAGTACTTTCACTTTAAAGCTGCCTCTTCAGTCATCCAAAAATGCGGAGGTGACATCATGACAAATCTATTGATTGTAGACGATGAAAAAGAAGTTGGAAATTTCCTGTCTCACCTTTTCACATCCAAAGGATACTACGTCAAGGTGGCCAACAGCGGTAAAGAGTTTTCTTCCATTGATTTTACCCGGAATCATTTCCACGCTGCCATGATTGATTTAAAACTGCCTGACACGGATGGATTATCCTTATTGCAGCACTTAAAAAGACAGCAGCCAGGATGCAAAGCTGTCATCATGACAGGATACAGTACGATTAAAACCGCTATTGACGCGATGAAGCTTGGAGCAAGTGATTACATAGAAAAGCCGTTTGATGATATTGATTTACTGGAAACGCAAATTGACCAACTATTAATTTCAACCATTACTTCCACCCAACAGCATATCAACGACTTGGCAAGCGAGGTTGGATTCATTGTAGGACAAAACGAAGGAATGAATCAATTAATTCAAACTGCATACAAAGTAGCAAGAAAAAATGTAAATGTCTTAATTGAGGGTGAAACCGGGACAGGAAAAGAAGTGCTATCACGCTTTATCCATCAGGCAAGCCAGCGCAGTCATGAGTCATTTATTGGAGTGAATTGCGGGGCTATCTCCGAATCTTTGTTAGAAAGTGAATTGTTCGGCCATGAAAAAGGGGCCTTCACAGGTGCAACGCAACAGCGAAAAGGATTATTTGAAATCGCCAGTAAGGGGACTTTGTTTCTTGATGAAATTGCTGAAGCTTCCCATGCCATTCAAGTGAAATTGCTCCGTGTACTTGAAACGCGTGAGTTTATGCGCGTCGGAAGTGAGAGCATTTTACGTACAAATACCCGTTTAGTTGCTGCATCAAATGAAAACCTCCACGAAGCTGTTCAACAAAAGAAGTTCCGGGAGGATTTGTTTTATCGCTTAAATGTGGTTCACTTGAAAATCCCTCCACTTCGTAACCGAAAAGAGGATATTCCTTTACTGATTTATCATTTTCTACAGCGGCATGCAAACATAGGTGTAACTTTTTCTGATGATGCTATGGAAGTGTTGCAAAATTATGATTGGCCAGGTAACGTCCGCGAATTATCCAACTTTGTGACAAGAGTGATTACACTATCCGATTCTAATGATGCCACCATTACAGCCGATCATTTACCGTTATTCAATCACGCTGCAGTAATGTCTGCGACTATAGAACCGACAAAGCAAACTGCTGCGAAAAAACAGGAAAGTCACTTTGAGATTTACTTACAAAGATGGGTAAATGACATTCTTGTACTCTTTGAACAAGAAAATGAAATCGATTTGGAGAAAGTTCTCGCGCAGGTCAAAGAACTAGAGTCACAAGTAGGTAAAGCCTTTATTTTACGAACGTTAAAAGATACACTTGGAAATCGAAAAGAAACGGCAAAAAGATTACAAATCACCATGAGAAAGCTTCGTTACCTCTTGAACGAAAAAAAAGAAGGCGGCTCAAAAGCATAAAAACACGCTTCTGAGCCGTCCCCCTGAAAATGAAACGTTATGAAAACACCGTTAATAATCATCGTTTCTTTTATGGAAGAACAAAGACTATTATCCGAGTGTTAAGACAACACGACCGTTAATTTTTCCACTTTCCATGCGATCGAATATGTTGTTGATGCTGTCAAGAGGCTGGATTTCAATATTTGTACGTACTTTTCCTTGAGCTGCAAATTCAATAGCTTCCTGCAAATCTTTTCTTGTTCCAACAATGGAGCCTTTTACGGTTACGCCATTTAACACCGTATCAAAGATAGGAATCGGCAATTCATCATTTGGAAGACCTACAACGACTAATGTACCGCCTCTCTTTACAGAGCCATAAGCTTGTTCAAATGCTTTTTTCGTAACAGCCACACTCACAGCGGCTTGAACTCCGCCCACTTTCTCTTTAATTTCCTCAACAGGATCTACTCTTAATCCATTAATAGTTATGTCAGCACCTAATCCTCTCGCCAATTCGAGCTTGTCATCTTGGATGTCAACAGCAATGACATTGAATCCCATTGCTTTTGCATATTGAAGCGCTACATGCCCCAAACCGCCGATACCGTAAATTGCTACCCAGTCTCCCGGTTTTGCTTCTGCTACTTTTAATGCTTTATATGTCGTCACGCCTGCACAGAAAATCGGAGATACTTCATGCAAGTCAAGACCTTCCGGAATTTTCACCACATAGTTGGCAGGAGCTTTACAATATTCTGCATATCCCCCATCCACTGAATAGCCTGCATTTAATTGATCTGGACATAACGTTTCACGGCCTGTTAAGCAATATTCACATTCGCCGCAAGCAGAATATAACCATGGAATCCCGACACGATCTCCTACTTTAATGGACGTAACGCCTTCAGCTACTTCTTCAACAATTCCAACCCCTTCATGGCCCGGAATAAGAGGAAGCTTAGGCTTTACCGGCCAGTCTCCATGAGCAGCATGAAGATCTGTATGACAAACGCCACAAGCTTTAATTCTTACGAGAATTTCTCCATACTTTAGTTCAGGTACTGGAACTTCTTTGATTTCCAACTGTTGTTTAAATTCATTCACCACTGCCGCTTTCATCGTTTTGTTTGCACACATATAAAACATCCCCCTCATTTTTTCATGTTCACTTTATTTACATGCAAAAACCATGCCAATATTTCAAACGCTTTCATAATTAATGATTGACTCATGAAAACCAGTCATCGTACCGAAAAATCGGCTCATTCGAACATAAATATGGCTAAACTCTGACAAACTATCGTCATTTTAAAATGAACCTCTCCCACTTATACTAAATTCTTAATCTGATACTTATTGGAATAAAAACTCCCAACCAGGGGGAGAGATTGGGAGTCAAAGCTGAAGCAAATGATGTGATAAGAAAAGAAACATTGCTGCGTATTTAATCTTTCCCCCTACTCCAAACTTTTAAACCTATTAAAATAAGAATTTAAAAGCGAATTCCTATAGTTAAAGCACTATTCCAGAGGTAAAATCTATAATCACTTTTACTCATTATTACAAAAACGTAACATTATTAAAAAAACTGCAACTCAAAACAACCCCCTGTAACATATGATAAATCGATTGGCAATAATCATAGCACTAAGGGGGAGAGAAGAAGCCGATGAAAAAACTGTGTATCCTTTTTGTTTTGGCCTTTTTTGCATTTTTTAGTATGGGCGTGACCGCTAGCCACGCCGCAGGAAGTCAGTTCATCATTATCAACAAATCAAACAACCAGCTCGCTTACTATGAAAACAGTCAGTTAAAAAGTGTATTTAAAGTTGCAACTGGAAGGAAAGCGTCGTATACGCCGGAAGGCAAGTTTAAGATTGTCAATAAAATTGTTAACAGACCCTATTATAAGGGAAAAATTCCAGGCGGTGACCCGCGCAATCCCCTTGGCAATCGCTGGCTTGGCCTGAACCCCCGGGGAACATGGGGAACGACTTACGCCATTCACGGCAACAATAACCCAAGTTCAATCGGCAAATACATTAGCAACGGCTGTATCCGCATGTACGATAATGAAGTAGAATGGCTGTTTAATCGGGTAAAGATCGGCACTCCTGTCATTATCACAACTTCCGGAAAGTCTTTTGACTCTATTGCGGCGGCAAATGGAATGAAGACTACCCCTTCCAAAGCCGTGCCTGTTACAGGCGTAAGCAGCGAAGTTTTAATGAAAGGCAGCCGCGGTAATGCCGTTAAAGAGCTTCAGCGACTGCTTACATCCCAAGGGTATAATACAAAAGGAATCGACGGATTTTTCGGATCAAACACTGATTTCGCGGTCCGTCAATTTCAAAAAGCCCACAATTTAAAAGTAGATGGAGTCGTAGGCCCTGCTACCAAAAGAGCACTTGGAATGAGATAAAGGAAAACTCCCCGTAGGAGAAAGTCCTACCGCCAGTAGAGCAAAATCAACGAAATAGATAAAAAAGAGACGCTCTTCTCTTGAAGAAGAGCGTCTCTTTTTTTTAGGGGATTCTATTACAAAAATAATTAAAATGCGTGTATTTCCTGTGTTACAGTAATGGCTATCATGTATAATGCTTAATGGAAAAGTAATGATATATATGTTATATTTGAACTACTGCCACTTACTTGCTAGCTCTCGTTGAAGTGGGAGATTCCTGTGAACACCGAACTATCGTTCAGTTCTCTTAGCAGGCTATCCCCGTAGTTCCTACGGTTCTACATATTTTATCCTGTACTGTACGTTGGCCACGACATGCGAACCTACTCTGCTTGGTTTTCGCTACTTCGGTTCGCATTGGCGAATGTCGCTTGAACATTTTGCGGTACGAAGCATTTCTCGTACCAACCCCATATGTTCAGTTTTCAATGTACAATCCGTACAGGAATATTGCACCACACGAATGTATGTTCGTACACATCAAAAGGCGATTCATCCCTACCCTACTCGTCGGGCTATCCCCTTTATATTTCTTAAGGATGGGATCTTCTCGCCTATTTAAGATAAAATATGAAAAAGAAAAACTTTATTACATGAGAAAGGTTGAAAATTGTGGAACATAACACATCGAATTTTATTAGAGATATCATAAAAGAAGATTTAGAAACCGGTAAGCGTGACCACGTCATTACCCGTTTTCCACCAGAACCAAATGGTTATTTACATATTGGACATGCCAAATCCATTATCATAAACTTTGACCTGGCAGATGAATTTAACGGAAAAACAAATTTGCGCTTCGATGACACCAACCCATTAAAGGAAGATACCGAATTTGTTGAAGCAATAAAAGAAGATGTAAAATGGCTTGGCTATGATTGGGACGGATTATTTTTTGCTTCTGATTATTTCGAAGAAATGTATAAACGGGCAGTGTTGCTCATCAAAAAAGGAAAAGCCTATGTGGATGACCTTACACCGGATGAAATCCGCGAATACCGCGGTACACTAACGGAGCCAGGGAAAGAAAGTCCCTATCGCGACCGTTCAGTAGAGGAAAACCTTGATTTGTTCGAACGTATGCGTAAAGGTGAATTTGGAAACGGGGAAAAAGTATTAAGAGCAAAAATCGATATGGGCTCACCAAATATTAATATGCGTGACCCTGTTCTTTACCGTATTTCCCATACCACTCACCATAATACAGGAGACCAATGGTGCATTTATCCAATGTACAGCTTTGCCCATCCAATCGAAGATGCCATTGAGGGTGTGACGCATTCTATTTGTACGCTTGAATTCGAAGATCAACGTCCTTTATATAACTGGGTTGTAGAAGAATGTGAAATGGAAAGCCAACCGCAGCAAATTGAGTTTAACCGCCTAAACTTAACAAATACGGTCATGAGCAAACGGAAGTTAAAACAGTTAGTGGATGAAGGCTATGTTGATGGCTGGGATGATCCTCGCATGCCAACCATTTCAGGATTAAGAAGAAGAGGTTATACACCGGAAGCCATTCGCGCATTTTGCCGTGAGCTAGGGGTATCAAAAGTTTACAGTACGGTTGATTCCCGAATGCTTGATCATTTCGTCAGAGAAGATTTAAAGTTAAAAGCTCCACGTACAATGGGAATCCTGCGTCCGCTAAAAGTCGTTATTACGAACTATCCTGAAGGTCAAATTGAAATGTTAGAGGCGGAAATCAATCCTGAAAATCCTGAAATGGGAACAAGACAAATTCCATTCTCAAGAGAAATTTATATTGAACAAGAAGATTTCATGGAAAACCCGCCAAAGAAATATTTCCGTTTGTTCCCTGGAAATGAAGTTCGACTCAAACATGCCTATTTCATTAAATGTGAAGATGTCATTAAGGACGAAGACGGAAACGTGATTGAAGTTCATTGCACATACGATCCAGAGACAAAAAGCGGTACAGGCTTTACAGGACGCAAAGTAAAAGGAACCCTTCATTGGGTAGAGGCTACTCAGGCAATACCGGCCGAATTCCGTTTGTATGAACCTCTCATTTTAGATGAAGAAGCTCAAGACGGGGAAGAAGAAAAAACATTCCTTGACCATGTTAATCCAAATTCTTTAGAAGTGTTAAATGGCTTCGTTGAACCCAATATGAAAGATGTAAAACCACAAGATAAGTTCCAATTCTTTAGACATGGTTACTTTAATGTGGATCCAAAGCATACAACAGACGAGAAAGCTGTCTTTAATTTAATCGTGTCCCTGAAAAGTTCTTTTAAAATGTAGAAGAAAAGCGGAGGCGACTGTTCAAAAGACCTAAACCATTCCAAAAAGAATGAGTTCAGGTCTTTTTTACATGCTAAATATACATTAGTCAAGTTTCATGTCACGTCCTCTTTTTAGAACCTTCTGTTTCTCACTTTAAAAATTAATATTATCTGGATCTCCCCCCGTTCGATAGTTTTCATTTAAAGCATCGATTTGCTTCATCTCCTCCTCAGTCAATTCAAAATTGAAAATATCGGCATTTGCTGCTATGCGATTTTCGTTCACGGATTTAGGAATGGCCACAACTTCATGCTGTAAATCCCAGCGAAGAACCACCTGAGAAGTGGTTTTGTTATACTTTCCTGCAATCTGAAGCAATAAAGGATGATCTAAAATTCGCCCGCGCATGAGCGGAGCCCAGGCTTCCATTTGAATACGATTTTCTTTGCAAAATTGCAACAACTTCTTTTGGGTTAATTTAGGATGAAATTCTACCTGGTTGACGGCCGGCACAATCTCACTGTCAGCCATTAAATCTTCCAAATGGTGAATTTGAAAATTACTGACGCCGATTGTACGTACATGTCCTTCTTTATATAGCTTTTCGAGCGCTTTCCATGTTTCTTTATACTTCCCTTTTACCGGCCAATGAATCAAATAAAGATCAATATAGTCGAGATCAAGTTTTCTTCTGCTCTCTTCAAAGGCTTTTAATGTTGACTCGTATCCCTGACGGTCGTTCCACATTTTTGTCGTGATAAAGAGTTCTTCCCTTGGTATCCCAGCCTCTTTTATAGCCTTGCCTACCCCTTCTTCGTTTTGATAGAAATCAGCGGTGTCTATGCTTCGATAGCCTGTTTGAATAGCTGCTTTGATGGCTTTTTCTATTTCCTGGCCATTCCCCATCTTATAAACCCCAAGGCCAAGCCATGGCATTTTCACTCCGTTATTTAGGGTAGTGGTCTCTGAAATATTTTTCACCATAATGAAACACCCTTTCTTGGCATTTTTAGGGAATCTGCATATGTCTTCTAGAAGCTCCATCTTCTTATGCACTTCATCTCCATGAAAGAATGATAGAACTTAAGATTATCCATATCCAAATTATAGTAAATTTTATGTATTTTATTCCTTTATCTTGAATTCTTTTCCCTCTTCCTTTATAAGAAGGCCCTTTAAAGAAACCGTGTTAAATTCTAAGCCGTCTGGATCATTCCTGTAAACTGATGGTTTCTGACGAATGAACCAGGAATCAACGAATAATTTTAACACAGCCTAATAAAAAGAGACCTGACATCCATTTTGATGTCAGGTCTCTGCTTTAGTAATATATAAACTTCCCCGATAATTCACTAGTATCTTTTAAATATATTTCTATCAAAAACACTAACCTGCAACATGCGTGACTGAAAAGTACGCACTAATCCAAAATCACAACTTTCACCGTTTGGCGTCCCCATGCTAATGCGTCCGCTTTTGAGTGCATTAATACATCGATTCTATGCCCTTTAATGGCACCGCCTGTATCACCTGCAATGGCAACACCATAGCGTTCTACCCATACTTTCTTACCTAATGGGATGACATCCGGGTCAACGGCAATCAATTTCAAGCTTGGATCATTTTTAATATTGTATCCCAGTGCAGTAATATATCCATTGCCATCTGTTTCCTCATGGCTGTATGCAGTCGCAGTGACATACATCTCTTTGCCTTCAGTAGGCTCTTTACCAGATGTCTCTTTTGAAGGAGATGGACGACTAGCTGCAACCTTCGCTCTTGCTGCTGCTTTTGCTCTTGCTTGCTCCGCTAATCGGGTCTCTCTAGCGGCTTTCTCTTTTGCCGCCCGTTCCATGGCCGCCTTTGCAGCCCTTTCCCTTGCCTCTTCTTGCTCTTTCTTAATCGCCTCTTGAATCTCTTTCATTTGGGATTCAATGCTTGCCTTTTCTTGCTCAGCAAGTGCGATTTGCTTGGAAATCTGGCTGTATTTCACTTGCATCGCCGCTAATGCAGCTTGTCTTTTTTGCAAGTTTTGATCAAGCTCAGCTTGCTGTACAGCCAATTTCTCTTGTTCACTTTCTAATATTTGTTCTTGTCGGTCGATTTCTTTTTTATCTTCTTCAATCTGTCGAAGATCTTCCTGCTGCGCTGCTAAAATATCCTTATCAGCATTGAAAAGAGTCGTCACCGCACTGGCGCGGCGAATGAAATCTGCAAGACTATCAGCATCCAAGAACATATCGATTAATATATTCCTATTATCATTACGTTGAAGAGCTACGAGCCGCTCTTTCATAATATGTTTGCGGGCGAGTACCTTATCTTCAAGTACGACGATTTCTGCTTTTTTCTGTTCTATCAGACGATTTGTCGCCTCAATCTTTTGTTGAATCTTTGTTAAGTCTTCTTTATTTTTTGAGATCAGTGTATGTAATGATTGTAATTCTTGTTGAATTTTCTTTATGTCTTGATTAACAGACTGCTTTTCTTTTACTTTTTGATTCACAATCGCCTGCTTTTGCTGCAGCCTCTGCTGAGCATTTTTTAAGGTTTCCTGACTTGTTTGTGCATGAGCTGCTATTGTGCCTGATAACCCCAATAAGCTTACCAACATTGTCAAAACCATACGCCTTATCAATTGCATACGGCTCCCCCTTTCTTTATACATATAGTTATACCATGAAATATGTTTCATTCTTGTTACGAGAACATTAAAACTGTTTCACTTTTTGACCTCTGTCATCGAGCCTTCTTCTATTTGCGTTTTTCTGTTCTCTCACCTTGAGCAGGCTTACACGTAAAGAATTTGACATGGGCGTTTTTTTACTCATGTTCAATTCTTTATGTGGATTCATATATTTTCGTTCATGATCCCGGCGATGATAGATTCAGTTACTGCTTATCTTATACTCCGATTAGACAATGCAGTATCACCCCATAAAAGCATTAAAAAAATATAAAAAAACCATCATCAGTATGAAAATCCAAACAAATATAATGAAGATACCTGCAACCCAATTTTTAGGCTTCTCTTTTTTCTCGAGCTCCATGACTTTTGTTCTGTATTCACTTAGTACATATCCAGGTATTAATTTCATTGCCAGTACAATTCCCAATGGCAATAAAATAACATCATCTAAATACCCCAATATTGGAATAAAATCAGGGATCAAATCAACGGGACTAAAAGCATAAGCAACAACTACTACCGCAATTACTTTTGCATACCACGGAACCCGTTTATCTTTGTGCGCAAGATAAAGCACCATGAAATCCGACTTTACTTTTCTAGCCCAAACCGACAGTTTCTTCAGCAATTGTTTGCCCTCCCATCATACTACGCTTACTAACAGACAATTTTATGATAAGTATCTTATTTCACCTCTATTTTCTGCTTTCTTTCCATATTAAAATACAAAACCTCACACGCCAATAAATAAAGGAACTGACTCATAAGTCCCGAAAAGGAAGATAATCTTGTTTTTCAATTGAAATGAACCGTCAAGCCCCCCTTGATTTTACCGGGTTTATCATGACGGTTCATTCTCTTTATTAGATTCCTACTGCGATATCGAGATTCAATAAAAAAGACTCCCGGTCAGGAAAACCGGGAGTCTAGTCGAAGCAAGCGACATCGTATAAAGGGGTCTCGCTGCACATTTAACCTTTTCCCAAAAACAGGGACCACTAAACTTGTTTTTGAAATTTTTCTAGAGTTTAAGAAATGATAGAGTAATCTCGCTGGATCATGTGTTGTATCTAACATTTTATGTTAATCCCCGGGAAGAGCCCGCTTTATAACTTCACTTTAATAACTTCCGTTTAAAGTCATGTTCGGCCAAAGGTTTCGATATATAACCTTCCGCTTCTAAACGATAAATAATCGTTATTGCAGCATATAAACTAACAGAATGATCGACATTTAAATATCTTCTTAATGAAGAGGCGGTAACATTATCCTTAAATATTTCATATCTTTTCGCTAAGACAATTGGATACATATGATTAGCCATTTGTTTTGACATTTCAAGAATCTCCAAACGAACGACACCTCCTATTCTAAAATAAGAATATGCACGTATCTGACATTTGATGATTCCATCCTTAAAGATAGCGTTTCCAGTTTTCGTCTTACTTTTGACATGAATCGACCTTTTCATTATAGAGAACGGACAAGCCATTGTACTGGATCCCAACCCTAACTTCACATTAATAACTATTTAACTCCAAACGTATACTTAGTAATAGATCGATACACTTCCCCTTTATCTAAGATGCCAGAAGGAAAACGAGGATGATGGATGGCATCCGGTAATCCTTGTGTCTCTAAACACAAACCAAGATATTTGCGCGACTGCACACCTCTCATGCTGTAGTCGTCTTCCAGCTGACTACCTGTATACAAAACGACATCAGGCTGGTCGGTTTCAATTGTAATACATCGGCCGCTTTCTTCATCATATAGAATGACTTCTTGGTCATTATTGGTGTTCAGAAGAAATGGATGATCATATCCGCCTCCCGCAATACTATTTTGAATATGGTCTGAATTTACTCCATCTTTTATCTTTCTCCCTTTTCGAAAATCGAAAACCGTGTTTTCAACATCCAGGAAATTTCCTGTTGGAATAAGGTCTTCTCTTAATTCCACAAAGCGATCGCTTTTCATGTTGAGAGTATGATCCAAGATGTCCCGCTTCAGATTTCCGCCTAAATTAAAATACGTGTGATTCGTTAAGTTGAGCAAAGTCTTCTGCTCCGTTGTTCCTTCATACGAGATAAGAAGTTCATTTTGATCATTCAGTGTATAGATGACTTTGACAGTGACATTTCCCGGGTATCCCTCTTCACCATCCGGACTTGCATATGTAAACTCAATACTTCTTGCATCATTTTCATTTTCGATTACCTTTGTATCCCAAACGACATGACTAAACCCTCTAATACCGCCATGCAAATGGTTTCTTTGGTCATTTTGAGCCAACTTATAAGTTTTTCCGTCTAACTCAAACTCAGCGTTCGCAATTCTCCCTGCAACCCGGCCAATAACCGCGCCGAAATATGGGGAAAAATCAATATAATCCTCTATACAATCAAAGCCTAAAACGATATTTTCTAGATTCCCATCAGCATCTGGAGTCATCAATTTTGTAATGACGCAACCATAGTTAAGACAAACAACTTCTATATTATTTTTATTTTTCATCGTATAAGCATAAATGGTTTGATCGTTGAGCTGCCCAAAAGTTTCTTTCGTGATTTCCATTATTTTCTCTCCTTTTCTATTATATGTACTAATCTTTCTGTTTATATAAGCATCTTCCTTTGTATCAAAAAATCAGGGCACTGCCATAAAGTCGTTATTCCCTTCTCCCTTTACTACAGTACCCGCTGTATATTATTTCAAGTGATTTTTTGATTTAAGCTCTCATTCATTAGAATAATAGTGACAGAACCAAGTTTCATTTTACTCTTTCCTTAGATTCCATATCTTTTTTCAACCAGTAGATAAGTTCCCGTTCACGCTCTTCATTTACTCTCTGTGATTGCTCGGGGCTCCATTGATAAAACCCTTCCCCTGTTTTTTGTCCGTATTTCCCTCCATCCACGAGTGTCCTCATCATCTGAAATGTTTCTTGGTGGGTACTTAAATCCGGGAACAAGTAGCCGGAAATAGAATCAAATACATCCAGTCCTCCCATGTCGGCTGTCATGAAAGGGCCTGTAACCGGCAAACGGCGGCCGATACTGTAGCGTACTGCGGCATCAATGTCTTCCACTGACGAA
Organism: Bacillus songklensis; assembly: GCF_042649685.1. Taxonomy (NCBI): domain Bacteria; kingdom Bacillati; phylum Bacillota; class Bacilli; order Caryophanales; family Bacillaceae; genus Bacillus; species Bacillus songklensis. Next base: position 458,407 of record NZ_JBHRZT010000052.1, on the reverse strand, counting down.
ATCCCTTGTTCAAGAATGTATTGGGCCTCGCGAAACAGAGCATATTGAAGCCGGTTCACAATCGATCCAAGAATATCTTTTTTTACGACAATCGGTTTTTTGTTCATACTTTCAAGCAATTGCAAAGCTCTCTGAATCGTTTCATTCGAAGTTTGTTCTCCGCGCACTACTTCTACTAGAGGGATTAAATGACCGGGATTCCAAAAATGAGTGACGACCGTTCTTTCCGGTCTTGAAGTGTGAAGGGCAATCGCTGTCGGACTCAAGCCCGAGGTGTTGCTGGCAAGAATGACGTCAGGCGAACATACCCGATCTAAATTTTGAAACATCTTCTGTTTCAGAGCAAGGTTTTCCGGAATTGCTTCAATGATGAATGTTGCATTATCAATGCTCTTTTCCAGAGAAACCATAAATTCAATACAAGACTCAATTCTCTTCACTTCACTTGATTTCACAACTTCATATTCCATCAATACCTTTAGCTTCTCGGCCACCCCTGCTTTCCCCCGTTGAATATCCTGTTCATTCGTTCCCCAAACTTTCACTTCAAATCCAGCCAAAGCTGCCGACAAAGCAATGGAATGCCCCATTGTTCCCGATCCCAGAATGGATAACTTTTCTATAGAAGTGTTCATATGGCCGTCCACCCTCCATCAACTTTAATCGTTTCTCCCGTAATAAAATTAGCCATGTCTGAAGCAAGAAATAAAACAGCTCCCGTTACATCAGAGGGCTGAGCCAGCTTCCCTAAAGGGATGCGGTTAAGTACGTCATGATAAAAATCCTGATCTTGAAACATTTTACTCGTTAAATCTGTTTGGATAAATGTAGGGGCTACCGCGTTTACTTTGACATTATATGGCGCCCATTCGACTGCTAAAGCCTTCGTTAACTGGACTGCTCCCCCTTTACTGGAACAATAGGCAGAACGTTTTATATAGCCGACAAACGCCATTTGGGAGACGATATTAATGATTCTTCCTTTTCTATTCTCCGTCATATATTTTCCTGCCCGTTGAGCACAGAAGAATGTTCCTTTTAAATTTGTATCCAATACTTGATCCCAATCTTTCTCTGTCACTTCCAGGGCTGGCTTTGGGATATTCACTCCTGCATTATTCACGAGCACATCAAGCCCTCCCAAAACAGAAACTGCTTGATCCACCATTCCATACACGCTTTGCACATCTTGCATATCGGCCACCAAATAAGAGCATCGCGGATGAATTTGTTTGAGCTCTTCCACAGCCGAAGATAAGGCGACCTCATCACGCCCTGCAATGACGACATCTGCCTCCAACTTTGCAAAAGCGACGGAGATATCTTTCCCAATCCCTTTACTTCCTCCTGTCACCACAACCTTTTGACCTTTCATTTCACTAAAATGAGACAATTCAGCCATCTCCCTTTCTATTCTTTCCTTAAAAAGAGAGGCACCGAACCATACGTCGGTGCCACCCTTAATTAATATCGAGCTGTTACCATTTTTTTGCGTGTATAAAACTCTACTCCATCGCGTCCATTGGCATGCAGATCTCCATAGAAAGAATTCTTGTAGCCGGAGAATGGGAAGAATGCCATTGGAGCTGGGACTCCAAGATTGATACCGAGCATTCCCGCATCAATGTCTTCACGGAATTGTCGAATAGCTTTCGCACTGTCTGTATATAAGCATGCCCCATTCGCAAATTCAGACTGGTTTACAATTTCAATTGCTTCATCAAGGCTTTCCGCACGCACGATGGAAAGAACAGGGGCAAAAATTTCATCCTGCCAAATAGTCATTTCTGGTTTAACATGATCAAAGATTGTCGGCCCGACAAAATAGCCGTTTGCATTTGTTGCCGTGTCTCTGCGACCATCACGAACCAGAACCGCGCCTTCCTTCTCACCGATTTCGATATATTTAACTGTACGTTCTTTGTGGGAATCACGAATAACCGGGCCAAGGAAAACATCTTCATCTAAACCGTTCCCCATCTTGATGTCCTCTGCTGCTTGACGCAAGCGGGCTACCAATTCATCAGCAACATTGCCAACAGGCACAACGACAGCACAAGCCATGCAGCGTTCACCGGCAGAACCAAAAGCCGCATTTATGATGTTAGAAACAGTATTGTCTAAATCAGCATCAGGCATGACGATCGAGTGATTTTTCGCACCCGCTAACGCCTGTACGCGTTTTCCATGAGCCGCTCCTGTTTTGTATACGTACTCGGCTACAGGCTGGGAACCAACAAATGATACAGCTTTAATATCACGATGTTCCAAAATGCCGTTCACCACATCATGGGCTCCATGCACAATGTTTAGTACTCCTTTTGGCAGCCCTGCTTCCGTGAAGAGTTCTGCGAGGCGGTTAGCTAACAGCGGAGTTCGTTCAGATGGCTTTAATACAAACGTATTTCCGCAGGCAATCGCAAGAGGGAACATCCAGCATGGAACCATCATCGGGAAGTTGAATGGGGTAATTCCTCCCACAACTCCAATCGGATAACGGTACATTCCCGATTCGACTCCTGTGGCGATATCAGGAAGCTGATTACCCATCATTAATGTCGGCGCACCTGCGGCAAACTCGACACACTCGATTCCTCTTTGTACCTCTCCATACGCTTCACCATAGCTTTTCCCGTTTTCTAATGTAACCAGTTTCGCCAACTCATCCCAGTTTTCGATTAAAAGCTGTTGATATCGGAATAAAATACGCGCGCGACGAGGCACTGCCGTTTTTGACCATGTTTTGAACGCTTCTTTAGCGGCCGCTACAGCCTTGTCCAAATCCTCACGAACAGAAATCGGCACATAAGCTAACGCTTCGCCTGTTGCAGGGTTCGGAACCACTTCTGTTTTTTCGGATGCAGACTCAACCCATTCTCCGCCAATGTAATTCTTTAATGTTTCTACTGTAATTGTTGCCATTATTCATCTTCCTCTCCTATTTATTCCGCTCTTACAGGCGGCAAAACCTCTCAGCGATTAAATTTTCTGTCTATTTATAATTATCAGACCAATCCAGTCAGGCTGTAGACTAGAATGACAAAGAAGCAGGCAAGTGTTTTAATGATGGTAACCGCAAAGATGTCCCTGTAAGACTGTTTATGTGTTAACCCTGTTACAGCAAGTATTGTAATAACGGCGCCGTTATGAGGCAGGGAGTCCATACCGCCTGATGCCATTGCGATGACACGGTGCATGACTTCAGGCGGTATATTATATTGTGCGGCAGCCTGAATATACTTTTCTCCCATGGCACTAAGGGCTATTCCCATTCCGCCTGAAGCTGAACCCGTGATCCCCGCTAATACGTTCGTTGTGACCGCTCCATTTACAAGAGGATTGGTAAACGTATTTGATATTCCATCACGTACCACACTAAAACCAGGAAGGGAAGAGATGACCCCGCCAAATCCATATTCAGAAGCCGTGTTCATCGTTGCGAGCAAAGCTCCGCCAATACTCGCATTGAGCCCTGCCTGGAAACCGGAAGCAATGCGTTTCCAATCATACGCAACGGTTGCGAGGATACCTAATACTAAAGCGATTTCCACTGACCAAATCCCTGTTACCGCTGCAAGGTCAACTTTGCCAAATGAATCTAAACCTAATTTAGAAAAATCAAATCCATCAGGGTACCATTTAGGAATGGAAAGGGTAAGAAATTTATTGGCTACTCCTACAAGAATAAGCGGGACAAATGCCAGTACCTGGCGTCCGATATTCGGCTGAGTGACTGTATTAATAGATGAAAGGTTAGTTGCCTCAGCAGCGGCAGCCATTTCGCCGCTTGCATCTCCAAAGCCGAGATAACCTTCGCCTGCAGCCTGCGCTTTTTTACGGCGCCTCTCTAAATAAGCCATTCCCAGGGTAAAGACGAATACAGATCCAATAATCCCCAAGGTTGGAGCCGCGTAAATATCTGTCTTGAAGAATGATGTCGGAATCACGTTTTGAATTTGGGGCGTTCCCGGCATCGCATCCATGGTAAAGGATAATGCCCCCAAAGCAATCGTACCTGGAATAAGCCGTTTAGGAATATTCGCTTCACGGAAAAGATTCGCCGCAAATGGATAAACCGCAAATGCGACAACGAACAAACTCACTCCGCTGTAAGTTAAAATCGCACACATTAAGACGATCGCCAGCATGGCTCTTTTCCCGCCGACTAGTTGTACGATCGTTTTGGCAATCGACTCGGCAATACCTGACATTTCAACTAATTTTCCAAAAACCGCTCCCAGCAAAAAGACCGGAAAATAATTTTTTATAAAACCAACCATCTTCTCCATAAAGATGTTGGAGAAAAACGGCAATGCGTAACTGGGCTCAGTTAACATGACTGCGAGCAGCGCACAAAGCGGCGCGAACAGGATAACAGAAAAACCGCGGTATGCAATCAGCATAAGAAGTCCTAAAGCCAGTATAATGATGACTAAATCCATTGTTGGTTCTCCTCTCTATTTGACGTGAACAAACTATTTCGCTACCTTCCTATTTGTAGAAAAGTCATATTCATAGCAATTGTAATAAAGATCAATAATCTCCTCGTGTGCAGGCACTTTAGGGTTATTTCCCGGGCTGCCGCTTGCTAGTGCATCAGTCGCCATCTTAGACACAACAAGATCGAATTTTTCTTTATCTATTCCCCATGTTTTTAAGTTCGGGATATGAAGATCATTGCATAGCTGCTTAATTTCGTTAATTAACTCTTCCACAGCTTCATGTTCTGAAAGTTCCTTTGTCTCCGGTAACACGTGTCTTGCAACGGTGGACAATCGATCGATCGCCTCTTCCTTTGAAAATTCGAGAACCGCCGGAAGCAGCATCGCATTCGATATACCATGGGGCACATGGAACATGGCGCCGATAGGACGGGACATTCCATGTACTAACGTAACAGAGGCATTCGAAAAAGCCATTCCCGCTAACATGGAACCAAGCGCCATCCCCTCCCTTACTTCGACATCTTCACCGTTTGCATAAGCGTTTCGAAGATTTCCGACAATTAGTTCAATTGCCTTTAGAGCCAATGTGTCGGTAACAGGTTGAGCCCGCCTTGAAATGAATGCTTCAATGGCATGGCATAAAGCATCCACCCCTGTTGCCGCTGTTACATTCGGAGGACAAGAAATGGTAAGCGCTGGATCAACAATAGCGATTGCAGGCAGCAATTGAGGTTGAGAAATCATCATTTTCACGTCATTTTTCGTATCGATAATAACGGTCACTTTAGTGACTTCAGAGCCAGTCCCGGCCGTAGTCGGAACAGCAATAAGCGGCAGCGGTTTTTCGTTGAATTTCTTTTTTCCTCCGCTATAGTCCCTAATATGGCCTTCATTCGTCATCATAACGGCAACAGCCTTGGCTGTATCAATACAACTTCCTCCACCGACCGCAACAATGACATCGCATTTTTCTTCTCTACAAACAGAGAGAGCATCTTCTACATGAATGTCCGTAGGTTCCGAATCAATCCCTGTATATTTGGCATAAGGAACATCATGATTTTGCAAGTGTTTTTCACAAATACTCACATTCCCTATCTTTTCCATGATTGGATCACTAATGATCAATACCTTTTTTCCAAGAGCCTTTGCCTGTTTGCCAATTTCAGCAAAGGAATCCTTTCCATACAAAATTTCGTTTGGTATGAATAATTGATGAAATGTCATCTCTAGCATCCCCCTCGTTCTATATATGACACTCTATATCTCCCATAGTGCAAGTTTCATCCCATTCCGCTTGTAAACGATTTCATTCCAATTAATTTTAGAGTTATTTTACGGTGCCGGACATACCGCCGTCCCTTCATTCCATCAAGGAATCATATTGTCTTATGAACTGAAAGCAACAAAATTTCAGCGAAATTAAAGCTTTATTGACAGCTTTCAGGAAAAACCAAACATTGATAATTCAGTGTTTATCCTTTCGAACCAGCGGTAAGACAGCCGCTTTTATAGGTGGGGAATCCCTAAATATCCGGGGTGCCCCCACTTATTGATTATTCAACCGTTACTTTTCCGTAACGTTTAACACGAAGAAGAGCCTGTTCGGCATGGCCTGCAAAATTCTCCAATTGGCAAAGTCGTGCTGCATATTCGCCAACAAATGCACTCGCTTCTTCCGTAACCTTTTGATATGTACACGTTTTAAGGAACTTACCTACCCACAGTCCTCCTGTGTATCGTGCCGCACCTTTTGTCGGAAGAGTATGGTTTGTCCCAATCACCTTATCGCCATATGCTACGTTTGTTTCGGGTCCAAGGAACAGGGCACCGTAATTTGTCATGTTATTTAAGAAATAATCAGGATCTTTTGTTAAAATTTCAACATGCTCATAAGCTAATTTATCTGCTTCAATTAATGCTTCTTCTTCATCCTCAACGAGAATGATGATACCGTTTTCCTCCCATGCTACGCGTGCCACGTCTGCGGTCGGAAGTGTTTGTAATTGGCGTTCAATTTCCTCTACAGTTTCCTGTGCCAGTTTTTCGGATGTAGTGATTAAAGCACCCGGTGACGTTGGTCCATGCTCTGCTTGACCTAAAATATCGGTCGCTATCATTTCTGCATCTGCTGTTTCGTCTGCAACTACCAGTATCTCTGTCGGACCTGCAAAAAGGTCAATTCCGACACGACCAAACAATTGGCGTTTTGTTTCTGCTACATACGCATTTCCAGGCCCTACAAGCATATCTACAGGCTGGATTGTTTCTGTACCGACAGCCATTGCAGCCATTGCCTGAATACCACCAAGGATGTAGATTTCATCTGCTCCCGCCAGGTACATTGCTGCTACGGTTGCTGCAGGAATTTCCCCTTTAATTGGAGGAGTACAAGCAATTACTCGTTTTACCCCTGCCACTTTTGCTGTGAGAACACTCATATGTGCTGATGCAACCATTGGATAGCGTCCACCTGGAATATAACATCCAACACTGTTCATCGGAATGTTTTTATGACCGAGAATGACACCCGGTAACGTTTCGACTTCAATATCAAGCATAGATTTACGTTGCTCCTCGGCGAATCGACGTACTTGTGCTTGTGCGAATTTAATATCTTCAATCGTTTGCTCTGGCACACTGCTGATAATTTCCTCAATTTGTTCCCCCGTCAACCTGAAGCTTTCCGGTGACCATTTATCAAATTGTTCAGATAATGCTCTTACGGCAGCGTCACCTTCTGTCTCAATACGCTTGATTGTTTGACTTACTATATCTGATACTTGTGCATCGTTTTTTGCAATTTCTTCTTTTGTTTTACCTTGTTTTAAATACTTGGCCACGGTAAGTCCTCCCTTGTTTTGTTGCATACGTATGCAAAAATCTGAAAATAAAAAATGCATGCGTATCCAATTCTCTGAAGTTAAAAAGAGATCATCTTTATCTCTCTCACTTAAAATAAAAACTTATTTGAAATCCGGTTAAATAGTTAGATAATTCAATATGTTCCATCTATTAATAGGATAGTCGGTACTGCCCCTATTGTCAATTATTTTTTGAAAGTGCTTACAGAACATCTTTCAATTAGCGATCCGGGAAGCAATACAGAAATAGGACCCTCATTTTCCCCTTCAATCTCATTCACCAATGTGTGGATTGTCGCTTTAATCATTTCATCTACTGGTTGCTGCCATGTCGTCAAGGAATATGGAGGCCAGGAAGCCATTGTAATATCATCAAATCCCATAACCGACACATCTTCAGGAATTGACACTTCCAAAGATTTGGCTGCATCAATCGCTCCTAATGCCATAATATCATTCGCACAAAAAATAGCGTCGGGTGGGTGGTCCCCCGTTAATAATCGCAAAGCTGCTTGATACCCGCCTTCATATGTGTAATTTCCTATCTCAGTGACAGGTTCGATTCCTTTTGGGCCAAGTACCTCACGAAATCCTTTTTCGCGATCACGACTTGTTGATGTATTCATACGACCTGCAATATAAGCGAATCGCCGATGGCCTTGTTGCACCAAGTACTCACCAATCTCCTTACCCGCAGAATAGTTATCACAGCAAACAAAATGACACGAAAAGTCTTTCGTATACCGGTTGAACAATATAACTGGTATATTGTTTTCAGAAAAATGGGAAACGACATTCGAGGACAACAAAGCGTCTGTCACAATGACACCTTCTACGTTGTATTCAAGAAATTGCGAGATTTCATTTGGTTGAATCTCATCATTTTTGGTCTGAACAAAGAGAAGGTGATATCCCTTTTCACGTAGTCCTTTTGTAAATTTATCCAAAATTTCGGGATAGAATGGGTTTTGAATGTCTCCCATTACAAGACCGATCATGTTTGTTTTATTCATGATCAACCCCCTCGCTAAAGCATTTGGGCGATACCCTAACTCTTTAGCTGCTTCCAATACCCGGCGGCGTGCCTTCTCGGACACATTCGAACCAGGAGTAAAAACCCGCGATACTGTAGACTGCGACACACCTGCCAGCCTCGCAACCTCCATGGCATTGACTTGTTTTTTTCTCAAAGTTGTACCTCCTCACAAGCTGATTTCCTCTCTCTTAAAAAAAGAAATATGGTAATGATGATAAGCAATTATATCTTTATTTTAATTGCTTACAATCAATTTGAATACCAACATTTTAATAATGGCTAAGGAACCGTTTTAACCCTCACAAACGTCTTGTTGAAAAAAGCCGACAGAATGTTCGGGCATCGCGGATAGGCTCCTGCAACCAAAAATGCTAAACCCCAAAATATGGGTTGAAAAGATAAATAGAATATATTAGTTTTAAATTGTTAGTATAAAGTATCATTACATAAAAACAGAACAAGGAGGTTGGGAAATGCTAAAGAGCAAATTAGCTTATTCATTTTTGCCTGCGTCTCTTTCTCTGTCGCTTGTTGCCTGTTCTTCTAGCGTAGTTGAAGCACCAAGGGAGGAAGAAGCCGAGAGGGAGAGGCGATTGGAAGAGACACCTGCAACTATACATCAAGAAGCCCATTGGTCTTACGAGGGAGAAACAGGCCCCGAACATTGGGGCAATTTAGACCCTGCAAACTCTACATGTGTAAATGGACAAGAACAATCCCCTATCAACATCGAAATTTCAAAAGTAAAAGCAGGTAAAAAACTGGAGAATTTAGAAATTAACTACATACCGACGAAATTTTCTTTGACAAACAACGGACATACGGTTCAAGGGAATCCTACAACAACCAATAACTCCATTATCTTAGAAGGTAAACCGTACAAACTGGCACAATTCCACTTCCACACACCAAGCGAACATCAATTTAATGGTCAAAACTTTGATATGGAATTGCACCTTGTACATAAAGATGCAAATGATCAATTAGCGGTTTTAGGGATCATGATTAGGGAAGGTGCATCAAACCCTGTGTTAGAAAAAGTATGGAGTATCTTACCTAAAGAGGAAACAACAAAGGATATTAAATTGGCCGATCCGATTGACTTCACGAGCATTCTGCCAAAAGACCAGCAATCATTTCGATATAATGGTTCTTTAACAACTCCGCCATGTTCGGAAGACGTCAAATGGATTGTGTTGGAGCAGCCAATTGAAATGTCCAAAGAACAAATTGATACATTCCGCCAGATTTTCCCGGATAACCATCGTCCTGCCCAGCCATTAAACGAACGTGAAATCATCAAGGATTAAACAAAACAGCCGGCTTTCATATGAACAAAACGACCAAGACTCTAAACATGCCGCATTAAAAGCACGATATTTCCATGCTCAAACTTTCAGACCTTGCTGGTATAAGACATGATGATTTAGTTGCGTTATCAGACGGTGATCCAAAAATTGGATATATCGAGAAAATCGCTGAGGTTTTGCAAATAGACGATATTAGGAAGATTATCGGCTTTTTGGAAGAAGACGAACAAGAAATAAACACCTTTTTAGGTGCTTATTTCTTGTTCTATTTGGCTCGGTTAAACTTTATTGCGGATTTTCGTTTTCCCTTCCCCCATTCTTTTCTCCCATTTCAAGCGGATGAGAAACATGTGATTCATAACCATAACCCGTCGAACTTATTTCAAGCGCCTCTTCATTTGCTTTTCTTTTTCGGGCTCTCTCTATAGCACTTTCATATTGATGAATATTATCTTTTTTCATGTTCAACACCTCTTACCTAGTATTCTTCGCATCCTTCAAATTATGCCACATTAATCTGTTATTGAAGTAATGTAATCTGTTCGTTTAATAAGAAAGGAAACAAAAATTCATTCACTCCTTCATCAGACTTTCCATTGGAATCCACTTTTTAAACTATCTGAATATTTATAAAAATTAATTATTTACTACAAAAACTAACAAATTTTGATCCATTCGTTTTGTTATAGTAATAATAAGCACCATGTCTCCATGTGTTAGACAAAATCTTTTTTCCTATGAGTACAATAAATACCTTGACCTATATAAATGCAGGCATTCCTTTATTTTTGTAGAGATCTATAAATATTTCAAGTAAATAAAAATAATTTACGAGGGAGGGGTAATCGTGAAAGAAGAAGTTCCAATGAATAGGTATCACTTGCTTGAGGAACAAGTTAGATATTATATGCAATGTCTATTGGTAAAGACTCCTGAACAGGTAGTACAGTATTTTGAAAAACAAGTAAAAAAGTATAGAGCTATTTTAGAAAAGAAGGACATTTATCCCGAGAGCGTAGTAGCATTTGTACAACACCTTATTACGGAATATTCTTTAAATATTACGAGAGTTAAGGAATATATGAATTATAGGCTGTCTGGCCGATATAGCGGCACAATCAAAGCCTCCAGCGGATAATTGAGGCTGCATAATCAGTCTTAAAGAATTTTAACATCAAAAGGACCCTTGCTTCATAAGGATTCTTTTGTTCAGGTGAGAAATCCATCCAAAATTGGCTCCTGAGCAATACAAAACCGAAGGGAAAATCCCTTCGGTTTATCGAAAATACAGTTTATTTTTCTGTGCCAGCTTCCGCTTCAACTGTCTCTTCTTTTGTACCTTCTTCTTGAATAGTAGAAAGAACAGCAGAGTTTGCAACGGCATGCGTTGTTGCATTCATGTTAGCACTCTCGCTTGCCGTAGACTTTGCTTTGTTTGCAACGGATGGACTAACTTCAGTTGCTTCTTTAGTCACTTCTTCTGTTGCTTCTTTAGTCACTTCTTCTGTTGCTTCTTTAGTCACTTCTTCTGTTGCTTCTTTAGTCACTTCTTCTGTTGCTTCAGTTGCTTCTTCTGTTACAGCTGCACGGACAGCAGAGTTCGAAGCTGCATTTAGTTTTGCGTTCTCGTTAGCACGCTCGCTTGCCATAGACTTTGCTTTGTTTGCAACGGATGGACTAACTTCAGTTGCTTCTTTAGTCACTTCTTCTGTTGCTTCAGTTGCTTCTTCTGTTACAACTGCACGGACAGCAGAGTTCGAAGCTGCATTTAGTTTTGCGTTCTCGTTAGCACTCTCGCTTGCCGTAGACTTTGCTTTGTTTGCAACAGATGTATTTACTTTTTCTTTAGCCTCGTTTTCATCTTCTGTAACCGCATCATCATCTTCTGTTTTCGCTTCTACATTAGAGTCAACATCAGCCGTTTCTTCAGAATCAGACTCTCCAGTTGCTTGCTCGTTTGCATCTGTGTCTTCTTTAACCGCATCTTCGTCATCTTCTTTTTTGGCTTTTACAACAGTATGAAGATCAGCTTTCTTTTTAGAATCAGACTCTTTACCTGCTTGCTCGTCTGCATCTTCATCATCTTCTGTTTTCGCTTTTACAGTAGTGTCAAGATCAGCGGCTTCTTCAGAATCAGATTCTTTAGTTGCTTCTATGTCTGCATCTTGATCATCTTCTGTTTTTACTTCTACATCAGTATCAACATCAGCAGCTTTAGCTGCGGTTTCTTCTGTTGCTTCCTCAGCTTTTGCTTCTTCTTCAGGTGCTGCACCAACGGCAGAGTTTAGAGCTGCATGCAGCTTTGCGTTTTCACTCGCACGTTCACTTGCCATAGATTTGGCTTTGTTTGCAGCAGAAGGACTTGTTTTTTCTACGTCTTTTGCTGCAGCTTCTGTTTGCTCTTCAACCGGCGCAACAGGTTTTACAGGCTTTACAGGCTTTACAGGCTTTACAGGCTTTACAGGTTTTACAGCTTCTTGAACGTCAGCCTCTACCTTTGCCTCCGCTGTTACCTGTACTGCAGAATTAACAGCTGCATGATCCCTTGCAGTTGCGCTTGCATTCACACTGCCCTGTGCTTTTGCTTTGTTTACCGCAGATGCATTCGCTTTTACACGAACTGCTTTAAAGTCGGAAGTTTGCTCAACTTTTACTGTGTTAACTTTTGCTGCGTTAACTGCATGATTTCCTTGACCTGCTGCTTCACTAATATGCCCTCCGGCGAAAACACCAACTGAAAGTACTCCTGCCAACACAAAAGATTTTACAACTGTATTTCCTTTAACGTTAAATTTCATTTTCAAATTCGCTCCTTTTTTTCTTTTAATCGTTATCCGTGATTTTTATATATGGTATACGTTAAGAAAAAAGGAGCATCCTTCGGCGGCGGTGAAGGAGGAGCATTAACCCATTGATTGCGATACACATATGCTCGAGAAACATGTGGCTGGATGAGTTTCAAATTCCAATATTTCTCCAGTTCGAGCCATTTCTCGACAAAGCTAGTTGTGCTTTGTCCATGGCCTGTCCGGTCTTTTGATGACCCCCCTGGAATTTTGGTATTTTGCGGAGAGTTTGTAACCTGGATGTCTCTAAGATATCTTTCCTGATGAGAAGGTGTGTTCTCTTTTCCTTTTGAATTCGGCTTTTCAGTGAATGAAATCTTTTCGGACACATCTTTCTTTTTCAATATAGACCGGTGTAAGTTTTTATCATGATCTAACTTCTCAACCGTTTTCGTATATTGATGGTCCATTTCTTCTCCGGAATCAACGGTATGTAAGGACTTTTCAGAAAGGGTTTCAGCTTCATTCGTTTTAGAAGGGGTTCCTTCATTATTCGATTGCGGCTTCTCCTTCTGGGCAGGCCCTTTCTTATCCCCCTGTTTAACTTCCACTCTTTCAGGCAAAGTATCTACAGCAGCCGTTTCGTTCTTTTTTACGGCAGACTGTACCGCTTGTTGAGCTTTTTTACTTGCTTGATTTGGAACTTGTACTGTCTTTTGACCCTGTTTTCTTGCCCGATTTGAAACTTGCACTATCTTTTGAGCCTGTTTTCTTGCCTCACTTGGCACTTGTACTGCTTTTTGAGCTCTTTCGATTGCCTGATCCGGCAATTGTACTGCCTTTTGAACAGGCTTTTGAACAGGCTTTTGAACAGGCTTTTGAACAGGCTTTTGAAGCTTCGCCTGTTGAGGTCGAGAATGATTGCTGGGAGCCGGATTTTGCTCAACAGCATTCTCATTTCTTATCTGAGAATTTGCCTGTGCTTGTCCATCCCCTTTAGGTGGTTCTGGATTTGCCATAGCTTTAACCTCTTCAACGGCTTTACTGCTTTGAGGATCTGGCTGTTGAGCGTGCTCAACCTTCTCAGCAAATGCATCTGTTGGAAAAAACAAGGCCGTTCCTGCGATCAACCCTTTTACAATTAAATTTCGGAAGTGCATGATTTCACCTCCTTTCAAGTAAGTAGTTCAATAATAAGTTTCATGAATACGATTCATCAGGAATCGACATTTTTTGTCCGTTCCTTATTCATAAAAAAAAAAAAGCGTTCTTTTATCCTAAGCAACCTTTACACTCCCGTCCTATATTATCAGGAATTATCAACAAAACATGGGCGCTGCATTTTTTGATTGGGCAGATCTTTCTTTATCCGTAACTATATGGTTCTGGTGCAAACAATGAGGTTTATGAGCGAGTTTTCGGTTTTCCACTAAGTCAGTAACCGAGAATCTTGGTTTACAGCTGACTTATGATACAATAAAATCAATAAGATTTTCCGGAAGGAGCATACAATGATGACAGCTAACAGTAAATTTATCGGGTATATTGGAACTTACACGAAAGGGGACAGCAAAGGGATTTACACCTTTACGCTGGATACAGAAGCAGCAAAAATCATGGATGTAAAGGCAGCAGCCAATCTGGGCAATCCTACATATTTGACAATCAGTCACGACAATCGATATCTTTATTCTGTCATAAAAGAAGGTGAATCAGGCGGTGTGGCTGCTTATTCGATTAACGGCCAAACCGGAGAGCTTAAACTACTAAACAGTCAGGTATTAGAAGGAGCATCTCCTTGTCATGTTAGTGTCGATAGTGAACATGGCAATGTAGTGACAGCCAATTACCATAAAGGGACGGTCGAGTCGTATTTAGTAAATAAAGAAAACGGAACGGTCCATCCTGCCTCATCCATTATCGAACATAAAGGTTCTGGCCCTAATAAAGAAAGACAAGAAAAACCGCACGTGCATTATGCAGGGTTTACTCCTGACGAAAAGTATGTTGCTGTTATCGATTTGGGAATCGATAAACTTATTACATATGAAGTAAATAATGGTACCCTAACAGAAGTTAGCAGCTTGTCTGTCAAGCCGGGAAGCGGTCCAAGACATCTCGACTTTCATCCAAATGGAAGATACGCCTATCTCATGACCGAGCTTAGTTCAGAAGTGATCGCTTTAACATACAAGGCTGAAGATGGCAGCTTTACAGAGTTACAATACATTTCCACCATCCCAAAAGACTTTATTGAAAACAATCAAGGCAGCGCCATTCATGTCTCTTCCGATGGCCGCTTTGTGTACGCAGCAAATCGAGGACATAACAGCATTGCCGTTTTCAGTGTGAACCAAGATTCAGGTGAGTTGACATTTATTGAACACACATCAACAGAAGGAGATTGGCCGCGAGATTTCATGTTAGATCCTACCGAAAAATTCCTTGTCGCTTCCAATCAGGAATCCGGTAATCTTGTGTTATTTTCAAGAGACGAGTCCACAGGAAAGTTAACGCTTTTACAGTCTGATGTTTTCGTTCCTTATCCAGTATGTGTTAAGTTTTTAAATGTTTAATTTGGTTATTTCTAAGCCTGCTCAAGGTGAATCAGTTTCAAAAAAAGAAAACAAAATAAAAGCAGCCTGCCGGTTTACTGCAGGCTTTTTTGCATTTATCCCAGAAGTGGATTTGCAAAGACACAGAGTGATGGAAAGGAGGAAATCGCCATTTCGATCGATATCTTTTGAGGAGTTGCACCTGGACATAAATATAAAAATCAACTTATTTAAGCTGGTTTCTTCCCGTTCGGATAGACTACTATCCGTGTTTTTTTCTGTTTTTAAAAAAAGCAACAACCAGAAGTAAAACAGGGATAATCACTTGAAAAGGAAGATGCACAAAAAGCGTTACAACCTCCAGCCCTTCCTGAATATGTTCTGGAAAATTGCTTGCCATGGTGATGGATAAAAATAAAATGACAAGTCCAATTGGATAAGTCAGCCGTGAAGTTTCTTTAATACTAAACAAGCTTGCAATACCAGTAACAGCTGCATAAAAAAACACACTGATCTTAAAGAAGCCGCCGATAACCAACGCAAGCATAAAATAAACATCAAGACGTTCCAAAAAATCGGCTACCTGAATGGTCTGTATGGTAGAAAGAAGGGGAAATTGCGAACGTGAAGTAAGATCAACACCGAGAACACCGATGTTAATAGCCATTGCAAGCGCCAGGTTGATGCCGCTTAAGCCCAAGGCGAATAAACCCGTGATTTTCGCCTTTTTCGGGTTATTCAAATACGGTAAAATCATCGCAAACACGATCGCTTCCCCAAACGGAAAGTATAAGGTTTGAGTAAAGACAACTTTCATAACCGGCGAAATGCCTTCTTCCAGTACCGGCTTTAAGTTATTCATATCGATCAAACCGGAAACAACAATCAGAATAAATCCGGTAATGGCAAGCAAATACATTAAAACAAAAAGCAATTCCCCTGCTCTTGCTAATACCTCGATTCCTTTACGGACACTGTAAATAATCACAAGCATCAATAATGCGTTCACGATGAACAAAGGCGTATCCGGATAGGCAAATGTTACCAACATCTCCCCGAAATCTCGCAGCACCCTTGCCCCGAGATATGCAAAAGCGAGTATGTAAAGAAAGGCCAGTACCCGTCCGAAAACCTTTCCCATTATTTTTTGCGCATATTCTGTTGGCAGGATATCGGGATAATATTGATAAAGACGATGATAGACTAAAAACAAGAAAAAGCCGCCTGCCATTCCAAGCAGAATGGCAAGCCAGGCATCCTGTTTCGCCTCGATCGCAAGAGGAACCAACAGGGCGCTGCCAAGTTCAAACAATAACATGAGGACAAACAGCTGGTATGCGCTGATTTTCGCCTTCTCCACTGATTTGTCACTTCCTTTTATTGATTATTTTCCATATCAGAAAGGTAAGGTTTGTTTCTTAAGCCAGTACGGCGTACAAACGCATCAACCGTCACGTCCACTTTTAATTCAGGAAAGTGACTATCGTTCCAATCATGCTTCAACTGTTTCCATGCTTCCGGCTCGGAACGGTGTACCGCTTCACCGAATCCGAAAATATCCGATTTATCTTTCTGGGCACGTTGGATGGCATCCTGTATCTCTTTCTTGATCTCTTTTTCCAATGCCTTTTCTATGTTCAACAGTACACGCGGGTCGGTTAGATCAACAGGCACCGTTACCTCGCCAATGTTTCCTTCTGCACGGACATGAATCGAAATGTTGGGTCGGCCGTTTTTCATATTAGCAGAGACTTTTGTTTTTTGGCGGACCACTTCATAAGCGATGGCCTCTTCTTCTTTCTTCCAGTTGATATTCACACCTGTTGCTTTGATTTTATCCAATATCCATACGGCCCCCCTTGCCGTTTCCCCTTGAAGCCAGTCGATCAACTTCCCTTCTTTAAAAACGGCAAGGCCGTCGGCTTGAAGGGTTGCTTCGAGAGCAGATTGTTGAATATTTTCCATTTTTTTCCCCTCTTTAAAATTCCCATTCAAGCGAAATCCGGTGAGGACTGGTTCTTTTCCGGGAGATACGAGGGAATTGATCACGTCTTGAATATTGTTATTAATATGTGCTCCCCACCTTCTTTCCGTAAATTTTAATGTTTTAATCACTTTATTAGCTGGAATTTTATCGACGGCCGTCAACGTTTTCACAATATCTGCTGCTTTTGCATCGTGGGCAATTACAACCTTCGCCGTTATCCGGAATTCAGGATCACGGTCAAAGGCATCAAAAATATTAGTGATACCTTCCTCTTTTGCCAGCTTATCACTAATGATCACCAGGTTGGTATGGGCGTAATACATCCTTCGTGAGATCTTGGTTGATGCACGGCGGCTCACTTCAACTAGATTGTCTCCGGTAGTGGAATAGACGGAAATGGCCGGGCCCTGCCCTCCTCCGCCGCCCTGCATGCCTCCTGTTACGTTTCCTGGATTGACAATTTGAAAGGTTCCGACATACCTGCCCTCTTCATTTTTATCAATGCCGAGGGCCGCGACTAACGCAAGATCGGTTAACTCCTTTTTACTCCAGCATCCCGAAAGCAACACTATGCCAGCCAACATCAAGAAAAGAAAAACCCATTTATGATTCATTCCGGTCACCTTTCTCAGTATTGCTATTTACCATTCCGCGGTTTTCAGGAGGCTGCGGCCTCTGATTTTTCCCTTTACGAACATTATTTTTATCACCGATTAATCTTGGTCTTTGCCTTAAAGTCCACCATGGTACTCGGACGATTGTATCGCCTGCGTTCGCCGGGATGAATGGTGCAAGCGGTGACATATATGGAACACCGAACGAACGCAGGCTGCATAGATGAACGATCATCATGATAATTCCGAGAATGATTCCATAGAAACCAAATGTTGCGGCACTTACCATAAATAAAAACCGGATCAAACGGGCCGAAATCGCAATCGCAAATGAAGGGGTTGCAAAACTGGCAATCGCCGTGATGGCCACGACAATCACCATGGCCGGCGAAACAATTCCAGCCTGTACTGCCGCCTGTCCGATCACAAGAGCCCCGACGATTGATACTGCCGAGCCAATGGCCTTTGGCAGCCGAATGCCTGCTTCCCGTAAAATTTCAAACGCTACTTCCATTATGATGGCTTCGATAAACGCCGGGAAAGGTACTGCTTCCCGCTGTGCCGCAATCGCGATCAACAACTGTGTTGGAATCATCTCCTGGTGAAAGGTTGTGGCAGCAACATATGCGGCAGGTCCTATAAGGGATATAAAGAAAATTAGGATCCGTAAAGAGCGAATCGCTGTTGCGATATCAAAACGGGCATAATAATCATCAGCTGACTGAAAGAATTGGATAAATACAGCCGGCGCAAGCAACACAAACGGGGTTCCATCTACAAAAATCGCAACTCTTCCTTCAAGGAGATTGCCCGCGACCATATCCGGCCTTTCTGTATGGTAAAGTGTCGGAAAGGTTGTCATGGTCTGGTCTTCAATCAGCTGTTCAATATAACCCGATTCGAGAATACTGTCTATGTCAATCCTTTTTAACCGTTTACGCACTTCTTCGACGATTTCATCATTGACAATGCCGTTTATATACATAATCGCAACATCTGTTTTCGTAACCGTGCCAATTTTCATGGACTCCAGCCATAAATCTGGATTTTTAATGATTCGGCGCACCATGGCTGTATTTGTTCCGATTGATTCAGTAAAACTTTCTCTTGAACCGCGGACCGACATCTGGGTACCCGGTTCCTGGATCGAACGTTTCTCTCCTCCTCTTGTACTCGCACTCAGTGCTTTATTGGTTCCATCGAAAAGAATAATGGTGTCACCTGACATCAAAGACAGTAACAACTCATCCCAGTTACTTACCAGTTTTACACTACCGAGAGCAACTGCCTCTTCGCCAATGATTTCCAAAGCTTCCTGTCGAATTAACTTTTCTTGTAAATCATGATTATTCGTCATCGATTCGATTAAAAAATCGTCGATGGATTGATTGTCAACAATGCCTTCAACATAAACGATGGCCGTTCTAATCTCAGAATTATTGCCGATTTTCAACGTTCGGATGACTACATCTGAGCTGTTTCCTGTTTTCTGTTTAATGATTTCAAGGTTGGCAGCCAAGGAACCATCCATGAACTCCGGTAATCTATTGTTAGACTGATCTTGGTTGTTTTCCTTTTGATCCTGACTGTTTTTCTTTTGTTTTTGCCGTTTAAAAAATGAAGGCATAGTTCAAAATACCTTTCTTTTTTCTTTACATTTTTCGCAATGTATTCTTCGATTATACATTTATGACAATTATTTCCTTATGGTATAACGATTTGGAGAAGGAAAAAAATATGTATTGGAGAGTGATAAAAAATGAAAATCTTTGGTATTACTATTTTGACGATGGGACTTTTAATGGGCTTTTCTCTAAGCATGGACATTCTTCTAGGATTTGATATAATTACTTCGCTGAAAAATGCTTTTAATCCCTTTCTTGTGATGGAAGCTGCTGAGATGTGTGTTCTCTTTTTTTTTATTTTCTTATTAGTTATTGAATCCATTCTTCTCTTTTTTCAAAAAAGAAAAGAAGAAGCAAATAAGCAAAAAAACCAACCTCAATCGTAAAAAAAGGCTAAAACCTCTTATAGCACAAGGGATTTTAGCCTTTTATGTTGATGATTCTGACTGGATTCAAAGTAAGAGATCTCTCACTTATTCTGGCAAACCATATATAACTTTCGGGTAACGGCTTTCATCATGTATGCGAACAATATGCCCTTCATCTACAAATTGGTCCAAATACTTCTCAATGACTTTATGGTTTGTTTGGAATATAGTCCCAAGTTTTACAGATGAAATGGCTGTTTTCTTTTTAGTAGATGATATGATTGCTTCCTTAACGACACGGAGTAGTTGAGTTTCTTGAATAGATAGCGGACGATCCATGTAAAGTTCGCCTCCTCATAAACATATTCCAGTTATTTTTCCAAGGGTAATTGGCGGCGGGCTACATTCGCCTTACCTTTCTCCTGCCGGGTCGGGCGAATATAGACAAACCAGTACGCCCCACCGACAAACAGGGACCCACCGACAGCATTGCCCAAAAATACCGGTACGAAGTTTCCCAGAAAATCAAGCCAGCTAAAGTAACCGGCAAAAATAGCGGCAGGAATGACAAACATGTTAGCGACAATATGCTGGAAGCCAATCGTCACAAATGCCATAATCGGAAACCAAATCCCTAAAATCTTCCCGCCTATATCCTCTGAACCGTATGCCAGCCATACGGCCAGTGCAACAAGCCAGTTGCAGCCAATCGCTGAGATAAAAGACTGCAGGAATGCTT
Source organism: Bacillus songklensis (assembly GCF_042649685.1). Lineage (NCBI taxonomy): Bacteria > Bacillati > Bacillota > Bacilli > Caryophanales > Bacillaceae > Bacillus > Bacillus songklensis. The sequence continues at coordinate 438,078 of NZ_JBHRZT010000052.1, read as the reverse complement.
CATTAAGTTTGTGTTCTGCGATGGACACCGTTTTTTCCAAAAATGGACCTGTTTCCGTAAGTCCAACAACATGTCCGAAGAAATAAGCAACAAAGACAGCTCCAACAAAGTTGCTGAGAGCAATCCAAAACCAGTTTCTCAGTACAAGGCTGAAAGGAATCTTTTTTGACAACCAGGCAAGCGGGAGGGCCATCATGTTTCCCGTCAGTAATTCTGCCCCTGCCACAAGCACTAAAATAAGCCCGACCGGGAATACAGCGCCGCCGAGAAAGGAAGCGAAGCTCCCCCACTCTTCAGGCAAATTGCCGACCGTTCGAATATCAAGCAAAAATCCGAGTGCAATGAAGGCGCCCGCCAAAAACCCAAGCACAAGCATATTTGGAACCGCCATATAAGCTTTGCGAACACCCGCGTCTACTGTATACTTTGCAATTTCCTGGGGTGTATGAAATGCCATATCATCACTCTCTTTTTTACTATATTAATAGATTTTTTTGATCCATACCCGGCAAACAGACTCATTCCAACACCTGAATGTTTCCGTTTTTACTGCGTCACTACCTTATCCATACTTTTTCGGCGGTCCCTTCTACAGTCTTCACAAACATAAAGGCCTTTTGTACCTGCCATTCCCTCTGTCTGCTCGTCTGGTTGTTCTTTCAGCTTTCCGCAAATTTCACACCTTTTAATCATACAGATACCTCCTTCTATCGTGTGTTGTTTGTTTCATGTACTTCTCTCTTAATCTGTTCCTTGTTCTTATCAAATTCTGTACCCATCCCTCTTAAAAAGTTAAGCAAAACGGTGATGGAAGAATTGATTTCGGGTTCCCGAAGAGCCTTCACCATTCCCCACATGCTTGTATGGTTTTCATCCTCCACAGACACTCTCTCCAGACCCTTATTCAGTCCTTCCAACAGCATATGAACTTTGAGCGGATCAAGCTTGCTTAAAAACTGCATGGCCACAATTCCGTTTTTCGCCATGGAAGGAATACCCGCTACATTTACGAATTCAAGACCTACTTTTGCTACCTCACTTTTGTTTTTCAGGAGGCCTTGTATGATGTCAAAAATCCCGGATTCGTGTACTTCTTTCACAATCTCTAGAAAGGCTGTCACCGACTCTTTATTATCACTCAATACCTTCAGGATTTCTTCAATGGAGTCCGCCTCCTGCTGAGCTTTGGATGGGATGTACTTTTCAATGTTAGTGATTGCCTTTGCCATAAGCACGCTCCTCCTTTTTTGCAGTTTCAGCAACAGGAACATATCCCGGTTTGCTCCACTTCTCTTCAACCCTTACGCCAACCTGAGAAATGCGGTGACCGAAGCGATGGTTTTGCCGCGGAAGCGGAGACTTTCCTTCTCGTTTGAGAACTTCCAGTTGCATACCCGTTTCTTTATAGTTTGGTGTGTGGGTGACATAATCATGGTGGCTGCTTGTCAATCGGTTGACGCCTTCATTGTCTTTTCTCGTGTGCATCGGTAAATAAAGCTCATTTCCTTTCACACGATCTGTAACAAGGGCCGGCACCTCAACTTGTCCATACTCGGATGTCAAACGTACCAGTGAACCGTCTTTTATGCCCCGCTCTTTTGCAAGCTCCGGTGACACTTCGAGCCAGACAGAAGGTACTTTATGACTGATCCCCTTCGATCTGTACGTCATATTTCCTTCATGGAAATGCTCAAGGATTCGCCCGTTGTTAAGGTGTAAATCATATTTTTTCTCCACCTCAAACGGTGATGTCCAATCAACAGGAAACAGCTTTGCCTTTCCATCAGGAAGACCGAATTTCTCCGTATATAACAGCGGGGTGTCTGTTCCGTCCGCTGCAACCGGCCATACCTGGCTGTTCCAGCCCTCAAGCCGCTTATAGCTTACACCGGCAAATAGAGGAGCAAGACTTGCCGCTTCCGCCATGATTTCACTTGGATGTGTGTAGTTCCAATTCGCTCCGAGACGATTGGCAATCTCCTGAATGATTTCCCAGTCAGACTTTGACTCTCCAACGGGTTCAAACACTTTATAGAAGCGCTGAATGCGCCGTTCTGTGTTTGTGAAGGTTCCATCCTTTTCGAGACTCGGAGCTGCCGGTAACACCACATCGGCAAACTGGGCGGTTTTTGAAAAGAAAATATCCTGCACGACGAAGAAGTCCAGCTTTTCAAACGCATTGTCTACATGATTGGAATTAGCATCTACAAATGCCATCTCCTCACCCATTAGATACATCGCTTTGAGCTCTCCTTTATGAATGCCTTCGACCATCTGGTGGTTATCATAGCCCGGTTCTACCGGAAGCTTGACTCCCCACGCCTGCTCATAGCGAGCACGCACCTTCTCGTCCTGTACCGGTTCATATCCCGGGAACCAGGCCGGCATAGTCCCGAAATCACAAGCGCCCTGTACGTTGTTATGTCCGCGCAGCGGATACGCTCCTGTACCCGGACGGCCGTAGTTGCCGGTAACGAGCAATAAATTTGAGATAGCGGTACTTGTATCCGTTGCGCCCACATGCTGAGTCACACCCATCGCCCAGAGGATGCAGGCAGATTTCGCTTCATGGATCATAGTTGCAAGCTTTATGATTTCTTCTTTTTTGATTCCTGTCATTTTTTCTGCATATTCCAGTGTGAATTTTTCTACTGTAGCCCTGTACTCTTCAAAACCGTTTACCCGGTTTCTTAAAAACTCTTTATCTTCCCATCCCTGGTCAATGATGTACTTCGTAACCGCAGATAATAAGATTAGGTCAGTACTGTGTTTAGGATGAAGATACAAATCAGCACGTTCGGCCAATTCATTTTTGCGGATATCCACTACAACCAATTTTTGACCGTAAAGCTTATGAGCACGCTTAATGCGTGTAGCCAAAACAGGATGGGATTCCGCCGGATTGGCACCTACCACGATAATCAGATCAGAAGCAATAATATCTTCCATGGTTCCTGAATCACCGCCGATTCCTACTGTGCGAAGAAGTCCTGCAGTAGCCGGTGATTGACAGTAACGGGAACAGTTATCCACGTTGTTGCTTTGCATCACTCCGCGGGCAAGCTTTTGGAAAAGATAGTTTTCCTCGTTGCTGCATTTGGAAGAGGAAATATAACCGATTGCCTGCGGTCCATATTGTTTTTTGATGGCAGTCATTTTTTCGGCAATTAAATCAAGGGCTTCATCCCAGGATGCTTCAACAAAAGTATCGCCTTTTCGGATGAGAGGCTTTGTTAATCGCTCTTCACTATTAACGAAATCCCAGCCCCATTTTCCTTTCATACAGGTGGAAATGCCGTTTACTGGCGCTTCCGTCTGCGGCTCAATCTTCAAGATTTGGCGGTCCTTTGTCCAAACTTCAAAGCTGCACCCTACTCCACAATAAGTACAGACCGTTTTTGTGCGTTCAATCCGTGACTTGCGCATGGCGGCTTCCATCTCAGAAACCATAAAGATTTCTCTGTATCCCGGCTCCACTTCTTTCGTTAAATCAATCATCGGCTCCAGAACATCAGCTGTGATACCCGTCAGATATCCGGCCTCGCCTAACATCGATTTTTCCATCAACGCATTGCATGGACATGCCGTTACACAATGACCGCATGATACGCAGGAGGATTGATCAATCGGAACATCGTTATCCCAAATGACACGCGGACGTTCACGCCCCCAATCAATCGTCAGCGTCTCATTGACCTGTAAATCCTGGCACGCCTCTACGCAGCGGCCGCAGAGAATGCATTGATCAGGGTCATAACGGTAGAATGGATGCGAATTATCTTCAGGGTACGGTTTTGGTTTAAACTCATACTTCTGATGCTCAAGCTCTAAATGTTCTGCGGTATTGTGCACTTTGCAATTCCCGTTGTTATTGTCACAAACCGTACAATACAGCTCATGGTTTTCCAGAATGCGTGACATTGACTCCAGCTGTGCTTCTTTCACCACATCCGAATTCGTAATAATATTCATTCCGGGTGATGGTTGGGTAGCACATGCACGCACTAACTCACCGTCTACTTCGACAAGGCACGTATCACACGTTTGAATGGCGCCCAATTGAGGATGGTAACAAATATCCGGTATGTAACAATCATGGGCTTTGGCAGCCTCAAGAATGCTCTGCCCGGGAACCGCTTTGCATTCCTTATCGTTGATACGGAAGGAAAAAAGATCATTTTTCATGTTTAACTTCACCCCGCTAGTATTTCTTTTAAATAGCTATAGCCGGTAAATAGTAGAGAAAACGAACAGGCAATCAATCTATTTACCTGCGATACTTGCCTTTTCACTTATCCTTATTCCCATACCTCTGTTCCACAAAAATAAACATAATTTTTTTCATTTACTAAAATCACTCAATTTAATATAGGGATATAAACAAAAAGAAAAAAGCTGAAATTTCTTGTGCCTTACAAGAAATTTCAGCTTTTTATCAAGTCATAATTCTGTCTCCTTTTGAACCTAAGACCTTTCCTATCTCAAATTCTTATCGTTACTTAGATTATAGCCGTTCTAGTTTTTAATGCTAATATACACTCTTTTCAAGCCGTAATGTCCCTACAGCCAAAAAGGTCAGTGCCCCATTTTTTCACTTTGAATGGGGGACTGACCACTAGAACTCTCTTGTTTAATGATTTAAAAGTATCTTCTATGCGCTCGGTTTTAAAGATGCTGGTTGTCTATATTGATTCACTTTGCATTTAACATAAGTCTGGGTTGTCCCGAACATCTCCGCTACGAACATGGTTGCACCATAAAAAGTTTTGGCTTGGGCCATCTCTCGGCTAACTATGTAATCATAAACAGCTGCCTCAACATCATCGATGAACGGTAAAATGTGACGTTTTTCTAATAAGAGTTGATAAAATTGTTTGATCAAAAATGGGCTCTGGCCAAATTCTTCTTGTAATCGTTCTACTCGGTATTCTGTAAGTGGCACTTCACTTTCAACAATACATTTTAACTCTTCCAGAAATAGTTTTTTCATGTCCATCACACCTTCACTTCTCTTTGATAATTATATTTTAACACCAATCGCCCAAAAATGAAAGCGTTTCCACTAAATTAATATTCTAAAAAAATGTGACTCCCTTCCTACATTTTCGAATATGGTGATTATGCGTAAGTATAAGAGATTTTATATTATACTTCCATTAAATTGTCACATGCTCTGACATAGATCATTTTTTTTGAGCGCTAAGTGATTATATAATTTATAAGATGACCAATTCTTTATTTAATAATTCTTTACTGCGATTCTCCTGCCACATAAAAACACAAAGTGACAGGATTGATGTATGAAAGAATGCTAAAGTTGGGAATGAACGAGGAGTGATTTATCGAAGCAAGGCTAATGCTAAATGTGGAACCGAAAATACCTATATAAGATGTGACTAAATGCGAGGCAACTCCCGTCGAACCAGGTAGATTAAAATGACTGCTACTATTCAAGCTAAATTTCTTAAACCAGTTAATCGTTCTATGAGTGAATGTCCCCTTCCTATTGGGCTGCACCCTGTACACACTTGAGGAAGGGGAATTCTTTCGGAGGTTCGTTAAAAATCGATGACCAATTTATCGGATTTAGCTCGTGACACGCATGTCAAGATAACGCCTTGGGAATTTTTTTGTTCTTCGCTCAAAAATGAATCATAATGATCAATTGTTCCCTCTATTACTTTAAGTTCACATGTCCCGCAGCGTCCAACTCGGCAAGAATACGGTGCCTTTATCCCTGCTTCGAGTAATGCTTCCAATAGGGTATGTTCTTTAGAGACATTTACTGTTACCCCGTTTGTTAATTTAACTTGAAAGGGAGCAAGTTTCTTAGGTTGAGGAGGCGTAAAGCGCTCAAAGTGAACGCTTGAACTCGGATATCCTAACTCAAGTGCCGCTTCGGTAAAGTTAGAAATAAAAGATTCCGTTCCGCAAAAATAGACGTGTGTTCCTATAGAATGGTGAAGGAGTGTACTTTTACTTATTCGCTTGGATTTTCTCTCTTGCGAAAAATAAAAATAGCATTGCTTAGAATAGTTTTCTTTTAAAAAGTTGTAAAAAGCACAGAATTCCCTTGATTTAGATGCATAATGCAGTTCAAATGAAGCTCCTCTATCCTTTAACTCAGCCATCATTGATAAAAATGGCGTAATTCCGATTCCGCCTGCATAAAACACATGGTGCTTCGCCTTAAAGCTTAACGGAAAGTGGTTTTTGGGATAACTAATCTGTAACTTGTCGCCCACTTTTACATGATGATGCCAATAGAGAGAACCACCTTTCGATGTATCGCTTAATCGAATTGCAATTTGGTAGCCGCCAGTATGGTCAGGGTGATTCGTTAAAGAATATTGCCTTTCTATTAAGCCATCACTTCCTTCAATATATGCAGTAATGTGAGATCCTCCGCTAAAAGCTGGAAGAACGGTTCCATCAACTGGAGCTAACGTAAAGCATTTAACGAGTGGAGTTTCCTTATGAATGGATTTTACATAAACGGGTATTGTTTTTTCTTTATACAATGGTGTCCACCCCTGTTTAAAGTTTAGCGACATAACCTAGATAAGCATCTCTTAATGAAGAGTAATGGTCAGAAACAACAAGTAATAAATCACAGTGACGACACATGATTTCAGGTTTTATCTTTTTCTCTTGTTGGCTTGTCTCTTGAATCTCCATTTCGGTTATTCCGTGACACCGACAGCAAAACACGTTCATCTGTTGTACACCATAGCCAACGAACTGCGCTTCTTCATCAGAAAAACCAATTTCTTCAGCCAAACGTTTTATGCTTTTAAGCATATTCCATGGTCCGGCCAAGTAAAGATAACTTCCCATCTTCTGTTGGCTTAACCACTTCGACAAATCTGCCGGAGGCAGTTCTTTTTCATGATTTTCTCCCATAAAAAGCAATTCGAAGGAAAGTTTTTCTTCGATTACCCGCTCTATAATGGGGGTTAAGATCGACATCCCCTTCTGGTCAGCACAAAATAAATATTTGCGCTTTCCAGATATGAAAGTCGCTTTTTGTATTAAATTTGATTCTTGATTTAAGCCCTCTTTATTCATAAAATTCACCTGTTTTCAATAAGCCTATCTTTCAAGTGATCTATTACTGCATCCTTGAAAAGAGAGATTCCTTTATAATCAGAAATAGGAGTAGGAAGTTCACGAAGGATGTTATAAAATTGCTCAAGCCATTCCCGTTTTGAAGCCAATTTATTTAAAGACAGCAGGTGTGTATGAATCGTAAAAAGAATGCCGCCCGTTCGCGGCAAACGGAATAACTTCTGATTCTCCACACGTAAATGAACAAAGTCACCGACATTTTCCTTTGTTACTTTTTTTCTGTCCTTTCCCCACTTATCAAATGTTTCAAGTGACGTATCTAGTCGATTCCCCGCCATTAATGACCAATTTTTTCTTCCCCATGGATTTCCTGCTTCCAATCGCAAAAGGAAATTTAGAATTCTATCATCCAAAGTCTCCTCTTTAAACCCGGGAATAGGCCTGTGTATTTCTTTGAAACTCATCCCTAAATTAAAAGCCAGCGACCAATTTGCAGGAAAACATAACTGACCCGCATCCAAAAATAAATCCTCATCTCGCTGTATCATTAAAATAAGATCTTCTTGTACATGCCTGCCGATAAAATCTAAGGGTTCGCATGGAAGTGTTGTTTCATCTCCAAATGTGAAACAATGCTTTTCTCCTAATCTTTTATTGTGAAAAGCCCATCTCTCTCCGATTTTATCTAGAGCGAACATATCAGGATAATAGGTTATTAGATGCTCAATAATTAAATCGACTATTTCCCATTGCCCTCTTAAAGTATGAGGTTGTGATTGAAAGCACCGTTCAGGATAGCGGCTGAGAAGATCACGCTTAAGCTTCATTTCCTCCCTGTAGCTCGGAGTGATCTCAACACTGTTCGGATCATCCAACGGAATGGAGTTATTTGAGTAGCGAAACACATTGTCCTTGAACGGGTAGATAAATTGTTCCAGTTCATCAACCTGCGTCATACAATCATCCTTTTTTTGAAAATTATTAATATTCATTTTAATGAAAGAGGAATGAAAATGAAAGGAAAATAAATGATTAAGCAAACGTTTGATTATTTAATCAATTTAAATGGCTGTTCTAATCCATTCGGAAAAGAGGTGTAGATAAATAACGCTCTCCAGTATCAGGTAATAGAACAACAATCGTTTTCCCTTTATTTTCAGGTCTTTTAGCAATTTGAGTTGCAGCAAATGTAGCAGCGCCGGAAGAAATACCCACAAGTAACCCTTCACTCTTGGCCAACTTGCGTGAGGTTTCAAATGCTTGTTCATTTTTCACTTTAAAAATCTCATCAACGATTGATTTATTAAAAATATTCGGTACAAAACCGGCTCCAATACCTTGAATCCCATGCGACCCTGGATTACCTCCTGAAAGAACAGGTGAATCAAAAGGTTCAACCGCAATTACCTTTACAGAAGGTTTTTTCTGCTTCAGTACCTCACCGACTCCGGTAACTGTTCCTCCGGTTCCCACACCCCCAATAAAGATATCAACTGTACCGTCAGTATCTCTCCAAATCTCTTCAGCAGTGGTTTGCCTATGAATTTCTAAATTAGCTGAATTATTAAATTGTTGTGGTATAAACGAATTCGGTGTCTGTGCGGCTAATTCTTCTGCTTTTCTGATGGCACCTCTCATTCCTTCTGATCCAGGGGTTAAAACCAATTCAGCTCCAAGTGCTTGTAGAAGCTTTCTTCGCTCAATACTAAAAGTCTCTGGTAATGTTATAATCAATTGGTATCCCAGCGCTGAAGCTACAAAGGCAAGGGCAATTCCCGTATTGCCACTAGTAGGCTCAATAATAACGGAGTCTTTATTAATTAGTCCTTTGTCCTCTGCATCTTTAATCATGGCATAACCAATTCGGTCTTTAACACTTCCTGCCGGATTAAAGTATTCCAGTTTTGCAATGATTTTTGCTTCAAGATTATTAGCTTTATTATAGTTAGACATCTCTAATAAAGGTGTATTACCAATTAAATCTGTTAAATTTCTTGCGATTTTCGGCATTGAAAATCCCCCTCAGCAAGTCATGCTTTTCTTATATATCCAATTTGTTTTGTATTAAAAATACCACTAATGGAAATTAATAACAATTATATTATAGATATTGTTCAAATAAAATTTTTATTTGATATTCTTCTTAAGATTTTGATGTATACCTGATTCATTTCCAGTTTACATAAATCAGCTTAGAGGAAATAGAGAAAGGGTTCAAAACCTCATCATAACAAGGTTTTGAACCCTTTTTCTAATTTATTAATCATAGTTGATAAATCAATCTTTCCGTCTTTTGAAAAAGCCAAAAAACTGCATAAAAACAGCTAGTTTTATATAAAAAAAGGACACCCATTCCTGCGTCCCTTCCTGGTACAGGCCCCGCCTACGCCAGATACCGCGACAGCCACCATTGCTATCCAACCTACTATTAGTATGATAGAAAACGCTTACACTTTTCAAGTGGTTATTAAAATGTGTTTGTATAAATAACCAAATTAATCTTATAAATAATCTGGACAAAATAAAAATATCCCAATAGAGCTAGCTTACCCTATTGGGACTTTTTCTTCTTAAGATAATGGGGCAGTATACCTTTTACAATTGATGAACAAATCATTATTTCTATAAGAAATCTGTCTTGGTTCATTCAAGAGAGGTTAACATAAGTGATTTTATGAACAGGAAAAAACATTTTACATGTTAAAGAAGAATCTGTTTTTTCACTGGGTTTCCCTTCGAACGGTTTGGAGTATTTTTTCCACCAGTATTTCCGGCTTGTCCGCTTCCATTGTTGTTAATTGGATGCGACAAAACGGCTTCACCCTGCATTCCAAACATCGCCTGAAGCAATCGACGATACGAACTTCCACATCGTCCTGGTAACTCCGCCGGAGAATGTCTATAGCTTCACCCGCCGGAGTTACCTTAATGTTTCGTTCACAAAACTTAGCGACTCTCACTCTCATTCTCCCTTTCATAAAATAAAGCTTTTATCAGCAAGAGTTTTCTTCCTCTCCCGCCGATGGTTAGTCAAAACAATCTGTTTTTTGAGCAGTTGATCTATCTACCAAACTCTATATTATCACTCAGAAGGCTCAGGCTTTTTTTAAAATGTGTTTTTCTAGGTCTACTTTAATATGCTCTTTTTTAGATTTTGAGCTTTATTAATTTTCATGGGAGAGGGAGATAAAAAACACCCCGAAGGGTGCTTTACTATTCTTGATCGTAATGGGTAAACTGGATATCCAATGTACGAAGGTACGTTTGAAGACCCGCGTCTTGAATTGGGATAATGAATGCAGGCTCCCCGGACTCGTTGTGGTGAGAGTGCCACAATCCTGGAGGAGTAACAAAAGCTTTCCCTGTTACCCAATCAATACGGATAGGATCGATGATTTGGCTAGTAACCGGGTCCACCTTATCTCCAACCAAGGTATAAGTACCAGGTGCAGCATAAGCGACAAAGTCAAGCGCTACCGATTTGTGGCTGTGAGGTGCTTGATTGGACCCTACAGGAACGATACCAAACATAGCCCATAGTACGTGCGTAATAGTCAGAGTTTGATCAAATCTTTGATTATTTAACAAGATAGAGATACGATTTTTTAAATGGGCATCTGGTGCATTAGCTACTTCATCTAGTTTGGCTTTAGCTTGTTCAGCTGTAAAAAGGGTCGGTTCAAAACGTGCTTCGGTCGCTTTAGCTCCCAGATAATCAAGAAGTGGCGTATCTAAAATATAATAGATTGTTGTATCTTTTGTTGCTGTATGACGGCTAACCGATCCAGATGGAAGAGTTAAGAAATCTCCCTCTTTCCAGTTGATTGTTTGGCCATTTACCTCTGTGCTTCCAGCACCAGAAATGATGTAATATAATTCACTTGTTGCATTTGGTTGCGTATTAATGGAATCCCCCGCATTAATGCGAATAAAGTGAGCAAGAAGGGATGGACTCGTTGCTTGATATTCGGTTCTCAATTCCTTAGAAAGATCCAGTGTTACCATACGAGTTTCACCTGAGTTGTATAACTCAGGGCCAAATTCTTTAGCGGGGATCGGACTGATAATGCCGCTCCCAATCGGATCGGCAGCAGTCGTATATTCATAAAAACGGGCATCCCCGGTCCAGTTTTCACTCACCGTTCCGACCGATAATTGTCCTGGCTGTGTACTGTTAGTCATTTATAAAACCCCTTTCAAACTTGTTTATAGTGCTATCCTATCTTGATTAAAAGGAATTGTACAATATATAATTTGTATTGTTATAATATATTTTGTGTATAAATAAAAAACAGGTGATAAACAATGGAGCTTCGACAATTGCAATATTTTCTTACCGTAGCCGAGGAATTAAATTTCAGTCGTGCAGCGGAACGCCTTAGAATCACACAACCTCCCTTAAGCTTGCAAATTCAAAATCTAGAGAAGGAACTAGGATTTCCACTTTTTTATCGAAACAATCGACATGTCGAATTAACAGATGCGGGAAAAGTATTTGTTGAAGAAGTTCGTAAAATTTCGGATCATCTTCATCGTGCTGTCGAGAACGCACAACGCACCCATTATGGTGAAATCGGAAATCTAACAGTAGGTTTTGTCGGGGCAGCTACCTATGACATACTTCCTGCCGTTCTGCGGGAATTTCGCAGTCTGTATCCAGACGTTCAAGTGCATCTTCTCGAACTGTCAACACCTAAACAAATCGAAGCATTACGTCAAGAAAAAATCGATGTAGGGGTTCTAAGACCCCCCATTCATGATGACACCTTATGTACCGAAATCGTTTCAACGGTCCCCTGCGCGTTGGCCGTTCCAAAACAGCACCCCTTAGTGGGGAAAAAGAACATTTCTCTTGCCGACCTCACTCCTCACGATTTCGTCATGCTGTCTCGGAAAACGTGGGCAGGTCTATATGATGAAATCCTGGGTTTATGTAATCCAATCATCCGGCAAGAGGCCTTCGAATTCCAAACCGTCATTGGTTTAGTTGCGGCTGGAATGGGGATTGCAGTGGTTCCCCAATCGGCCATAAATCTCCATACTCAAGATGTTGTATTCCTGGATATGAAAGATCAATTGCCAGTCGCTTCTATGGGTGTTTCATGGCGCAAGAACGAGCGATCACCTTTGGTGAAAACCTTTATCAGCATGGCAAAGGAACTGGGATGAATATGGAGAAAAACGGAAAGTTTTAAAAAATGCTTTTTGAAAAAGGCTTCCCAACCACCTAGCCAAGTGAGGAGAGGTGGTTGGGAATTTTCTTCATGTTACTCTTATATAGGGTTCATCGGCTCTTCATGAGTTTCATTTGTATTCCTTATACAACTCAATCAATGGTCGGATTGTAATAAAAAGCGCTGCTATAATCAACCATCCGAAAGCTAAGCAAACCCAACCTTTGAAAAACTGTAGACTATAAATATAACCCGTTGAAAACATGATGCCTGGCCAAATGACGACTAATACCAGACTCAAAGCAATAGCCCAGCGAGTGTACAACTTGGTGTCTTTCATTAACTCTTGATCGTTCATACTAGTTTCTCCTTTCTAGTTTCAGTTGCACTATCATCAAAGCTTTTAAATTTATCTTTTAAGGATTCAAAATCGAATTCCTCGGAAGATATTAAGCCATGGCCAATAGAGATAATTCCACTGAAGACAAAAACAGCTAAATTTCCAAAAAGCATGGGATATAGCTGACCTAATGAATCGATACTAACATGGCCTGTTGTTACATAGGCAGAAAGGATCCAAACAGTTACTCCACCAACCATGCCAAATAACGTACCATAAAAGGCACCTGTATTTGTTGCGCGTTTCCATATCAATCCAAGTGTGACTGGAATAACAGCCCCACTAACAAAGATGCCCATTGCCATATAAACAAATCCAAGACCTATTCCTAAGTAAAAAAGAAAGATAGAAAATAGACCCATCGTTAATCCGAAACCTAGTGTAATCCAACGGGATACACCTAGTAATTTTTCACTGCTAGCTTTTGGATTGATAGAATGACGATAAATGTCCGTAACGATAATATTGGTTACCGCAGTAAGTTCGGCAGAGCCCGCAGAAGTAACAGCCATAAATAACATTGTTAAAAATAGGATGGATCCTACAGTACCTAGTATATGAGATGCCATAATAGGCGCGACAGAATCAGGAGAAGAAACAGCAATACCAAGACCGGCTGCACTAACCCCTAGAATGGTGGCTACCGCAAATGGAATAGAAAACCAAGCAATACCTCCATAAATGTAAGCTTTGGAAGCGGCCCTATCAGTACTTGCAATTGCTCGCTGCCAATAAGCTTGGTCCACAAAAACTGTTCCAAAATTCCCTACGATATTAATAATTCCAAATAATAGCCCTGGAATGGATGCCATAGTTAGCATTTGTTTTGACTCAGGCAAAGCACGTAAACCTTCGTAAATGTTGGTAATCCCAAATTTGTAATAGACAGCTACTCCGAAAATAGCAAGTACAATAAATAAAATGACAGTGTGTAAGTAGTCCGCGATAAAGGAAGCTTTTAATCCGCCAATCATGGTATAGATTGTAAAAGTTAATGGGATCAGAAAAGCTGCAACATATAAATTCATTCCTGTTAATTGATGTAAAGTAATAGCTCCGCCAAGAATAATCATCGATGTTACGATAATATTCGTCATTAGTGCAAATACTAGCATTAATCGATGATTTTTTTTATCAAAGCGTTGTACTATAAATTCTAAAAACGTATGGGCTTGCGGTGCTTTTCGTTTTAAATGAATAGCAAGAATGGCGAATAATAAAATTTGGATTGTAGCACCAGCAGCATACCAAAAAGGCCCGCTAATTCCATATTGATATCCGGTTGATGAGGACATCATGATTGTAGCGGCCCAAGTCCAAGCGGCTACAATTGAGGCACTTGCCAACCCGACACCCACACTTCTACCGGCTGTATTAAATTGTTCTGCCGTCATCTCTTTTCCGTGACGTTTGGAATCCATACGGTGAATGATGACAGTAACTCCCGTAAATAAAACTCCGAAAATTAGTAGGATAAGATACCCGATGCTTGGTGTTAACATAATTCTCCTCCATTATCCAAATTTAATGCGTTGACAAAATAGAATACATTTTATAACAACACTATATTTTCAAAAAATAACCAAAAACTGGAAAGAACATATATAAACCTTGTAAATTCCGTGACTTTTAAAATTCGGGAGAGAAAATATATTTTTTTAATTAGCAACCATGAATTTTCGTTCGAATATATTACATTAGACGTCACAATAAATAACATTATATAGGCTGAACCATTCTTAAAAATCTTATATAATTCTAGGAATGGTTCAGCCTTTTGTTAAAGAACGTTCTGTTTGTTTTACTAAAAGTCGTTTGTTATGATCAAAACATTTTTAAGATGTATGGCTTTTTATAACATGTATAGTGGTTATTAAGCAAAGTTCATCCATCGGTTATTTGGAATTGCTGCATAAACCTCGATTCTGTTAGGAATACGCAGGAATCTTTAAAACGAACACAATCTTTGTACCAGAACCGATTAGGTTTAGGAAAAACATGATTTCCTGTCTATCAGAAATATTATTTCGAGCCAACTAAGTTGGTTTTTTCATTGGGAAGGCCCTCGATTGGACATTCTTCCGTTCCGATTGTTGGCCTTGTCATCGCCTCTACTTGCTCACGAGCTTTTTCAGGTTCGTTCACCCATGTTTTATAGAAATCGAATGGGCATTCCGCAATCCCTTTATCGCCATCACCAGAGTTGATGATACCGGTATAGCCACGGTGAAGAAGTTTGAACAGGTGGTTTTGGGATTGAGCCGTTTTACGGAAATCACGGATTTGAGACACAGAAAGCTCCGCATATTGAATACCGTTTTCCTCTGTTCCGCACTCACCAAGCGTACGGCCATCAAAACCGATAATAGCTGAATGACCGAAATAAGAATAAACGCCGTCAAAACCAGAAGCATTCGCAACTGCGACATAGCTGTTATTCGCCCATGCCATTGATTTTGAAATTCCAATTTGCTGTTCCTTTGCAGGATACATATAGCCTTGGCATCGTACGATTAATTCAGCACCTTTTGTTGCACAATCACGCCAGATTTCTGGATAGTTCCCATCGTCACAAACAATTAGGCTCACCTTCAGCCCTTTAGGTCCTTCGGATACATATGTTTGATCACCAGGATACCAGCCTTCGATTGGTGTCCAAGGGATAATTTTTCTGTACTTCTGAACAATCTCTCCCTTGTTGTTCATAAGGATAAGCGTATTATAAGGAGCTTTGTTGGGATGCTCTTCATGTTTTTCACCTGTTAATGAAAACACGCCCCATACATTTGCTTTTTTACAAGCTTCCGCAAAGATAGCCGTTTCTTCACCTGGAATGCTTGATGCTGTTTCATACATTTCCTTCTCGTCATACATGATGCCGTGTGTGCTGTATTCCGGAAAAATGACGAGATCCATTCCTGGTAAACCCTGCTTCATACCCACAATCATATTCCCAATGTTTCGGCAATTTTCTAATACTTCTTCCTTTGTGTGTAACCTTGGCATTTTATAGTTGACTACTGCCACTCCTACCGTATCATGGCTACTTGAAATATCTCCTTGCCTCATGTTCCATTCCCTCCAATATATAATCAGTTCTCCAGGAGCTCGTGTGTTAGTTTTTATAACACCTGAAGTCTACAAATAAAATATTATAAAAAGATAGAATATTTAAAAATAAGTATGTAAGGATTTCTAACATACATTTTTATCATTTTCTATTTGTGAGCGGGAAATGGGATATCTATTCCTTTAAAAGCCATTACTTAGCTGACTGTTTTTTCAACTCTCCTACTTCGTAGTTGAATAAAAAAATTAACTCGTTCTTTAAAGGACTTTTGCAAGGTAGTAGCGTTCTGGTGCAAAAACTTCAAGATAATTGCAATTAATCTCCAAATCTTGGACATACTGATACTATGACTCTAAAGAAGGCATGTGATCGATATGGAAAAACAAAGAATGTAGCTCTCATCTTCATATAACAGAACTATATAGATCGATTTAGAAAATTCGACCTGACCAAAGAACGGCCATGCCAAATTTTCTAGACCTAAGCGGCTGGC
>NZ_JBHRZT010000052.1:413636-421863 GCF_042649685.1 Bacillus songklensis | reverse complement strand
TGAACCCTTGAGGGCGAATTCAAGTTGTCTGGATCACCGATTGTGATGCCTCTTGATTGAATGAAGATGTGTCGAGTTATTAAGTGGAATATATATAGATCGTCTGAGACGTTTTTTCACCATGTCGAGTTCCCGTTGAAACGCTTCTTGTTTTTGACGATTGGCACGCTTAAGAGTGTACGTGGGACGCGGAAACAACTTGAATGCTACCAAAAACCATATTTTTTGTAACACACTTTCAGTGTGTGATGTCCTCCTGATTTTATAAAATTTATAGGTTTCCGAAAATAATGTCCAAAAGTATTACCAAATACCTTTACAATAAATAGTCCTTCTGTACAATTAAATCATGATAGTATGTACAGGAGGTTTACGATGATTATTGGTTATGCTCGTGTATCGACGTTAGATCAAAATCTAGGCCGCCAAATAGCGATGCTAGAGGAGTATGGGTGCGAAAAAATTGTAACTGAAAAATTTACAGGGACTATTCGAGATCGAAAAGGTCTTACGCAGTTATTTGATATGATCAGGTCAGGGGATACAGTCGCGGTTGAAAGCATCTCACGCTTAGGGCGTAAAACACTCGATATCCTGCACATCATTCAGCAGTTTGAAGAAAAGGGGATTCAGTTTGTATCCTTAAAAGAACGGATGGATACCAGGACTTCTACAGGTAAAGCCATGTTTCAAATGATGTGCGTCATCGCAGAATTAGAGCGAAATTTAATTGCAGAACGTGTAAAAGAAGGGCTTGAAGTGAGTAAAAAACGTGGCAAAAAACTGGGAAGACCAAAGGTAGATAAAGAGAAGATTGCACTAGCATTACGAATGTATGATAGTGGAGAGTACTCAGTAAAAGAAATTATAGAAGGTACTGGCATCTCGCAGGGATCTTTGTATCGAGCTATTCATAAGCGAACGTTAGAAAAGGAAATAAAATAAGGAGCAGCTTTTACTCCTGTTTTCCTCAAATGATTCTGTTGATTAACAATAAAGATGCTTAATTACAAATAAAGTTATTAAAAAATCCCAGTTAAGTTATGCCATAAAAGGCCCAGATTGTGGAATAACAGGAGGACGTTTAAGACAGAAACTTGAATATTTTTTAAACGAGCTCTTATTGAAATGTCATATTTCAAATGAAATAGTGAGGTAGACCAATGGAGAGTATTACATTATAAGATAAATGAAGACATTCATATTTACTACGGAGAATTTGAAGTAGTGTTAGATTCACATAAAAGTAAAATGACAGGTGTTTTATATACTTGAAGGGTAGGGATAGATAAGATGCTTTATATATGGGATATCGAGAAGATAATTAAAAATACATTACATGAGCACAATTTAGATATTAATTATGAAGTTAACAATAATCTAACTGCACCTATGAGTTATAACGTATCGACAAATACTATAAAATTTAATTATCTTCAAGTTAACGGTTATAAAGGTAAAATTAGAATTAACGAGACAGATGAAAACTTTGTTAAAATTATTCTTTATCATGTGATTGGCTATTACTTAGATTTTAAGAAAAACAAACATGATTTAAGAATTCTAATGTATGGTGACGAAGAAGAAAAAGAAAATCTTAAATCTGAAATAGAAACTAATGCTTGGGAATATGGGAGAACATTGGTACCTGAAAAACTATTAAAGTCATATGATAAAGTACGTGAATTAGATAAAATGTTAATAAAGAGCTAATAAACGAATATTTTCCGAACTGAAATTATTCAGTGATAATATTAGAGAATCGGAATACGCATATTAACACATGTGAAGCAACAAACAACTATTAATCCTATATACTTACCTATATATTAAAATACGTAAGTAATACGGAAGCAAAGGAAGTGCACGTATTGTTTGAGAATAATGAGTATCCAAATCCAAAACGCGACATTAGTCGCAACAGTTTGCGTGCTAACTGCGAGAACTGCTTCGGATTGTGTTGTGTTGCACTACCCTTCGCAGCTTCGGCAGATTTTGCAATCGATAAAGACGCCGGCAATCCCTGCCCCAATCTGCAATCGGACTTCCGTTGCGGCATTCACAAAAGCCTCAGGCAGCAGGGATTTAAAGGGTGTACTGTTTTTGACTGCTTCGGCGCAGGGCAAAAGGTTTCCCAAGTCACTTTCGGAGGAGTCGACTGGCATGAAGGTCCAGAAACGGCGAAGAAAATGTTCGATGTGTTCCCAATTATGCAACAACTTCATGAGATGCTCTGGTATCTGACCGAAGCTCTGACGTTGAAAGCGTCTCGTCCGATTCACAGAGAGCTTAGCTTCGCGCTCGACGAGACGGAACGACTTACTCAACTGAGTCCAGATTCACTCATGGAACTAGATGTTCCATCACACCGAGCAGATGTAAACGCTCTGCTTTTAAGGACAAGCGAACTAGTGCGGACCGAGTCACGTCGCCAACTTAAGAGGAGCATACCTTATTGCTGCTGACCTCCGAGACGCCGACTTGAGAGTGACTGACCTTATCGGGGCTGATTTACGAGACGCCGACCTTAGAGGAGCTGATCTCACCGAAAGTATCTTTCTCACTCAAGTTCAAATTAACTCTGACGTTCCTCCCATTAGGGAATATCCATATGTCTTACATTCATCTGTAATTAAAGTTGTAAATTTATTAAGCGGAGGGTGCTTTAGTAAAATAAATGAGGAACTATTTTTGTAGCTCTTTCGCATTTTTCATTCTTCCACAATCGGGCGCAATTGTGGAAAAACACTTAGATTTTAAACAACTATCCAAAACACCGTCTAGAAAATTGGACGGTGTTTTGAGCGTTTATAAGAGAAAAATTAAAAAACTACATTATTGTCACTAAACAGATTCGTCACAAACATTCTAAATTAATATTATTACATAGCTCATATTATCATAGGGCGGACGGTTCTGGTGCAAGAAATCTATCCAACTTGAATATGCTACAGAAATTAATAACAAATAAGTATGTATCGTACTTACCTTTAGTTAACATAACACTGATTAGAGGAAGTTGAATTTAAACAATATTTATTAATTCCTGTTCAGAAATAACCTTAATTCCTTCTCTTCTAAGTAATGCTGCTGTAACGCCTTCCCCATGTATCTTAGCATTAGTAAAAGTACCGTTATAAATCATAGCACTGCCGCAAGAAGGGCTATATTCTTTTAACACCACATATGTAGCTTGAACACTTCTAACAACTTCTAATGTTTTATAAGCTCCTTTCACATATAATTCTGTTACATCTTTACCTGACTTTTCTATTACTCTAGCATTTCCCTCTAGCACGTCATCTCCTGTACCACCAATAATTTCTGCTGAATCACGGGGAGTTGAAAAGCCTCCTAAAATTTCTGGGCATACCAATATTGCTTTATCCTGTTCTACTAATTCCTTAATCTTTTTATCTAAACTATGAGTTCCATTATACCTACATTCAATTCCAGCCAAACATGCACTTACTACGATCACAAAAACATCCCCTATTGAGTTAATTTTATCTTCTGTAATTATTATAAATTATCCATATGTTTCCACAAAATAAATGTATACTATATACAAATCTAGTTTACATATGGTCATCATGCGACGGTGAGTTTATTCGGCTGCGTGAACATTCGAAATGGTGAATTTCTTTGTATGGAAACGAACCAGTGCAACGCGTATAGGTTCATCTCCATCTACTTTAAGAAAGGCGCCTCCTCCGACAGGGCGCCTTTCTTTTGCTATGTATTGCCCGATTACGCCAGCGATGTGGCTCCTTCGGTATTTTTCATAATCAGCAACAACCTTTTCAATGTCCGAGCTTGTTAAGTTGGCTACTTTAGCTGACTCTATAAAAAGTTCAATGTTTTGCTGATACCTCGTATAATTCTGCATGCAATGGTTCAAGTAAAAGCTTCTGTACATCCCCGACAAAACTCTTAAAATGAGAAGTTTCTTCATGTTGCTTAATAGCTGTTTGATCCTTCCACTTCTCCAAAAAAACAAAGGTATTGAGCTGTTCCGGATCTTCATATAAATGATAGCTGATATTTCCTTCTTCAGCTTGAGATGGTGCTACAACTTGTTTAGTCAGTTCAAAAAACTCTTTACGATGATTTGGATCCACCTTGATAAATGCATGAATGATAATCATTGTTGCTTCCTCCTTGGGCAATTTGTTGAAAATAACCGATAAGTATTACCTTCAAATAGACAATAAAGCGGTTATATTCATTTAGTCACATCATTCAAATATAATCAAATAATATTGTGATATTTATTCACTTTTTGAATAAATACTGTATCTCTTTTTTTAGACAATAAGAAACTCTTCAGAAGCAACAAGTTTTGTTTTAGCTCACCAAGCACCGCCAATGACCCCTGCATCATTTCCCCATTTCGCAATGATCAATTCTGCTCCTTCCGCCACACGCGGGAAAGCAAAACGATGAAACTGTTCCCTTACAGGACTTAATAAAGTATCTCCAGCTTTAGAAACTCCGCCGCCCATGACAATTTTCTCTGGATTTAAAACGTTCGCCATATTGGCAAGAGAAAATCCTAAATGAAAAGCTAATTCATTTACAACGTTAACAGCAAGCTCATCTCTTGCTTTAGCCGCTTCAAAAATCAGTTTTGCTGTCAGTTCATTCGTTTCATTATAGACATCTCTTAGGATACTCGGTGTCCCTGTTGATGTAAGAGCTCTCATGGCTAAGCGAACAACACCTGTTGCAGAAGCAACGGTTTCCAGGCATCCTGACTTCCCGCAATTACAAAGAGTCCCCCCTTCTACCACCGAGGCAATATGACCAATCTCTCCGGCTTTTCCGATAACACGTGTTTGCCTGCTAAAATAATCTCTTTATTAATCGTAAAGTGAAGATGGTTCGGAGTAATGTTTATAAGTATGTGATGAATTAATGTTGGAATCTCATCACTTCTTCAAATGATAACGAACTCGAGAGCAATAAGGTTAGAATCACTCAAGAGCTTTGTAATCGATTGCATTTAAAATGATTTTTTTTAACCTTTATTTCATTGGATCACAAGCCGTAATTATGTGAAATGAATGTAATCGATTATATCTTGAATTTCAACTTTCTTAGACAATTTTTGATATTTTTATATACTTAGTTTAGATAGAGAAACCGATTCTGTTACAAAAACCTAGTAAGTTAACAAACAGCAAAAAAGCCTCATCCTAATTGGATACAGGCTTTCTACTTGTTCGTAAACTAAACCATTTTATTCTATCTTTTTATCGTTTTCTTTCCGAACGCGACAGCTAAAATGATAATTAATCCCTTGATGATCATTTGCTGGCTCACATCAAGGCCCATGATAATCAATCCGTTATTGATCGTTCCGATCATTAAGGAACCGATTACCGTCCCAATCACCGTTCCTACACCGCCGAATAAGCTCGTGCCGCCCAGGATAACTGCCGCAATGACAGAAAGCTCATCGCCTTCACCAAAGGTAAAGCGCCCTGCATGCATACGGCCTGCATAAAGAAGTCCCGCAAAACCTGCCATCAAACCAGAACCCAGGAAGACGAATAATTTGATCTTTTGAGTTTTGACACCTGAAAATCTTGCTGCACTCTCATTTCCGCCTGTTGCCAAGGTTTGTCTTCCGAATGATGTTTTTCGCAATAGAATATGGGCCACAATCGTTGCTGCAACTGTCCAAATTAATAGAATCGGAATCGGTCCGATATCACCCGAACCAAATAAAAAGTTAAACGTTGGGTCAATAATGGGTACCGGAGCCGTATCAGTAATCCACATCGCGGACCCTTTTACCGCCCCCATCGTTCCAAGGGTTACCAGAAAGGAAGGAATCGCTACTTTTGTAACAAGCAACCCGTTGATAAGACCGACTATAAGTCCGGTTGCTAATCCCACAACCAGTCCGCCCACCAAACCGAATCCGGCCTGTAGGGCCAAAGCTGCCGTTAAGGAAGATAGTGCTGCAATCGAACCGACCGAAAGATCAATTTCACCCGTACTGATCACAAACGTCATGGCCAAGCCCATCAGGGAAATCATCGCCGTTTGTCGAATGATATTCAGTATATTATCCGTTGTGACAAATCCCTGGTCATGCAGGGTGACAGAAAAATAGATGATGACACCGATAAAAGCCAGATAGACAATATAGTTTCGCCAGTCTAATCCTTTGAACCGTTTTAACGTATCATTTCCAGTCACGACTGGAGCATTTGTATTAATACCCTTGGATGGCATGTTGAAGTTCCTCCTCTGAATTAATCTCTCTTCTCTTCAGTTCCTTGACGATTTTTCCTTCATGCATGACAATCACTCGATCACTCAACGCAAGAAGTTCAGGGAGTTCCGAAGAAATCACCAGGATCGCTTTCCCGCTGTCCGCCAATTCACGAATCACATCCACAATCTCGGTTTTGGCCACAATATCTACGCCTGCGGTCGGCTCATCTAACATTAACACTGTAGGATCATTCGCCAACCATTTGGCTAAGACGATTTTTTGCTGATTTCCTCCGGACAGCAATTTGGTTGTTTTAAAGATATCATCTGTCTTAATATTCAGTTTTTCCACAAATCCATTTGCTATTTCGTTTGCTTTCTTATCATTCAGAAGCAGTCCTTTTGTCACTTTTGACAGAATAGGCAGTATGATATTTTCTTTTACACTGTGCTCAAGGACCAACCCTTGCACTCTCCGATCTTCCGGAATAAGAGCAAGACCAGCTTCCACCGCATCCGTTGCACTCTTGATGTTTTGTTTTTGGCCATTTATGAGAATGTCGCCGCTGTCTTTTGGATCCACTCCAAAAATGGCACGAACCATCTCTGTTCTTCCGCTTCCCATTAACCCTGCCACACCCAGAATCTCACCCGGGAATAGTTGAAAATTAACATCTTGTACTTTCGTTCCAGATGATAATTGTTTCACTTCTAAGACAGGGGTTACATCCATTGAATAGGCTCTTTCTTTCCACTCAAATGCTTTATCCATCCCGGAGCCTACGATATGCTGAACGACTGTTTCCAAATCAATTTGTTTACAGTTCTCTGTGGCTACGTGTTTTCCATCCCGTAAAATGGTAATTCGATCACAGATTTCAAAGATCTCATCCATTCGATGAGAGATATAGATAATGGCATAGCCTTTTGCTTTCAGCTGATTAATAAAAGAAAAAAGGATTTCTGTTTCTTTTTTCGTGAGAGAAGCTGTGGGTTCATCCATAATGAGTATTTTCGTTTCCTGGGATAAAGCTTTGGCGATTTCTGTCATTTGCCAGTACCCTACTCCAAGATTGCCCACGATTTCATTGGGATCAATATCCACCTCTAATTCCGTTAATAATTCCCTTGTTTTAGCGATGCATTCTTTATCATTCAGGAGTCCTGCAGAAGTTTTGGATTCTCTTGTCAAAAAAATATTTTGAGCCACGGTCAAGGTAGGAATTAAACTGAATTCCTGGAAAATCATTGAAATGTAATTTTCTCTCGCATCATCGGGGTTTTGAATGGATACTTGTTTCCCTTCAATAAAGATATCCCCCTCGTCTGCGGTATATACACCCGTCAATATTTTCATTAACGTCGATTTCCCCGCACCGTTTCCTCCCATCAAGGCGTGGACCTCCCCTTTCTTGACCGAGAAATCGACCGAATTAAGAACCGTGATTCCATTAAATGATTTTGAGATATTTTTCATTACAAGCATCGGTTGTTCCAAACCCAATCACCTTCTTTTTAATAGAGGCTACTGCCATAATCAGTAGCCTCCAGCATTAATTTCTATTTAGCTTCCACTAGATTTTTTTCAAGGCTGACCCATGCACCTTTTTCGGCTGATTCAAGGATGGCATCAGCAATTGCTTCGACACGATACCCATCATTAAAGTTTGGTGAAGCCTCTGTATCTTCTACGATGGATTTAAAGAAATCATATGTTTCAATGATTTTAGTTTCTCCATACCCAATACCCAGTGCAGGAATTGGCCATAATCCTTCTCCGTATGGATGGGCCGGTCCTGTATAAACTGTACGGAATCCTTTCGCATCGGCCGGATCGTCAGAGAAGCATACTTGCAGTTCATCACGGCGTTCATAGTTGAAGGCCAGGGAACCTTTTTCGCCATGGATTTCAAAAGTCAGGTAGTTATTACGGCCCCACGCATTACGGGTAGCTTCAATGCTTCCGATTGCGCCATTGTCAAACTTGACCATTGTGATA
>NZ_JBHRZT010000052.1:411000-413626 GCF_042649685.1 Bacillus songklensis | reverse complement strand
CTTTCGGTACATCCCCTGTACTTTTCACTGTCCCCAATTTGTCTACGCCGCCTGTTTGAATCGGTCTTTCCGGAATCCATGTTTTTGTCATCGCATTCACATCCGTGATTTCACCGACCAGATAACGGGCAAAGTCGACAACATGCGTTCCGATATCACCTAAAGCACCGGATCCGGCAACTTTTTTCTGGAAACGCCAGGATAAAGGTGAGTTTGGATCAGCAGACCAGTCTTGCAGATACGTTCCGCGGAAGCTGAGGATTTTCCCGATTCTTCCTTCTTCAATGTATTTTTTCGCCAATGCCACAGCAGGTGTTCTTCGATAGTTAAAGGCAACCATATGTTTGACGCCGGCTTCTGTTACTGCCTCTAACATGGTTTTTGCTTCTTCAGCCCCTAGTGCCAGCGGTTTTTCACAAATAACGTGTTTGCCAGCTTTTGCGGCGGCAATCGCAATTTCAGCATGCGTATTATTTGGAGTGACAATATCAATGATATCGATATTAGGATCGTTGACTACCTCTCTCCAATCCGTGGAATAATGTTCAAATCCCAATTTTGCAGCGGCATCTTTTGCCAATTCTTCTGTTACATCAACGATGGTGTGGCGATGAGGGATCGCTGGTGCCGGCCAAAAGAACATCGGCATCCCCGCATATGCAAGTGCATGCGCTTTCCCCATAAATCCTCCGCCAATCATACCTACGTTAAGTTTTTTCATTTTTGTAATCCTCCTATAAAATTAGTAAACTATTTATTAAGTTCAGCTGCACGTTGAATAACATCCGGAACATTCTGATTGTAAACAAGTTTCCATGAATCTAAGACATTTTCTTCTGTTACCTTTAAGGATGGGACAGCCACATATGGCGGCGCTTCTTTACCAAGCAGCGCTTGTCCGGCTAAAATAGCCTCAGCTATTCCCTGGTCATATGGTAATTGCGCACCAAGTCCTTTTACGATGCCTCCTGAAGCAATCTCTAAAGCAACATTTGTCCCCAAGTCAATAGTCGTAATAACAAGATCCTCTCTTGCCGCAGTGCGTGCAGCAGCTAAAGCCCCTTCCGCAGGAACATCCCAAACCGCAAATATACCATCTAATTTACGATTTTTTATTAACATAGCTGAAGCTAATCTTTCCCCGGTGTTAGGATCAGTAATACCGCTACGGTCAACAATTTTGATCTTTGGATATTTTTCTTTCATCCTTTTCTCAAAAGCTTCTGTACGTTGTTTCGTTACAAAGAAGTCTGCCTCGTGGAATATGACACCAATCTTCCCTTTTCCACCAAGCTGTTTAGCCATAATATCAGCCGCTTCAACCCCGTTTCCATAGTTATCAGCTGATACAACGCTTACATAATCTTTTCCAGCTTTTAGCCCTTTTGGAGCATTATCCATGAAGACTAACTTCACTCCCGCATCGGCTGCTCTCTTATACGCGTCAGCAGTGGAAACAGCGTCAACTGGAATACTTACAATAATATCCGGGGATTTCGCTAATACGGTTTCAATATCCGAAACTTGCTTTTCCACCTTGAATTGTGCATCCGTCACAGCAACTACTTTGATTCCCATTCGCTTAAAAGCTGCTTTTAAACCATTAATTTGTGCTTTTGACCAGTCATTCCCTGCATAATGCATAACGATGGCTGCCTTATAGTCACCTTCTTTAATCTTTTGGATCTCTTCTTCCGTAAGTTTTAACGTTTTGGCTGAAATAGCATTCTCCCCATATGGACCCTTACTTAAAATCTCTTTATCTCCGGGAATGTCAGGATTAATGGTTAGTGGCCCAGAACTAGGAAGCTCTTCTGTGCTTTTTGTATTGTTGTCACTATCGGCTGAACTTGAAGAAGTTTGATTACCACACCCAGTAAGTGCGAGACAACCGCTTAAAAGTATGGTCATTAACAACGAAGATTTTCTTTTCATAAGGCCTTCCTCTCTTTCTACTCACCATTAAGCTTTATTTGCCGTCTCAAACCTTGATAAAAAGTCACGGCTAATCTCTGCCCCTTTTTTTGGATCTGCATAGCTGTCCAATTCAACGGTAATCCAATCATCGTAACCAGCCTTATTTAACAACTGAATCATTTCATCGAATTTTTGGTGCCCTTCTCCTAAAGGTAAAAATTCTCCATTATGATAATCTTTAAAGTGAATATATTTAATTCGATCCGCATACTTCTTGATCACCTCTACCGGATCACCGCCGCCTGCTTCAATATGGGCCGTATCCGGACATAGATGAATCGTGGTCAGCGGCATGAGCTTGTCCAATTGATCAGGGGCTTCCACACATGTTCCTAAGTGTGGATGATAGCTTGGAATGAGATTGTATTTTTCCGCAATGGCTGCCACTTTATTAAGGGCATTACCCAAATCGGCGTAATCGCTTTCTAAAATGCCATTCGTGCGAACAGCCCCTCCGCCGACAACTAAGTGCCGTGCGCCCAGTTCAGAAGCAAGCGCTGCCACTTCCTCGATTTTTAATAATTCCTCTTCTAAAATGTCCGGGAAGATAAAATTCCCACCTGTGTAAACACCAATAAAATCTAGAGAATATTGATTCAGTAACGCTTTAAATTCTTCTTTTTTATCTTTGAATTGCATCAAATTCCCA
>NZ_JBHRZT010000052.1:343814-410856 GCF_042649685.1 Bacillus songklensis | reverse complement strand
ATCGAAGTGACTCCTGCAGGGTGTCCTACTACTCCGCCCCATGTATTTGTTTGATATCCTAATTTCATTGTTTCTCCTCCGTTTTCGGATAATTTTTATCATTGGGTGATTGATGAAGGATCGATCCCATCCTCCTTAAAATGGCAATAAACTCAAGAGTCATAAAGTTGGAATCGCCCAAGAAAATTGTAACCGATTACATTGAACTATAAAAAGAAAACGAATCCTTATTTTAGTGGAAGCATTCCCCTTTTTAGACACACCTTTAATTCTTACCATTTTATGATTATCTTTTCTTTTTATAGTTAGTACATCCTTTATGAAATTATTGTAATCGATTACATTAGGTATTTCAACTATTTTATAAAATTTTTAATATTTTATATACTTAGTTTAAGCATTTATTCTTATTTCTACTCAAAGAAAGTAATTAATGAATGGCCTTAATACCTGATAAACGAATGGAGAAAACCTTTTGCTGTTCATCTTTTAAAGAAAGGGTTTGCTGATCTAGATTAAGATTGCTGACACGACCCTTGCATGTTTGTAACGATCCGTTCTGATAATAATTAATGGTAATGATACGGTTTTTTGTTAATTCTTTTAAGATCATTTATTTATCTTCCTTTCTCACTAATGGTTTATCTATATATATTCCACTTAATAACTCGACACATCTTCATTCAATCAAGAGGCATCACAATCGGTGATCCAGACAACTTGAATTCGCCCTCAAGGGTTCACCTATGCGGTTGGCGCCAACCCCGCAAGGGGGGTGCCAGCCGCTTAGGTCTAGAAAATTTGGCATGGCCGTTCTTTGGTCAGGTCGAATTTTCTAAATCGATCTATATAAACAAATATATTTAAATAATTGACTGGTTATGAAAAATTGCAGAAAGAGGACATAACCTTAAGGTATGGGTTCATGTACTTTTCTATATACCAAAGATCAGTAAGCGTTTACAACAATATTTGAACAATCTGTAAATTTTAATCTGGGGATTCTTCTATTGGCTCTAGCTCTAGTACAAGCATAATTTGTTAGAAAAATAGAACCTTAATATTTGCACCAAAACTATTTAGAAGATACTGACACTCTATGTTTCTCTCAAATGATTTTTGCCTCAGAACCATGCTGGAATCCTATTAATTGTAAGGAACTCACGATTAATAAGAGATGTAACCGATTACAATCTGTTATAAAAGAAGATTTACCCTTATTTTTTCTTGAAAGGTAATTTGTTGCACTTCCAAAAGGAGGTTTTATCTTCTTATAAAATACGTTTAGAGCACGAATCCCGTATAATCAGTCGATCCTCTAATATATATTGATTTTTCTCTACTTCTTCCTTATTCATTAATCTTAACAGTAATTCCATTGCTTTGGTCCCTATCTCAAAAGCCGGCTGCTCAATAGTTGTGAGAGCTGGTTCAATAATGGATGAAAATTTTATATCGTCAAATCCCATAACCGAAAGATCATGAGGAACACGTAATCCCTTTGACTTTGCAGCTTTTAGGACTCCAAAAGCCATTTCATCATTAGCCACAAATACTGCTGTCGGGGGATTGTTAAGAGCTAAAAATTTCATCATCATATTAAAACCGCTTTCATAAGAGAAATCGCCTTCTTGTACCAAAATGGGCTCAACCATAAGATTGTACTGAGCCATCGCCTGGCAATATCCCTTTAATCGATCCTGTCCCAACACACCACCGAGAGGGCCCGATATAAACCCTATTCTCTTATGCCCCAGATTAATCAAATGTTCGGTTGCCTTTCGAGCACCACTCACATTATCAATGGAAACGGTCGGAATGTTTGAGCCTTCTATATATTCACATGCAAGGACTACTGGATATTCGAGAGCCATGTCTTCTACTATCTTCGATTCCATTCTTGCTGTTAGTAAAACCAGCCCATCCGCTTTTTTTTGGCGGAGTATGTTTAAGTACCCGTTTTCATCTTCGACACCATTGCCCGCATCCACAAGCAGAACCTGATATCCGTTTGCCACCGCTACAGACTCTATCCCTCTTAGGACCTTAGAAAAGAAGGTGTTCGTAATATCCGGGACAACGACTAGGATGGTTTTTGTTTCTGACCTTCTTAGCTGACGGGCTAATACATTCGGCTGATAGTTTAATTCTCTAATTGCTTCTCTTACTTTTTCGATTGTTTCTTCTTTTACAGTGTCAGGCTTACTTAACACTCTCGATACTGTAGCAGTAGAAACATTTGCCTTTTTTGCCACATCTTTAATTCTCACCATTTGACGACTCTCTTTTCCTTTTATTTATCTGTGAATTTATTGTAATCGATTACAATTTAGATTTCAACTCTCTTTTAGAGAATTTTCGGTTCTGGTGCAAAACCTTCAAGACGATTGCAATTGACCTCTAAATCTTGGACATACTGATACTATGACTCTATACGAGGTGTGTGATCGGTATGGAAAAACAAAACGTGTCGAAAGTTTCCGGCGCATGTCTATCTTGTGCATCGTGTAGGAAAAATGTAAAGCAGCGTATAGTGTTTACGTTGCACTATGCCGCACTAAATCGGAAGTTTTCGGAACTCAATTTGCGGAAAAATGACGGCTTTCTTCTTAAGCAGTCTGCACATAATTCACACAATGAATAACAGCGATTCCAATTCAGAATAGATAAAATCAACTAGGCATATTATCATATTTCAGCGAATGTTGTATTATATAAATGCAATCAATTTTTTTCTCTAGCTAATTGAGTTAGCCCTGTAACCATATGTTTTTCCAAAAAAGGAGTGACGCACTTTGTATGCGTTGCTTCTTTTTTTGCTTTCACCGGTAGATTAAACGAGTAGAATTTTCTGAAATAACGTATTGTCAGTTAATGGCGGATATAGTACATAGTAATGAATTGGATTTTGCCTAATCACCGCCATCTTCGCCTTTAATATGCGCTAGAAATAGCCGTTAAATGTCGACATCACTTTACCGATCTTCTGCGAAAATATCGTCTCTTTAAACGCACTGATTACATCGCTCACTAAATCCTCGACCGGTTTGTTAACACCTTTGCGTCGATGAGCAATAATAGCCCGATACCACAAACGATAAAATAGACATTGTGGCCGTTGCCGCCGCCCTTTCTGACCGTTGCCCGGCGTTCAATCACACCGTAAGATTCCAGTAGCTTTAATGCACGTTGAACAGTACGCTTAGCAATCTCGGTTAGCTGAGCGATGGTATCCACCTTTAAGAACGCTGCGCCAACGATTTTGCAGGCGTAACGGGATAAAGTTTTGAGCACGCTGATAAGCTTAGTGTATAGTAATCTTTCTTATTCCGAAGTGTCCCTTTCGCTAGTCCTTCTGCTTCTTTAGCAAGTACGTACACGTCGAAAAGATCATCCCAACAGTGAGTCGCTCTATCTCTATCTCTATCTCTATCTGTGTTGTAGTATTTGCGGAATAATTTTGCGCGCCTTTTTGATTGTCGAATTTTAGACAAAATAAAAACGCCCCCTTATATCCGGTTGAATATAAGAGGGCGCCATTCTTTTCCGCTAGGGACCGCCACACTTTTTACGTAATCCCAACGGTTAATCTAAACGAAAAAGCCCGTCATTACGGGCTTCTTACAGCGTAATGATTCCGACTGGGTTCGAACCAGCGACCTCTACCCTGTCAAGGTAGCGCTCTCCCAGCTGAGCTACGGAATCGTAATATTATGTCACTGATATTATTATATGTATGGACTGGCCCCATGTCAATCCTCTTTTTCAGTTTATCGAAATAGAAAATACATATTCGTATTTGTTACACTATCCTTAGTGAAAACCTAAGGAAGAGCATTATAACTGTTAAGATTCGCATGTATTCTGATTTTGTGTCCCCGTTTTGTTTTGTCGGGGAGGCACCATCGAAAGAGGCCGTGAAAGGAAAGGATGTAGAGGAGAAATGTTCATGAGCAAAGAGGTATATTTGGCGCGGTTTCACGCCGAAAAGAGAAACGATGTCACCCTTGACTATTTACGTTATTTGCAGGAGCAGCACATGCTTCAAATCCCTTTTGAAAATTTGGATGTTATGTACAAAACACCGATTGTATTAGATATGACACGGTTTTATGAAAAGATTGCGGAACGCCATCGCGGAGGGTTTTGCTATGAGCTGAACAGTTTGTTTTGCTGGCTGCTAACAGAACTTGGGTTTAAAGCCCATTTAATTGCAGGGACGGTTCAAAAAGAAGACGGATCTTGGGCGCTGAAAGAGAGCCATGCGACCACCCTTGTGCATCTTGATCAGCCTTACCTTACTGATGTCGGGTTTGGTGATTCTGTCCGTAAGCCGATTCCATTAACCGGTGAAACGGTCGAAGATGTGAGCGGAGTGTATCGCGTTCATCAATTGGATGATATCACGTATGACTTGCAAAAACATGAAAACGGCTGGAAAACCAAATACCGCTTTACCATCGAAGAAAAGCTGCTTGAGCAATTTGCTCCGATGTGTGAATTCAACCAAATATCCCCCCACTCACCGTTTACGAAAACGAACTTGACGACCATCGCAACAAAAACGGGACGGATTACATTGTCAGGTGTTACTTTAACGATAACGAACGGTGAGAAAAAAGAGAAGCAAGAAGTGAGCGAAAAAGACATTCCCGCTCTGCTCCAAACACATTTTCATATCTCCTTATAATATTAAAGTCCCATTTTCTCAATAAATCACGAAAAATGATTCTTAATGAAAGGACCCCTCACCGAATCCCTTGGTTTTGCAGGATTTTCATGACGCGTCCTTCCAAGAGGATGACCCAAGTGGTATGCTGGGTCATCCTCTAATGTCTGATAAATGATAGTCTGGCCGGTTCCATCGTCGTATCTTTAAATTCGTAGTCGACTTGAAATGTTCCTAAATACTCCCCTTTGGCATTTTTTAGTAAAGCTTTAGCCAATAATTGATCGCCTTTTACCTCATAAACAACAAACGACTCAACAGACAGCTTGGGGGGCTGTGATTCATTTTCCAGTTTCAGCACATCTTTACCATTTAGCTGTACATGAAAATCTCCCTTTTTCTTATAATATTTCACTTGTTGAAGCAAAACCGTCCGCGCATCGTTGACGAAAATTTCTTCCACAACTTGTTCCCCGTTTTCATGGATCTTCAATATTTTCGGTTCATTTAAATAAAGGGCTTTATCCCGTTTTTTCGGAAGCAGTACGATCACTTCCTCCACTCCATCATGGTCCACATCGATCGTCTGCATCTTTGGCTTCGCATTCACCATATTGGTGCTTGACCACTCCGGAAATGCCATTTTTCTGTTCCCAATGTGCAGCTCAAAACCTTGATAACGGTTCCCTTGCCCGTCTGCATGCAAGGAAATATGCTGATTGGGAATGTTGGCCATTTCACTCGCTCCGACTGAAGCAGGCTGAGCAAACAAGAAGGCAGCCATGACAAAAATCCATCCCTTTTTCACCCGAATTCATCCTCCGTTTACACTTTTTTCTTAGTATGAAATCCTCCTCTTGATTTTATGCAGCAAACCATTGACATCCATACTGCATATGATGAAGAAGCACACAAAATTCGAGGCGGGTTAGAATGATGGGAGTATTATATCGCAAAGCAAACATTTATGATTATAACGGAATTTTATTTGTGTTAAGGGAGGCTGATCAGCTGCATACAGAGGCAGTGCCGGATATGTTTCCCGCAGACCAGGTATCGATGCCCCCGTATACGTTTCAATCGTATGTTTCCAGCCCCTCCAATGTTGTCATCGTGGCCGAGCTGAATGGGTACATTATCGGTTACTCATTTGCCCAGCTTTATTACACGTCCTCTCCTTCAGGAGGAGAAGAGCGCTGCAGTGCCTTCATTGATTTTTTTGGAGTCAAAAAGGAATACCATGGGCTGGGCATTGCTTTGGGGTTATTCGAGCAAACGAAAAAATGGGCGCAAAAAAAGAAAGCTGATTTTCTTCAGCTGAATGTTTGGCATTTCAATAAGCGCGCCATCCGCTTTTATGAAAAACAAGGCATGGAGCCGGTAAGTGTTCTGATGCATTTGCCATTAAAAAGAGGGGGCTGAATCGAAAGGCCTCCTCCTTTTCATTTCTTATTTTGCCAGCGGTTCTTCATTTCGCTCCAACTCGTCACGATAGCGGTGGGCAATGCGACTTGCGGCACTTGCCGCTACACTTGCCACTAAATCATCAAGAAATGTGTGCACACAATTTTCTTTTTTCTCATTCAATTTATGAATAATCCCGATTTTACATTTATCTAAATGACCGAATGTCGTAACGCCGATGCTTCCGTATGTTAAAACCGCCCCAAGTGCAATGGTTTCATCCACGCCGAACAGGCCCTCGTCCTGCTCTACAATGGATTGCAGCGGTTCGGATAATTTCTTTTGTTCAGCAAGCTTGTCCAACTCAATACCGACTAAAAGCGCGTGCTGAATTTCACGTTTTTGCAGCACCCGTTCTACACTCTCGGCACATTCTTTTACCGTTAACCCTTCATTATAAGGGGCTTGCATTTCGTAAACAATTTCTGCAATATCCCAAATGGCCACACCGCGTTCTTCTAATAAAGTTAACGTCGCTTCTAATACATCTTTACTTGGTACAAATGTTTTTTCCATCATTTCGCTCATTTCGCTCTCCCCTTTTCCTCTGTCGTTATTTCTAGCATGACACATGTTTTCTTTCATGCCAACTGCCCCGCCTTGCTTTTTACGAGAAATTAAGAAAATATTAATAATTAGTATACAATTGTTATTTCACACAACAATCAATTTACAAACAAGACTTTTTTCAGACAGACATTGACTTTTTAGTTGTGCTAAAATAAAGATAACGCTTTCAAACGGTGGGGGTTTACATGGAGAAAAAGATTGGACAAACAGAGGAACTTTCATTTTACAGTGCTGAATTAGATGAAACCATTTCGTTAATCGTTTATTTGCCCGCTTCCTTTTCGCCGCTTTATAAATATTCGTTACTGCTTGCACAAGACGGCCAGGATTATTACACACTGGGCCGAATGCCGCGTCTAATCGAGCACCTGTTGGATCAAGGCAGTATTCCCAACACGATATTTGTGGGGATCCCTTATCGATCCATCGAAGATCGGAGGGAGAAATATCACCCGGACGGGGCTAAACAAAATGTTTATATTCGTTTTTTAGCCCATGAACTCGTTCCTTTTTTAGATTCCCGGTATCCCACATATCAAATGGGGCAATCGCGCATTTTAATGGGAGATTCGCTCGCAGGCACGGTCTCATTAAAAGCGGCTCTTACATATCCTCATACGTTTGGAAAGGTCATTATGCAGTCACCGTTTGTTAATGATCATTTGCTGGATCAAGTAAAAGCGTTTAAACATCCTTCACTGCTTGAGATGTACCATATAATCGGGCAGCAAGAAACGGGCGTCCGGTTGACAAATGGGACCATATGCGATTTTTTAACGCCAAACCGTGAACTCCACCGCTTACTGGATGAAAAACGATTTAACGTTTTATATGAGGAGTTTGCGGGAAACCACTCCTGGACATACTGGCAGCCTGATTTAAAAAGGGCATTGAGCAGCATGCTGTCCATCTAATGTTTTTTCATTATATTGTTTTTAGAAAATTTGTTATAATTAGTTTAATTCACATACTTTGAGGAGGGAAACTCGATGAAATTTGGGGTTGTTATATTTCCATCAAAAAAATTGCAAGATGCAGCAAATGCTTACCGTAAACGCTATGATAAGCATTATGCCTTGATTGCGCCGCATCTTACGCTAAAAGAAGTATTTGAAGCGTCAGAAAGCGAAGTAACGGAAATTGCAAAAGAGCTGACCAGGGTTGCCAAAAATACAAAACCGTTTGGGCTACACGTGACAAAAGTGAGCTCCTTCTCTCCTGTAAATAATGTTCTTTATTTTAAAATAGAGAAAAATGAAGAACTCGAAGCTTTATATCGTAACTTACACAGCGGTTCACTTGAGCAGCAAACTCCTTATTCCTTTGTGCCGCACATTACAATTGGCCAAGGTCTATCGGATGATGAGCACCTTGATGTATACAGCCAATTAAAGCTTGTCGATGTATCACACAGCGAAGTAGTGGATCGCTTCCACTTAATGTATCAATTAGAAAATGAGACATGGACAGTTTATGAAACATTTCTTTTTGGAAAGGAATAATGTCATTGAATATTAAAGTAGTTGCCACAGAACAAGAACTTCAAGATGCATTTTATGTTCGCAAACAAGTATTTGTGGAAGAACAGCAAGTTCCTCTTGAAGAAGAAATCGATCAGTTTGAAGATGAAGCTGTTCATGTTGTGCTATACGATGAACAGCAACCGGTAGGAGCCGGCCGTTTTCGCGTAGTGGATGGATATGGAAAAGTGGAACGTATCTGTGTCATGCCTTCTCACCGTAAAAGCGGAGCCGGGAAAATCATTATGATGGAGATGGAGAACCTCGCCCACGGGAAGGATCTTCATAAACTAAAGTTGAATGCCCAAACACATGCAGAAGGTTTTTATGAAAAACTCGGCTACAAAACCGTGTCCGGGGAATTTTTGGATGCAGGAATTCCGCATGTCACGATGGTAAAAGAATTGTAAGTGACAACACTGACCCGCAAAGGTCAAATCCAGTTTTTGAAAAGCGGAGCTAGACAATTCCAACATGCAATCTAGGCTTTCTTATATAAGAAAAATTTTTAAAAATGGGTTGTCATATTAACCGTTCATTTTACTGTCATTTCATGACGATCCATACGTGAGGGTATGTGAAAACCACAAAAGCAGTTGGTTTTCACATACCCTCTTTTTCTTTTTTTTATTCGTCATAAAAATAGCTATTACGTACAAAGCTATATAGTAACTACTTAGTTTAGGAGAATGATTATGGATTTTGTACGTATTGGGGTTGAGTTGTTCGTTGGTTTCATCAGCTTGTTTTTATTAACGAAGCTGCTTGGCAAAATGACCATTACCCAAATTACGACATTCGATTTTATTTCAGCTCTCGTCCTCGGGGAACTTGTGGGAAATGCGTTGTATGATCATAAAACCGGGTTGACAGACATTTTATTTGCGGTCGTGTTCTGGGGGGTTTTAATGTTCGGTACAGAGATTTTAACACAAAAAAACTTGAGGGTCCGCTCCCTTTTAGAAGGAAGGCCGGCTATCATCATCCACAAAGGGAGAATTCGTTATAAAGAGATGAAGAAAAATCATTTGGATATTAGTCAGCTTCAACACTTGTTGCGGGCAAAGGATGCCTTTTCTATTCGCGAAGTGGAGTATGCCATTTTAGAAACAGACGGAACCGTGAGCGTGTTAAAAAAGTCTGATTATGCGTCTCCTACAAAGGCTGATCATAAAATGCCCAATAAACAGCCTGTCCTCCCCATTACCTTCATCAGTGACGGACAGCTATTAAAGGAAAACTTAAAAGAAAGCGGGTTTGATGAAACATGGCTGCAAAAAGAGCTGCACAAAAAAGGAATCCGTAACTACTCCCAGGTCATGTACGCCGAATGGGAGGATGGAGATTCCTTGCATGTAGAGAAATATTAGAGAGGATTTACCCATAGGGGGGCAGTTTGCTTCACTTCCAAAACAGCTGCACGGCATACGCACTAATCGCTGTTCAAAACAACAATAATGCCGTGCATCTCGCAAACTATATGTATGAATGTTTCTTTGCTGTATCCTTCAGGCTGTTCACGAAGGATACTTTTTATTTTCCCAAGATTCCTACTAAATCGTTTCATTGATTAACCGGCCTTTTCCGGTCAGTTGCGCAAACATTTCTTCTACTTTTTCCCTTGTGTAAGCTTTTCGCTTCGATAACGTTTTTTCCACTTTTACACCATGATCGCGAGCAAAGTCAAAAGGTGTATGCGGACTGTTTAACTTAGACTCGATTTTTGTCTTCATGACACTTGAAAACTTTTGATATTGATGCTTAACAGGAACCGTTCGATTAGCATATTGAGTATATTGTTCATGATGAATCGGTAAGATATAACCCATGTTTTTCTCCTCCTTTATGCTCTCTTCAACTTCTTTACCTTTTATATCTTGATTTTCAAACAATTTTTCGAGGTCTTTTACTATAAGATACGTTTTGATATGATAGTTTTTGACTGTTTAACGAAAAAATTTTTACGTTCATGATAGGGAAAACCACTTTTATCTCTCAATTTTTCACATTTTGTCTACTCAATAGAGGAAAGGAGGGGGACATCATTGATGAAACATGCAGTATATAAAAAGAAGAAAATAGATTTGGCTCTTCTTGGACGCGAGCAATACCAATTTATCTATGAAACCGGTCTAAGGGGAGAGGTAACCTGTGAACAGTGTGGTGAACAGGTGCGTTTATACCTGGGTATTGAACAGCCTCCTCATTTTTATCATGCGACAATTCCGCATATTCGAATAGAATGTGAAGGACATGAGGTTACGGAAATACGTTCGCAAACGGATATGAATACGCAAGAGGAGTATGTGGAACGAAACGGATTTCGTCTTCCTAAATCACGTAACATTCAGGCGCAATCTCATAAAAATTCCATGCAATGGAAAAATTCAATTTCCATTGAGCTTCTTCCTTCTTTTAAAAAGCGGGTTTTTACGACAATGCCCGATACGTCTTCCTATATCCAATCTCTTCAAGAAAGAGGGATTACGTTAGATACCCATCAGTGGGAAGCGGTCACCACCACAGAAGGACCGCTGCTTATTTTAGCGGGTGCGGGAAGCGGAAAAACGAGAGTGTTGACCGCCCGTACCGCTTATATGATTCAAGAACAACAAATTGATCCCGGTTCTATTATGCTTGTGACCTTTACAGCCAAAGCAGCAAAAGAAATGAAACAGCGTTTGCTTCATTATCCATTTATGTCGGGAGCCATTATCAAAAAGCTCATTGCAGGTACCTTCCATAGTATTTTTTATAAAATGATCGCCCATTTCCAGCCGCAGGTTTGGAACATGGACCGTCTTCTTAAATGGGAGTGGCAAAAAGAACAAATCGTCAAAGAAGCAGGCCGAGAGCTGCATTTGGAGGAGCGTGAGTTTGCTTATGA
Source organism: Bacillus songklensis (assembly GCF_042649685.1). Classification (NCBI taxonomy): domain Bacteria; kingdom Bacillati; phylum Bacillota; class Bacilli; order Caryophanales; family Bacillaceae; genus Bacillus; species Bacillus songklensis. Next base: position 399,746 of record NZ_JBHRZT010000052.1, on the reverse strand, counting down.
TCAGGCTCTGCAGCAAATCAGCTATTGGAAAAATACATTGACAGGTGTACGCGATGTAAGACCTTCCAGTCAGTGGGAAGAACAAGTCCATTATTTATACAAGCATTATGAAGAGAGAAAACGAAAAGAAAAGATGTTTGATTTTGATGACATGCTGTATGGATGCTATACGATGTTAAAAGAGAACCCTTCTCTTCTTGCACGCTATCAAGAACGGCTGGGTTATTTCTTGATCGATGAATTTCAGGATATTAATAAGGTGCAATATGAAATCATGAAAATGCTGAGTGCGGAATCGAAAAATTTATGCGCAGTCGGGGACGATGATCAATCCATCTATGCGTTCCGCGGTAGTGATCCCTCATTTATTTTAAATTTTGAACACGACTTTCCCGGCACAAAGGTCGTCACATTAAGTGAAAACTACCGTTCTGCTCATAACATTGTGGCTTCCGCCAATAAAGTCATTGCCGGCAACAAAGAACGGCGGAACAAAAAAATGTTCGCCCAATTCGATAATAATGCTTATCCTATCGTGTTCTTCCCTTACGATGAAGAGGAAGAGGCAACGATGATCGTAACGGATATTAAACAAAAGATTCAGCAAGGTGCCCACCCTTCTGATTTTGCGATTTTATACAGAACCCATTCCGCTTCACGGGCCGTGTTTGAACGATTGACACAGTCGAATTTACCGTTTACAGTCGAACAAGATGCTGAATCTTTTTATCAACGCCGCATGGTGCGCAGCATGCTGGCCTTCCTGCGGCTAAGCATCAACCCAAATGACACGAAAGCCATTCAGGATTTACTTATGTCGCTATTTTTGAAACAATCAGCCTTAAACGATATAAAAGCCTTGAGCATTTTGAATGACGTCTCCCTTGTTGAGGCACTAAAGTTTCTCGAGAACTTGCAGCCGTTTCAACAGAAAAAGCTCAAGAAGATTGTTCCGCTGTTTGCCTCTCTTCAAAATTTATCACCGCTTACGGCACTCGAAACGATCGAAAAAGACATGGGCTTTGACGATTTTGTGAAAAAGCGCGGCAACGAAGGAAACATCATGGAAAAAGGATCAGATGATGTACGCGACTTGAAAGTGGTAGCCAAAAAATTTCAGACGGTGACAGAGCTTTTAGACCATGCAGACCATATGACGGCCATGAATAAAGAAATGAAACAGCTCAGCAGGCAGTTTCATGATAGTGTACAACTTTCCACGATCCATCGAGCAAAAGGATTGGAATATAAACATGTATACGTGTTAAGCTGTGTCGATGGAGGCCTGCCTCATGATTATGCACTCGAAGCTTATCGCAACGAGGATGAAGCCCCTCTTGAGGAGGAACGGCGCTTATTATATGTCGCCATGACGCGTGCCCAGCAGTCCTTATACTTATCCGTTTTGGAAACAAGGCGCGGCAAAACCGCGTATCCGTCCCGGTTTATTAAGCCGTTTTTGTCCAAATCGCTTAAACGCCCAGTTGTCACAACATAAGTTCGCTAAATCGCTTTATGAAATAAAAGCCATCAGCAGAAGGAACTGCTGATGGCTGTTTGGAAAACAGATTTATTTGTTATTCAACATTTTAGCAATTGTGCCAAAGTCCAGTGAATCTCCATTTTTTGTAATGGCTTTAACAATTTTATCTTCTTTTTCCTGCGACACCCGCTTTTTGGCGATTTCAGATACACGTTTTACAATACCGCGTACCGTATTTTCATCTTTGAAGTTGGCATGTTGTAAAGAGTTCGCCAGATCCAAAATGTCTTTCATATTGACACCTGTTTTTTTCTCAATGTTTTTAAATAAGTTGTTATCCATGGTGACACCCTCCTTTTTTGCTTATATATCGTATGTGCTCACCCCTGAACTGGTGATACATTTACTTGCATTTCTATTCCCCTATGTCCAAAAATGAGAAAAGCAAAATGAGCCAAGTTGCCGCTAAGAATGCTCATGTCCTGTGAGCAACGTCGACGCTTGAACACCCTATTCTGCGAAAATAACCGCAGGAGCTGAATCGCACAGCTGACTAACAAAGAAAGTACGAATGACAAGCACTCGTACTCTTTAGCTCGTTCTACACTTCAGGAGGGAATGATTCCAGGGTATTAGCAAACGAAAGCTGCACCAACGATAATCAGTAAAATGAACAATACTACGATTAACGCAAAACCACTTCCATAACCAGTGCCACCGTAACCGTAAGGACCATAACCGTATCCGCAATATCCGTAACCCATGCTTTTGCACCTCCTCTAACCTTCTTCTCTAATACAATATGATAAAGTCCCTCTAATGGTATGGGCGCATGCATATTTCTTCCGCATATTTCTCTTATCCCGGAAGACCAATTCGCCCCATTACCATCAATCAAACGGATCAGGCAGATCAAAATCATCGACATTTGGAATCATTTTTTCTTGATCTTCCAGTCGCTCCAGCTCCTTCGAAATCCTTCGAAAATTTTGTTCCTCCTGCTTCATAAGCTCCCTATGCTTTCCCATGATGTGAGTTTCAATAAATTTTTCAAATTCGTTCCCAAACCTCGGCATCCTCATCACCTCTCTTACAATCTATTCCCTTTTGAAAAAACAGTGCTTATACTTCAGAAAAGCGGAGCGAGCCAAGTTACGGCTAAGAACGCTCACGTCCTGTGACCAACGTCGACGCTTGAACATCCTGTTCTTCGAAAATGACCGTAGAGGCTGGCTCGTACAGCCGGACAATTTCAACGTGTAATGTATATTTTTTATAGACAAAAAAGACCCGCCGGAACAAAAAACCGGCAGGTCCTTTTTTATGCGATGAAAAATAAAAGTACAATCGCAATGATAAAACGATAAATGGCAAATGGAATAAGTTTTAGACGTGACACAAGCTTTAAAAATGAAACAATGGCAATAAGCGCAACGACAAACGCCGTAATCATTCCCGTTAAAAAGACAGGCAGCAAGTCCATTGTTAAGAAGTGGGCACTTTTATATAAATCCAATGCCGTCGCTCCAAACATAATCGGCACGGCCACAATAAAGGAAAACTCTGCGGCTACCGAATGGGAAGCACGGACAAACAATCCGCCCGAAATCGTTGAACCAGAACGGGAAAATCCAGGCCATAAAGCCAGGCATTGAAACAACCCGATGACAAATGCCTGCTTATATGTAAGCTGATCCAAGGTCACGGTTGCAGGAGTCGTTTTACGGCTGTACAACTCTGCTACAAGCATTAAAATACCCCCGACAATCAATGCATAAATAACGGTTGTGGGGCCAAACAGCTTTTCTTTGATATCACTCTGAAACAACACTCCCAATACACCCGCAGGCAAAATCCCAATGATAATGTGAAAAATGTTCAGCTTGTTTCGAGCTTTTCCTTCACGGAAATCAATCGTTGACCAAAGACGTTTCCAAAAAAAGACGACGACTGCTAAAATGGATCCCAGCTGTATGACAACTTCAAACGTCGCCGCTATTTCAGGAGTAATCGGCCCCTGACGAAAATGTAAAAAGTGATCTGCCAAAATTAAATGCCCTGTTGATGACACAGGAAGAAACTCCGTTAAACCTTCTACTAATCCTAAAATAAATGCTTTAATCATTACAAGAATATCAATCATATGATCTTCCCCAATTTAAATGATAGTTTGACTTAAACATCTTAGCTTATAAAATAGAAAATGACAAGTTTCATTTATATAACAAAACCGTCACAAAGCAGAAGAATCATTTATAATGGGAGATACTAATCGTACCTTTTAATATGACATTCATCTTGTTCATAACAGAACTGTTTGCTGCTGTTATGAAAGAATTGGTACAAAAGGCACAATAAAAAACAAGGAAGGACAGCTGGTTAAATTCAGCTGTCCTTCCTTATGGGATAGTAGACACCCTCAACGTAATTATTCCGGTTGTGTTAAAAAGGGAGTCAACGTTTTTAATATGTTCCTTACTTTACGCGCTTGTTTCTCAAAGACAAAGCTTCGCTCTCCCTTGAAGTTGAGGGACAGCCACTCCAGCTCTGCCTCGCACTTTTTTAATGAAATGAGCAAAAGCTGGGCATCTTTCACTTCCGGAAGCGGCAACTGGTCATCGTATAAATCGAGAAACAGTTCTCCCTTGCTGTCAATCTGCGCTAAAAATACATCACTGATGCCATAGCCCTTTTGTTCGATGGTCGTTTTTAACCATTGCCTTGTGTAACCCGACTTCTGCAGCGGCTCATCCAAGATTTCCCCATCCATAATGACTGTCTGCGGCTCTTTTTCACGTGTATACTTTGTAAATAATTGTTCGACTGTTACGGGCTGCTTCTCCGTTTTCAACAATACGCTCAAGTCTCCGTTTGCTTCTAAAGTAGCAAATTCCACATCGGCCAAACGGAAGACATCTTTTTTACGAAGCTGCTCAAGCAGCTCATCTATTGTATACTTTTCTTTTCTTAAATTCTTCTCCAGCACACGGCCATCTTGAATGAATATCGTTGAATTCCCTTCCACAAAGTTACGAAATCCTTTACTTTTTAGGGAAATCTGAGCGATAATGAGCGGAACCATTGTCCATACTAAAATACTTGTCATACCGTTTATTATATTCAGTTCAATATCCATCGAAAGTGTACCGGCAATGTCTCCAACTGTAATGCCGACAATATATTCAAAAAAAGACAACTTGGACAGTTGCTTTTTCCCTAGCAGCTTTGTAATGACAAATAGTCCGGCAATGAGTGATACTGAACGAATTGCGATTTGCATCCATTCCGACATAGCATAACTCCTTGTTCTTAATGAAAACGTACCCCTCTTGTAAGTTCATGTTCCAATTCAAGCAGCTGCTTTTTTAATTCCTGTATGATGTCTTCCGTCTCCGTTACCGCTTCATGAAAAGCCGCCTTTGTGTCGTCTCCATCGGCTTGTAAGTCGTATTGCTGAAGCATGGCATGAATATTTTTTACATTTACAAAACATTGTTTCACCTGTCCAAACATCGTCATTCTTATTCATCCTTTCGGTTTAAACAGCAGTGCGCCCAAAAACCCAAACACAATGGCGGCTGAAATTCCCGAGCTCGTTACTTCGAACATACCCGTCAATACACCGACAAGGCCATGCTTCTCCGCTTCCTGCAAGGCGCCATGAACAAGAGAATTTCCAAAACTTGTGATAGGAACAGTCGCTCCAGCCCCCGCAAATGCGATGAGAGGCTCATATAATCCAAACCCATCCAATATGGCACCTGCTACCACAAGACCAGCAAGCATATGGGCAGGTGTTAATTTAAACACATCCAATAAGAGCTGGCCGATGACACAAATGAGCCCGCCAACGACAAATGCCCAAAAAAATGTAGCCGCCATGTTACATCCCTCCTGCTTCAATTGATACAGCATGTGCAATACATGGAATCGTTTCTTTCTGCTGAAACGAAAGCGGAGATAATAAGGCGCCCGTCGCAACGACTAACAAACGCTGAATCTCCCCTTTTTTCATTTTGTTGAGCAAATGTCCATACAAGACCGTTGCTGAACAGCCCGCGCCGCTTGCTCCTGCTAAAACAGGCTGACCCTCTCTATAAATCATCAAACCGCAGTCCTGGTATTTCTCTTCACTTACCGGATACCCTTTCTCGTTTAAAAGCTCAAGGGAGACTTCCCGTCCAATTTTTCCTAAATCCCCGGTTACGATAAGATCATAATAATCCGGGGACACTCCTCGATCATGCAAGTGGGTAATAATTGTATCTACCGCTGCAGGCGCCATCGCTCCTCCCATGTTAAAAGGGTCGGATAGTCCCATATCCACCACACGCCCGATGGTGGCACTTGTGACAACAGGACCCAAACCTTGCTGGGCCACAACCGCAACCCCTGCTCCGGTTACTGTCCACTGAGCGGTCGGAGGCTTTTGCCCTCCGTATTCGGTTGGATAGCGAAATTGCTTTTCTACCGCTGCGTTATGACTGGATGCTCCGGTGAGAATGCGTTTTGCTCCCTGGTAATTGACCAAGAAAGAACCAAGAGCAAGTCCTTCCATGGACGTCGAACAGGCACCAAAAAGCCCCAAGTAAGGAATTTGATTAGTCCGAGCAGCAAAACTCGATGGAGTTATTTGATTGACTAAATCCCCCGCCAGGAAAAATTGAATGTCCTCTTTTTTGAGTGCAGCTTTTGTCAAAGCTTTATCCACTGCATTTTCGAGCAACATCTGGTGCGCTTGCTCATATGAATCTTTTCCCAACCATAAATCTTCATGTAAAATGTCAAAATCATCCGCAATGTTTCCATTAGCTTCAAATGGCCCTCCTGCGGTTCCTGTTGAAATAATCACTGGTTTTTGCTGAAATACCCATGTTTGTTGTCCTTTTAACATCACAAACCGCCCCATTGAGTTAAAATCGTTTTAACAAGTGCTATAACAAATGCTGAGAATACACCGAATATAATAACTGTACCGGCCAGTTTAAAGATATTTCCTCCCACTCCAAGTACGAACCCTTCTGTTCTATGTTCGATAGCGGCCGAAATGACCGCATTTCCGAAACCCGTGACCGGAACGGCACTGCCCGCTCCTGCAAATTGCGCCAGGCGGTCATACACCCCAAATCCCGTTAAGAGCATGGAGATAAAGACCATTGTCGCTACGGTTGGATTTCCGGCCGTTTGTTCTGTAAAATTAAAGAAGTACATATACGCATAGGAAATGGCTTGCCCGATCACACAAATAAGGCCGCCTACCCAAAAAGCGCGAATACAATTTTTTAAAACAGGACGTTTCGTTTCATACTTTTGCTGCAATTGTTGGTATTGTTGTTGTGTAGGTGTAAATTGACTGTCTTTGTTCATCGCTCTACCTCTTTATGTTTGTTCATCTTTTAGCTTTTTCAGATTCAAAATCTTTTTTTTCATCTCTCGTTCGGATAAATCCTTCTCTTTGCGTGCAATCTTTTGGGCTTCCCAAAAGATTTTCAAATCACCCGACGCGACGATCGTATAGTTTGGGAATTCTTTTTCCAGCTTTTTGTTCACTTCACCTTCAATCTTCTTGGAACGAAAACGTTTAAGCTGTTTGATTTGATATGCCACTAGTAAATGCTTTTCCCCTTTAACAGCGACTACATCCCTGATTTCCGGAAAGGACGTCCTCATTTTCTCTTCTGCCTTTGTTTCAATTCGTTGATGATTTTGATGGGAAGCATTAATTTGCAGGACATTCTTTGGGGCTAAACTTTCAGCTTCTTGCTGACAGCCGTACAATAAAAGGGACGCTGACACTGCCCACATCACTGATCTTTTCATGAAAAACGCATCCTTTTCTTTAAATGATCCTTCTTCTTTTATGTTGTACATTGTCTGCCATTTTATGAGCGGGAAACAAAAGAACATGCAAGGCGATTAAAAGGAGGTTTATTGATAAGATGGATTCGCCTTTTGTACGTCTCATTTTCAAAACGGTCTAATATCAGAAAAGTGGAACGGGCCAAGTTACCGCTAAAAACGCTCACGCCCTGTGACCAACGCCGGCGTTTGAACATCCTGTTCTTCGAAAACTCAGGAAGAGCCAGGGGCCGCAGCTGGACAACTTTAACACGAAATTTATGCTTTTCTATACGTTAAAAAATCGTTTTTCCTCTTACCATCATGATTGGGAGGAGAAACGATTGTTTCTGTTTTTTCTTATATCATTTTTACCGTTTTATACTGAAGCAGTTTAGATGAATGAGAGTCCTCTTAGAATTCTCATCCATCTAAACTCCCATTCTTTTTAGCGCTTCGGCAGTTTTGAGCTGCAGCCGCAGCCTCTTGATTGAGCTTTTCTTGGAGCGGGATACGATTGATACACAGTTGGATGGGATGGTGACTTTTTTTGGAAATGTTTTCTTTTTTTAGGTTTATCCTCAGATACGTTTGATGAATGTTTAGAGGAATCATGGGAAGTCATGTAAGTTCCACCTCTTTTCTAAAAAACGACACCCTACTCCATCATATTCACATCCTGGCAGGTACGTGCTCTATTATCTGTACTATTAATGAATATGAGTACTTTATTTATGAGGATGATGACGTTTGCTAATTGCATTTTGTTCCTGTAATACCCTCATGAACCAGGAGTCATTCCCAGCTCGATTTCTATTCCTATGATGGTTCTCTTGTTCGAATACAGTCTCTTTGACTAAAGTCTCCTCCACTTGTGCCCTTGTTTTTTCCACCTCTTCTATTTCTTTGTTTCTCCTTCCATCTTTAATAGCGGAGACATCATTGATAAATGATTTCAGGAGATCGATTTGCTCTAGAAGTTCAACCTTTTCTTGTTTATGTCTTTCCAATGATTCCTTCATTTCTTCAATCAATTCTTGTTCTCTCCATTCTCTTTGCTGGAATTCCAAACACCTGTCTCGATAAAAGGAAAGTTGGGATTTTAAGGCGGCAATATATTTCTTCAAACTTTCTTCACTCAGTTTTTTATCACTCACATGCCTCACTCCTTTCGGATTCTATCATTAGCTTATGAAGGAAAATTCCCCATGTGACAGCTAACATTTTGTCAATGCTTGAATATGATATGACTAAGCTTTTTTCCTTTTGTTCAGTGCCCTGCTTGTCGGTTACGGGCTAAGAAATTCCGCTCCTGTCACGGCACATAAATAATAGTCATTCATACAATATATTAGTCCGATACCTAGATTTAGGGCTCAGAACAAGGACAATTATGATTAGGAGGTAAAACCATGCATGATCTAGAAAATCTTTGTATCCGCGTGCCTAAAGTTTATGATTGGGTAAACCGTCAAGTCGATTTACCTTTAATGAGCTTCATAGGCAACAGAGGTTTAGCTAAGCTAAATTTCGATTGTGAAGGAGCCTCAGGCTCAAAAGATGATCCATGTAAAGTTCTTGGCAAGCATACTGTTGCAAGGTGTTTCTTAAGTGATTCCGAAGGAAATCCTATCGACTCTCTTACATCTCCTGCGGTTGATATCGAAGAAATTGCTCAGCCAGATGGCCGTTTAAGCGTTACTTCCACTTTACCAAACGGTGAAAGAGTAACTCTTCAAAAAGTAAAAGTATTAGTAAAAGGATTCATTGTCATCGAAGTGTCTGATGCACATGGAGATACTTGTATCTCTGATCCTCAGCCATTTGCTGTAGCTCAAACGTTCTTCTTGTGTGCCCCTCCAGGAACCGAAGTAGTCGGTCATATCACATTCTTTGAATGCGATTCACACTTAATTTGTGACAATTATGAATTCCAGCAATTAGATGTCTCACTTACATTCTGCTTAGATGTTCAAATGGAGGCAACTGTAAAAGTAGAAGTGGAGGGACGCTTCTGCCGCCCTCGCCAAGAGCTTCCAATCAACATTTGCGATGTTCGTCAAATCCCTCCACAATGTCCGGATGTATTCCCTGGAGAAGACGACGATTTCTAAGATCTTCACTTATAGAGGAGAACTTTCTCCTCTATTTTTTATTATTTTCTTTCCGTTTCTATGCCTGTTCCATTCCACTTTCCTTTCATATTTGTTAACCAAATTTCCCCTGAACGGTTTGCGGCATTTTAGGTAATCGAATCAACCATCACTTAAAAAGGACAAAAAAACCCCCTTCATAACCTGAGAGAAAGGAAATGAAAGGTTGGCTTTTGGTAAGTTTATTGTTGGATGGTCGGTGTTTTGAGTCGCTTCTGTTGAAGAACATACATGAGGGAGGGGATGAGTAAAAATAAGCTGTAGGCAAAAGACATCCATATTGTAAAAGACATCATTTGGTCGTGGGCTAATCGGGAAAACAAAGCAGAGTGGTTCCATAAGGAGAATGTGTCAAGAAAAAGTCCTACTGCCGAACCGGCAATGCCGCATTTTAAAACAGCCTTTTTCGACCGATCTATTTTTATATAGAAAAACACAGCGAGAAAAATAAGAAGTGCCGTCACCGCTTCTAATGCGACAAATATCAAGAAAAATCGGGGAGAGCTAGTTGCTACTAAAACATAAGGACCGGCATAAACAAAAAACAAGGTTGCTCCTGCCCAAATGATCATGGACCAAGCAATCACTAGAAACCACTCTAGTAAAACTTTCATTTCGTTATTCTCCCTTCTCTTTTTGTAGATAATGGACTAAAGCTTCAACCGCTTCATACGTTCGTTCCGGAGAAAAATCAGGATTCATTAATGCCTGCAGCGCCAAGCCGTCTATAAGTGCATTCATTAAGGTTCCCCAGTCCCGGAATGAAATGCCTTTGATTGGAGACCTTTTCCATGATTCACTTAGCTGATTTGTTAAAACTTCATTTTCTTCCTGAAGGAGCTTTCCGATTCGTTCCCTAATCTTATCCTGGGTTAAACCGGCCGCTACGAGAGAGAAGAATAAAGAGTGATATATAGCGTCTTTTGTGCACCTTGCTTTAGCACCATTCAAGGCTTTTTCCAGCCTTTGATCCGTTGGTGACTGCTGAACGTTCTGCCATGATTCTTGACAAACGTCCTCAACAATTTGCAGCAGCAGCTGCTCTTTTGTACGAAAATGATAATAGACGGTTCCTTGTGTTACCTTTGCTCCTTCAGCTACCGCTTTTAACGTCAGTTTGTCGATTCCCTTTTCAGCAATACACTTCTTCGCCGATTGAATGAGTTCTTTCTTAGAAACCACACCGGGTTTTGCCAATCCTTTCCCCCCTTTCAGTTAGTTATTTAACTAACTGAACTTTATTATATATCCTTTTTTTGGTAAACACAATCCCATTTTCTTCATACATATAAGTAGGCAGAAAGGAGACTGAATAATGAAAAATAACTCCATTCCTCCGTCAGACAATATCCTTCAACTAAAACAAAAACTGATTTACTATAAATCAGAACTCAACCATTATGAGCAAAAAATAAAACACTATGAAAAAGCCTTGCAACAGGAAAAAGAAAATACAGCTTTCTGGCGTGATAAACATACTTCTATGATTGATTATTGGGAAAAAGAGGTCGATACCGAAGAGTTAGAACGAAAAATCAATTTATTAACAAACGAGCTGACAGAACAAAAGCTCATGAATAAGCATCTTAAGAAAAAGATGGCCCACCAAGAGCCACCAAAGCCCATCATTCAGATAAAAGAAAGACAGTTTGCCAAAAGTGATCTCATCGCTTTCTTTATGTATTCAGTTGTCATTCCGGCTGAAAAAGAAGAAGACACAGTAATTGTCGGGAATGCGGTCATCAAAAATCAAACGGACAAAGAACTCCATTCGCCGCTGCTTTGCTTAAAAATCACACCTCCTTTAAGTGCGAATTTAAGCGGAAAGATTGCCGGAGCTGGTAAAATGAATGCCGACTCCTTGTATGAGCAAGAATCTGGTGCCGAACAATGGGAATATGCTCATCCCAATTGGAAAGAAAAGATTCGAAAAGACGGGGAGTACTGGTTGAAGCCCATTCATACCACTGTTCTTCAACCAAATCGTATACTATCGTTTGATTCCTTTCAAATTGGTATTCATCAAGGTGACCATCTTCCCTCGTTTTTAATGGAGGGCTATCTTTATACAAATGAATGGCGTGACGGGGTTCCATTCTTAAATAAATTAGTGGTAAACTTTTCGCCATGACACGTTTACTTTATGTTTCGTCCGGTCATAGACGGATTTATACTTTTTTTGATAAGTGGATTGTTCAGTCATGCCATAATCTAAGTATTCCTATTAAAGTTGTTCCCCCCTTGCAAAGCATGGAGATTCTTAAGCAAACTATCTCTACGTTCCAGCCTGATACAATGCTCACCATGATTGGGGATCGATTCTCTCTTGAGAAGCTTCATTATATTCAAAAACAAGGGATTAAAACATTGGTATGGTTGACTGAAGATCCTTATTATATTGATTGCACCAAAACATATGCTCCTTGGTATGATTATATTTTTACCATCGAGAAACAGGCCGTTTCTGTGTATGAAGAACTCGGCCATCATCGCGTATACTACCTCCCGCTCGGAACAAATGATGGGGTGTTCCACTCAAGAAATATGGCCCCAAAATACGATATTTCTCTTATCGGCTTTCCTTACAGGAACCGAATCGCTCTCATTGAGCGTATTTTAAAAGACACCCCTTTTACCGTTGCTGTTGTAGGGCGCTGGAAAGGTATGATTAAAAACACACCCCGTCTTTATCTTTTTAACGGTTGGTTCCCTCCATATAAAACGGCTCATTTTTATAACGGTTCAAAAGTGAATTTAAATACACTTCGGGATGCAAAAGAAGAAATGAATGAGAATTCCTTGAATATTCCAAATGGCAGCATCAATAATCGAACCTTTGACATCGCTGCCTGTGAGGCTTTTCAAATCGTTCAACATTCTGAAGGAATCACGCCATTCTTCGAGCCTGACCGGGACATTGTCACCTTTCACGATGAAGAAGATTTATTGAAAAAGCTTTTTTACTATATGGATCTTGATCAAGAAAGGAACGCTATTGCCAGGAGAGCGGCTGACAAAACCAAACACTATCATACCTTCTTACATCGGCTTGCTTATATGATAGAAACGGTTCAAAGTGATCTCCATTAAGCATATGACTAACCGCCCAGCCAAAAAACGCGGCTGGCTCAAAAGCCTCTGGGGAAGGACAATCATCTATTTTTTCCTAAAAACTCCTCTCCATCATACCCAAATTGATTTTTCAGCTTCTTTCAACATTCTTCTATGCGCGCCTTTCTGTTCTCTCATCTTGAACGAGATTACAAGAGTTCCCTAAAAAAATTGACATGGGCGTTTTTTGCCCATGTCAATTTTTTATGCGGGTTTATTTACTCGTGGAAATCTGCCCCCCCCCGTATAAAACAAATTATATTGATGCGCTAATTTCATATATTGCCGTTCATTATCAATGTTATGAAGAGGGTGATACACTTCGATTCCGTCAAACCCCATTTTTAACAATTCTTCAATGATAGCTTGGTTAGAAATGACCGCTGGATGGGCTAATACTGCTGCTCCGCCACTGCTTCCTCTATTCCAGCCATTGTATCGTGGTCGGTAATGGCAATCGTCCTTTTTCCCAATTGCTTCATTTTATGTACAACTTCTCTCAGTGATAGTGCTCCATCCGAAGCCGTCGTATGCATATGTAAATCATAGGCACCGCCTTTTACTGCTTGGCGAATATCCATATCAATTCTCCCCTTAGACGATTGCATTTTGTGTGGATTGAACACTTCCACACGTTTTTAGTCTATTGTAAATGATGCAATGGCAGAAGAAAAGCTTCGAAGTTGACCTGCAAACATCAAAAAGACTGCTTGCAGATCAACCTCATCACAAAGCCTCATGTATATACTCGTTTAAAGCTTCTTTCCAGGAACGCATTTGAAAATCGGCATTTCCTCCTAAAGCAGAATAGGCAGGTCTTCTAGCGGGAAGTTTACCTGGCTCGGATGGAACGGGAACCACTAAACTTTGGTCAACCCCTGCTTTTTTATAAATGTATTGGGCAAGTTCAAACCAGCTGCAGCAGCCTTCATTCGAAATATGATAGATTCCGTATGGATACTTTGTAACAGTCGTTAACGTTTCAGCCAGATCTTGGATATTAGTAGGAGAGCCGAATTGATCATTAATCACCCGAATTTCTTCTTCTTGTTTTGCCTTTTCCAATACCATGTTAACAAAATTGTGACTGGATTTCCCATACAGCCAGGATGTTCGGATCACATAGCTTTCCGGATGGACAAGCAGTACAAAACGCTCTCCAAGCCGTTTACTCTCCCCGTACACATTAATTGGATTGGGTTTATCCTTTTCTAGATAAGGCGACTTTTTCATACCGTCAAATACATGGCCTGTACTTATATAAACAAGATCGGCAAAAGCCTCTTTGGCTGCCTTTGCAATGTTTAAAGTACCGAAGCTGTTGATTTCAAAAGCTCTTTCATATTCATCTTCACAAACGTCTACATCTGTATAGGCTGCGCAATGAAAAATGCAAGCCGGTTTTAACTTGTGTAAAAGATTATGCACATTTTCTTTATTGGTGACATCGAGTTCCTTTTTTGTAAGTGCATACACTTCATAACATTCTCGTAATCGTGAAACAAGCTCTTTTCCCAGCCGGCCGCTTGCCCCCGTGACCATTACACTCATGCTTTTCCCCTGCCTTTGGTATGTCTTTGATGGTTTTGTGATATCAAGCAATAACGAATTTCTTTTCCCCTAAGCTATGCTGGCTGTGAACTTATTCAAGCAAAGCTTCATTCCAAACGGGACTCAAGAATACCCGCTACGCCTGCGATCGCAAGGATCGTGACAACAGGCAACGTAAGATGAGGAATATAGACAAATCCAAGATAAAGGAAAATGGCACACCACATCCCCGTACACCAATAACAGCTGAGTAATTCTCCAATCCACTTGCGTATCCCTGTTCCGCGGACGTTCAAATACGTCACAACGCTTCCATCTTCTTGTGTTTCTTCCACCACTTCATGAAAAGGCTTACGTAAAAACAAGGTAATCTTGTCAAAGACAATGAGTCTTGTTAAACGAAATGTCGCTAGAACAAACAAGATAAGCTCAAACCATGTCATATCCATTTTTGCACCACCCTTTGGTTTGTAGGCAAAACAAACGAATAAAAAGGATGATATCAGCCTTATCTGCTATACAATATGTTCTCCACCCTTTTTCTGAAACTCGTTCATTGAATTTCTTTCATGACCGTTGGTGTTTTCCAACATAAAAAAGCTAACGCAATGATTAAACATCGTGTTAGCTTTCAACTCAGTTTTATCATCTCTCAAATTTTGATAATGGCAATTTGTGTGACGGCTTGCAGCGGAACCGAAACGGGTTCCTTTTGAGGCGGAGTGATGATGGAAAGCTTTTCTGGATTCACTTCAATGATCGTTCCCCGATACGTTTTTTCTTTTGTCATCACATCACAAATAGGCTGGGACATGTGTTTGGGAAACTGCACGAGAAATGAAGCCTTTTCTTTAATTGACATCTCCTGGAACATTTTATGAGGCTTTTTCGGCTCCTCTTTTTCGAATTCCTCTTCTTTCACGGAAGAAATAATAGAAAAATTGGGTTCCTCTTTTGTTTCCGGCTTCTTGCTTACGGTCTCCCCCGGCACTTCTTCTTGTTGATCCTTTTTAGCATTAGAACTAAAAAAGGACTGCATCGGCCGCGTCGACTGTTTAATGTCCGGCTGTACAATATACATTAACGGGGCATTTGCTTCCGTTTTTGTTCTTGAGCTTTTCATTGAAGCATCCCTCCATAGATCAGATAGCACTCTCTTAAAAATGTATGCCCCTTATACAGCAAACTTGTTCTTTTTTTTACTTTTATAGAAATAAATGCATCTATTACAAAAAAAGTCGGCCGGTCACTGATCCAGCATATTATCTCCAAAAGGCCTTAACAATCACGGAGCACGATGAACCGATTATTTTAAAAGATGGACAGCTGCACACAGGAACACGTCCTGCTCTTCATCAATGATTATGTTTCATAAAAGAATCGTTCCTTTCTGGTTTGGGTCGTTGTGGCGGCTTCCCTTACACCAGTTTGGACCGATTCTTTTATTTTTTTACACCAAATAAAAAAAAGCTTGACCCAAAAGGCACGTTACGTACCTTTCGGGTCAGCTCCCTGTTTTTAGCGTGCGATAATGTGGAATCCGGAATCCACGTGGATATTTTCACCCGTAATGCCGCGGGCAAAATCACTGAATAAGAAGACAGCTGTGTCTCCCACTTCTTCCGGAGTTGTTGTACGACGAAGAGGTGAACGCTCTTCAATTTCTTTTAAAATCGAATTGAAGTCACTGATGCCTTTAGCGGAAAGAGTACGGATCGGTCCAGCTGAAATTGAGTTTACACGAATACCATATTTTCCTAAATCAGCCGCTAAATACTTTACACTTGCGTCAAGCGATGCTTTCGCTACCCCCATTACATTATAGTTAGTAACAACACGCTCTCCGCCAAGATACGTCAACGTAACAATGCTTCCCCCTTCTGCCATTAAATCTTTACTTGCTTTTGCCACAGCCGTTAAAGAATAAGAACTAATGTTATGAGCAAGCAAGAACCCTTCACGGTTCGTATTCATATACTCACCTTGCAGTTCTTCTTTGTTTGCAAATGCGATGCAGTGAGCGATTCCATGAATAACGCCTACTTCTTCTTTAATGGTCGCAAAACATTTTTCAATGTCCTCGTCACTTGTCACATCACAAGGAAGCACAAGCGAATCTTCGCGTTCTAAGCTTTCAGCAAGATCACGTACACTCTTTTCTAAACGCTCTCCGACGTATGTAAAAATCAATCTCGCCCCTGCTTCATGAAGAGAACGGGCAATCCCCCAAGCGATGCTGCGTTTATTTGCCACTCCCATTACCACATATGTGCGGTTTTCCAAGGATAAACTTTTCATTTTTTCATACCCTCCTATTTAACACAAGTTATTAGTACCTAGTCTTAAAACTAGTATATCATAAATAGTCTACAGTTTGTAAAGATTAATTCGCAGCAATCATCTTAAATAAAAAAGGAGCTATGTCTCATAAGCTCCCAATAAGTCTTCAATCAATCATAAAACTTGATTTCTATTGAAAGGACCCGTCACTGAATCCGTTGATTTTGCCGGATTTTCATGATGGGTCCTTTCAGGAGGATAAGTCAAAAGGGATGCTTTTTATCTCTTTTGACTTATCCTCTTTAGCATTCTTCACAAAACTCCATTGCCCTTCTTAATTCACTTACATATTCCTGGGAACCAGTCACAATAAGCTTATCGCCGAGCTGCAGCTCCGTATCTCCATGCGGAACGATGGAGTCTTTCCCGCGGAAAATTCGTACAAAGATAATGTCTCCGGTAAATGGGAAATTTCGTAAAGCTAAGCCGTCATATTTGCTGTTTTCAAGATCAATCTCATAAAGAGCGCTGTCTTGATTCGTTAAAATATTGATGACTTTTGGTGATTCAATTAAAGCCTTCATCAGTGCTTTCGTCGATAAGAGAACCGAAAAGACTTCGATATTGGCTTCTCTTAGCCGCTCTTCTAACTCGGGTGTTTCCACACGGGCAATAACGCGTTCTATTCCATACTCCTTTGCCGCCAAGGCAATGGCGGCATTTCGCTTTTCTTCACCTGATGTAATAACAAGAACGTCCGTATCAAATGCACCATTTTTCTTTAATAAATCAAGTTCATAGCTTTCAATTTCTTTAATATGAAAAACCGGGTCTGCAATCACTTCTTCTACTTTGTCCTGCTTTGGATGAAAAATGGTGTAGTCATACATTTTTTCATTCAATTCACGGACAACCGGCAGGGTAAACTGATTGGCCCCGATAAAGTTCACTGTAATTTTCGTATCCTCGGCCGTTTTTTTCGGGAAGAGTTTTTTAAATACAATTGGAGTAATAATACAGCTTATGATTGCTACTAAAATAAGAGCACCTGACATTTGGGCATCAATGACACCCAGCTTTTCGCCAATTGTGGCTGCGGCAATCACAAGTGAAAGAGTCGATGTTAACAAGAAGCCAGAAGCAAGCACAGTTTTCGTATCATACCAAGCTTTCAATATCATGGCCGGGATTGCTTTTGATATGAATAGTGCGAGAAGCAATAATGGAATTAAAATAAGAATCCTGTCATCCGTAAATAGTGACCAGACATCCAACTTGACTCCGACCATTACAAAAAAGATAGGGATAAGAAAGCCGTAGCCAAATGAGTCCAGTTTATGAACCAAATCGGGATTAGGAGATAATAAAGACACAAGTACGCCCGCAAGGAACGCACCTAAAATGTTCTCAGCTCCAATGGATTCCGAAACCGCTACTAACACGATAATGAGGGTAAACACAGCCCGCGTACCAATTTGGATCGTTCCTTTCGACATCGTCTCAAGGAATGAACGGTGCTTAAATGATTTACCGAAAAAGTAGATGATGACACCTGCCCCAAATAAAATGAGAAGCAGCCATGTGTTCCCGCCGCCTTTTTCATATAAAGAAGCAAAAACAGCGAGTAAGATCATGGTGACAAGGTCAGCGATAACGGCTACAAGCAAAATGATCTGTCCAATCGTACTTTTCATGATTTGCGCTTCTTTAAGAGTTGGCACTACAACGCCAAGTGAAATGGTCGAAATGATTAATGTCATTAAAAAGGCATTATCAATAAATCCTGTCCAAACAAAAAGATAAGAAAGGAAAAGAGAAATAGCAAAAACAGCCAAAAAAATCAGCGTTGATATCGTAAACGGATTAGGGGCATTGTTTCCATTGGGGAGTTTTTCTTTTTTCTTGCTCCCTGCAAAAGCGGAAAAGTCAATTTCCAATCCACTCAAAAACATTAAAAAGATAAAGCCAAGCGTTGACAATGTTTCCAGCCACATATCTTGCTCTACAAGATTCAAACCGCTTTGTCCAATAATCAATCCCATAATGATTTCCGCCACTACGACAGGAATGACTCTCAACCTGAGACGGTGCAGCAAAATAGGGGTCAAAAAGGCAACAATAATTACAATCAGCAGTGATGTCACTGAAGCATGATGTTCCATACTAATCCCCTCCTTTATCTCAATACTACTGTAGATAACTCATGAATAATGTCGCTAAACCAAAATAAATTAAAATGCTAATAATATCATTAATCGTGGTAATAAACGGACCAGACGCAACAGCAGGGTCAATGTTCAATCGGTGCATAATGAGCGGGACAAGCGAACCGGCCAGTGTTGCGACAGTCAAGGTCGCAAAGATGGAAGCTCCTACAAGCAAACCGAGAAAAACATCTCCATGCCATATATATACGACACCTGTAACGAGAATTCCGCACGTACCACCGGTAATAAGACCGGTTCCCGCTTCTCGTGCAATTAGCTTCCATTTACTTTCGTTTCCTACCTCCCCTGTTGCGAGACCACGGATTGCAACAGCCAATGCCTGTGTTCCTGTATTTCCTGCCATTCCTGCAATAAGGGGAATAAACACAGCCAGAATCGCCACCTTATTTAAGGTTTCCTCGAATCTTCCGATCAGGCTTGCTGTCAGCATTCCCAAGAACAATAAAATGATAAGCCACGGCAACCGCTTGCGTGCAGCATTGAACGGCCCCTTGTCGACGGCATCGACATCACTTATTGCCGCCAGCTTGGAATAATCGTCAGATGCTTCTTCATCAATAACGTCGATGACATCATCTACTGTGATGATTCCAAGCAAGTGATTTTGAAAATCGACAACAGGCAGAGCCAGAAAGTTATAGTCCCTCATGGTTTGGGCTACCTCTTCCTGGTCTTGTGCAACTGACGCGGAAACTACTCGGTCATACATAATGTCTGAAATCATGGTCTCATCATCAGATACAATCAAATCACGAAGGGACACAACCCCTACCAGCTTTTTTTCATCGTCAATTACATACACATAATAAATCGTCTCTGCTTCCAGGGCTTCTCTCTTCAAGATTCGCATGGCAGATCGTACGGTTTGATTCGCTTGAATAGAGATGAACTCCGTTGTCATGATACTGCCAGCTGTATACTCTTCGTAATGAAGCAGTTCTTTAATCTCCTGGGCTGCCTCATCATCCATAATCGTTAAATAGCTGGCTGCCTGCTCCTTATCAAGTTCATTTAAGACGTCCACTGCATCGTCAGCATACATATGTGAAAGCATGTCAGCGGCAAAGGAGGGGTGCATTTCCGCTAATAATTGCTGATAATCTTCCTCCGGCACTTCTAACGTTTCAAATATATATGCTACTTCACTAGGAGATAAAAACCGGTAAAGCTGAAGCCGTTGATTCTCATCTAACTCGGCATAAAACTTAGCTTGGTCGTAGGAATGGAGGACGAGAAACTCTTCACGAAACTCCTCGATCTTTTCTTCTATCAGCAATTCTAATAATCTTTGTTCTGTTTCTTCCCGCAACTCTTTTTGCTCTGAACGGCCCATTTTTCACCACCTCAATTCGAAACTCATTTAACTTTATTATGAACCGGAAACAAAACGCAACTAATACACATAATTCTTAACAAACATGTAAAGTTAAGCGCTTTAGTGTCCGTCATGTTTATCAAACTTTAAAATAATTTTAGCTAATTTAAATCCTTAAAAGCATGATAATCAACATGATTATTGCCAAAGCCTCTCTACAATATATAGCTTTACAATCAACTTCAGCGTTTCCCGGTGGGATGATAGGGGAAAACAGGTTTTGCGTGGCCCTATCGTTCTTGTCACCGTCATACATGATAAACACTTGATATAATTGGAGTTGTTACGGTGAACAATACAGAAAGGCGAAGTTTTAATTTTTACCCGAATGGCAAAAAGATAAACCTGAAAGTTTCAACTATAGTTTGTACAAATAAGTGACTATTTTATCTTTTAGAAAGGACGATACAGATGAAGTTCGATGTCATTGGAGATATACATGGTTGTTATAAAGAGTTCGTACAGTTAACGGAAAAGCTGGGGTATGTATGGGACAAAGGATTTCCGCAACATCCGCAGGGCCGCCAATTGGCATTTGTAGGCGATTTGACAGACCGGGGGCCGCGTTCTCTAGACGTCATTCGCATTGTACATAAACTTGTCATCCAACAAAAAGATGCCTACTACTGTCCAGGCAATCACTGTAATAAGCTTTACCGTTTCTTTCTCGGGAATAAGGTACAAATTACACATGGATTGGAAACAACCGTTGCGGAATACCAAGCCCTCTCACCAAGAGAACAAAAAGCTATTCGTCACCAGTTTATAGAACTTTATGAAAAGTCCCCTCTTTATTGGCAGCTGGATCAAAATAGACTAGTCGTAGCCCATGCCGGCATTCGAGAGGACTATATCGGAAAAAATAGCAAGAAGGTCCAAACATTTGTCTTATACGGAGACATTACAGGTGAATCCCATCCAGACGGCTCTCCCGTTCGCCGTGATTGGGCCCAATATTATAAAGGGGATGCCATAATTGTTTATGGTCATACTCCCGTCAAAGAACCAAGAAAAGTGAACAATACAATCAATATCGATACCGGGGCCGTGTTCGGAGGGGCTTTAACCGGTTTTCGCTACCCTGAAAGCGAGACAATCTCCGTTCCGTCTTCCATGCCCTATGTGCCGGAAAAATTCCGATCATTTGAGGATTCATAATGTATACAATCTTTTTTGAATGTAAAACGATTGCGGCGCTCTCCCCGCTGCACTTTATATAAAGAAAAAATTCCGATGCACAGGACGTGCCAGCAAAGGCGCTGCGACAGGACGTCGCGGTTTTAGCCTTTGTTCTTTCCCTGATGGTTACGGGCTCTTATGGACAGTTACTTTTCCTCGATCCTCACCCGGGCTTACTGGCCGTTAAAGCGGGACAAACAAAAGAACCGGGATTTTTCCCGGTTCCATTGCTTTCACTCTATTATTTTCTTCATGTCCCCCGGAACTTCCGCCGTAAAGAAAAATTCCTTTTGAAGGATCGGATGGTAAAAGTGCAGTTCATGGCTATGGAGAGCTTGACGTTCAATTTTATCCCTTTTCCCCCCGTACAGCTCATCTCCTAAAAGAGGATGACCCAAATATGACATATGAACACGAATTTGATGTGTCCTGCCTGTCTCAAGCTTTAGCGCTACATATGTAAAATCCTCTGATCGTTGTAACACTTTATAATGTGTCACGGCATGCTGTCCATCTTCTCTTACTTCCCGTTCAATAATGCTCTCGCTTTTTCGCCCAATCGGTGCATCCACCGTTCCTTTATCAAAGGCAAGGGTTCCATGGACTATTGCCCGATATGTACGCTGGATCGTATGGCGTTGCTGCTCTTTTGAGAATAAGTAGTGCACGTAACGGTACTTGGCGACAATCAAAAGGCCTGATGTGTCCCGATCGAGCCGATTCACTAAATGGATGGTCGAAGCAATACCTTGCTGTTCATAATAATAGAGAAGGGCATGACTCATCGACCCTGTCGGATGCTCTCGGGATGGAATGCTTGATAAAAATGGGGGTTTATTGATGACTAAAATGTAGTCATCTTCATACACAATCTCAAGAGGGATGTTCTCCCCTGTCAATCCTTCACTTGGGATTTCAGGAGGAAATAAAACAGATAGCATATCCCCTTGCTTCAGTGAATAACGAACGGTCACATGCCCGCCATTCACTAAAATATCCCCCCCATTAAACTTAATATCTGTGAGCGCTGTCTTTGAAATATGATGTTTCTTTAAAAATTCCCGTACTAAAACTCCTTCATCCTTCTCAGTAATGGACCATGTCAATGTAAATTGCTCACTCATTCATTCCGTTCCTTTCAATATGGCTGTGTTAAAGCTTTGGTGTTGATTTTTGGCTGATTTGAATGAAACGAAAATAGTAGAAATCAACATCGCTCTTTAACAAAGTCCCCAATATAAAGGTATTGTCTCTCACACTTACCGTGAGACAGTCTTTTGCTCTTCTCTTATTTATACTCTTAATCGCAGACGAACGAATCTCTTACCCTTTGCCAGAAGGGAAATGCACGGAAACGGGCGAAGCGAATTTTTTCATTCGCAACACGGAATTGAATAGATTTAACATCTTTATGTAAAAGAGTAAGGTGGTCAACTGTAATTTGGAAGTCCACATCATTGATTGGCTTTAACATGCATGTATGATGGGACGGTAAAACAAGAGGGGAGCCAATCGTCCGGAATACCCGGTTGTTAATGGAAGCCATTTCTGCGACCTGGAGAACCTCCAACGAAGGATGCAAAATAGCGCCTCCAAGTGATTTATTATACGCTGTACTCCCAGAAGGCGTTGAAATACATAAACCGTCCCCCCGGAATGTTTCAAATAGCTGTCCCTTAATCTCCAAATTCATGACAAGCGACCCTTCAACGCTTTTTACCGTACATTCGTTCAAGGCCAAGTAACGTGATTCCCGACTGCCGTTTATATACCGAATAATCACTTCTAATAACGGATATTCCACTACCTGATAAGGTGTTTTAGCAATAGCAATCACCAATTTTTCAATTTCCTCCGGAACCCAATCTGCATAAAACCCTAAGTGACCAGTATGCACTCCAACAAAAGCCGTTTTATCAAGACGCTTGCGGTAGCGGTGAAATGCATATAAAAGAGTTCCGTCCCCTCCTACTGATATAACGATATCAGGTTGATTTTCATCGTACTCTAACTGGAAATCCAGCAAGTAGGTACGCATCTTTTGCATTAACATATTGGAGGTTTGATCACCTTTTGATGTAATCGCAAATTTCATCTTTTTCACCCCATCCCTTTTTTTCGGCGTACAGGACATGCTGACGAAGAAACAGTGATAAGACGTCGCCTTTATAACCTTTAGTCCTTTAGCCGTCTTGCACTTGGTTTCTTTTCCCTATTATTCATCCGGGTTATCTTGTTTTCGTGAGAAGATGACTTGGGCTTCTTGAATTTCTCCACGAATTTGTGACATCTCTTCGTCTAACAGAAACGCGGCTTCTGCTGCACGCTGCAAGCGCTCTTTGATATCTTGGGGAAATTTTCCGCTGTATTTATAATTTAATGAGTGTTCGATGGTTGCCCAAAAGTTCATCGCCAATGTTCGAATCTGAATTTCAACTAAAATGTTTTTTTCTCCCTTGATAGTTTGAACCGGATATCGAATGACGACGTGATAAGAGCGGTAGCCGCTTTCTTTTTTTCGCGTAATATAATCTCTCTCTTCGACAATTTCAAAATCCGTACGTTGACGAAGTAATAATACGACCGTTTTAATGTCATCAACAAATTGACACATCATTCGCAATCCGGCTATATCCTGCATTTCCTCTTCCAATTTATCAAGCGGGATGCCTTTCCTCGCAGCTTTATCCAAAATGCTTGGAATAGGTTTCACTCTTCCCGTCACAAACTCAATTGGCGAGTGCATCGATTGCATTTCAAACTGTGAACGCATCCCCTTCAGCTTCACCTTCAGCTCGTCTACCGCCTGTTTATAAGGAGCCAAAAATAAATCCCAATGCTGTACCATTGATAACATGTCCCCCAATCTGCCAGTACTAACGAAGCGAACTTTTTATCTTTTTTTATAATTCGCTTTTGCGAGTTAAGAAAACCTCTTCGACCTTTGAAACCATATGCTCGCCGTAGTTGGCGTTTCCTTCAATGTTCTCAATTAAATATGTAAGCTCACTCAAGAATCCGTCTAACTTTACAGTTCGGTCATTCAGCTTTAAGCATACATCGTAGTTATTTTCAAGCGCCCCCTTCAAGTTACCCCAAATATTAACAGGTATGCTAACATAAACAAACTCATCGTTAATGTCGATAATATAAATAAATGACACATTATCAGAATCGGTAATCATTTGAGCAGTATCACGAATTTCCTTCCCTTCTGTCTTAAATGGTTGTGCAATCAGGTATAATTGTTGCTGCTCAATATAACTTTCTAGCACTTCAATTCGTTTTTGCATATATAAACTCCTTCCAACAAACCAATTCGTTTTTATTTTAACATAAGGACTGTTTCTTTGATAAAGCGAAACTTCCATGAGAGGGAGTTCTTTTCCCTCTCATGGTTAGTTGAACTTATCGGGTACTTACGGACGGTTATTCTTCCCGATTACTCTCCATGCTTATCGTCCGGGCTCATCGCTCCTTAAAACGGGATAGCCATTGCTAGTCAAACAAGTTCATGGAATAATAAGAAAAGCGCAAGCGCCTTGGTCAGCCCTGACAAGTGCTGGCCGACTAAAAGCGCCACGTCCTGTGGCAACGTCGGCACTAGTATATCCTGTACGTCGGAGGTCTGGCAGGTGAAGTTGTTCTTTGACTTCATCAGCTGGAACGAAACGGCTCGAGGGGCTGGGCGCTGGAGCCAGACACTCTCGTAAACCAACATTTTTATACTTGCTCACCCTTTGAAAAAAGATAAAGAAGAAAGGACTGCCTCCATGAAACAGGAAGTAGAAATCGAATTTAAAAATTTATTGACCGAAGAAGAATTTCACACACTCACTTCTCATTTCTCCCTCGGAGAAGATGATTTTATGACACAAGAAAATCACTATTTTGATACAACTGATTTTCAATTAAAAACCCACGGTTCTGCCCTAAGGATTCGTAAAAAGGGAGATACATATGTCCTAACCTTAAAACAGCCGCATGAAAACGGACTGTTGGAATCCCACCAGCCTTTATCCTTTCAAGAAGCAGACTATTTAATAAACGGAAAGGGAACAGTAGCAGGCGACATCGCAGAACTAATTAAACGGCTCGGCGTGGATGTCACGAAACTCTTTTATTTCGGTACCCTCACTACAAAAAGGGCACAGCTTTTTTATAAAGACGGGCTTCTTGTGTTGGATCATAGTTTTTATTTAAACCGAGATGATTATGAGCTGGAATTTGAAGCAAAGAATTTTCAGCTTGGCCAACAGCAATTCAAGGAATTGCTGCAACAATTTCATATTCCAATACGGCAAACAGACAATAAGATCCGTCGATTCTATCAACTGAAATATTCACAAATAAGCGAGGAGTAAACATGGATGTTCAATCTTTAAAAACATTACTCGAATTACAAGCGTTGCGCAACTTTTCGACTACATCCGTTACGCAAACCGACACAACGGCCTCTTTATTTCAGGACGTATTAGAGCAATTCATCGCCGACCAGAACCAGCCGGCCAGGAAAGAAACTTCCTTGTCGCTTCCTTTTTCTCCTTCCCCCCTTCCCATCAAACAGGGGGCATTTATACCGAACACGGAAAAGCTGATTTCCTCTGCACCAGGAAACAGAGCATCTTCAAGCATAGATAGAATAATTGAAAAGGCGGCTCAAACGTATAACCTGGATCCAAAACTTCTCAAATCAGTGATTCGTCAAGAATCAAATTTCAATCCAAAGGCAAAAAGCCATGTCGGAGCGATAGGACTGATGCAGTTAATGCCAAGTACCGCTCGTGCACTTGGGGTAGACGATCCTTATGACCCGATGCAGAATGTGCTTGGCGGAGCCAAATATTTACGACAGATGCTCGATAAGTATGATGATAACCTCCATCTAGCCCTGGCGGCGTATAATGCAGGTCCAGGAAACGTAGACAAATACGGAGGGATCCCTCCTTTTAAAGAAACAGAACGATATGTCCAAAAAATCACCGATACGTACTTTGCTTAATGATCTTTTAGTTTCATCCTTTTGATCTCCTGACTTTTATTATGAAGGAATCAAAAGGATGATTTTTGGATTGAAAAACTGCGCACATACACATGCTAACATTGGATATATCTCCTCCTCCTCCCATAAAGGTTTCATAAGCGGATAGTTTGAGATATTACCTTGACGTTGATACAATAAACGTAAATTCAAGAAACTGATTGAAAAGACCGGTTATGAAAAACCCACTAAAATCATGTTTTTTATAAACGGTCCTTACAGCAGAAAAAATTTTGCCACCTATTTTTACACTTATAAGAAATCACACTACACAATTAACCAAAAAGACAAATGATGAATCGCCAATCAACAAAAAGGTATTCATTGTTGTCGTGAACAATAGGTTTAAAGGAGTTATAAACATGACGAATCAAATACACACGCCCTATGAGGCTATCGGTGGTGAGGAGATGTTAGCCAAGCTCGTGGATGCGTTTTACAACCGGGTAGGAAATCATCCTGAACTGGCTCCTATTTTTCCCGACGATTTAACGGAAACAGCTCGAAAACAAAAGCAATTTCTCACTCAATATTTGGGCGGTCCCGCCATTTATACAGAAGAACACGGACATCCCATGCTGCGTGCCCGTCATCTGCCCTTTCCTATCACACCATCCAGAGCCAAAGCTTGGCTGCACTGTATGAGTCAAGCAATGGACGAAGTGGGACTTGAAGGTGACATTCGAACTCAATTTTTCCAACGTCTTGTATTAACAGCTCAGCATATGATTAATACACCGGGAGATCAAGATGAGGAAGGAAGTTAACCTTGAGCGTTCAAGATTTCTATTCTGATCCATCTTATTCTTTATCACAGCTTTGTCAAGGATCCAATAAAAAACCGTTGGAAATTTATTTCTTCATTGATCCTTTGTGCCCTGAATGTTGGGCTCTTGAACCGATTGTCAAAAAACTTCAAATTGAGTACGGGCAATTTTTCACTTTAAAACATGTACTGAGCGGCCGCTTGGCAACCTTAAATGTGAGTCCGAAGCAAAAGTTCGAAAATATGGCCCGTGTATGGGAACGAGCAGCCAGCCGTTCCGGGATGTCATGTGATGGAAATCTTTGGCTTGAAAGCCCCATTTCCTCTCCATACTCTGCTTCTATCGCCATTAAGGCGGCAGGATTACAAGGAAAGAGACAAGGAATCCGATTTCTGCGCAAAGTGCAGGAAGTCGTATTTCTGGAAAAACAAAATATATCCGATGTAAGTGTGTTAATGCAATGTGCCCAAGAGGTTGGGTTGGATACGAATGAATTTTATAAGGATTTACATTCTGAAAGTGCCACAAAAGCCTTTCAATGTGATGTTAAAATTACAGCGGAAATGGACGTTCAGGAAATGCCTACTCTCGTCTTCTTTAATGAAAATGTCGAAGAGGAAGGAATTAAAATCACGGGATGCTACCCATATGAAATGTATGTACAAATTCTTCATGAAATGTTAGCAGATCGTCCTGAACCATCACCTCTGCCTCCATTAAATATGTTTTTGCGATACTTTAAATTTGTGGCAACAAAAGAAGTCGCGGTTGTCTACAATGTTTCGACAAAAGAAGCGGAACGGGAATTGAAGAAACTGCAACTGCAGCAAAAAGTAGAGCAAGTGCCGGTAAAGTATGGAACCTTCTGGAGATATATCGGCGAGTAAATATAAAAAAACTCCTTAATGTCAGGAACCTTGAAAGACAAAGACAGACGCGCAGTTACCCATATACTTTTTGAATAAACAAAAAAGACCCGGAAAACCGGGTCTTTTTCGTTTGTCTTAAGACAACAAGGGGATGGGAGAAATTTTTCACGGTCAAACAAAGGGGTATATGTTTGTTTTGTGATAAACTTCACCTTAATAATATAGCAAATTATGTCGACTTTTGACAAGTGCTTTTTTTCAAATTCACAATTTCGTCAAATTCTATTCATATTTTTCCTCTTCTTCTCATAGGACATATTAAAAGGAAGAATATCCAGAATGTCGAATAATGTTATTTTTTGAAAGGAGTATAGGAATGAATTTGCACCTGTTAATTTTGAGCAGTATCAGTGTTATCGCTTCTTTTCTTTTTCATCTACTCGGCTTAATGAATTTAGCCCCCCTCATTATTACGACACCTCTTCTGTTCTTTACCATTTTTATTTTCTTAATGCTTCTCAACAATCATAGACGATTTCGCGGATTCAAATGAAAAAGCCATGGATGCCCATGGCTTTTCGCTTATTTTGCTGCCAAACCGTTCATTAATAAATAAATCGTGGCATTCATTTCTTTATGATCATCCCAATCAGCATCTGTCATGATCATAAAACGTGCCAGTAAAAACCCGATAACCGTTGTCATCGTCATGCGAATAACCGTGCCGGATGGAACATCAGCAATTTCTCCATTCTCTTGAAAGTGTTCGACGATTCTCTTGAACTTTTCTAATACATTTTCGGTAAAAATGACTTGAATCTGTGACTTTATTTCATCGTGAAAGGCCAGTTCCTGCAGAAAAATCTTTATTATCGGAAGATGTTTTTTAACAAACTCATAACGATTTTCCATCAAGGCATAAACGAATTCTTCATACGAACCGTATTCGTTTTCAAATACTTTTTTGACAAAATCTTTTGTTAAAAAAGGGGCCACTACTTTCGTTAAGGTTGGGGTAACGATTGCTAACAGCAAATCTTTTTTCGTTTTATAGTGCCTAAAGATCGTGCCTTCAGCCACCCCTGCTTTCTTGGCAATCTCACTTGTAGAAGTAGCCGCATATCCTTTTTGAGAAAAAATTCCAATTGCCGCTTCTAAAATTTTTGCTTGCTTTTCACTCAGTTTGATCTCTTCGTCATTAATTCTCAATAATTCTTCCAGCCAACGTTCATTCATAAAACTAGCTCCTTATAATTTCCGATGTTTTTTTAGCGCCAATATATTAAGTACCATAAACAGCGCAGAGAATCCAAGTAAAACATATACATCGGGTGCAAAATACTCCCAGCCGTTGCCGCGAATCATAATCTCCCTAAGCGCATCGGCCCCATATGTCAATGGCATAATCACACTGAGTGAGCGGAGCCATTGCGACATGGTATCCAAGTTAAATAATCCTGAAAAGAAGATTTGCGGCACAATCACAAGCGGGATGAATTGAATCATTTGCAGTTCATTATGTGCAAATGACGATAAGAGCGTTCCAAGCGTAAGAGCAGTCATAGCCAATAAAACGGTAATCAACAACACAAATAAAAAAGAGCCCTCCATCACCATTCCGAGGATATGAATAGAGAACCATGAGATAAGCGTGGCTTGAAAAATCGTAAACACGCCAAATCCAACAACATAACCACCGACTATTTCCCATCTCCTAAGCGGGGTAGCCAAAAGACGCTGCAGCGTTCCGCCTGTTCGCTCCCTTAGAAAGGATACACCGGCAATTAGAAAAACAAAAAAGAAGATAAAAAAACCAATCAGGACAGGTCCAAAATGATCGAACAAGGCCATATCTTCTGAACCATGAAGATACGTCGTTTCCATTTTGGGCTGCTGAGTTCTCCCCTCTGCCTTCCCAAAAGCTTTTTGTACAGTAAGTAAAACGGATTTATTTACCGCCGGATCGCTTCCTTCCAGGGTAATATCTGGTCTTTTCATCTCTATATCAACAAAAGCATCGGCTTTTTGCTCTTTTAATTGTTCTATTGCCTCCTCTTTTGTCTCAATGGTCACTTTTGCCTGTTCTTTAAAGGCTTCTTCCGCTATCTGTGCAGCTTTTGGAGAAAGAATGATGGTTGGTTCATACTCATCGCTATTAAATACTAGATTCATGAGAAAAAGAACGAATAACGGGGCAATGAGCAAAAGTCCCAGCGTCCTCTTATCGCGAAAAAACTGCCGAATGATTCGAATCACAATCGCTTTGATCCTCATTTCTGCTCACCTCCAAATACTAAGAAAGCTTCTTCAATGCTGCTTGAACCCGTTTGCCGTTTCAACTCCGATGGCGATCCAACAGCGATTAGCTTTCCATCTCGAATCATTCCGAGGCGCTGACATTTATCTGCCTCATCCATCACATGTGTGGTAACAATAATAGCCGTTCCTTCCTTTCGTAAGTGTTCCAACTCTGTCCAAATGGATTTTCGCAAAACGGGATCAATTCCTACCGTCGGCTCATCCAATACTAGAACTTCCGGTTCATGAAGCAAGGCAATGGCTAACGATAATCGGCGTCTCATCCCTCCTGAATACTGATGAACCGGGACCTTTATATACTCCGCTAAATTTACGAGCCCCATCGTCTGTTGAATTCGCTCCTTTCGCTTCTGCCCCTTTAATCCATAGATGGAAGCAAAAAACTGGAGGTTCTCAAGCGCGGTTAATTCCATGTAAAGGGCATCGGCCTGGGCCATAAAACCAATATGTTTCATCACTTCAAGGTTAGGCATGTTTTCCCCTAATACTTGTATGCTCCCTTGTGACGGTATATCGATACCGGCTATCATTTTTACCAACGTTGTCTTCCCGGCTCCTGACGGCCCAAGCAAGCCTAATATTTCTCCTTTTTTAAGATGCAAGTCAATATCTTCAAGTACTCGTTTTTTCCCAAACTTCTTTGATACATGCTGTACATCTACTAAATAATCGCTTGTCATACTCATCCTCCATTCTTAAAATGAGTGATTACTCACTTATCATATATGATTTCTTTTAAAATCAATAGTGAGTAATCACTCATTTACTAAAATAATTTCTCCCCTGCCTCTTCTCTATAAACATTTAATCAATATTTTGGCCATTGAAACACATATTCTAGAAGATTTGATTCATATTATCTTTGAGCCTTATGCTCTATTTGGAGGTATAAGGCTTAGATCAAAGAAGCGAGGTGTACAATTTTGAAAAAAGGGTTTCATGTTGCAAACCTTTCAGCGGCGGAAAAGGAAAAGCTGCAGAGATTTGAAGAGGAGTTCGGGAAAGTATTAATCGCCTGGGAAAAAGATGAGCTCGATAAACCCGCTAATACCAAAATGTAACTCAAAAAAGCGAAGGTGACTGTTCAATGCAATAAGAGGTTGGCAGACTAAGATCACGACGTCCTGTCCCAATGCCTGCCTTTGTACAGCCTGTACTTTGGAGCTTCTGACCGGGAAACCGTTCTTTGGTTTCAATGGCAGAACACAACTTATACTTTCATATACGAAAAAAGAGACACCGCTCATCCTTTGAAGGTGTCTCCTTTTCATTAAAGGTTTTATGCCTATTGTGATAAGGCTTCTTTTTCGTTATACTTCGCTCAATAATTTTTCCATTTCCGTGAGCTTTTCTTCAAAAACAGCCAGTGCTTCTTTAATAGGCTGTGATGTGGTCATATCCACCCCCGCTTTTTTCAAGACGTTAATCGGATAATCAGAACTTCCCGCTTTTAAGAAACCGATGTAACGCTCTACTGCAGGCTCCCCTTCCTCCAGAATTTGCTTGCTGAGCGCCGCGGCCGCACTAAAGCCTGTGGCATATTGATACACATAATAATTGTAATAGAAATGCGGAATACGTGCCCATTCCAAGCCAATTTCTTCATCAATGTAAAGGCCGTCGCCAAAGTATTTCTTATTTAACTCATAGTAAGTGTTCGTTAATAGTTCTGGTGTTAAAGGTTCTCCATTTTGTGCACGAACATGGATATCATGTTCAAACTCTGCAAACATTGTTTGACGAAACACGGTGCCCCGGAACCCTTCTAGGTAATGGTTCAACAAATATAAACGTTTTTTCGGATCATCGATTGTTTTCAATAAATAGTCATTCAATAACGCCTCATTACATGTTGATGCCACTTCTGCAACGAAAATCGAATAATCACCGTACGGATACGGCTGGGTTTTACGTGTATAATAGCTATGCACTGAGTGTCCGAACTCATGGGCTAATGTAAACAGGTTATTTACATTATCCTGCCAGTTCATTAAAATGTACGGGTGGGTACCATATGTTCCAGAAGAGTAAGCACCGCTTCTTTTCCCTTTGTTTTCATGGATGTCTACCCAACGGTTTTCAAATCCTTCATGCAATACGTTTAAATAATCCTCTCCAAGCGGCGTTAATCCTTTCAAAATGTACTCTTTTGCTTCTTCATACGTCACTTTCATTTTCACATCTTTCACAAGAGGCGTGTACAAATCATACATATGAAGCTCATCTAGACCTAACACTTTTTTGCGCAACTCAACATAGCGATGCAATAAGTGTAAACTCCCATTTACCGTTTTAACAAGATTATCATACACTTCTTCTGGAATGTTATTATTGCTTAAAGCGGCGTGACGTGCCGAATTATAATGGCGCACACGCGCATTAAAATTGTCTTTTTTAACCGTACCGCTTAATGTACTTGCAAATGTATTTTTAAATTTCCCGTATGTTTTATATACCGCCTTGAAGGCTTCCTCGCGCACACGGCGGTCTTCACTTTCTAAAAAGCGAATATAGCGGCCATGTGTAATCTCTACTTCTTCCCCATTTTCATCTTTAATGGATGGAAACTCCAAATCAGCATTGTTCAACATCCCAAACGTATTGCTTGAAGCGCCCAACACCTCAGAGGCCTGCGCTAACAATGTTTCTTCTTCAGTTGACAACACATGAGGACGCTGACGGTTCACTTCGTCCAATGCATGTTCATAAAGTTTCAGCTCTTCTTTTTCCTGTAAAAAGTTTTTCAATTGTTGTTCATCAATGGATAACAATTCAGGTGTCACAAACGAGAGAGAACTTGCCACTTGCGTGTATAATGTTTTGATTCGGTCGTTTAACCCTTGATAAAATGAATTGGTTGTATCCTGGTCATAACGCATATGGGCATATGTATATAAAATGCTCGCCCGTTTCGTTAGCTCATCTTGCGCTTGGAGCGCTTCATATAACATATCCGCTGACTCCCCAAGCTTCCCCTGGTATTTTGCCATATTCGGAATAAGGGCTTTTACCTCTTCAAATTCTTTTTCCCATTCATCATCCGTTGCAAAAATATCTTCTAATTTCCAAGTATCTTCTACTTTGATTTCACTGCGGGCAGGCAGTTTTTTTACGGCGGACTGTTCAGTCATTTCGCTTCCCTCCAATAATCGTTTGGTACATAATTTCGCTAAGCAAGCGGTGATTCCTTTTTTATTGTATGTGGTTGTCTCGAAAGCATTCCCATGCTTTCGAGACAACCACTTGAAATAAACCGGTATAAGATATAGAGCAAAATACAAAGATTTTTATCCCCCGGTTCATTTCAAGGAAAGAGCTATGCCTTTCAAAAACTTTTGGGGCAGTTCCATCTTTCCATTTTTTCCATCGTACAAATTTTCCAGGCGCTTGTCATTTCATTTGCTTTAGCTGCTCAATTAGTTGAGCATCCTCTAAAAAAGCATCACTTGTTGTTTTCGGCAAGGTATAGGGCCTTAGCAGCTGATATCTCTTCTCCTCTATTCTTTTCAGCATCCCTATATCACATAACCTTTCAATATACTCATTTAATGCCGCATATGGATCCTTCATTGGAATCAGGGGCAACTGGCGATATAAAATTTCCTTTTCTTTTATCCTCTTCGAGAAAGAAAAAGCAATCTCATTCCATGTTATCAGATTTCCCGATGTCCTTTTCGAGAACACATCGATCAACACATATGTTTGCCATATACATGCTGGTGTTTCAATTTGATAAAGCATAGGATGAGGAATACCGCCCTCCGAAGGAAAATGAGAAGGGGGAATCCCTTTTTCGTATAAGGTCTTTAAAAAGTGCTCATATCGCCTGTTTCGATAAAGCATGTATGAAAGGCGCCACTTTTTCTTCTTTTGGTTCCATGCATGAAAAAGAGTAGGTGATTTTTCAATTCCTTGTGGAAAGAAGTGATGAAGATTCACATATTGAAGAGGGATCATTTTCACAGAGGCAAATGCCATTTTAGAGGAAAAAGGATAAATGTGCTGTAGTTGGATAAGGTATTGGCTAAATGAACAATAATATAGAAGAAACGGGGCAAAGAAAGGGCTGATACGAAGAAAATTCCATTCAAAGGGAGATAACTCATAAAGGTAATAAGAGACACGTTTTAATCTTTTTGCACCTATAATCCAGATCGGTTTATATCCAGCCCGCTGGTAAGTCAGCGTCCTTTTACAAAGCTGCTCTGTTGAAATGGCTGCACATTGAAACTCGATAGGAATCTCTTCACTTTCTGTTTTTACCAATAAGTCGGGTCTCTGCCGAATGGAAATCAAATAAGGCTCAAGCTCGACCTTATAATCATTTTGGAAAGTCGTAAAAAGTTGCTGTTTCCCAACCAGATGATAATCACTTTCCCCTTTAGACTCTCCCTCACACGTTGTATGTCCCAAATGAGAAAAATGGGGGATTTTTTTATTTCCGATTTTCAGCTTTACTTCTTCTTTACAAATTGGACAATGAAACGTCTCTTCCTTTCTCATCTGCCGCAGCATTTGCCTTGATGGATAAGAGAGAACCGAAACATCCTGCCCTTCAGCGTTTTTCGCTATCAGCATGACACTCACTCCTTTTTTGATGTCATCATGTTAATTCGCGGTTGTTTCGTTTTTTCCTCTTATAAAAAAGTTCAGGACAAATGATTGTCCTAAACCTTCAATCCCTCCTAACGGTCGGGCCGGTAAATCATGGCGATTATCAAAGAAAAAACTACCCCTAAGGGCCCGATAAGTTAAACTGGCCATCAACAGTAGAGTAAAGGCACTGATTGGAGGCACCACCTTATAGTAAAGGAGATAATAATCGGGATGTCGATTCGAATAACCGATAGAAAAAAGCACGCTTTTCAAAGTCCTCTAAACGAATTGCCGCCGAATCCTCCAGGTCCTGCATAAATTCGTACACAAGCTTTTGTGTACTGGATGTACGATACAAGAAAGCATTTACTTCAAAGTTTAAATGAAAACTTCTCATGTCCATATTAGCGGTGCCAATGGATGCCAATTCTTTATCTACGATAACAATTTTACTATGCATAAACCCTTTTTCATATTCGTATATTTTGACACCGGCTTTTAACAGTTCCGGAAAATATGAGCGTGAAGCATAAAAGACAATGCGCTTATCAGGACGCTTGGGTACGAGAAGCCGCACATCAATACCGCTTAATGCTGCCACCTTAAGTGCCGTAAAAATGTCTTCATCAGGGATAAAATACGGAGACGCAATCCAAATAGATTCTTTTGCCGATGTTATCATGGAAAAGAACAAATGCTTGATCACTTGCCATTCACGATCCGGCCCTCCGGCAATCATTTGGACCCCGCCGCAATTTTCTGTATCAATATCGATTAAATCCGGTGACAAATACGTTTGTGTCAGTAATGTTTCTCCAGTCATATAGTACCAGTCTTGAAGGAAAATCAGCTGCAGCGAGCGAACCGCTTCTCCTCTGACTTTTAAATGCGTATCACGCCAAAATCCGAAATGGCGGCTATGTCCCAAATATTCATCGCCAATGTTCAATCCTCCGACAAATCCTATCGTACCATCAATGACAATGATTTTACGGTGATTACGAAAATTCACGGTATTGTTAAAGAAAGGAAGACGGACAGGCAAGAACGGAATCATTTCGACCCCTGCTTCCCGCAGCTCGTTGATATAGTGCTTAGACAAGTTCCAGCAGCCGACTGCATCATATAAAAAACGGACGTATATACCTTCTTGTACTTTCTTAATTAAGATTTCCTTGATTTGTTGCCCGAGATTATCATCACGCACAATGTAATATTCAAGATTAATGTGATGTCTCGCATGTTGAAGGGCTTCTAAAATCGCATCAAAGGTTTCATACCCATTTGTTAAAGCTTGTGTTTCAGAAGCAAATGAAACGGGGCTTTTTCCAAGGCGGTGAGCCAGACGGAACAAGTGGCGCTGGTGCTCTCCCATTTGTTCCAAATGTTCATCTAAAACATCACGGTCTCCTTCTATTTTCAACAATACTTGCTCATCAAGTTTTGCCTTTTTCTCAAACAAGCGCCTTTTTCGAACGTTTCGTCCAAACAGTAAATAGAAGAAAAATCCTACCACTGGAAAACCGCCTAACACGACCAGCCATGTCAACGTCTGAGTTGGGTGACGATTTTCCAGTGAAATCACAAACCCGATAAACACGACACTAATGGTAATTAAAATGCTTAACGCTCCCAGCCACTGGCCAGTCCAATAATTTCTGGTGAAAAATAAAAGAAGCATAATTCCTAATAAAAACAATAATAGCTGTAGTCGATTTTTCACATTCGATTCACCCATCTCCAAATTCTTTCCTCAAATTTTTGGCACCCTGTTATAGCTTAAGTCAATGTAATGAAAAGTCAGACATAAAAAGGGAGCTATATGAATCCACGTTCATTTTTTAATAGTACCTTTTGCTTTTTATCCATGTTCAATTATTTATGTAGATTTATATATTTACTGTCCCCATTTCTCCTTCGTACTTTTAATCCCTCCACATTCTATTTCTATTCACAATAAACTTTATGTTTATTTAAAGATTGTGTTAATTTTTTATAGGCGGGAAAGAGTGTTACTGATCTAGCCCTAAAACTTCATAAGATCATTTTTAATGCAATGGACCTTTTATGAAAAGTACCTGTTTTAAGCTTGCTCAGCGACGAAAAAGTTCTTTGCATTAGATGAGGCTGACTCAAAAGCCTCCCGATGACGGTAATCATCCATTTTTTCTGTGATGGGCCGTCACCGCCATGCTTGATTTTCCTGGATTTTTAATGACGGTCCATCGCAGGAGGGTGTCCCAAAAGTATGTTCTTTGTACTTTTGGGACACCCTCCTCTAAAAACAAACAAAGACCGATTTCAAAAATGAAATCGGCTTTTATTGTTGGGCAAAATATTGTTTAACCTGAGTCAGGGCATTTTCCTTCATGATTTCGTTTCCGTATTCCTGTAAACGATGAATCGTCACCGGCGACTCGTTTCCATACTCAAGCAAAATGCCCAAAATATTATCTAAGTCATGAGTCATCTCATGTTCTTCTTCTTCAAAAAACTCAACATATAAATAATAGCGTCCCTCGAACGAATACAATTGATTCCTTACATCCTCAAGCTCGAGTCGATGGCTAAGAGAGATCACATCTTCAAAATCACGGAAGCGAATGACAAATTGAAGGGAATCATCTTCTGTCTCTAGTTCTCCTTCGTTTTCCTGATTGAACTGCTGATCTAAAATGGATTCGATTCGCTCGTCAACCGGAATATCGATTTTTCTATCTTCCCCGATTGGCACTTCGAATTTCTGTCCATCTTTTGAAAGCTGCGCTCTTGTGACAATTACTTCAATTCCTTTTTCAAGCGCTTGTACTTGTATCCAAAGCGGTCCTTCTACCGCGAATTCTTCTTCTTGATGAATTTCATCCATCATTTCCCAAAACAGCTCTTCACTGCGTTCACGATTGAACCAAATTTCATTACGATCAAAACCGCGGTCTTCTATGTCAATATACGAAACATAAAATTTAACCGTATTCTCGTTAATGCGTTCAATATCCATTAAACTCTCTCCCTTCCTAAAAGTCGGTTAAGGTAATGCGTTGTGGATATTACCTCTACTGCTGAAGGGACTACTCTACCCTCATGTGTAAGCAATATTATACTCACTTTACCCAAAAGTAAAGCAATATACTCATCAGATACAAATTCTATAAGACTTCTCTGTACCTTGTACTTATATTTTATGATAAAATTCATAAGAAGGGAAATAAAAAATCGTTTTTTTAAATCGATACCTGCCATTTCCAAAAATAATCTTGTCTATGTTAGCATATTCTTAAAGTGAATATAAAAACCTAGACTGTAATATTTTAGGGGGATTTTACATTGGATTTAGAACTACTATCAGCCGTCCTGCTTATCATCGGGATTGACATCGTACTTGGAGGAGATAATGCAATCGTCATTGCCCTGGCAAGCCGTAATCTTCCTGAACAGCAGCGCAATAAAGCAATCTTTTTAGGGACAGGCTTAGCTATTGTCGTTCGTATTATATTGACTATTTTAGCTGTTTATTTACTGACTATCCCGTTCTTACAGCTTATTGGCGGACTTTTATTAATTATGATTGCTTTTAAGCTTCTTGTCGACGAAGAGGATGATACATCGAACATCAAAGCGGGAGCTACGTTGGGTGCCGCTGTCAAAACGATTGTATTTGCGGATATCGTCATGGGTCTTGATAATGTCATCGCTGTAGCCGGAGCAGCACATGGAAATATCCTTCTTGTTGTAATCGGATTACTTGTTTCTGTTCCTATTATCATATGGGGCAGTAAAATCATCTTGCACTTTATGGAAAGAGTCCCTTCATTAGTATATATCGGAGCTGGAATTTTAGCCTATACAGCAGGCAAAATGATTACTCATGAAAAGCGATTATTTTTCTTGCTTGAGCAATATCCTCCATTATTATATGCCGTGCCGATCATAACAGTCATCCTTGTATTAGTGAGCGGCTATATTGTCAATCGCGTACGTATGAAAGAGAGCTATCGCTAAGAAAAGCCGAGGCGGTTGTTCAATCACACAGGAAGTTGGCAGACGTGAAACGACTGTACAGCCTGGCTTTCGCAACTGGACCCTTTCAACGTGCAATTTAAATATTCTTATCCAGCAAAAAGCCTTGTCTTTATTGGACAAGGCTTTTTGCTGGACCATAGATGCTTAATTGCCTTTAAATATGAAAAAAGGGAGCGTTGATTGCTCCCTTTTTCATTAATTAGCATTGACTAATCGCTGTGCTTCACGCAATTGGAACGTACGAACTTTACGTGGTAAGAAACGGCGAATTTCGTCTTCGTTATATCCTACTTGAAGACGCTTTTCATCTATAATAATTGGTCGACGTAAAAGACCCGGATTTTGTTGAATTAATTCATATAAATCTTGCAGCGGCATCATATCAAGCTGTACATCTAGTTTTTGGAACGTTTTAGAACGGGTAGAAATAATCTCATCCGTTCCATCCTCAGTCATGCGCAAGATCTCTTTAATTTCATCAATAGAAAGAGGCTCTGAAAAAATATTACGTTCTGTATATGGAATGTCATTCTCTTCTAACCACGCTTTCGCTTTGCGACAAGAAGTACAACTAGGAGATGTATATAAAGTTACCATTTAAACCTTCACTCCTCTTTTAAATAAGTTCATAACATATCGAAAATAGGAACAGCATCATAATTGCTGTATACTACCATATATGCTTGATCAATGCGAATGAAAATCGATATTAGTTTATAATAAATTTAAATAAATAATATCTATTGCGTATTATACTACAAATTCAATCGGAATGATATATTTTTCTAAAAGTCAGAAAAAATTTATTTCTGCCTTCTATGTAATAAATTCTCAATATTTATGTACCACGGTTATACTACGAATAAACCTCTTATTTTGTTTCATAAATTTTTATTTTTTTTCGCTTCCCGAGACGAAGTATTCTTTCAATTCATTAAACGGGGTGACAACTATGAAAAAGCCTTTAACACCGCTCGCTCTCCTTTTATTAATCACCGCATGCGGACCGAAAGAGATCACGACTGAAGACCTGGAAAATAAAGAAATTCCTGTAAAGACCGAGAAGGTTCAACGGGAAGATTTAAGCAATACGGTAAAGCTTTCAGGTATCGCAATCCCGGCCAAACAAATTCCACTGTTCTCCCCTGCGCCTTTAACCGTTAAAAAAATACATAAAAAAGCGGGAGACACAGTCGAAAAAGGAGATTTGCTCCTTTCGCTGGATGAAAGCACAGGAGTCCAGCAGCTGAAGAGCGCCAAGAAAGCCGCCTCCTTCATTAACGAAGCGGTCGCCAAGGCGGAATCGGCACCCCAAGCTCTCAACAGCAAGAAAGACAGCCTTTACAAAAATCAACAAGAGCTCGATAAAGCACTAAAAGAAGCGGAGCAGCAATTAAATCAAGTACAAGCGGGAGAACTCGCTCCTTCTGATGTCCTCAAAGATAGTCTAGATATTGTATTAAAGCAAGCACGACTTGCCCAACAAACATTGACGCAATTTCAATCTGCCCAGAATATGCTGCCACAGTTGAAGCAACAACAGCAACAAGCCAATGAAGCCGTCAATCAGGCAGAAAAATTAGTACACGCGACGAGAATCACATCTCCTATCGATGGGATGGTATCTGAAGTAAGCGTTGTAGAGAATGGAATTACGCCTCCCAACACGCCTGTTGTCACCGTTATTGATCAAAGACAAATCAATTCGACCTTTCAAGTAAATAGCTATGTTGTATCCCAACTCAACAAGGGAAATAAAGGAATAGTAACATTTGATGGAGTAGAACAAGAATTTCAAGCACAAATTACCAGTGTTTCACCGACAGCCAATCCACAAACAGGCTTGTTTACCGTACAAATTCCCATTTCCAATGAAAAGCAGTTCATTAAAGGAGGAATGAAAGCTACGGCAACGGTTACCGTCCGTTCTTTAAAAGATGTACTCGCAATCCCCTCCAGTGCGGTTTTATATGAAAAAAATGAGCCATATGTATTTACTGTGGAAAATAAAAAGGCAGTCAAAACACCTGTTTCATTAGGATTTGAAAGCGATGGGGTATTTCAAGTGTTAGAAGGCTTGGAAAATGGGGATAAAATCGTTGTTGATGGACAAGAACGCTTAAAAAACGGAGATGCGATTCAAGAAAGAAAGAGTGAATAAATGATGAAAATCATCAAACTTTCTGTCGTCAGACCCATTGCCATGGGAATGGTCATTTTATTAATCCTAATTCTTGGGGGCGTCAGTGTCAAAAATATGACCGTGGACTTGTTTCCTGAGCTTACTTTTCCTATAGCCGCCGTGACGGCTACTTATGAGGGAGCTGGTCCTCAAGAAATCGAAAACTTATTGGCAAAGCCACTTGAAAACGCCGTGGGGACAATTCCTAACGTGGAAAGCGTTACTTCCTTCTCAAGAAACGGAGGATTGCTCATTCTTGTTTCCTTCAACTGGGGAACAGATATGGATTTTGCCGCCTTAAAAATGAGGGAAAAAATTGATGCAGCACGTGAATTTTTGCCAAAGCAAGCACCTGCTC
Organism: Bacillus songklensis; assembly: GCF_042649685.1. Taxonomy (NCBI): domain Bacteria; kingdom Bacillati; phylum Bacillota; class Bacilli; order Caryophanales; family Bacillaceae; genus Bacillus; species Bacillus songklensis. Next base: position 358,396 of record NZ_JBHRZT010000052.1, on the reverse strand, counting down.
CACTAGTCATGCGTTTTGATCCGAGTGATTTACCTATCTTGCAATTGGCTGTCACTGCGGAAAATGAAAAGTTCTCCACTCTAAAAAGAATAGTAGAAGAGGACATTAAGCCGCGTCTTGATGGAATTGATGATGTAGCTTCTGTTTCAATCGAAGGCGGTGCCGATCATGAAATACAAGTGAATTTGGATCCGGAAAAGCTCGCTTCTTATGGCCTGACCACCCAACAGCTGCAGCAAATAATCGAATCTGAAAACATCAACTTGCCGGCAGGAAACATACGGGATCAAAATCAAAACCTGCCTATTCGTGTAACCGGACAATTTGAATCGATCGATGATGTAGCCTCCCTGCCAATACCGACCAACTCGGGTGTTTTATTATTAAAAAATATTGCGGATATTCAAGAAACAGATGAGGAAACAACCCAACTAAGTTATTTGAATGGAAAAGACGCAATTGGAATATCCATTTTAAAACAATCCGGCTCCAATACAATGGAGGTTGCCAAAAAAATTGAAAAGAAGCTGGATGAAACCAACAAGTTGTTACCGGACAATGTCAAAATAGATGTCATCTTTGATCAGAGCCGATTTATTAATCAGTCGATTTCTGCTGTCTCATCTAATATGCTTGTTGGGAGCGGACTTGCAGCGGGCATTTTATATTTATTTTTACGAAACATTCGAAGTACACTTATCATCAGTTTCGCGATTCCATTGTCCATTGTGACGACTTTTGTATTTATGTATTTCAGCGGTCAAACATTAAACTTGTTGACGCTTGGAGGACTGGCATTGGGAATCGGGATGATGGTCGATAATGCCATTGTCATTTTAGAAAATATTTATCGATCACAACAGCTCGGGATGTCTTTAAAGGAAGCAGCGATTAAAGGGACAAAAGAAGTGGGGACAGCCATCATTGCTTCTACATTAACAACCGTCATTGTTTTTTTGCCCATTGTATTCGTAGAAGGATTGGCTGCCCAATTATTTAAACCGCTTGCCTTTGTCGTTTCTTTTTCGCTTCTTGCTTCATTATTTACCGCTCTCATTATCGTACCGCTGTTGTCATCGTTGTTTTTAAAAGTCCAAGAAAAGAAAGAAACATCAGGGACGATATTTGAAACTATAGTAAGGCGATATAAAGCATTGCTTGTTACAGTCCTAAACCATCCGAAAAAGACCATCATGATTGTAGTCAGTGTCCTCCTTCTATCATTGACAGGAATTCCTTTTATCGGGACAGAATTTTTACCTGCACAGGATCAAGGTTTTGTGTCCATCACGGCTAAACTGCCTGAAGGAAGTTCCTTGGATGCCACCTATAAAAAAACGGAAGAAATCAATAACGAAATCAAAGGTATTAAGGAAGTTGATTTACTTTATGTCAAAGTGGGCGGAGCCGCTAACTTTTCCTTTGGAGCAGGCTCCCAAACGAATCAAGCCAACTACAGTATTTTATTAAAGCCGGCCGGAGAACGCTCCCGCTCCGATCTTGAAGTGGCAGAAGAAATTCGCAAGAAACTGAAAAATATCCCCAATATTGAGGCAACTGTTTCGGCAAGTAATTCCGGTTTTTCAACTAGTCCCATCTCTCTTAGTATCACGGGACCTGATTTGAAGGTACTTGAACAAATTGCTAACGAGACTGTGGCGCTCATCTCAAAAATCGACGGGGTGCGTGAGCCAAAATCCAATTACGAAACAGAAAATCCAGAGATTGTTGTAGATATTGATCGTGAAAAAGCAGCTCAATATGGAATTGGCAGTGCTCAAGTTACTTCTTCCATCAACGATGCAACAAAAGGGGTCGTCGCCAGCAGACTTGCACGTAACGGAGAAGAACTGGACATTCGCCTTCTAGTGGAAGGGCGCTTTACATCTTCTATCTCCAGTTTGCAAAACTTGCTGATTAAATCACCGACTGGAGCCACCGTCCCTTTACAAGCAGTTGCCGACATTTCCAGGGGACAAGGCCCTTCCCAAATCGTAAGAACGAATCGATTGCGTGAAATTACAGTACAAGCAGACATTTTAAATCGGGATCTAGGAACGGTGACAGAAGAAATCGATGAGGCCTTAAAAGAGAACATTTCGCTGCCGAACAACCGATATAAAATTACATTCGGCGGTCAAAACGAACAGATGAACGATGCTTTCTATAAACTGTCACTCGCCTTGGCTCTTGCCGTGGTGCTTGTCTATATGGTCATGGCCGGTCAATTCGAATCATTTCTCTATCCGTTTATTATTATGTTTTCTGTTCCATTAACCATTATCGGTGTTGTGTTGGGACTGTTAATTACAGGAGAACCGCTTGGGGTCGGTTCTTTAGTGGGGCTCCTTATTTTGACAGGGATTGTCGTAAATAATGCCATTGTGTTGATCGATTATTTACAGCAATTGAAACAAGAAGGATATGAATTGAAAGAAGCCATCTTAATTGCGGGACCGACAAGGCTACGGCCGATTTTAATGACAACATTAACGACCATTCTAGGGCTCATTCCGTTAACGCTTGGATTCGGGGAAGGAACGGAAGTGCAACAGCCGATGGCGATTGTCATCGTCTTTGGATTGAGTTTGGCGACACTCATTACCCTCATCTTTATCCCAGCCGTTTATTATTTAGTTGAAAGAAGAAGGCAGGAAAAGAGGCTGATTGAGGAGACATAAAGAACATGTCTCCTCAATCAGCCTCCTAAAAATGAACCGTCATTTGGAATTCCTTAAAATTCGAAGGTTCCATAACCATTCATTTTAGTGAAAAGTCTTTCTTCATTTTTTAATTACAGAAACAGCTCAAAGCCTTCTCTAAATATCAGCCAATATATCCCCTTCATCACGGCTTTCATCGAGCGTCAAAACCTTCTCCACAGGCTGGTAAGATTCCCCGTACCATTTCCTATCCTTATATGTGTGAATCATTTCGTATGTTCTTTTCATCCCCTCGAAGATGTTCTCTTCACTCTCTTCCGTTGGCGACCAATATAAAATTTCCATTTGATTAATTTCGTTTGTCGCTAGCGAGCGCCGACGATAGCCGATGGACCGGGCATGTTCAAAGCCTTCTCGTTTATAAAAACGCAATCTTTTTTCCGTATCACTATCCTCATAATCAACTGGCTCCACTTCCAGAATGATCGGTTTGCCTTTTTCCTTAAGTTTCTCGATTAATTGATGACCAAGTCCCTGCCCTCTTGATTGTTTGGACACAAATAAATAATCAATGAATACAAAATCATCCGTTTCGACATACATCAATACATGATAGGGACCTTCATCTTTATGGTAAATATCTCCTCGTTCTCTTAAGAGTGCTTCAATATGCTCCTTCGATTTCATCTCTTCAATCGGAAAATATTGACTCAGTTTTTCGTACCAGCTCATTTCTTCCTCCTCAAAAGGTTTATTTAAAAAGAGGCCAGGGAAAAGAAAACATAACTCCATTTTTACTATCTCCCATCGCTCTTTTTCTAACGCACAGCATACGCACTTTTTCTTTACCCCTAATTTGACACAGTAAAACCTTTTTTTCTGAATAATTAAAAATTAACTCCTTTTTTTGCCTGCTCATTTCACTTACAATAAAGGTAAACAAACAGATGGGGTTGATAAAATGGGAGCATTTGCGTTCGATTTTGTTTTACTGGCTATTTTGATCATTGGTATTACAGCATTGATGGGCGCTATACTGAATGGAATCGGGGAAAATATTTTTGGGGGAAAACAGAAAAATAAGTTTTTTGACCGTTCTGCCCGCACTCAGGCAGGATGGAAACAAGTGGGGGGAAGAAAGTAGAGAAAATTACTCTTAATGGGCCGTCAACCGAAACCCTTGGTATTACTGAGTTTACATAACGGTCTATTTTGAGGGGGGTGACTCAAAATCCTCCTCTTGAGTCACCTTCTTCTTCCCATTACTTAGATTGTGCCTTTTCTTCTTTCTCATCTGAAGAAATTAAATCTTTAGTAGAGTTTTTAAATTCTCTTAACGTACTGCCAAAAGCACGTCCAATTTCAGGCAGCTTGGATGGACCAAATATGATTAAGGCAATAATTAGAATTAGGATTAATCCAGGTACACCGATATTTTGAAACATGGTATCCACTCCTTTCAGCATATGTAAATGTGTTCCTTTTAGCCGGATCATTAATTCACCTGACCGGCCTTTTAATGAAAGTCTCCTAAATCAGTGAATTCCATGGTCTTTTTGATGAATATCCCCCATTCGCATGCCTCCTGGGTACTTTATTCAACGGAAGGCAGCCTTTAATCCATTCATATTAATTCTTTACCTTTTCTCGTTTTTTCTCCATTTGCTTTTCATGGGCGCGGCTATGTGCACGGTTGCGGTCTTCTTCTACTTCACTTGAAATCGCAATACCCTGCGGAACCTCATTGGCCGCTACTTCTATCAGCCCCTTGCCGTCTTTTTTGTAAACAAATGAAGCTCTCGTAGAAATGGCGGCACCTGGCTCTGTAACAAATGGAACAACAAGATAATCGGCTTGCCATTGTTCCGGTGTGACTGTACAGCGGACATAACCACGGTAATCGTTAAAGAATTTGAGATTTGGATTTCGACCTAAGATGCGGTCAGTATCTGCTCTCTTATCGGCTCCGTTGCCGCCGGAAGTAATAGAAGTTCCCACAAACTCTGCCCCTATGATTTTAGAGTTTGGATTATTAAAGTCAGTCATTACATTTGATGCCCAGTTTGCATGAACATCTCCGGTAAGAACAATCATATTATTGATGTTTTTGCTGTCAGCAAAGTCTGTGATGCGCTGGCGTGCGGCCGGATAGCCGTCCCAGGAATCCATGCTGTATGTAGGTGTTGTATCTGTTCCAAACTTCCGCTGTGCAAAGAAAATTTGTTGGGCGAGTACATTCCAGTGAGACTTTGAATTACCGAGATTGCTAAGCAACCATGCCTCCTGCTCTTTTCCAAGAGTGGTGCGGTTTGGATTTAGGGATTCTGCCGTATGTGCTTTCGTCCCGTCACCATTCGCCTGATCATCACGGTATTGGCGGGTATCAAGCACATAGAAAGAAGCTAAATTACCATAAGAGAAATCGCGGTATAATTTCATATCAGCACCATGCGGCAAAGATGTTCTGCGGAGCGGCATGTGCTCGTAATAAGCTTGATAGGCAGCCGCGCGGCGTTTGATAAATGCTTCAACAGACTGACCCTTTTCAGGAATGACATTTGCATAGTTATTTTCGACTTCATGGTCGTCCCATGTTACTACCCACGGAAACGCAGCATGGGCAGCCTTCAGATTCGCATCTGAACGATATTGCGCATGACGGTTTCGGTAATCTTCAAGCGTAATAATTTCCGGACTGCTATGGGTACGAACATTACCGGTTGAGGCAACATATTCATTCGGTCCATATTCATAAATATAGTCACCTAAATGGAAGACGAGGTCGAGTTCTTCTTTAGCCATATGCTCATAAGCCGTATAGTAACCGTGTTCATATTGCTGACAGGAAGCAAAGGCAAATGTCATGCTGGCGATGTTTGCACCGTTTGCTGGAAGTGTTTTTGTTTTTCCTACCGAGCTTAGTTCATAGCCGCATTTAAATCGGTAATAATAAATCTGGTTCGCTTCTAATCCATCTACTTCTACATGAACAGAATGTGCAAGCTCCGGTGTTGCTAATTCAGTTCCCCGTTGTACAACTTGATTAAAATGTTCGTCTTTAGCAATCTCCCATTGAACCGGTACCGTGTGTTGCGGCATTCCTCCGCCATTAAGCGGATCTGGTGCCAGTCTTGTCCACAATACAACACTGTCGGAAAGCGGATCGCCGGAGGCAACACCAAGCGTAAACGGATAGTTTTGAAAACTCGGGGCAGCTTTAACCGCAGATGTCCCCACTCCCATTGACTGGGCGATCGCCAAGCCAAGCGAAAGTCCGGCAATTTTACCGGCTCCCTGAAGAAAGCTGCGGCGATCAAACCTGTTATTTTGAAAGCTATCCTTATTCAATTTCTTAATCCATTCATCCAATGGTCTTTCATCAACCATTTTTTTTCCCCCTCATGAATCAAATATTTACTCCATAGCCCATTATAAGTACGCTTTGTTAATCGATTGTAAATACATGTAAAGGTAAAAATATACACCGAGAGAAAGTAGGAATTTTTTAACAGGACTTTTAAAGTAACAGAAAATGGAGTTATATGAATCCACATAACCTTTTGAGTCTATTCAGGATGCTCAAACAAAGAAACATAAACAGGATAACAAGCGATAGATGATGTTACCGGTCATTCTTCTATTTGCGCCTTTCTGTTTTTTCATCTTGAATGAGCTTACAAAGGTCTTCGTATAAGCGGCTGGCAAGAGCCCGTAAGGGAGATTGGCAGCCGCTTATGCATAAATCATTTGACATAAATCCTTTTTATTTATGTCAAATGATTTATGTGGATTTATATATAAGAACTGAATGAAAGAGAGGCTCGCATTCTTTTGAACATTGACAAAATATCCTAAAATTTATGGTTCTTATGCCCTGATTTTCTTAATATTTTCTTTAAAGAAATGTAACAAAACAAAAAGTTTCCGCTTCTGATATAAAAATCAGATAATAGAGACATAGAACCAGCATGACCTGTTAAAGAACATGCGATGATACCTGGATGACCAGGCTTGATAGAGTTGTTGCACCTAAGCCTCATAACAACGGAATTGAGCCTTTCCACAAATTTTTTATATAATTTTATGAATTTTAACAATAGTATTTAACTATGAAACCAATTATAATTCTATTAACTCACTAAAGCACTACCGTAAAATAGATATAAAAAAACGACCTCCTGCGAGATCGTTTTTCTTTTATTTCTTATTCTCGGCCTTGTACTGGGCAAATTCAGCTTCCGAGCATGAGACAAAATGCCCTGGTGTTATTTCGCGTAATACCGGCTCTTCACCAGCATAATTATGAATACTTGGATCATAGATTTGACGAACACGAGTACGCTCTGAATCTGGATCCGGTTGCGGAATGGCTGAAAGCAGCGCCTTTGTATAAGGGTGAATCGGGTTACGATACAATTCATCGCTTTCCGCTAGTTCCACAATATGACCACGATACATAACACCGATACGATCACTAATATATTTCACCATTGATAAATCATGGGCGATGAATAAATACGTGAGTCCTCTCTCGCGCTGGAGCATCTTCATTAAGTTAACAACCTGCGCTTGAATGGAAACATCAAGGGCCGAAATTGGTTCATCAGCGATGATGAAATCAGGCTCAACCGCTAATGCCCGTGCAATTCCGATACGCTGACGCTGACCGCCAGAGAACTCATGCGGATAGCGGTTTGCATGTTCACGGTTTAAGCCTACTGTTTCTAGAAGTTCGTATACTCGACCCATACGCTCTTCTTTCGATTTGGCAAGACCGTGAATATCAATCCCCTCTGCGATAATGTCAGCCACTGTCATACGGGGGTTTAACGATGCATAAGGATCCTGGAAAATCATTTGCATTTTGCGATTGAACTTTTTGCGATCCGCTTTTGATTTTTTTCCATGGACATTTTCACCGTCAAAAATCACTTCTCCGGAAGTAGCATTATACAAGCCAATGATGGTACGGCCTGTCGTGGATTTACCGCAGCCTGACTCTCCTACAAGACCGAGAGTTTCTCCCTTGAAGATGTCGAAGGTCAGACCATCTACCGCTTTAATAACATTGCCTTTTCCGGTATTAAAGTGTTGCTTTAAATCTCTGATTTCAAGTAACTTTTGGCGTTCTGCCATCTTATTCACCGTCCTTTGCCAAAACAGGTTTCGCATAAGAAGTTGCCAACTGACGCATACGGCGTTTTACTGATTCCGGCGGTTCTACCTTTGGAGCATCAGGGTGCAGCAGCCATGTTTTAGCATAATGTGTATCTGATACTCTAAACATTGGCGGTTCTTGCTCAAAGTCGATTTTCATCGCATACGGGTTACGCGGCGCAAACGCATCGCCTTTTGGAGGATTTGTTAAGTCAGGAGGCGAGCCAGGGATTGCCGCAAGCTCTTCTTTTGTATCATGATCCAGACTAGGCATAGACGCCAATAATCCCCATGTGTAAGGATGTTTAGGGTTATAGAAAATTTCATCGACTGTTCCCATTTCAACTATTTGTCCTGCATACATCACGGCTACGCGATCCGCGACATTTGCAACAACACCTAAATCATGTGTGATGAAAATAATGGACGTGCCCATTTTTTTCTGAAGCTCTTTCATTAACTCAAGAATTTGTGCTTGAATCGTTACATCCAAAGCAGTTGTCGGCTCATCCGCAATTAACAGCTTCGGATTGGAAGCGAGCGCAATCGCGATCATAACCCGTTGTCTCATACCGCCTGAAAATTCATGAGGATATTGATTCACACGCTTTTCCGCCATTGGGATTCCAACTAATTTCAATAATTCTATTGCACGATCTTTGGCACTTGCCTTAGACATATTTTGATGTTTAATCAGCACCTCCATAATTTGCTGTCCAACCTTCATCGTCGGGTTTAACGATGTCATCGGATCCTGGAAAATCATCCCGATATCTTTACCGCGAATGTGTTCCATTTCTTTATCCGTCTTTTGCACAAGGTCCTGACCGTTGAAAATGATTTGACCATTCGTGATTTTACCAGGAGGCATTGGAATTAAGCGCATGATGGTTTGCGAAGTTACACTTTTTCCCGATCCAGATTCGCCCACAATCGCAAGTGTTTCTCCTTTATTCAAGTGAAAGTTTACACCGCGAACCGCTTTTACCTCTCCAGCATATGTTTGGAATGTAACTTCCAAATCATTGACTTGTAATAAACGCTCCATCTCTTTCTCACTCCCTTATTTACGCAATCTTGGATCTAATGCGTCACGTAAACCATCACCGATTACGTTAAATGCGAAAATTGTTAAACAGATAAATGTTGCCGGGAAGAATAAGCGCCATGGATAGTACTGCAATGCCGGCAAACCTTCAGATGCCATTGTTCCCCAGCTTGCTAATGGGGCAGGTACCCCTAATCCTAAATAACTCAAGAACGCTTCAGTAAAGATGGCATTTGGAATGGTCAATGTCATCGTAACTAGAATAGGACCCATTGCATTTGGAATTAAGTGTTTAAATAAAATTCGCTTTGTATCTGCCCCCAGTGTTTGGGATGCCAATACATACTCTTGGTTTTTCAACTGTAAAACTTGTCCGCGGACAATACGTGCCATGTTAATCCAGCCTGTAATGGTCATTGCTAAAATCATCGTTCCCAGACCTTGGTCCAGTACAACCATTAATAAGATAACAAGCAATAAATAGGGTACGCCCCATAAAATGTCGGCAAAGCGCATCATTGCTTCATCCGTGCGACCGCCGCGGTAGCCGGCAATGCTTCCCCATATAACCCCGATAAATAAGTCGATGAGTGCCGCTGATAAACCGATGAATAAGGAGATGCGGGCACCCACCCAAGTACGGGCAAATACATCCCGGCCCAATTCATCTGTACCAAACCAGTGCTTTTCCGAAGGTGCCTGGTTAGAACTCATCAAATCATTGGTTGCATAATCAAACTTAGTCATCATGGGACCAAAAATCGCCATAAAGACGAGCAAGACAAGCAGTACAACACCAAACATCGCTAATTTGTTCTCACGAAAACGCATTGTAACGTCTTTCCAAAATGAAAGACTGGGCTTTGAAATTCTTTCTGCTTCCTTAAGATCAATCGTTGCGGGCTGAAACATTTCTTTTGAAATTCGCTGCATCTGTTACTCTCCTTTCTTTCCGCCTGCTAGCTTAATTCGTGGATCAATCAATCCGTATGCGATGTCTACAAGCAGAATACATAAAAGCAACAAAATACTGTAAAACACCGTTACACCCATGATTGTTGTATAGTCACGGTTTGAAATACTTAAAACGAAATGAGATCCTAATCCGGGAATCCCGAAAATTTTCTCGATAACGAAACTACCTGTTAAAACGCCGGCAGCTAAAGGACCAAGATAAGAGACAACAGGCAGCATTGCATTGCGGACCGCATGTTTAACCGTAATAACCGGTCTGCTTAGCCCTTTTGCTTTAGCTGTTTTAATATAATCATTGCTTAACACTTCAAGCATGCTCGAACGCGTTAGCCGGGCGATAAACGCCATTGGCGTTGAAGCAAGAGCCAGGGCCGGCAAAACCGTATGAGCCCATGATTCCCAGCGTGCAACCGGGAACAAACCTAGTTTCATAGCTAAAAAGTATTGCAGGGCAGCCGCCATAATAAAGCTGGGTACCGAAATTCCGAGAACCGCAATAATCATAGCCGTATAATCTTGCCATTTGTTATGATTCAATGCTGCAATTACGCCCAGTAAGATGCCAATGGCAACCGCTAGAAGAATTGCTTCCATACCTAACATAAAGGATACAGGGAAGCCATCGTTAATTAAGTCATTGACTGTTTGTCCTTTATATTTAAATGATGGGCCGAAATCCCACTGAGCGATTGAAACAAGATAGTCGCCATATTGCTGATACCAAGGTTGATCCAATCCGTAATATGCATTCAAGTTTTTCTCGATTTCCGGCGGCAGCTGTTTCTCTGAGGTAAAAGGCCCTCCCGGAGCTGCTCTCATTAAGAAAAACGTTGCTGTAATAATTAAGAATAACGAGAGAAGCATATACAGCAAACGTTTACCAATGTATTTAAGCATAAATAACACCCCCATAATTTAACAAATGTAGCTTATCAGAAAGAAAAGTATATGGGGATTTCCCCATATACCTTTCCTTAGTTAATCAGTGTGTTTTTTAAATATTATAGGTATTTATTTTATTCAAAATAAGCCCATTTGAATTGAACATCACCAAGACCAGATACTACTACACCTTTTAAGTTGTCTACTTGTACCCAAGCATTTGTATAGAAGTAGATTGGAATGATTGGCATATCTCTAATTAAGATTTCTTCAGCTTTTTTCAACATTTCTTCACGTTTTTGAGGATCTTGTTGTTTTGCTGAATCAAGCAACAACTGTTTGTATTCTGGATCTTCCCAGTTTGTATCATTATTTCCGCCTTCTTTTTCACGGTAAAGCTCTAAGAAGTTAATCGGATCATTAAAATCACCTAACCAGCCTAAACGACCGATTTGGTAGTTACCTTTGTGTAACTTGTCAATATAAACTGCCCATTCGGTATTCTCAAGCTTCACATTGATGCCTAAATTTTTCTTCCACATATCTTGAACTGCCTGTGCAATTTTCGCATGCTTGTCATCCGTGTTATAGGAAAGTTTGATTTCTGGCAATTCGGAAACATCTTTTAAGCCCATTTCATCAAGAGCTTTTTGCAAATATTCTTTTGCTTTTTTTACATCATTATCTTTAAAATAGCCTTTTTCGTTCTCAGGGAACATAGTTGGCGGTACGTTTGCCATCGCCGGAATTGAACCGTCTTTTGTAATGTTTTCAGTAATACCTTTACGATCGATTGCATAAGCTAATGCTTTGCGAAGATTTAGATTATCCATCGGCTTCGCTTCAGTGTTAATTTTATACCAATAAACACCTGCAATTGGTTGGATTTTTAACGTCTTATCGGATTGCAACTGTGGAATTGCTTCAACTGGCAATTGACCTGTCGGCATACCAGCCCAGTCTAACTCGCCGTTTTGATACATCGATAACTCGGTGTTATTTTCGTTAACCATTGCCATATCGATTTTCTCAAGTTTTACGCTGTCTTTATCCCAGTAGTTTTCGTTTTTCTCAAGGATGATTTTATTGTTATGCGCCCATTCAACCATTTTGAATGGTCCGTTAGAAGTATAGTTTTCACCGGCATTTGTATACCATTTTTCATTTGCTTGCGCAATTTTGCTGTTAACAGGGAAGTACGTATAGAATGCTGTTAACTCTAAGAAAAACGGAGTTGGGTTTTCAAGAGTTACCTCTAAAGTTTTATCGTCAACCACTTTAATGCCTACTTGATCAAGAGATCCTTTTTTCTCATTTGCTGCTTGTGCACCTTTAATATAGTAAAGCTGATAAGCATATTGAGATTCATGGGCTGGATCTAATGCCCATTTCCAAGCATATTCAAAGTCCTTTGCAGTTACAGGATCACCGTTAGACCATTTTGCATCTTGACGGATTTTAAATGTATACTTGGCACCATTTTCACTTACTTGTACATCTTCTGCCATCGCATTTTCAGGTTTCCCGTCTTTGTTGATACGAGTTAAGCCTTCAAAAGTTTGTAATAACACGTTAGAAGATACTGAATCGTTTGCCAATCCTGGATGTAATGAGAATGGCTCAGTCTTGATATTTACACGAAGTTCTTGCTTTGCAGCAGAATCGCCGCCTTTGCTTCCGCCTTCTTTTTCGCCTGGGCTTGCAGTCTCTTTATTGAAACCGCACGCAGACAAGAAAAGAGAGAATACTAGAAGCAAGCTGAACAAAGTTGCTAATCTTTTCCTCATTTCTTTACCCCCTAAAATAGTTGAGTTGTAACTTAAATAAACTTTTCACTTTCTTACACCCATTAACTTTTTCAATTAAAAAAACTATCTTTATTTGTAGAATTATCAGAAAATTTTATTTGATAGACTACTAAAAGAAAGTGATGCATAAAAAAGATCACCCTCTACACTTGATTCGACCACTGAATATGTTCTCCCGCTCTATAAACATATGTATCAAATGGAGAAGATATCTTTCTTATTACAAATATTACTTTTAAGTTTTTTCTGAAAAGTTAAGGAAGTGTAAATAATTTGTAAAAAATTTATTTGTTACTGTTTATTATAAATAGTTTAAAAATTTATTGCAATACTAATTCTTAGATGTATTTTCTAGTGAATTTCTAGTGAATTAGACCTGAATGTCTTCTCCACTTGCACAAAAATCCTTTTGTGATAGATATTGCAATAATATTTTGAAAAATATATCATATTTTGTCGATTTTGAAAATATATTTTTTTTGTATATTAATACTTTAATGTGATAATGTTGCATTTTCATTTTGCAGCGATATAATAAGATTTAGAAACCATTATAAAGAAGCAATGAAGAAGAAGAGTACATATGATGATGATTTCTCAGAGAGTTTGTGGATGGTGAAAACAAACATTCATCTGTATGGAATGGGCTTTGGAGCTTTCAAGTAAAATGCTTGAACGTGTTTTCGGCGTTAACGAAACTCATGCTTTTGCGCAGGCATGAACAGAGCGATTTTGAGATTAATTCAAAATAACTAGGGTGGTAACGCGGTCCATTCGTCCCTAAACTTTTTAGGAGACGAATGGACCTTTTATTTTCTAAACATTTTATTGAAATAAAAATGATGAAAGGATGATAATCATGCAAACGATTTTTTCTGGTATTCAGCCAAGCGGTACGATTACACTTGGAAACTACATTGGAGCGATGAAACAGTTTGTAGAGTTGCAAAATGATTACAACTGTTACTTTTGCATTGTTGATGAACACGCGATTACCGTTCCTCAAGACCGCTTACAACTTCGTAAAAACATTCGCAGTTTGGCGGCACTTTATGTAGCAGTAGGAATTGATCCTGCCAAATCTACATTGTTCATTCAATCCGAAGTTCCCGCTCATACAGAAGCGGGATGGTTGCTTCAATGCGTTGCTTATATTGGCGAACTTGAACGCATGACACAATTTAAAGATAAGTCAGCAGGCAAAGAAGCAGTATCCGCCGGTTTATTAACATACCCGCCATTAATGGCCGCTGATATTTTACTGTATGGTACAGATATCGTTCCTGTTGGAGAAGATCAAAAACAACATCTTGAGTTAACGCGCGACCTTGCGGAACGTTTTAACAAAAAATATAACGATATTTTTACAATCCCTGAAGTGCGTATTCCAAAAGTCGGCGCCCGTATCATGTCGCTGCAGGATCCAATGAAAAAGATGAGTAAATCCGATCCGAATCAAAAGGCGTTCATTACCATGCTTGATGATGCCAAAACAATTGAAAAGAAAATCAAGAGTGCCGTAACAGACTCAGAAGGAATTGTTCGCTTCGACAAGGAAAACAAGCCGGGTGTCTCCAACTTACTAGGTATCTACTCTATCCTTGGTAACAAATCGATAGAAGAAATTGAAGCAATGTATGAAGGGAAAGGCTACGGAGAGTTTAAAACGGATGTAGCAGAAGTAGTGGTAAATGCCCTTGCTCCAATTCAAGAGACTTATTATGAGCTGATTGATTCTACACAACTGGATGATATCTTAGATGAAGGTGCAGAACGTGCCAACCAAACGGCAAGCAAAATGCTCCGTAAAATGAAAAATGCAATGGGCTTAGGCCGTAAAAAATAAGAAGAAAGGGTTCGTTTATCCTTTCTTCTTAACTAAAAGCCTATATTAAAGAACAAGGTTGCCATTTACTATTTTGGGCCCATTCGTTCGAAATGTCCCTTTCCTTTAAATGAGCTCAAATTCAATAATAGGCTAACCTGGGTAATAAAAAAAGGGGGTGACTCAAAAGGAGAAAAATCGCCCCTTTTGAGTCACCCCACGCA